>CANKYF010000003.1 GCA_947487895.1 uncultured Flavobacteriaceae bacterium
GAACAAACCATGGTTTGTTCAGAGATTTAATATATTTAATCCTAGTTAAAACTGTAACGGTTATTTAGGACTAGTCACTTTTATTTAGTAATTAACCGCTGGACAATTACACTCAAAACGCTCTCTTCTACAACCAAAATTGAATCCTAAAGTAAATTGATGAAATCCGCCGTTGGTATAAACCACAGAATTGGCTTGATGAGTATATGTATATGCAAACATAAAGTTCTTATAATTAACACCTACAAGAGGTGTTATTTGCTGTAATCTTTGGCTATTTACTCTACTACCATCAATATATTCAGCCCCATCAAAACTATTTCTATAAGATAAACCACCCCAAATTGTTCCAAAATCCATTCTTCTATAAACCTTACCATTTAGGTCAATAGAAGCCTCTTGAGTAGCATCTCTGTATTGAAACATAACAGAAGGTTCATAACTCCAAGCACTACCAAATTTTGAAAGTATAGCACCTCCTGTAAAAATATAACGTCTTAAATTATCGGTATTAGCACCATTGGTATTTAAAACAATATCGGTATTAAGTCCTTTATTTTTAAGTAAATTTTTAACGGTACCATGAATGTAATAATCTAGATATTGATAAGAAAAACCAAAATCCACATTAAAATTAGTAGCGTTTTGTACTATTCCTTGAATAGCAGGATCTCCCATTGGAGCTCCAACTAAAAAAGTAGTCTCATCTAGTTTGTATTGTATAACTCCTGCACTTAAACCAAAAGACAACATGTTTAAATCAACCTCGCTTCTTGAAAACAATAAATGATGAGCATAGGTTGCATAAGCACCTGTTTGAGAATGAAATCCATTTTCATCAGAATATAAAATTCCTCCAATTGCAGAAGGCGTATCTCCTATTCTTCCATTAGCACTTAACGTTACCAATTTAGGCGCATCTTCATGACCAAACCATTGTTGGCGCGCTGTCATTCTAATTTTAGCACAATTAGCAACCCCAGCCATTGAAGGATGAATTAAATAATAATTATCGGTTAAATAATCAGTATAAATTGGTAGACCTTCTTGGGCAGAAGTAATATTCGTTACAATAACTACTATTACAAATTTTAAAATATTTTTTAATCTCATAACTTATATACCAAGTAGGTTTGGTGTTATGCAAACGTCTTGATTATTAAAAAATTACACGAAATAGAATAAAAAAAATTTCTATTCTAGAAACATCTTAAATATTTAAGACATAGAACTCAAATATATGGATATCTATAGTTTTCTTTTAGTATTTTTGTAAAAAATTAGCTAAAATGAACACTTTCAAGGTTTCAGTGCAAGAAACATCAAATAACTCAATACTAAAATTTGAGGTAAATCAGTTTATTACAAAACACCAAAGTTTTGAATTTAATAATATTGACGATGCTAAATCATCTCCTCTGGCGCAACAATTGTTTTATTTACCATTTGTAAAAAAGGTATATATATCAGGGAATTTTGTGGCTGTAGAGCGCTATGATATTGTAGAATGGAAAGATGTACAAGATGAAGTCGCACAACAAATTGAAGCGTATTTAAACGATGGCGGCGTGGTTATTATAGAAGCAGAAGCTCCTAAAAAAGTGCCAGTAACGGTATATGCTGAAGCAACTCCTAACCCATCGGTAATGAAGTTTGTAGCTAATAAAAAATTAGTAACAGCTCTTTTTGAATTTACTTCTATTGATGAAGCTAAATTATCTCCTCTAGCAACAGAACTTTTTCATTTACCATTTGTAAAAAGTATTTTTATTGAAGAAAACTATGTCTCCATAACAAAATATGACATGGCAGAATGGCAAGACATTACTGTTGAAATAAGAGAATTTATAAAGAATTTTATAGAAAGTGGGAAAGAAGTTGTGTTACCAGAAGCAGCTGAAAAACTTGAACAAACTACACAACAAAAAGACTCTAGTTTTGATGCCCTTGATGATATTTCAAAAGAAATAGTAAACATTCTTGAGGAGTACGTAAAACCAGCAGTTGCTAGTGATGGTGGAAATATTCAATTTTTATCTTATGATGAAAATACAAAAAATGTAAGTGTACTGCTTCAAGGTGCTTGTAGTGGGTGCCCATCATCAACATTTACATTAAAAAATGGCATTGAAAATATGCTAAAACAACTATTACCAGGAAAAGTAGAAATGGTAGAGGCTATTAATGGCTAATTCATTTTAGCTGTGACTTTTTACAGCCTCTTGTTTCTAAATTATACTAAGTAAGTATTCACTAATTTAAAACATAATATTATGGCAGTATTAAAAGTAATTGAAGTGTTATCTAACTCAGAACAAAGTTGGGAAGACGCTACAAAGAAAGCAGTAAAGCAAGCTTCAAAAAGTTTAAAAAACATTCGTTCTGTATATGTTCAAGATCAAAGCGCTAGCGTTAAAGATGGAGAAGTAACAGAATTTAGAGTAAATCTTAAAATAACTTTTGAAATAGATTAGCCCCTTAATAAATACCATTTTATATATAGTTAAAGCACTCTTTCGAGTGCTTTTTTTGTTTTTTAATGTTTACTTTTGAAATTATGCGATACTCTTATTTTTTACTCATAATACTTTCTGTAGGTCTTTATAACTGCGGAAGTAAAGCGTCAAATAAAATGGCTCATAAATACACAAACGATCTAATTAATGAAACGAGCCCATACCTTCTTCAACATGCTCATAACCCAGTTGATTGGAAAGCCTGGAATGATCAAACTTTAGAAAAGGCAAAAACTGAAAAAAAATTAATGCTCATAAGCGTTGGATATTCCGCTTGTCATTGGTGTCATGTTATGGAACATGAAAGTTTTGAAGATAGTTTAGTGGCAGACGTAATGAATAAGAACTTTGTAAATATTAAAGTAGATAGAGAAGAAAGACCAGACGTAGACCAAGCTTATATGAATGCCGTACAACTCATGACTGGTAGTGGCGGATGGCCATTAAACGTAATTGCTTTACCCGACGGAAGACCTGTTTGGGGTGGTACTTATTTTCCAAAAAATCAATGGGTAAGTGTTTTAGAACAGTTAAATAAAATTTACACAAATGAACCTGATAAGCTTTATAAACAAGCTGAAAATGTAGCACAAGGTTTAAAAACTCTAGACATGGTAGAGTTGAATACCGATGCACCTAAATTTGAGAAAGAATTTATTGAAACATCTGTAAAAACGTGGTCCAAAGAATTTGACAACAAACTAGGTGGTTTAGATAGAACACAAAAATTTATGATGCCTAATAATTACCATTTTTTGTTAAGATATGCTTATCAAAATAATGATAAAGAATTGTTAGACTATGTAAATCTTACACTCTCAAAAATGGCTCATGGCGGTGTCTTTGATCAAGTTGGCGGGGGGTTTGCAAGATATTCTGTAGATGAAAAATGGCACGTACCTCACTTTGAAAAAATGCTGTATGATAATGGACAATTGGTTAGTTTGTATGCAGATGCTTATCTTCTAACTAAAAATGAACTTTATAAAAATACCGCAGAAGAAACACTAGAATTTGTAAAAAGAGAAATGACTACTGAAGAAGGGGCTTTTTACTCCTCTCTCGATGCTGATAGTAATAACGCTGAAGGTGAACTTGAAGAAGGGGCTTTTTATGTTTGGAATAAAGACCAGCTTAAAAATTTATTAGCTGAAGATTTTGAATTGTTTTCTGATTATTACAATGTGAATAACTTCGGATTATGGGAACACGGAAATTATGTATTAATAAGAAAAGATGAAGAAGCTTCCATTTTAAAAAAGCATACTATTTCAAAAGAAGAACTTTATGAAAAAATCACTTCTTGGAAAGCACTTCTTTTAGAAACCCGAAATAAACGCCCTAAACCAAGATTAGACGATAAAACCCTTGCATCCTGGAACGGACTGATGCTTAAAGGATATATTGATGCTTACAGAGTATTTCAAAAACCTGAATATCTAGAAATCGCTTTAAAAAATGCTGTTTTTATTACTGCAAAAATGATGAAAGATGATGGCGGGTTATATCATACTTATAAAGATGGCGAAAGTAAAATTAATGGCTATATGGAAGATTATGTAACTGTTATTGATGCTTTTATTGCTTTATACGAAAACACATTAGATACCAAATGGCTAAACAATGCAAGAGATTTAACTAATTACACCTTTGATCATTTCTTTGATAAAACTAGCAATATGTTTTATTTCACCTCAAATGAAGATACCTCTTTAGTTTCCAGAAGTATTGAATATAGAGATAATGTAATTCCTGGTAGTAATTCTATAATGGCAAAAAACCTATTTAAATTAGGGCATTATTTTGATAATGAACATTTCAACAAAACTGCCGTAACAATGCTTAATAATGTGAAGCCAGAAATTCAGGAATATGCTTCAGGATATTCAAATTGGTTAGATTTAATGTTGAATTATACCAACCCATATTACGAAGTTGCTGTTGTAGGAGCAGATGCTAAACAAAGAATAGAAGCGCTTAATAATACATATTTACCTAATAAATTAATTGCCGGAAGTACAGAAGACAGTAAAATGCCATTACTTTTAAACAGGTACAACCCTGATGCTACATTAATTTATGTTTGTGTAAATAAGGCTTGTAAACTTCCTGTTAGCGAAGTCGAAAAAGCCATTCAATTTTTAAAAGAATAAAAAATGAATACACTAACTATCATTTTAATAATTATTGTTGCTTTAGAGCACTTATATTTTCTAGTCCTTGAAATGTTTTTATGGACAAAACCTAGAGGTATTAAAGCCTTTGGTTTAAAATCAAAAGAATTTGCTGAGGAAACCAAGGTTTTAGCTGCTAACCAAGGGCTTTATAATGGTTTTTTGGCAGCTGGGTTAATTTATTCTTTGTTAAAAAATAATATAGAAGTTGCTATTTTATTTCTTTTTTTCGTGACTATTGCAGGTATTTATGGGTCTTACTCTACAAAGAAAATTAAACTGTTTTATGTACAAACAGTTCCTGCTATAATTGCATTAACAATTTGTTTTCTGCAATATTTTTAACAGTTTTTTCATCTTAGTAAAGATATAAAAACACATAAAAAACTTAATTTTATAACACTAATAAACACTCATCAAATTATGTATTACCAAGAAGAAGATTTAATTGAAAAAGGAACTGACTATGCTAATTATGCATTAGACTTTGTTAAAGATTACGGTCCTAAAGTTTTAACGGCAATTGCTATATGGATTATTGGTTCATGGGTAATCAAGATTATTAATAAGGCAGCAGGTAAAGTTATGGATAAAGGCAACTATGATACCAGCCTTAAAAAGTTTTTACTCAACCTTATAAAATGGGCTTTAAAAATACTTTTAATCGTTTCTATACTTGGTACTGTTGGAGTTGAAACTACATCATTTGCTGCTATTTTAGCTGCTGCTGGTTTAGCTATTGGTATGGCTTTACAAGGTTCTTTAGCAAATTTTGCTGGTGGAGTATTACTTATGATTTTTAAACCAATAAAAATTGGTGACTTAATTGAAGCACAAGGAGAATTAGGTGTGGTAAAAGAAATAGAAATTTTCACCACTAAAATTGTATCTCCAACAAATAAAGAAATTATAATTCCAAACGCAACGTTGTCTAATGGAAATATCACCAACTATTCTACAGAAGGAAAACTGCGTGTAGATTTAACTATTGGTGTTAGTTATGATGCAGATATTAAACAAACCAAAGAGGTTTTAATGAATGTTTTAACTTCTAACCCTAAAGTATTAAAAGATCCTGCACCAAGTGTAAATGTTTCTGAATTAGCTGATAGCTCTGTAAATTTTGCTGTTAGACCTTATGCAACTGTAGATGATTATTGGGATGTTTACTTTGGAACTACAGAACAATGTAAAATAGCATTAGACGCTGCAGGTATTGAAATTCCTTACCCACACAGTGTTGAAATACATAAAGACGCTTAAGATTTAGGCTTTATTGCCACAAAATCTTTTAAATAATATGGTTCAAAATAAGCGACATCTTCGGTGTCGCTTGTTTTATATTTATCATACGCCAAGGCACCCATTTCTTTTGCAGATGGTAATTTATCTTCAATAAATATAGCATTTGGGTGATTGATAAGTTCTTTCGTTTTTTCAACGCCATCACCAATAAAGTACACCTTTCCTTCATTTAAATGATTGTCAAAAGATGTTTCATCTAAAATTTGCGCTTGTGTTTCTCTTATTTGCTCATGATTGCTGTTGTAAATTGTAGAATACACTTCCATTCTACGTGCATCTAACATGGCAATAATGACAGCTTCATCACAACTTACTTGATTAGCCAAGGCATCTAAAGTTGGTACAGAGATTAGAGGTAGATCTAAAGCAAAAGACAACCCTTTAGCTGCCGAAACACCAATTCTTAAACCTGTGTAAGAGCCAGGACCTTTACTAACAGCTATGGCATTTAAATCAGTTTTACTAATATTTGCTTCAGCTAAAACTTCATCAATAAACACATGTAGTTTTTCAGCATGTGAATACCCATTTCTACTATCTTCTTTTAAGGCAATAGTTTTGCCTTCTTTTGAAACTGAAACAGAACAATTAGTTGTTGCTGTTTCTATATTTAAAATATACACTATCTAATCCATTGAAAATTTACCGAGGTAAAAGTCTAAAATTTTTGTCTTAAAAACAAAATCATATTTAGCATTAATAAGGGATGTTTGCGCTTGTATAAAACGTACTCTAGATTGTTCCAAATCAAAAGCATTCATTGCCCCAATATTATAACGTTCTTGGGCATTATTAAAAGCCAATTCTTGTGATTCTAAAGATTTTTTTGAAGATTCAAATGTTTTAAATGCAGCATGAGCATCGGTAAAAGCACGTTGTATATTAGATTCTAAATTCAATTTAACCTGCTCAAAATTTAATTTAGAGTTTTCTTCTTGAATTCTAGATTTAGCTACTGCTGTTTTATTCTGAAATCTTGAGAATATTGGAATATTTACACTTAAATTGAAGTTATGTCCTTTTAACAAGTCTAACTCTCTAAAAAAGGCTTGCTTAATAAAATCATTTTTAGATTCACTCCAAACAGACCCAAAACCATAATTAAAATTAACAGATGGGTAATATCCTGCCTTAGATATTTGTGTACTGAGTTCTGCATTTTCAATATTCTTTTCAGCAACCTTAATTTCATTTCTATTCTGATAAGCATATTCTAGAATAGGGTTAACATCATTATAAAGTAAAGCTGCAGAAGGATTTGAAACATCTATAATTTCTACTTCAAAGCCATTATAAGGCAGCTGTAATAATTGAGATAATGTTAATAATGATAAATTATAATTGTTTTCGGCAACCGTTAAACTCTGAGCATCTCCACTTAAAGTAGCTTCAGCATCATATATATTAACTTTAGGTTGAACACCCGCATCTACTAATTCTTTAACTTGATTTAATTGTTTTTCTGAAAATTCATACTGTGCTTGAGCTGCTTCTAAATTTTCTTTATTGAATAATACATTTAAATACGAGTTTACCACATTTAATGATATATCGTCTTGTATTCTCTTAAGTTCTAACGCACTGGTTTCTAAATCTAGTTTTGCAGATTTATATATATTCAATGTTCTAAACCCATTAAAAATATTTTGATTTACACCAATATTGTAATTAAAAGAATGTGTTGTTTGGTTAGTTATACGTTGATTAGTTACTTGATCAAAACCAGAGCCAATACCCATACGCTGTCCTGTACTTGCACTTAATGATGGTAAAAATTGGCCTCTAGCCCCAATAACATCCTGCTCTTTTATAAGAATATCATTCTTACCTTGTTTAACAGAAATGTTATTATCAATAGCATGTTTAACACATTCTTTTAAAGTCCATTTTTTCTGTTGAGCAACAGAAGAAACACATATTAATACTGCAAATGTAAAAGCTAATTTTTTAATTGTCTTCATTTTCCTTATCATCTTTCTTAGCAAGTTTATTCCAAACTTTAATTTTATCATCTTCTTTTAACCCAGAGATGATTTCCATATTAATCCCATCAGATATTCCCGTTTCTATATCACGCCTTTCATAATTGGCTTCATCTAACATGACTTCTACATATGGTTTTTTTGTGTCTTTATCATATTGTAGCAATGCTTCTTTAATAACTAGTATACTATCTTTTTTCTCTAAAACAATATCTGCATTAGCACTATATCCTGCTCTTATGTATGAATTTGTAGACTCCACATTTACATCTCCTTCAATTTTAAATTGAACAGCTCCTTGATCCTCAGTTCCTTTAGGAGCAATAAATCTTAATTTCGCATCAAATTCTTTGTCTTGAATAGCTCCTAGTTTTATATTTAAAGGCATCCCTATTTTTAACTTGCCTACTTCGGCCTCATCAACTTTACCTTCAAAAATCATTTTACCTAAATCTGCTATTGTAGATATGGTTGTACCTGCATTAAAATTGTTACTTTCTATTACTTGGTCACCTTCTTTAACTGGTATTTCTAAAATAGTACCAGAAACTGTAGCTTTCACATTTGTGTTTGCTGTACTTGAACCACCTGCAGACCCTCTTTTAATAATAGAATAATCACTAATAGCATTTGCTAAGTTTTGTTTTGCTTGATTGTAATTTAATGTAAAAGTATCAAAGCTTTGCGTTGAAATAACTCCTTTTTCGAATAATATTTTATTTCTATTATATTCGGTTTTGGCATTATCTAAAACAATTTTTGCATTATCTATTCTTCCTTTGGCACTATTTAAAGACTGTTCGTTTGGAACCACTTTAATAGTAGCAATTAAATCTCCGTTTTTAATGGCATCACCTTCATTTACATAAATTTTTTCTATAATTCCTGAAATTTGAGGTTTAATTTCAACTTCATCATCTGGTATTATTTTGCCCGTTGCCACTACTTTATTTATAATATTTGCCTTAGATAATTTTTCTGTTTTAAAAGTTTCTTTAGGCTTATTATTCTTTTTAAATACTGCTAATATGGCAATCCCTACCAGCAAAATAAAAAATATAATTAGTGTGATTTTTAGCTGTTTATTCATTATTTTAAGTTTATAATTTATTCTTCTCTTAAAGCTTCTATTGGTTTTATTTTTACAGCACGTTTAGCAGGAATCATACCTATTAAAACACTTAACCCTATCATTAAAATAAAAGTGACAATTAGTTGGGTAAAGTTTATCATTGGGTTTTCAAAAGGCGCATCTCCTTTTCCTGCATACTCATAATCTATATAAAGTAAAACTCCAACTGATAATACAAAACCTAATAATCCTGCTACGGTAGTTAAAACTATAGATTCTAAAATTATTTGCCTTTTAATAATTTTAGGTGTAGCTCCCAAAGCCCTTCTTATGCCTATTTCTTTAGTACGTTCTTTTACAGTTATTAACAAAATATTACTCACTGAAATAATACCTGCCAACAACGTGAAAATTCCAACAAAAAATGAAAAACCTTGTAGTGTTATTGTAAAAACACTAATACCTGTAAATATTTGTGAAAAATCAAAAGATCCAATTGCCCTTGGGTCTTTAGGGTGAATTTTATACTTAGCCTTTAATAGTTTTTTTATCTTATTTAATGCAGGAGCAACTTGTTTATCTGGCTTAACCGAAATTGCAAACCAACCAACCTCATTACCACTATTAAAGGCTTTCTGGAATGTAGAAAAAGGCACAAATACGGCATTTTCACCATCAAAATTAATATTCTTAGGTTTTTTATAAACTCCTATTACGGTAAAATAGACACCATTAATTTGAATATATTTACCTATTGGATCTTCGTCTTTTTTAAATAAAAGTTTATAAGTATCTTGACCAATAACACATACTTTTTTAAATTCATCTAGATCGTTTTGATTCAAAAAACGCCCTTCAACAATTCGTTTTTTCGAAATTTGATCAATCTCAGGAAAGTCTCCATAAACACTAGACCCACTATTTTGTCCGTTTCTGAAAACTGTTGTGGTAGATCTAAAGTTACCTAATTGAATTCTAGGAGCTATAACATCAATTTCTTTAACTTCTCTTTTAATTAACTCTAAATCATCTAAAGAAAAATCTATATCTCGTCCTTTTTCAAACCCTTTATATGGCATAGAAGTACGCTGAGTCCAAACAAACATACTGTTAGTAGCTGTTCCGGCAAAGATTTTATCAAAGCCATTTTTCATACCCGTGGTTGCTCCTAATAGAAGTAATAAAATAATAATTGCAAATATAACCCCAAGTGTTGTAAGCAGTGTCCGTGTAATGTTTTTAGATAATGTACTAAAAACTTCACTCCATAAATCTCTATCAAAAAGTCCTCCCATATTAATCTGCTCTTAGTGCAACAATAGGTTTAACATTTGCAGCTCTTAATGCTGGTATTAACCCTGCAAAAACGCCTGCTATAATTAATATAACTGTGGCAATGATTACGGTAGTATTGTCTACCGAAGGTTTAGAAAAAGCTGGAAGATCTAGCAAAGGACTTACTATTGCCAAGAGTCCTGTTCCAAACAACAGTCCTCCAACACCAGAAACAGTTGTTATAAAAATAGATTCTAAAATTACCAAGCGCATAACTTGAGATGGTCTTGCTCCTAAAGCTTTTCTAATTCCTATTTCTTTAGTTCTTTCTTTTATAATGAATACTAGAATATTACCAATACCTACAATTCCTGCTACCAGAATTAAAAAACCAACGGCTACACTGATAACGGTTAGCATATTTGTAAACTCGGTGATGTTAGAAAACCCTTCTGCACTATTATTAAAATAAATAGCTCCTTGATCTTCTGGATGTATTATCATTCTTCTTTTTAAAACTTCTTCTAATACATCTGAAAAGTTAATAGCTTCAGCAAAATTAAATTTAGGATTGTAAGTGAGAACGATGTTGTTTACAACATCTGTATTCCCATAAATTCTTTGAAATGTAGTTATTGGAACATATACCTTATTCTCTTCTCGTTCATTACCCCCATCTGAAAATTCCCCAATAACTTTATATGGAAAACCATTCATTATCACTGTCTTCCCTATTGGATCTTCATCTTTAAATAGTTCATCAACTACTTTTTTTCCTAAAACAACTACTTTATCCTTTTTCTCAATATCTCGATTTTCTAAAAAACGCCCTTTTTCTACAGTTGTTTTTTCTATGTATTGATAATCTGGATAAACTGCTAAAATTGGAAAATTAGAAAACTCCTTTTTATATTTAACGGTTAAATTTCTACTAAAAACAGATGAAATATATTCAAAACTTCCTTCAAAACTTCCTTTTATATATTCAACATCTTTATTTTTGAGGGTAATTCTTCTACCCGCATCAAACCCTCCATAAGGCTTTTTAGTAACATTTGGCCATATATAAACTGTATTGCTTGCATCATCTTCAAATTGTTTTGCAAACCCATTTTGAAGTCCTTTTATTGATCCTAATAGAAGTATTAATATGAATATACCCCACGCCACAGAAAAACCTGTGAGAAAGGTTCGCATTTTATTTTTTTTAATGCTATTAAATACTTCACTCCAAAGATCTCTATCAAACATATTGTGCCGCTCTTACTTGTGTTACTTTTTTATCTTCCATTATAACACCATCACGTAATCTCACAATACGTTTACACATGTTTGCAATATCTTCTTCATGCGTTACCATTAAAATAGTTTTTCCTTCATCATTTAGTTGCTGTATGAACTCCATGATTTCATATGAAGTCTTGGTATCTAATGCTCCTGTGGGCTCATCGGCTAATAATAATTTTGGATTAGCAGCTAATGCTCTAGCTATTGCAACACGTTGTTTTTGACCTCCAGACAATTCTTTTGGTAAGTGATCTGACCAATTTGCCAACCCTACCTTCTCTAAATGAAATAACGCAAGCTCTTGCCTCTCTTTACGTTTCATACCTTGATAATATAGAGGCAATGCAACATTCTCTATAGCATTTTTATAGCTAATAAGATTGAAAGACTGGAAAATAAAACCTAAAAATTTATTTCTATATACAGCCGCTTTCTTTTCTGTTAAATTTTTAATTTGAAGTTCATCTAAGATATATTGTCCTGAATCTGCCTCATCTAACATACCTATAATGTTTAGCAATGTAGATTTTCCTGAACCAGAAGACCCCATAATTGCTACCATTTCTCCTTCTTTTACCGAAAGATCTATCCCTTTTAAAACATGTAAACTTGAGTCTCCTATAGGATAGGATTTGTGAAGATTTTTAATTTCTAGCATTTCTGATTGATCTTTTAAGTAATCTACTTTTTTGTAAGACTACAAATGCAAAGAAATGTTACATAAACCGTGCTAAAAACTTTTTATTATTTTTTTAACGTTCTGTATTTCTTGTAGATATAGAATATAATTCCTCCAACAAGTAAGTAAGGAATAGCCATTAAATATACAATCCCATCATTTATTCCTTCAGCTGTAGTTTTAGTCTCTTCACTTTCTAAAACAGCTCTACACATAGCGCATTGGGAGTTGCTCTTTAGACTCAAAAGAGAAAAGAAAAAAGAAAAAAGAATTAAAATTATTTTTCGTTTCATTACACAGATTCTTACGCTACGCTCAGAATGACGTTTAAATTTAGTAAAATGGTGAAATCATAAAATACACTATAACACCAGTTACAGCAACATATAGCCATAACGGAAATGTAATTTTAGCTATTTTTTTATGCTTTTCAATATTATTAGTAATACCTCTAACATAAGTAATTAATACAAACGGAATGACTGCTACAGATAATACTATGTGACTTATTAAAATGAATAAGTATAAACCTCTATAACCACCTTTATAAACTGTAGAATCACTAGTCATATGATGTAAAATATACATCACTAAAAATAGCACCGATAAAAGGATAGCAAACTTTATTAATTTTTCATGAGCTATTCTATTTCCTTGTTTAATATTGAATACTGCTAATATTAAAACAACTGCTGTTAAGGCATTGATCCCCGCGTAAATAGGAGGTAAAAAAACTGGGAGTTCTATATCTATTTTTATTTTGAAAAGTGCCGCTACTGCTACAGGAATTACAATAGATAAAATTACTATTAACTTATTATATTTTTTATGATTTGAAACTTCTTGATTGTCCATATTATTAGATTCTTTGCTTACTTAGACTACGTTCAGTGTGACACTCAGCACGAGTCTCTCTGAATAGCAATTCTATACTTTTAATAGTTTTCTAATATCTTCTTTTAGTAGGCTTATTTGTTCTTTTTGACCTTCATCATTTATTTGCTCTTCTTCTGAAGTAATACCTTCATAATAAATTAAAGGGTTACCAGATGCATCTTTTCTTGAGCGTATAAATCCGTTTTTATCTATTAAAGCAAAGTTTCCTGAATGTTCAAAACCACCTTCTACATCTTTATTTTCTGCTGCAATAATATAAAAGCCTTTATTAGCTAAATTGTAAATAGCTTCTTTGTCACCAGTCATTAAATGCCAATTAGGATTTGTTATCTCATAGGCTTTTGCGTATTCTTTTAATATTTCTGAAGTATCATACTCTGGATTAATAGTGAAAGACGCCACCCCAAAGTTTTCAAAGTCTTTAAATTCGTTTTGAATTTTAACCAAGTTTTGATTCATTCTAGGGCAAATAGTGGGACATGTAGTAAAGAAAAATTCAACAACATATACTTTTCCTAAATAGTCTTTATCTGTAATGGTTTTTCCATCTTGATTAATAAAACTAAACTCTGGCACACGTTTGTTTCCTTCTACCCCAGGAATGAACACTAAATCTGAAACTTTCTTTTTATTATCGTCTGCATAATCACTGCGACTTTCTTGCCTTGTAATATCTCCTTCTTTAATTCTATCTACAATTCTTGGTACGAATATAATCCCAAAAACTAAAATGATAAAAGCAATTCCTATGTATGAGTAGTTGTTCTTTTTGCTCATTGTATCTATTATTGGTTCTCGATACCTGCCTGACGGCAGGCTGGCAATTCCGATTACAATCGGAATCACTCGAACTGACGTTTATTCTTCTACAGCTTTTAAATCGTTGGCGCGTCTTACAGTTGAATTGAATTCCCCTTTTCGTTTCTGCCTATACTCAGTAAACAAAATACGCATGTCTTCACTCATTTTATTTTTTATGGTAGCTACTTCTATACAGTTATAGCTATTTAAACCGTAAAGAGGTTTCTTCTTTTCTTTCTCATTATCTTCTCTATCATCTATTCTACCTCGTTGATTCAATTCCTTATCTATGATAAAAACTTCATCTACAGCTAAGTTAATATCTAATGCTATATTCGTTTTAACTGTTTTATATAGTTTTCTTATTTTCTCTGGTTCTCCAAAAACAAAATGCCAAAACTTTAGGTTTTCATATTGACTTATCTCTCGTTTTAACTGTTTTACAGTTTCTTCTGTTCCTTTTGGAGCAACAATAACTATCTGAAATTTTTTAAACCCTTTAAACTTATCATAAACCAACTCTTTTAGATTTGAAGCTGCTGTAGATTTAAGCATTGGTTTTTCTCCTAAAAAACCTAAAACGGTAATATGATCTTTTAGAACAACCTTTTCATTATCTAACGAATTAAAATCGTTTAACTCTATAATATCTTCATTAACTATATCTAAGGGATTATAGTTATGAGTAGCAGGATATAAGAATAATAAAAACGTTACTGGAAGAAAGAATAAAACCACCAAAACCGTATACCTACCAACTT
The DNA here is from genome assembly GCA_947487895.1 of uncultured Flavobacteriaceae bacterium. Lineage (GTDB taxonomy): Bacteria > Bacteroidota > Bacteroidia > Flavobacteriales > Flavobacteriaceae > Seonamhaeicola. Next base: position 14,750 of record CANKYF010000003.1, read on the forward strand.
TCTTTAAATTCATTTTAGTTTATTCTTTTTGAGTTACAAATAAAACTATGCAAAAATAAAAAAGGTGGTTCTTAAAACCACCTTTTAATTTATATTTTAACATTTACACTTCGACAAGCTCAGTGTGACACTCATTGGTAATAAATGTCTTTAAAAATCTCTTTTGATAAATCCGTCTTTATAAACATTAAAAACGTAACCACCTTCTTGTAATAATATAAAAACTAAGTAAAGAATTAAGAAAATTGTAGTCCATACTACAGCACGTCTTAAACCTTTAGTTTCGTCACGCATATGCATGAAATCCCAAGTAATATAATATGCTTTTACAATAGTAAGAATAATGAATATCCAGTTTAAACCTTTCATACCCAAAACATGTTTCATTAGGCTTTCTGGCTTATATATACCTAGAACAACTTCTACAGCTGTTACTATACTTAAGAATATTAAAACACCCCAAATTTTTTGAGTGTTGCTCTTAAATTTTAATAGACCTCTAAATATTTCTAATTTATGTTCGTGCGCCATCTCTTAAATATAAAATCTTTAATAATTAAACTAGGTAGAAGAATGTAAATACAAATACCCAAACTAAATCTACAAAGTGCCAGTATAAACCAACTTTCTCAACCATTTCATAACTCTTACGTCTTTCGTAAGTTCCTAATATTACATTAAAGAAAATAATGATATTAATTACTACCCCAGAGAAAACGTGGAAACCGTGAAACCCCGTAATGAAGAAAAAGAAATCTGCAAATAAAGGCGATCCATATTCATTTACATGAAGGTTAGCCCCTTCAACTGCTAATTTTCCGTATTCTTTTATTTGTCTTAATGACTCTTCTCTAGATAATACTGTTTTGTGTCCTTCATCATTAATTATTTGAGTTCTCACTAAAACATTTTCATGAGTTTCTAAACCATGAACTACTTCTTCCATAGTGTAAGGAGGCAAAGTTCCTTCAGAAACAAACCATAACCCATTTTTACGTTCCTGCTGCGTTCTATCTGCATGAGGATCTGAAACTACAAAATCTCTTAAGGCTACTCTTTCAAATTCCTTTTCACCGTCAACATCTACATAATGACCAAATTGTAATATGTTACCACCTTTGGTTTGTACAGCACCAAAATCTCCTTTTATAAATGTTCCCCATTCCCAAGCTTGAGAACCAACAAATATTAAGCCTCCAATAATGGTTAAGAACATGTATATTGTTACTTTGGCTTTGTTCATGTGGTGACCTGCATCTACGGCTAATACCATAGTTACAGAAGACATGATAAGTATAAACGTCATAAACGCTACATATATCATTGGTAGCTCCTGTCCATGCAAAAATGGTACGTGTGTAAATACCTCATCTGCTATTGGCCATGAATCGATGAATTTAAATCTTGAAAAACCATAGGCTGCTAAAAAGCCTGAAAATGTTAATGCATCTGAAACGATGAAAAACCACATCATCATTTTACCATAACTTGCTTTTAACGGTTGGTTTCCACCTCCCCAAGTTTTTCCTTCTGCCTCAGCATTCACTACTGTAGTACTCATATATAATGGTTGTTATTTAAAAGTTGCACAAAAATAATCATTTTATTCATCTAACGAAATATAAGCTGTAAATTTTAAACGATGTTAAGTATCTGCTTCAGAAACATTAAAATCTCATTATTTATTTTAAACAAGCCATCTATTTTTTACCCTACTATGTACAAGAATAAAAGCAAGTAAACCCAAAGTATATCAATGAAATGCCAGAATGTAGCGGCTAATTCAAAACCTAACATGTTTTCTGCATTATACTTTTGTTTAAAATGGTTATAAATTACGACCAACAAACTAATTAAACCCGCCACAACATGCAAAATATGAACCACAGCTATTAAATAAATATAAGACATGGTTACATTACTACTTGGTCCTGTAAAATGATAGCCTAAATTTATAATTTCCTGAAAACCTCTAATTTGAAAAGCTATAAAGGTAATTCCTAAAACTAAAGTAGCTAATAGCATTATGGTTGTCCCTTGTTTATTGCCTTGTTTTAAAGCTTTTTTAGCTAGTATAAACGTTATACTACTTAGTACTATGATTACAGTACTTATTATAAATGCATTAGGTATTTGAAAGTCTTTTAACCAGTCTGGTCTGGAGCTACTTACAATAAAAGCACTAGTCCATCCCATAAAAGACATTATTAATGAAATGATACCAAACCAAAGCATCATTTTTTTTGCTCTTGCATTTTTTTCTTGTGGTGTTCCTTGAGTTAAATCCATAGTTAACTTATAAATTTATCAATTACATATACTATTTGAATCAAAGTAATATATATAACACTTGATAGCATTAATTGTTTAGCTGCTTTTTCAGTCATTTCATTAAATAACCTAATTGCATAATACAACATTACCAAACCTATTATAAATACAATAATTGCAGCAACAATAGATAGTTTTAATGTTCCCGTAATTCCGAACACAGGAATTATAGATACAAGAACCGTCCAGATACAATACATAATAGTTTGTACCGCTGTTCCTTTATCTTGTTTTCCTGTTGGTAACATAAAAAAACCTCCTCGCTTATAATCTTCATACAAAAACCAACCTATTGCCCAAAAATGAGGAAATTGCCAAAAGAATTGCAATGCAAATAAAGTACCTGGCTCTATGCCAAAATCATCAGTAGCGGCTACCCATCCTAACATAAACGGAATGGCTCCTGGTATCGCTCCAACAAAAACTGCCAAAGGTGTTTTTGTTTTTAAAGGTGTATAAACACAGGTATATAAAAATATTGATATAGCACCAAACATAGCTGTTTGCTTGTTAATGGTATATAAAATAATAATTCCTAACAGCGTGAAAATTGAAGCTATTACAAAAGCGGTAGTAACCGACATTCTTCCTGATGGAATGGGTCTGTTTTTTGTGCGCTCCATTAAAGCATCTAAATCTTTTTCTATGATTTGGTTGAATGCATTTGATGCTCCTACCATGAAATAGCCTCCAAGAGCTAGTAGTACTAATGTTTTAAAATCTACCGTATCTACACCTAGTAAATAACCTGCCAGTGAAGAGAATACTACACTCAATGCAAGTCCCATTTTTGTAATTTCCTTAAAGTCTGAAATTACCGAATGGTTTGTTGTTGAAGATTTTGACCTTGCCAATGCTTTGTTCTTTTGCGAGTGCAAAGATACTCTATTAAAGCGTTTTGGCAATGAGTTTGATGGTAATTTTAATATTTATAAAAGCCTAAAGTTTTGTACTTTTATAAAAATGCATTTTATTCATAAAGTTATGAAGCCTGTTACGTTATTTTCTTTTTTTTTATTGATTTGTATCTCCATAATATTACCTGCTCAAAATAAAGAGGTCATATTTGAAATCACCAAGCTAACTGATAAAATTTATATGTTAGAAGGTCAAGGAGGTAATATTGGACTCTCTGTAGGAGAAGATGGTATTCTTATGATTGATAGTCAATTTGGGCATTTAACACCAAAAATTCTTGAAAAGATAAAGCAGTTGAGTGACAAAGACATCACTTTTTTGGCTAATACACATCATCATGGAGATCACACTGGTGGCAATGGTAATATTGCTAAATTAGGAGCTCATATTATTGCTCATGATAATGTTCACAAAAATATCAAAGCCAGCAAAAAACAAACTGTTGACCATTTACCCGTAATCACATTTAATGATAAGCTCAATATTCATTTCAATTATGAAACTGTTCTTGTTTTTCACGTTAAAAATGCACACACCAACGGCGATGCTATGTATTATTTTACTGAAAGCAACGTACTGCACACGGGAGACACTTATTTCAACGGACGCTACCCATACATTGATTTAAATTCAGGAGGATCTGTTGATGGTTATATCAACGCAATTAAAGATGCTTTGATTGTAATTGATGAGGATACTAAAATAATTCCGGGGCATGGAAGCTTATCTAATAAAACCGAATATCTTACTTTCTTAAATATGCTGAAAAGTCTTAAAACTAATATACAGACGGAAATTGATTTAGGAAAAACAGAAGAAGATGTTGTTGCTAATACTTCTATTACTAAAACTTTTGATGATTTAAATTATGGCTGCTGTTATATAACCCCTGAAAAAATAAGACGTACTTTCTATAGAAGTTTAAAGAATTAATGAGCTCTCTAATTATCAAAATACCAATTAAACAGATCTGTTCTTAAACCAAAGTTAAACCAAACAGTATTATTCTTAAATGTAGAAGTTGTAGTAGCGTTAGGGTCAAAATTTCTAATGGTGATGTCTGTAAATAGTTTTAAGTTAGATGCTGGATTCACAATATATCCTGCTTGTAAATTCCCATAAAATATTTTGGCATCTATACCTTGACCTACTTCAACACCTGTATCAAAAGGGCGGTGATTTTCACTTCTATAAATATCTCCGCCATAATTAAAATCATCTGTTCCATTATTAAAATCAAATCCTCTGTTTCCGAAAATAAATTTAGCATCTGCAAACCACCTGTTTAAACGGTATCTTCCTATTAGAATTAATTCTGAAAAGTTGGCGCCCCATAAGTGAGCCAATGGTTGATTGTTATGCGCATAATTAAGCACAATGGTATTATGAGAATAGGTGTAAGGGCGAATTCTATTATATTCTAACTGAAGAAACAAATTATCTACTTTAAACGCATTATAATACTTAATCCCTATTTGATAGCCGTATTTATTTTTCCAACTTTTATCTCCGCCTTTAATATCACTTAACGAGAATTCATCTAAAATAAATTGACTATACGCATTAATATTATCTGTAAACTTATATTTAGCTGTTGCGCCTAATAACGCATTCCCTGCTCCTTGTCCTGTTTCAAATTCAATAGCTCTATAGAAAATAATTGGGTTTAGATAGTTAACATCAAAGCCTCGATCGTTACTGTTAGTCCATAGTACCGATTCAAATAATCCTAAATTAAAACGTTTTGACACATTCCAACTTAAATAATGGTTGGCTACATACTTAGTTAAAAATGCTTTGTCTTGAACTACTTCATCACGCACATCTTTCATCCACATGAATGTGTTGGTATACTTTAATTTCCAGAATTTAGTATTCAACTTAAGAAACGGGTGCGGACTTGTAACATCACTCAACAATAAAGAACGATATCCATCACCTATAAAGTTTTTACCATGCCCAAACTGAATATTTAAAAATTCCGCAGGCGAATAAGATAAGTAAGCTTCTGCCACAGGATAATCATAAGAATCTGTTTTAAAACGTTTAGCTATACCTCTCCCTGGAATAATTGCAGGATCAGGGCCAAAGGCTTTTAAGCTTTCAGCATATCTATTCACATAATCTGCAAAACGCCCTTGACTTTCAAATACAGCAGAATAGAAATTAAACTTCTTACCTAAACCTCCTTGAACCACAAAACCACGTGTATTATTATAGGTAGAACTAAATTCTGCATCGGTATCTTTACCTACTTGTAAATCTAAAACCGGATCTATAGTAAACCAATAGTCTTTGCCTTGAAGCTGTATCAAGTGTTCATTCCAAAGTTTTCTTCCTGCCCAAGTTTTTGTTTCTTTTTTTAGCCTGTTCTGTTCTTCTTCTAAATCATAATATTTTGAAACTTCACTATATAAAAATGGTTTAGATGCTGTATGACTATTTGCTCCTATTACATTAATAGCTCTATCAAATTTTGCGTAATCACTATGTATAAACTGAATGTTTAACTCACTAGAAAAACGGTTATTTGTATAAGCACCAATACTTTCATTCAATTTATCATACTCCTGCTTTGCAGCTTTTTCTAATTCTGAAATATCTTCTTTCTCTTCAGCTGTTAAATCTTTAGTTTGTTGCTCATGTTTTACCAGAGGAATTTGAATTGGTATTGAATATTGCTTAAACGTATTTCTCCCGTTATAAGTTCCAGGTATAATTTTAGGAAACGTTTTAAACACCCTTTTCGCTTCTTCTTTTAATTCATTATAAACAGCATCGGTGTAAATAACTTTAAAAGTTCCTGTAGTATCAACTTCAAATAGCACCACTAGTTTACCTTTGTATTCGTCATTTTTCACTTTTTGCGGTACATTGAATCTTTCGTAAATAAGATTTGACACATTAGCATCAAAGCAATGTTGTATAGCATCTATTTTTATACCATTACAATTAGGGAAAATTGGTGGTTTTTCGTTAGAAAAATTTTCTTGAGAATTGCCATTTATCTGAATTAAAAACAGGAAAAAAACAATATATCTTATCATGAAAAGTAGTCGATTATTTTAAAGTTGAAAGATAGTCATTTTAAAAACACCTTATGAGATTCTGAAATAAATTCAGAATGACAAAAAAGTAAAACCGCTATCAATTTACTTGATAACGGTTTCAAAATTTTAAAAGTATACTACGGTTTAGTTATTCACCTGAAAATTTATTGGCAGGTTATATCTTACTGCAACAGGTTTATCTCGTTGTTTTCCTGGAGTCATATCTGGAATTAAATCAACAACTCTTTGAGCTTCTTTCTCTAGTTTTGGATGTGGCGCTCTGGTTTTAATACTAGTAATTTTACCCGTTTTATCAATTTTAAATTGTACTTGGATTTTTTGTCTACCTGTAAGTCCTAATTCGTTTGCTAAGTCTACATCAAACTTACGTTGAATGAGTTTAGTAATTTTATCAGACATACACTTACTTTGTGCATCTCTAGTCTTTTTCTTTTCACAACCAGGATATAATGGTACTTGTTCTACTCTTACAAATTCTACAGAAGTAGGCTCTTCCGGTTCTTTTGGTAAATCTCCTAAACTATCAGGGTTGAAATCAGATTCTGGTTGTTTAGGTTCTAATAAATCTGGTGTCTCTTCAATAGTTGGATCGTTTTCACTAATGATAGGGTTTTGAATAACAGCGACTGATTTTTTCTTAACCTCTTTCTTTTTAACTTCCTCTGGTTTAACAATATCATTAAACACATAAAGATCGTCTTCTACATTCGTAGTATAAACGGGAGGTTCAGTAATCTTAGTCTCAAATTTCATTTCAATAAGACCATATGCCATTAATAAGCATACTATCAGTCCCACTTGAAAGTAAAGGGTGGAGTTTTTTTGTAAATTTGCATCATGCTTTTGTGATTTTTTCACAGTTTTGTCATTTTGCCGAATGACACTGTGAGAGTCTTTACGATTTCTCATAATAAATTAAAGTTTAAATGTTAATATTATGACAAAGTCTCAATAAGCATACCAAAAAAGAAAACCCGTTACAAATTTTGTAACGGGTTTTTATGCTTCGACTTCGCTCAGCAACCAAACATTATTTTGGTTTTACTACTGATTAGAAATCATATTATATTTTCTTAGTCCTGAACTTGGAAAATAATTGGTAACGAATATGGAACGTTTACTGGTTTTCCACGTTGTTTACCAGGTTTCATTTTTGGTAATAAGCCAATAACTCTTTTAGCTTCTTTTTCTAACCCTGGGTGAGGAGCTCTTGCACGTACACCTGTTACTTTCCCTGTTTTATCAATTTTAAATATTACATTAATACGTTGTCTTCCTGATAAACCTAAATCACTAGCTAACTCAGTATTAAACTTTTTATTTACAAATTGAGAAATCTTTTTAGACATACAAGCTCTCTTTTGATTGTTACTACCCTTTTCACAACCTGGGAATACTGGTACGTTTTCAATTACTGCAAAAGGAACATCAATATCTTCTTCTACTTCTTCTACAATTACCTCTTCTACTTCTACAATTTCTGTTTCTTGATCAACTTCTGTAGATTCAATTACAGTTTCTTCAACCTCTACTTCATCTTCAACGATCTCAATTACCTCTGGTGCAGCTGGTGGCGGTGGCGGTGGTGGAGGTGTTTGAATTTGTTCAGTGATTGGAATTTCTTCTTCATCTTCAGCACCTAAATCTAATTGACCTATATCAATATCAGACTTATCATAAGTTTTGTAATTAATAGCATAATTTGTTAAAAATAACATTAATGCTAAACCAACAGCAAAGTATAGAGAACTGTTACGTCCTACATTTGCTTTAGGGTCTTTCTTTAGTTCCATAATTTATTCGTTTATCAAGGTTGCTAAAATAACCATTTATTTACCAAAAAAGCAAGTGTTTATATGTTTTTAACGTGGAAACTTTTAGTAAACCATATTACTAATGATGCCAATAGAGCTCCTAAAGAGTTCGCTAAAGCATCATAAACATCTAATGCTCTGTACGCTGTCATACTACCTTGTAATACCTCAAGAATTATACCAAACAAAATAGAAAAAATAACAGCTCCAAAAATAGCCTTTTTAAAAGCCACTTTAAATTGTAACAAGAATGTATAAAACCACAAAAATGCTAAAACGGCATAGGCTCCAAAATGAAAAATTTTATCACCAAAGGACACGTTAATATCTGGTAAATTATCTAACTTGATTAAACTTACTACAGCTAAAAATATAGTATAGCTTATGGTAGCAACAAGTATTACTTTTTTAAGCACCAATTAAAGCTTTATAATCATCGGCAGACATAAGGCCATCTATTTGAGAAGCATCAGAATATTTTACTTTAATCATCCAACCGTCTCCGTAAGGGTCTGTATTTACTTTTTCTGGCTCATCTTCAAGAGATTCATTAAATTCTGAAATCTCACCTGTAAGTGGTAAAAACAAATCTGAAACTGTTTTTACAGCTTCTACAGTACCAAAAACTTCATCGGCTTCTATAGTTTCATCAACCGTCTCTACTTCAACATAAACAATATCTCCTAATTCGCTTTGCGCAAAATCTGTGATACCGATTACAGCTACATCGCCTTCTATTCTAACCCATTCGTGATCTTTAGTATATTTTAATTCTGATGGAATATTCATGTGCTTTTATATTAAATGATTAAGCAAAAGTATTCAATTCAATATATAAATTCAAAAAGTACGAAACTAATTTCCGAAATTGTATCTAAGTGTTAAACCAGATCTAATTGTAGTTTGTGGAAAAGCTGTTGAAATAGCGTATTCTGAAAACGCATAATCTAAATAAAATATACCTGTTAAGTTCTTACTGAATGCATAATCTGCTGTATATTTTAAATTCCAAATAGTCTGCCCCGAAGTAACTTGGTTATTATCTATATCTAGATACCTAATAATAGTTCTATTATCTCTAACAGATATATCTGCCTTCATATTTAGATCACTTACAATTCGTTTTTTAGGACCTGCCAAGTTAGATCGTATTTTTAAATCTTTAATACGGTATCCTAAGCCAATGGTATATTCGTTACCTAAAACTTCAGTTAGTAAGTTATTATCAAAACTTAATGATAGCATTCTATCTTTTGCAACTTCAGCAAGAATTTTTACCGAATTTTTCATTTCGAAATCAATGCGCACCAACGGACTAAAAGACTCGGTTAAATTGACACCTCCAAAAAGCTGTCTGTTTTTATAATTACCTGATTGGTCTAACGCTTCTTGTTGGCTTGGATCATCATAAGCCAAATTAGGATCTGCTGCTGTAAAATCTAAATTAGTGTTGAACTGATTTATTGTATAAGTTGAACGATAGCCATGTGTTAAAGAAAAACGTTTAAAGCGTTTTTTAAACCACTTAAATCTCATGAAACCAGAATACTTTAAATCCCAATTTGGTATAGGAATATCTCTAAAAGCACTTGTTTTAACTTTGCCTGCTTTTTGCCCGGTATAAGCTGCTAAAAACGCAGGTAATAGTACTTTCTGGTTGGTTTTACCAAACCCTAAAGGATACCCATCTTCATCTCTTCCGTAAGCAACCCCAGCACCATAGAATTGTTCTGCTAACCTTTCAGCTACCACCAATCGGTTCTCTCTAAAAGCATCAAAAGTTTCAGATCTTACTTCATCGCTTTGACTAAATGCTGTTTTAACTAATACAGTAGAAATATTAAAATTACCAAAAGTGTTTGGGGTTAATGATGTATATTCATTACCAAAAACTCTAAAGCTTTCTGAGTAATTATCATAATAAGATCTATTTCCTACTAAATCAATTTTTAAACCTTTTACAGGTTCTAAGCTTGCCGAAACATCCAATTGTTTGGTATGAGTGGTAGTATATTGTTGATTGAATGCATCAAAAGCTGTTAACCACCCTTTTTTTGCAGCTAAATATCTTATATCACTTTGACTACCAAAAGTAAAACCAAAAGAAGGTCTAAGGGTACCTATAAATCCAGGTGTTTGAGTATAACCTGGTAAAAATGTTCCATTGTTTTCAGAATACCTTATTTGCATTCTTTTTACACTTGTTAAAATATCAATACCAGCATTCAATACTTTTGTAAGTGACTGATTTTTTATTTTTGATTTTGGTTTCTTTTTGGCATTATCACCTCCCGGAGGTGCTCCCCTAGGTATTGTTCTTGCTCTAGATCTTTTAATTGGTTTTTTAACTAAACCAATGTATCTATAAAATCTATTCATATCTAAAGATGCATTAATATCATGCACATTAGAATTTTGAATGCTATGAGCAGGACTACCTATTCCACCATCATCTATTGGACGTTCATAAAAATCTGATCCTTTTTGCCACAGAAAATCTCCTGAATATTGATAGGTTGCATCTATAAAACTAAAGGCTGGTATTTTCTTTAGAGGTAATTGATAGGTAATTCCTAAGCTCTGACTTTGTCTGTTGGGGTCTCCTGCATCAAATAGTCCGTGCCAAACATCTAAAGCATCATCTTGTTCTCCTCTAATTAAATCATTATCCTTAAAATAGTTTCTAACAATATTATTATTAGCAGCAGTGAAGTTTAACTGCAACGCGTCTGTTAAATTATAATTTAAAGTATACTGAAAATCGAACGTATAGTTTCTTCTGAATAATTCCTCTACATCAATATTACCTTCACCTAAAATAGACCTATATTTTTGTCTATTAAACTGCCTGTTTATATCTGTGTTAATTGAAAAACTTGATGGTAATAGGTTGAAATTTATGTCTTTTAATATTTTCCAATATTTACCCGTAAACAACGAATCGTTCTTTTTAAAAGGTTCTACTTTTATAGGGTTGAAATTAAACGCATAATTAGCACCTATCCTAACCGTTTTATTTACTGAATTTTCTATTTCAAAATCTCTATGCTCAACCTTATTATAAGAATAGTTTAACGTTAAGTTTTCTACATCATAGAAACGCGGTGTTTTTTCTGTAGTTCTTGTTTTTCTAACCCCAATAAAATTTATACTTTGGCGTCTTGTATAGTCTTCGGACTGCTCTTTAATGGCTTCTCTCTCTGCATTATCATTTGCAGCATTTAACCTAGATTCTAGTGTTAAATCTTTATATACCTGATCGTATTTAGGCGTAATTAACTCTTCGCTTTGCGCATAATTAAACGGTAATTGTACACCCCATTTTTTTGGTAATAGTTGGCCTAATTGCACATTAGTAACAACATCATATTGTTTTACATCTTCTAAACTACGTTGGCTAGGACCTTGTTCTAATGAACCAAAACCAGACGTACTTTGTCTAGCTGTACCACTAATATTTGCGAAATCTGCAATATTAGTATCCATACTAACTACAGCAGCCCAACCACCTTCGTTATCCATATCAGATAGGCGTAGTTCATTAAACCAAACTTCTCCACAAACATTATCATCTGTAGCATTTTTAACTCCCACCATTAAGGTTCTTACATCACCAAAATTAGGATTACCTTTTATACCCACTCTGTGTTGACCAGAAACATACCCTGTGAAAGGGTTACTAACAGGTTCTCCTATATCACCGTCAATAACATCATAAAAAGTAGGGTCTTCATTACTTAAGGTCATATCTGATATCCCTTTAGCTTTAACTTTCCCTAATATTTCTAAAGGCAAATTAATTTCATTTACTGTTGGCCAATAATCTAATTCGCTTCTAGGGTTATTTGGAGATTCTGTTAACGGAATTTCTATTTGATAATAGTTATCATTTAAATCATTACCAATTCTAACAAAACCAACTAAATCATTGCTTTCTAAACTCCCATCTTCATCACCAGCATGAATAAACATTCTTAAACGCTTAAACTGACGCATATCAACACTAATATTTTTAAATGCTCCTCTTGAATCTTGCGTTTCCAAATCACATATATTCATTACAAGTGCCTGTTCATTTTGTTCAACAACCGTATTGTTATTAAACAACTCTTCCGATCTGATACCTGGTGGCCTACTATAACTCCCTTCGTTTTCAAGTGTACCAATAACTCCTACTGAAAAATCTGTTTGTGGGTCATCTGGTGTTGGGTCATCTTTATCTAATGCTTGTGTATAACGTCTCCATTCACTTCTTACTAAATCTAAAGTACCAAAACGGAAAATAGTAGTTTCTGCAAACTCTTTAAGATACATACGCACAAAACGAACTGATCTAATGTCTGGACTATTAATTTCTGTTACATGACTTCCTTCAATAGGAACTCTTAACAAATACCATCTCGCATCTACATTATCGCCATTTGGTAAATTACGAGGTGTTACTTTAAAGTCTCTTAAAAAATCTCTTAGCGGGTTACTAGCAGGTAAGTTATCAAACTGGTCTTGTGTTTGTGGTAAATTTTGTCTTGTGATATCTAATTCATACTCAAAATAACTATCAATGGTATTCATTGTGTTATCCCTATTAATATCCTCTACATCAGGCTGTGTGTTTGCTGCCCTTTGCGTATCCGAAAACGTATCAGGTGTATTACCTTCTACACCATTATACTTTTTATAACGCTCAAAAATACCACCTTCGGCATCTAGGAAATAACTGTAGTTATCATTTGCAGGATCATCACCAAAACCTGAACCAAAAACACTTATCTCTTCGGCATCATCATACCCATCATAACCTACATCTTGATTTGTTCGTTCTTGTCCATTAGTATCAAAAGCATAGATCAAAGCTTGATTTTGAGGTACAACCGTTCCCCAATCTGTAGTTGGCAATAAACTTATATCACCATTATCTGGCAAACCATTTTCATACAATTTCTTACCATCCTTGATAATATCCTCAGAGACATTCCCTAGGTTAAATACTAATTTACCTCCAGTATTTGTTGCACTTTCTTGAAATGGATCTTGTAACCAAAACTCTATATATTCTACATTTTGTTGCTCAAAATCTGTAGATGTTAATTGTCTGGTAATACCAGCCCAGTTTTGTTCAGCCTCAGCTGGTGTAATACCATCTGCAGCATTGGTATCAAAATTATAAGGGCCCCTTTCTTGCGGATAATAGGCTAAATCTAAGGTAAACAATACCGAATTTTGCCCTTGCACTAAATCTCTATCTGGGAATAATTCATTTATGAAAACTCTACTAGTATATAAAGAAGATAAGTCATTATCTGTAATACCTGTAGGGCGTCTAGTACTATAAAAAATAGGATCAATAGTATACCAGTTTAACATAGCACGACCATACCCATTTTGAATTCCAGAATTATCATCACCAGGAGAACTAGTTAAGCCTAAAGGTCTACTTGCTAAAAACCATGATTGTTGCGATCTTAAATCTATAGTATTTTGAGTCCCTTCAAAATCATCAATATATGAAGTAACTTCTCCGTTTAAGTTGGTTCTTTTTGGAGCTCCTGGTGCTAAATATGCAAACTCTCCTCTTATTGAAAAATTAGATTCAGCATCTGTATCAATATTTGGTAACTTATTTACCATTCTTGTTAAAAATGGCACTTTAGAAGCAAAGTTTCCGTTTAATCCAAAAATAGTATTATTAATAGGCTCTGTTCCATAATTAGCCTTTTGCGTAATTGGTCTTTCATTTAAATTTAAAAGCGTTGCACCTAAAACAAAATCGTCATTAAACTTATGCTCAATATTAAGTCCAGTAAAGCGTCTTGTTTGTTGCGCAAATACGGCATTATTTTCAGCAGATACTTCTATAGGCGTATTAGATGCTTTTAGAGCTTCGTCTAAAATTTGAACACGTCCTAGCTGGTAGTTAACTGTATAATCTATTCCTTCTACTAATACACGCCCCCCAGCAGTAACTCTTACCGACCCTCTTGGTACATTAAAGGCTCCTATAGGAATTCCATCATTTCCAGCAGATTTGTAACGCCCTTGTAGTTTGAATTTATTCTTATCTGCTTCTTCTAAAGCAGCCGTTTTAGTTTCTTTATAAAGAACATCATACACATATTTTAACTGATTATCATTGTAACTAGCTTTAGTTACATCATCATAATCACCACCCCCTAATACATTAAATAAGTACTGCCCAAATGGCTCAGCACTAGTGAAGATAATTTTTCCATTTTCAGGAATTACTGTAATGCCTGGGTAAAAATCAAAAAAACCGTCTCCTCTAGCTTGTGGATCATTGTTAAAATTTAATCTATCTAAATTAAAAACTCTTAACAGGGGACTATTCTGAATTAATTCATCTTCGGGAGTAGATCCTGTTACAGGATTCCCATTAATATCTAAATCAAAACCAGTGGCGCCTACAGGTGTTATGTAGTTTAAAGGTGACGCTTCATTATAAAAAATATTGAATTTAAAATCATCTGAACTTAAATTGTAAGCCCCAGTATCATAGATATTCTTCATCATTAGATCCCATACTGGCTGATCTACGTTAGTAATACTACTTTTTAAAAGTTTTAGTACTAAACTTTGGGTAGTTCCCTCTTGAATTGCAACATAATTATCATTAATACCGTCTGTATTATCATCTGGACCATTATCTATAGTACCATCTCCATCTATATCTGCATCACCAGTATCATTAATTCCATCTCCATCTGTATCAGTGCCATTATCATTAGTACCATCTCCATCTACATCTACATCAATTTCATTTGGGATATTATCACCATCTGTATCATTCCCTAATGCATTAGCTGCTACACCATCATTGGCAAATTCACCTACTTGGTACACTTGTCCATTCACAGTATATTGAAATGCTACAGCTAATACCTCATCGTTATTTAAACGCTGATTTAAAGAAATATAACCTAATTGGGAATTCAACGTATACTCTTGTGTTGTTAGCTTTCGGGCATTTTCTAATTTTGCATAATCAAACCCTTCTGCTACAGAACCAGATAACGCACCAAAACCTTGTTGTGCGGTGGCAATATCTCTAATAGCATCTGTTAATGTAGATCCACTACCAATTGTTGTAGGGTCTAAAGCATTATTCCCATTATCTGGAAATGCTCCGGGACCAGCAAATACATTAACTGGAGATCTTACTTTATCCGTTTCTCCTAAATCTTGGACTGCCACAATATTTCTAACATTTTCAGTTCTATTACTTCTGTTAGTAATCCAAACCTCCATTCTAATAATTTGCAATCCTCTATTATTGATATTAGGATAAAACTCTAAAGATTTATCATAAGTATCTCTAAAATATTGTGCTAAATAAAAGTGTCTGTTTTCATCATAATCTCTGGCAAATAATTCAAATTCTTCAACAGTTCCTCCACCTTGAGCCACTACTGTATTAGCCTGCGATTTTTGTTCTGAAAAGACACCTGTTACTGTTGTTCTACCAAACTGCAATTGTGTCTTGACACCAAATAAACTTTGCGCTCCTGTTATTAAAGAACTGTTTAGTGGCATACTTACGTTACCTACTTCAATTTTTTGGATGATATCATCTTCAGTTGGTGTATATTCTAATTTTATTAAGTTTTGAAAATCAAACGATGCTTGTGTATCATAATTGGCATTTACCTGAAGCCTTGTACCAACTTTACCTTGTAAACTTAGGTTAATTCTCTGTTGAAAATCAAATGTAAAATTACTTCTATTCCTAGGTGAAAATGATGGATTATCTTGTCTTGAAAACAATATCCCTAGATCCATTTCTACCGAACCTTGAGGAATCACTTCAATCGTATTGCCTCCAAAAATAGTCTCGAACAAATCAGATTTCACATAAAACTCTGGTAATAAGTTTTTCTGACCCTCTTCATCTGCTTTTTGACCACTAAAAGCATCTATTTTTTCTTTATAATATGCTTTAATGTTTTCTCTTGCCACCAACTCATAGTACTCTTTAGGCGTCAAGATTACTGGATACTTAATATTAAAACTTCCTATTTTTTCAGTATAAATATACCTATTAGTTGTAGGGTCATAAGTGTATTTAGATTCAACACTATTGGGGTTTGGCGATTTTAAGTTCCCTTTATTATACCCCGTTTTAACAGAGTCTTGCTGTGTTGTTTGTTGAGACCAACCTGCCAAATTGCTTAGCAGCAATAAGGCTAAAATTGTAGATTGTTTAACTAATTTATAAAATTTGAGGTTGGTAGTATTCAAAATATATTTACAAATTTTTAAGCGCCTGTTTTATAATAGATTCAACGGTTGCTTCAGGTTCTGAAGCTACAATTTTATCTACCACTCTTTCTACCTGTTTTTTAGCAAAACCAAGTACTTCTAAAGCAGATAACGCTTCATCTTTGTTGGTATTGCCTTGAGAAACCGAAACTTCGTCAATATCATAAATCTTTAAGACCTTATCTTTCAAATCTAAAATAACACGTTGGGCAGTTTTTGCTCCTATACCTTTTACAGATTGAATTAAAGCCACATCATTACTTGCAATACCTTCTCTTATTTGTTTTGGTGTTAAGGATGATAACATTGTACGTGCTGTACTTGCTCCAACACCGCTTACAGAAATTAATAATCTAAAAATTTCTCTTTCAGCTAATGATGAAAAACCATAAAGTGTATGTGCATCTTCTTTAACTTGAAGATGTGTATACAATTTTAACTGTTCTTTATCTGGAATTTGAGAAAAAGTGTTCAAAGAAATATTAATCATATAGCCAACACCGTTACAATCTATAACAACATGGGTTGGATTTTTCTCAGTAAGTTTTCCCTGTATATGTGTTATCATTTATTGTTACTTAACCGACCAAATGTACTAAAATTATTGCCATTAACTTACTACTTCTTAGCATTTTCCTTATCATATTGTTCTTTCTGTTGCGCATCAATTACTGCAACAGCTGTAATGTTAACTATTTCATCAACACTGGCTCCTAATTGAAGTATATGTACAGGTTTGCGCATACCCATCATTATAGGACCTATAGATTCTGCTTCATGCAACTCTTTTAATAATTTATAAGTAATATTTGCTGAATCTAAATTTGGAAAAATTAATCCATTTACTTCTTTTCCTACTAATTTTGAAAACGGAAATTTCTCTTTTAGCATTTCTTTATTTAAGGCAAAATCTGTTTGTAATTCACCATCTACATTCATATCTGGGTAATGACGATGTAAATAAGATACTGCCTCTCTAACTTTAGATGCCTTTTCATTTCCTGAAGATCCAAAATTTGAATAACTCACCATAGCCATTGCTGGATCTAATCCAAATAACTTAATAACAGTAGAAGTCATTTGAGCAATTTTAGCTAAATCTTTTGCTGACGGATCTATATTAATAGATGTATCACTTAGAAATAGCGGCCCTCGCTTAGTCATCATTAAATTGGTAGTAGCAACCTTTGTAACTCCAGGGGCCATACCAATAAGCTCTAACATTGGTTTTACAACTGAAGGATAATTACGAGAATATCCAGACACTAATGCGTCTGCTTCTCCTTGATCTACCATCATAGCCGCAAAATAGTTACGCTCTCTCATGAGTCTTTGAGCCGAGTAATAAGTAACCCCTCTTCGTTTACGTTGCTCCCAATACACTTTAGCAAACCTATCTTTTCTTGGGTTTTCTTCTTCTGTTTTCGGATCTATAATTGGAATATCAACATCAAAATCTATAGATGCCATTAATTCTTTAATGGTTTCTGTTCTTCCTAATAAAATGGGTTTTGCGATACCTTCTTCATATACAATTTGTGCTGCTTTTAAAACATCTAATTGATCTGCTTCAGCAAAAACAACACGCTTTGGTTCTAGTTTTGCTCTATTAAGTAATAATCTCACTAACTTTTTATCAGACCCTAAACGATGCAATAATGTGTCATGATACTTATCCCAATCTTTAATTGGCTTTTTTGCAATTCCAGATTCCATAGCTGCTTTTGCTACTGCTGGAGGCACCTCTGCAATTAAACGAGGATCAAACGGTTTAGGTATAATGTAATCTTTACCAAAAGCTAGTTTTGTTTCGCCATAGGCTATATTTACTTGTTCTGGAACTGGCTCTTTTGCTAATCTAGCTAGAGCTTTTACCGCCGCCATTTTCATTTCTTCATTAATTCCCGTAGCTCTTACATCTAAAGCGCCTCTGAAAATAAACGGAAACCCTAAAACATTATTTACCTGATTAGGATGATCACTTCTACCAGTTGCCATGATAATATCATCTCTTGTGGCTACTGCTAAATCGTATTTAATTTCCGGATCTGGATTGGCCATTGCAAAAACTATAGGATCTTTTGCCATAGATACAAGCATATCTGGATTCACAATGTTTGCCATAGAAAGCCCAATAAAAACATCGGCATCTTTCATAGCCTCTTCAAGTGTATCTATTCTTCTATGGGTAGCAAACTCAGATTTTTCAGGTGTTAGATGATCCCTATCATCTCTAATAACACCTTTACTATCTAACATAACCATGTTCTCTTTTTTAGCACCACATGCTTGGTATAGCCTAGAACATGAAATAGCAGCTGCTCCTGCACCACTAATAACTATTTTAGCATCTTCAATTTTTCTATTAGTAATCTCTATAGCATTTATTAAAGCTGCCGCCGAAATTATTGCAGTGCCATGTTGGTCATCATGCATGACCGGAATATCTAACTCTTCTTTTAAGCGCCTTTCTATTTCAAAAGCTTCAGGAGCTTTTATGTCCTCAAGATTAATACCTCCAAAAGTTGGCGCTATATTTTTGACTGTTTCAATAAACTCGTCTACATTTTCGGTTCCTACTTCAATATCAAAAACATCTATATCTGCAAATATTTTGAATAACAAACCTTTTCCTTCCATTACCGGCTTAGAGGCTTCAGGACCTATGTTTCCTAAACCTAAAACTGCTGTTCCATTAGAAATTACCGCAACCAAATTTCCTTTAGATGTATATCTATAAACGTTATCTACATCTTTTTCAATCTCTAAACATGGCTCTGCTACACCTGGAGAATATGCCAATGATAAATCTCTTTGGCTTGCATATTTTTTGGTTGGGACAACTTTTATTTTACCTGGAGTTGGTTTTGCATGATATATTAGGGCCTCTCTTCTTTTACTTTCCTCACTCATTGTAAATATATTTTTTTCTCGCTTTTGCGAAAATACAAGATTCAAAATGAAACTTTTTCAAACTTCAAATATAAGAATCCTTAAAACGATAACATCTAATCTTTTATAAAATTGCTTATTTAAAGCAAACCAAGTAGTCTAATATTTTATGTTAGTAAGCGTTCTTGTCCAGCGCAACTTGCCTTTTTTGTTATAACTCTCTGTTTTCACAATACCAACACCTTTAACATACCATTCAATTCCTGAACCTCTTACTTTGATAAATCCCATAGAAAACACATAATCAAAAGACATTTTATAAGCATCAAATTGTTCTGCTCCTACAGAAAATGATGTTTCTTTTAATACCTTTCTATTTAAAATTTTCATGTTTGCTAAAGAAAGGTCTGATGCACCATCTGATCCTGCAAGTTTTAAATCTAGGTTTCCATCTTCTAATGCTAACCCTTCATTTAAATGAGATGGAAACTCTACAAAATCTCCTTCTGCTTTTATTTCTAAAGTACTTTTTTGATCTTCATTTTGATGTGTTAAATAATCACTCATATCTACATAAAAGTTACCATCTACACATCTTAATGTTTGTTGTTTCGCTACTTCTTTTTTCTTTTTGTCTTCTATTTTAGATTCAATACTTATGACTAATTCTCCGCTGGTGTTTGATACAGATTTCACATAATAATTTTCTACAGATGTTACTTTCCCTTTTTTATTGTAATTAGTATATTCTAATGAAGTTCCTTGTTTATAAGGAGAAATGTCTTCACAATTTTGAGACACTACAAATTGCGTATTAAAACAAAGAAACAAAACGATTAATAATTTAATTTTCATGATGTTATTTTTCTCAAATTTAGAATTTTAATGCTTTTAAAGCATCAAAAACATGTTATTTTATAAAATTTATGTTTCTACTTAATCCAGAGTACTTAGTTCTTTTTACAGCTGATTTTTTAAATACTTTTCTAAAAGTTTCTTCTGTAATATCTTCCCAATCTTTTTTTGACATTGATAATAATTCTGGATGTGGATTAAACAGTGGTTCACTGTGAGATTTTGAAAATCTATTCCAAGGACAAACATCTTGACATACATCACATCCAAACATCCAATCGTCAAATTTCCCTTTAAATTCTGAAGGTAAATTGTCTTTTAATTCTATTGTGAAATAGGAAATACATTTGCTACCATCAACCACATAAGGGTCTACTATGGCTTCTGTTGGGCAAGCATCAATGCATGCGGTACAGGTACCACAATGGTCTGTTGTTGGGCTATCATACTCTAATTCTAAATCTACTATCAATTCAGCAATGAAATAAAAAGAGCCCACTTGTTGCGTTAGTAAGTTACTATGTTTACCTATCCAACCTAATCCACTTTTAGCAGCCCAAGCTTTATCTAACACAGGTGCTGAATCTACAAAAGCTCTTCCGCTTACTTCTCCAATTTCTTCTTGAACAAATTGTAAAAGAGATTTTAGCTTATCCTTTATTACAAAATGATAATCTGTTCCATAAGCGTATTTAGATATCTTAAAGGTGTTTTTTTCTTGTGTCTCCTCAGGAAAATAATTTAGTAATAATGAAATTATACTTTTAGAGCCTTCTACCAACTTTGTAGGGTCTAAGCGTTTATCAAAATGGTTTTCCATATAACGCATTTCACCATGCATATTTTGGTTTAACCATTTTTCTAACCTGGGAGCCTCTTCTTCTAAAAATTCTGCTTTACTAATACCACAAGACATGAAACCAAGGCGTTTAGCTTCGGTTTTTATTAGAGCAGTATATTTTTCCTTTATACCCATATTAGCTGTAAAAATACACAAGTAGTTAGTATTAGTTATTCGTTTTTATAATTTACACGTTTTTTCATCATAATTTCTATATTTTTAGCATATTCCTGTAACAAATTAGAAAAGTAAAAGTCTTACAGAAATAAAAATCAATCAAAAAACTAAATAAGCTTACACATGTTGTACATTAAAATCAATCAGACTCTAACACTTTTATGCTTCATCTTTATTTCATTATTTAGCTATTCACAGGAAAAACAAGCAACAGAAGACTCTCGTTATAAAGGCATAAATGTAGGCCATGAAACTAGAGTTTTAGATTCCGAAATCAATAAAAAACACTATAAACTGTTTATTAGCCTACCAGATGACTATAATACGAATAAAGACCATAAATACCCTGTATTATATCTTTTAGACGGGCAGTGGGATTTTACCAATTTAGTATCTTCTTATAATACTATTAAATATGATGGTTTAGCTCCAAATATCATTATCATAGGAATATCTTATGCTGGTAAAGACCCTGATTATACAAACTTGAGAGCAAACGACATGACACCAACCTCTTTACCACAAATAAAAGATAGTGGTGAAGCTGAAACATTTACTGAAGTACTTCAAAAAGAAATCATTCCTTTTGTAGAGAAAGAAT
This sequence comes from uncultured Flavobacteriaceae bacterium, assembly GCA_947487895.1. Taxonomy (GTDB): domain Bacteria; phylum Bacteroidota; class Bacteroidia; order Flavobacteriales; family Flavobacteriaceae; genus Seonamhaeicola. The sequence continues at coordinate 36,524 of CANKYF010000003.1, forward strand.
ATAGGGCATCTCATGAAAATAGAACTTTAGCAGGAACCTCTTTTGCTGGACTTTACACTCACTATGTTTTATTTAATTCTCCCAATTTATTTCATAATTACATTATATGTAACCCTTCTCTATGGTATGATAATGAATTGCCTTTTAAATATGAAAATAAATATTATAAGAACAATAAAACTTTAAATGCAAATGCGACATTGGTTTGGGGATCATTAGATGATGTGAATAGACATGAAAAAATGGCAAACCAAATTAAAAATCATAGTTATGAAGGCTTAAACTTTCTGGCTACTGTTGAAAATGGTTTTGGCCACAATAGCTCAAAACCTGGAGGTTATGCAAAGGGCATTTTACATAGTTTTAAAATAAGAGGGATTAACATACCTGAACATGAGCTTGAAAAGTATACTGGGAATTATGAATTATTCCCTGGACAGACTATTTCTTTAATTATTTATGAAGGTCACCTAGCGGTTAGTGAGTTTCGTGGACAAACCAATATTCCTATTTATTCAATCTCAAAAGATGAATTTTCATTAATGGGAACTTATAAAACTTTCGATTTTAATAAAGACGAAAAAGGACAAGTTATTAGCTTGACTGTTGAAGCAGATCAAGGAAATGTTGTTTTAAAAAAGGTAAAATAGATACTATTTAGAATTTACAGTTTCCTAGTTTCTTGTTTTAAAAGCCATTGAAACATTAACAGGTTTTAGAGTGATTATCGGGTTTACTTCTATAGGTTTTTTATCTGTGTCAATATCAAATTTCTTCAGTATAGCACTTACTGTTAAAATCATTTCGTACATAGCAAAACTATTACCAATACATAACCTAGGACCTGCTCCAAATGGCATAAAATAAGGTAAAATATGTTTTCTATTGCCTTCTAAGAATCTGTCTGGTAAAAATTCATCTGGATGGTTCCAATACACTTTATTTCTGTGTAGCTCATAAATAGATGCACCTATAATAGTTCCCTTTTTTAAACTATAATCTTTAAACTCGTCATCTTCAATATTCACTCTATCTGTGATCCAAGCAGGCGGGTATAAACGTAAACTTTCTTCCACACTACACTTAGTGTAATTCAAAGCACTAATTTCTGCTAAAGGGTCTAAGTTTTGTTCTTCAATTAATTCTATCTCTTTTCTAATCTTTTTTAAGACTTCTTTTTCTTGCGCAAGTAATTTCAAGGTGAAAGTTAAAGCATTAGCAGTTGTTTCATGACCTGCTACAAATAAAATTAAAATTTCATCTATTAATTGCTCATCTGTCATTGAAGTGCCATCTTCATACTGCGCATGCAATAACATGTCTAACAAATCATCATGTTCTGCTTCTGATGAACGCCTCTGCTTAATAATTGCATGAATAATGCTGCGGCTCTCTTTTACCAATTTCATATGGTATCTAATATCCCCTTTAAGCATAAACCATAATTTCTTATATGGTAAACGTAATTCTTTCACGATAAATAGTTGTAATTTTTCAATAATAAACTGAAGTCTACTTAGCGTTTCTTTTTCTGCTGAAAAATTAAATAATGATTTAGCGACTACTTCAAAAGCAAGTTCATTCATTATTGGATACAAATCAATAAGCTTTCCTGTTTCTATTTTTTCAACCTGTTCATTAATTGCTGTACTGATAATTTTTACCAGATTTTGTATTTTCTCTTTATGAAATGCTGGCTGAATTAAGCGCCTTTGTTTTAGCCAATAATCACCACTAGACGTTAGCAAACCATAACCAACATATTTAGATAAATAAAGTGTTTGAATTTTAGACTTATGATATATTTTATGATTTTTTTGAAGAACATGTTTTGTAAGTTCGATATTACGCGTTAACATGATATGCCCGTAAAAAGGAGATTTCATTGAAAATGTATCTCCTACTTCATCAAACCATTTTCTATGATACAGCAACGGATTTTTTGCAATAGATGTAGACTTTATTAAAAATTTGTAAAAGGGAATTTTATTTGGGTATCTGTATTTCATTATTTATTTCTGAAGAGCCCTTGAAATAAGTTCAGGGTGACGCAAGCGTCAAAACAATCCACCTTGAATATCTCCTTTAATTTTTCCTAAATGTTTATATGCTAATTCTGTAACTTCCCTTCCTCTTGGCGTTCTCATAATAAATCCTTGTTGAATTAAAAATGGTTCATAAACCTCTTCAATAGTTTCAGGGCTTTCACTTACAGCTGTAGCGATAGTAGTTATACCAACAGGACCTCCTTTAAATTTATCTATAATGGTAGTTAGAATTTTATTATCCATTTCATCCAATCCGTGAGCATCCACATTTAAAGCTTCTAAAGCGTATTTGGCTATTTTAATATCAATACTTCCGTTTCCTTTAATTTGAGCAAAGTCACGTACTCTTCTTAACAAGGCATTCGCAATACGTGGTGTTCCTCTACTTCTTCCTGCTATTTCAATAGCTGCTTCCATTGATATTGGTACATTTAAAATAGAAGCACTACGTTGTAAAATAGTGGTTAACAAATCTGTTTTATAGTATTGCAACCTACTTTGAATCCCAAAACGTGCACGCATAGGCGACGTTAATAACCCCGATCGTGTTGTAGCTCCAACTAAAGTAAATGGATTTAAATTGATTTGAACTGTACGTGCATTAGGCCCCGATTCAATCATAATATCAATTTTATAATCTTCCATAGCAGAGTATAAATACTCTTCTACAATAGGACTCAACCTGTGAATCTCATCAATAAACAAAACGTCCCTCTCATCTAAATTAGTAAGCAACCCTGCTAAGTCCCCTGGTTTATCTAATACAGGACCAGAAGTCACTTTAATACCAACATTAAGCTCATTGGCTAAAATATGTGCTAAGGTTGTTTTTCCTAATCCTGGAGGACCATGAAATAACGTATGATCGAGTGCTTCACTACGCTGATTTGCCGCCTGAACAAAAACCTGAAGGTTATCTAAAACTTGATCTTGTCCTGTAAAATCATTAAAATCAAGAGGTCTCAGCTTTCTTTCAACATCAATTTCTTCTGGAGAATAGTTTTCGCTAGATGGATTTAGGTTGTCATTCATGTATCGTTACATATATTTTGATAAGAATACTGAAATGAGATCAGTACTAGCAAAGATAAAGAAAAAGCCATACCTAATTTAGGTATGGCTTTATAAAAGAAAATGCTTTAATTTTTATTCTTTTATGATGCGTTTAGTAGTAATACCTTTTTCTGTTTTAATTTGTAATATATACATACCACTATTAACCGCAGATACATCTATAGTTGTATTTTTTAGTTGAATATTTTTTACTGATTTACCTAGAATATTGAAAAGCTCTATGTTTTCAATTTTAACATTTTCTACTTTTAGATATAAAACATCTTTAACTGGATTTGGATATATACTTAGATCAATATTTTCAACAGTGTTAATACTTAAGGCAACGTCATCATTCAATATTGTAGCAGTTGCTCCATCTGTAATATTAACTGCTAATACTGTTGAAGCTAAATTGTTCATGAATATAGATAGTTGTTCATCAGATTCTAAATCAGTATCACTTATTGGCGTGACAGTAAATGTTTGAGTCTCCCCAGCATTTCCTGTAAAGTTTAAAGTCTCACTTGTTATTGACGTATAATCATTATCGACTGTAGTGGCTGTGCCATCAGTAGTATTAACATCTATACTAAAACCACCTTGTACTGCATTATCTAAGGTTGCCGTTACTGTTATAGCCCCATCGTCTTCATTTCCACTTACATCAGCTATTGTTACTGCTGCTGCATCATCATTTAATATGGTTCCTGTAGCGCCGTCTGTAATGTTTACAGATAATGTCGTGGATGCTAAATTAGACTGACTAAACGCTACTGTTTCGTTTGATTCTAGCTTTGTATCTCCTGTTGGTACAAATGTAAATGTTTGAGTCTCCCCAGCTGTTCCTGCAAAGGTTAACGTCTCACTTGTTATTGACGTATAATCACTATCGCCTGTGGTTGCTGTGCCATCTGATGTACTTACGTCTACTGTAAATCCGCCTTGTACTGCATTATCTAAAGTGGCTGTTACTGTTATCGATCCATCATTTTCATTACCGCTTACATCGGCTATTGTTACTGCTGCTGCATCATCATTTAATATGGTTCCTGTAGCGCCATCTGTAATATTAACTGCTAATGCTGTTGAAGCTAAATTAGACTGACTAAATGTTACTGTTTCATTTAATTCTAACTTTGTATCTCCTGTTGGTACAAATGTAAATGTCTGTGTCTCCCCTGCATTTCCTGCAAAGGTTAAAGTCTCACTTGTTATTGACGTATAATCACTATCGCCTGTGGTTGCTGTGCCATCTGATGTACTTACGTCTACTGTAAATCCGCCTTGTACTGCATTATCTAAAGTGGCTGTTACTGTTATGGATCCCCCATTTTCATTACCACTTACATCAGCTATCGTTACTGATGCTGCATCATCATTTAATATGGTTCCTGTAGCGCCATCTGTAATATTAACTGCTAATGCTGTTGAAGCTAAATTAGACTGACTAAATGTTACTGTTTCATTTGATTCTAACTTTGTATCTCCTGTTGGTACAAATGTAAATGTCTGTGTCTCCCCTGCATTTCCTGCAAAGGTTAAAGTCTCACTTGTTATTGACGTATAATCACTATCGCCTGTGGTTGCTGTACCATCTGCTGTGCTTACGTCTACTGTAAATCCTCCTTGTACTGCATTATCCAAAGTGGCTGTTACTGTTATCGATCCTCCATTCTCATTACCGCTTACATCGGCTATCGTTACTGATGCGGAATCGTCATTTAATATTGTTCCAGTAGCGCCATCTGTAATATTAACTGCTAATACTGTTGAAGCTAAATTGTTCATGAATATAGATAGTTGCTCATCAGATTCTAATTTAGTATCGCTTGTTGGTGTAATGGTAAATGTTTCTGTTTCTCCTACTGTTCCTGCAAAGGTCAAGGTTTCACTATTTATTGACGTATAATCACTATCGCCTGTGGTAGCCGTACCATCTGCTGTACTTACATCTACTGTAAATCCACCTTGTACTGCATTATCTAAAGTGGCTGTTACTGTTATGGATCCCCCATTTTCATTACCGCTTACATCAGCTATTGTTACTGTTGCGCTGTCATCATTTAAAATAGTATAGGTTGCTATATCGGTAATATCAATATCATTTGAGTCTACCGAGAGAAAACCTAAATTGGTCATGCTTATTGTAAAGGTTTCATTGCCCTCTACTTTGGTATCTCCTATACCTCCTAAACTCAACGTTTGCGTTTCTCCAACTGTTCCTGCAAAGGTTAAGGTAGAGCCTGCCGTTGAACTATAATCACTATCGGAAGTTGTTGCCGTTCCATCCGTTGTGAATACATCTAAGGCAAATCCGCCTTGTACAGGGTTACTTAGCGTAGCTGTGATTGTCTGTGAACCTGTATTCTCATTAGCACTCACATCAGCTATCGTTACAACTGTTGTATCATCGTTATTTAGTGTTAATGTGGCGACATCTGTAACATCAATATCTCCTGAAGCTACGGTTACTGGTGATAAACCACTCATAGAAATTGAGACTGTTTCATCTGCCTCTACTTTAGTATCACCTCCAAGGGTAACATTAAACGTTTCCGTTTCTCCAGATGTTCCTGCAAAGGTTAATGTTTGTAATGTTACTGACGTATAATCACTATCAGCTGTTGTTGCTGTACCATCTGCGGTTGATACATCTATATCAAATCCACCATCTACTGCATTGTTCAAAGTAGCTGTTATAGTAGCTGTTCCATTGTTTTCATTAACTGATACATCAGCTATTGTTACTGTTGCTGAATCGTCGTTATTTAGTGTTAATGTGGCGACATCTGTAACATCAATATCTCCTGAAACTACGGTTACTGGTGATAAGCCACTCATAGATATAGACACTGTTTCGTCAGCCTCTACTTTGGTATCACCTCCAAGGGTAACACTAAAAGTTTCCATTTCTCCTGCGGTTCCTGCAAAAGTTAATGTTTGCGATGTTACTGACGTATAATCACTATCAGATGTTGTTGCTGTACCATCTGCGGTTGATACATCTATATCAAATCCACCATCTACTGCATTGTCCAAAGTAGCTGTTATAGTAGCTGTTCCATTGTTTTCATTAACTGATACATCAGCTATTGTTACTGTTGCTGAATCATCGTTAGTAATTGTTCCTATCCCCATAGTATCCGCTATGGTTGCCGTCCCTGTAGGATTGGATAACGTTAAAATAATAGTTTCATCAATTTCTACAGTACTATCCGAGTTGATAGTAACATCTACTGTTTTACTGGTTTCTCCTGGATTAAAAGTCAACGTAGTAGTTCCTACAGCTGTATAATCAGAGCCTGCCGTTGCCAACCCATTAGAAGTAGCAACATCTACTGTAACCGTACCTGAAGCTGCCTGATCTAAACTTACTGTGTATTGTAAAGTATCACCTCCTTCTAATACTGAAGGATCGTTTACCGAAATTTGAGAATTTGTCGCAACTGCAGTATCGAAAATAAAAGCGTCTATAGCTAAATAATCAAAGGTGTTTGTAGTAGAAATATCAAGTTCATCGATGTTTGTCAATGAAAAATCTGAAGTCCCTTCGGTAGAAAAGTCAATAAAAGTAAATCCATTTTGAGTTGATGGCCCACCTGGAACACTGTTGAAGCCATTGGTTTTTGTAATTGTAAATTGATCAACATTATCCTTTTTACCAATAATAGTTAACGTTCCTGTACCATTCGTAAAACCATCATTTTGTGCTATATAAACCCAAAAACTCTTAATCGTAAAATCTTCACCAGTATTAGTTTCAATGCTAATTTGTGTACCATCCATAGTTGGATTATTAGTAAACTGACTATTGTCTATAAAAATATTATCCCCTGATGCACCATTCCAGCCTAATCCTGCTAATGATCGAATAATATAACCATCAGTTCGCGACGAACTAAAATCAAAAGTCACTCCTCCTTCAGAAAAAGAAGAAGTCCCTAGTGATTCCGTTTCGAACACTTCTGTTGTTTGGGCATAAAAGTTCAAAATAAAAAAAATAAGAAAAACTGAACATGTAATTTTTTTCATGATTGGTTAGGTTTTTGTGGGTTGGGTCAAAATAACATTTTAAGTGACTAATATATTACAAAAAAATACAATAAATTACATTTTATCGATTTTTTTAATTGTTTTGTCGATTTTTTTAAATATAAAAAGGCCTTTCCTAAATTGGAAAGGCCTTTTAGAGCGACTAACTCAAACTCTTAAAGTTTAATTAAGAATTCTAAATTCACAACGTCTATTTACGTTGTATTCTTTATCTGTACAAATGCCTTCTTTAATACATTTGTTAAGTGGCTGGGTTTCACCATAACCTTCACTTTTTAATCGGTTACGATTAATACCTTGACTTACTAAATATTCTAACGTTGAAGCTGCACGGGCTTTAGATAAATTTAAATTGTATTCATCTGGTCCACGAACATCTGTATGCGATGACACTTCTACTTCCATTGAAGGGTACTTTTTCATTAAACCTACCAATACATTTAATGTTGCAGCGGCATCTTCTCTGATATTGGTTTTATCAAAATCAAAATAGATTTTATCTAATGTTACTTGTACACCTCTTTTTTCTGTTTCTTTAATACGCTCTTCTGCATCTTTAAAAGATTTTAGAGCAAAAGAAATATTATGATGCACTTCACCATCTGGACCCGTTGAAAAGCCAACTTCTTGAGGTATATATGCATCATGTGTTGCTTTTACCTTATATTTCTTATTAGGATCTACTTTAAAAACATATTGTCCATTAGCATCAGTGGCAATATCTTGAATTACAGTACCTGAATCATCTATTAATTGTACTGAAGAATCTATTAATAATTTGTTACTGTTAATATCTTTTACCACACCTTCAACTTGATATTTAGTTAAAGGATTTTCTTCTCTAATAAAACCATACATTCTATCATATCCTCCTTTATTTGAAGATACAAACCCTATATTATCTTTTTCTCTAACAACGTATGCAAAATCATCTAAACTACTATTAACAGAGCTTCCTAGATTTACAGGTTTTTCAAATGCATCATTAACTTCATTACTTCTAAACACATCTAATCCGCCATATCCTAAATGACCAATAGATGAAAAATACAATACGTTTTCATGACTTATAAAAGGAAATTGCTCTCTATGTTTGGTATTAATAGTATCTCCTAAGTTTTCGGGTTCTCCATAAGTTCCATCCTCATTAATAGCTACTTTATAAATATCAAAACTACCGTAAGTTCCAGGCATATCACTTGCAAAATACAAGGTCTTTTCATCTTTACTTAATGCAGGATGTTCTGTACTATACGAATTTGATGCAAATGGTAATGCAGTAACATTAGTCCATTCACCATTTATAAATTCAGCTTTATAAATTTTGATATGCGCAATTTTATCATCGCCAGTTTTCTTTCTAGTTGTATTTGTTCTATTGAAATACATTGTCTTTCCATCTTTGGTAAAAACTGCACTACTTTCATGAGAATCTGTATTAATAGCTTCTGGGAATGGTTTGATATCTTCTAGCTTATTTTGACTCGTTAATGTTGCTGTATATAAGTCTAAATACGGCTGTTTATTCCATGAATATTCTGGACTTTCAATATTTCTTGCTGAAGCAAAAGCTACTTTATTTTCATCATAAAACGACATTCCAAAATCTCCTTTTGAATCTTTACTTTCAATTTGCTTTAATTCAAAAATGTGAGGTGTTGTTTTATCTGTTTCGTTTATAAATTCCAGTGTATTTATTGGTTTATTATAATAAAGACTTAAATGCTTATCTGCTTCTTTATACTGCTTAACACCTTTTAGAGCTTGAGCGAATCTAAAATGATAATCTATATCAATAGAGTCTCCATATTCTACAAATAATTCTCTATAAGTTTTTATAGCCTTTTGAATATTAGTATTGTAGTAATAACTATCTGCTAAATTCTGTAGTACTTCTTGATTGCGTTCCTTAGTTTCATAAATCTCAGCAGCATCTTTATAAGCCCGCATTTCAAAAAGTTTATTAACCTGCTTGAGGTTTTTCTTTTGGGCAAAGCCTAATCCGCTAACTAATAAAAGGCCTGCAAGTATGTATCTATTTGTTTTCATGATTTCCAATTATTAATTATTTAAAAGAATCTAGGTGAACGATCATACCCTTTTTCAAATCCGAATAAATCTACATCAAACAATATAAACACCTCATGAGATCCTGAATTATAGGTTCCTAAATTAGTTGTTGTATAATCATATGCATATCCTATTCTAAGGTCTTGACTTATTCTAAAATTTACTAAAGCACTTAACGCATCTCCTACTCTATATCCTAAACCAGCTTCAATTTTCTCATTAATGAGCATATTTGCTGTAACATCTATTGCTAAAGGAGCTCCATTTACAGCTCTAGCCATAAAAGCGGGTTTTAATTTTAGATTCCTATTAATATCAAACACATAACCTCCAGTAAAGAAATAGTGAACACTTTCAACTCCAGTGGCTTTTACACCATTTTCATTTTCTAAATGTTTAGTAGATAAGATATTTGGTGCAGATATTCCTAAATAATAATTATCTGTGAAGAAAAATGCGCCTATTCCCATATTAGGAAATACTCTATTTAAGTTTTCGTTAAAAGCTATATCTCCGCTCGCTGGTCCAGATTGTAATTGCAACCCATTAAAGTTTGTATCAAACATTCTGAAACCACCTTTAACACCAAAAGATATTTTACTTTCAATTCCAACTGGTAGCACATAGGCAAAATCTGCAAAAATATTATTCTCAGTAACTATATTACCAATATTATCATTGGTAAATGAAATGCCCATTTCTATTTTGTCATTGATGGGGGTATGCGCAAAGAATGTTCCTGTTTTAGGTGCTCCTTCAATACCAACCCATTGAGTTCTATATAAACCTCCAAGATTCAAAATACCTTCATCTGCTGTTGCATACGCAGGATTAATTACACTCATGTTATACATATATTGAGTGAATTGCGGATCTTGTTGAGCAACGCTCTGTAACGACATGAATGTCAACATTAACAAAGCAGCTATTTTATGATATGAATTAAAATGTTTCATTGTTTCTTAATTTTACTTGTATCTATAAATTATCTGCTTAAGTATAAGCGTCCTTGTTCTGGTTTATATTCACCGTTGTTAAACTTAAATATGTAGAAGTAAACCCCAACAGGTAAATCTCCTTTTCCTATCAACCTTGCTTGGTTAGAAGTACCGTCAAATCTTGGCGTATTAGCATTTCCCTTGTAAACTACATTACCGTTTCTATTGAAAATTTCTATTTCAAAATTTGGATATATAATATCCATGTTATCCATTTCATAAGTATCATTTCTTCCATCTCCGTTTGGCGAGAAGCCGTCTGGCAAGTCTAGTCTTCCACACGCTGTGACATCTGGAGTTACTTCTAATCTTACTGAACTCTCACAACCCGTAGTTACATCATATAAAGCGGCATAATAAGTGGTATTACTTAAAGTGGTATTTTCAGAGAGTACATTGCCTCCTATTTCGGCATCATACCAAATAATATTATCTTCTGAAATATCATATTCAAGTATATTGTTAGAAAGAGTATTTAATGTCGGCCCATCGTTAATACAGTATTCAGCATTTACGTCATCTAAAGTTGGTGTAGGCGCATCGTTTACAGTTGCAGTAATTTGTATGGTTACTGAAGACTCACAACCTCCTCCTATTTGAGCAGCGTAATAATCTTCTCCATCAATTAATGCATCTGAATTATCTGCCACAATTGTTCTAGCTGCATCTTCGTACCAAACAACCGTACCAGTAACTGTTATACTAGACATTAAATCTGCTACCGTTGGATTCTCAGATAAACAAAAACTAGGGTTTGCATCTATAGCAACCACCGGTTGAGTATCTTCAACAATCACTTCTATTTGAGCGGTTGCGTCTGGAGAGCAAGGCGACATTGCTGTTACTGTATACGTATATATACCTGCATTATCTGTAGCAGGATCAAAAACGCCTGTTCCACTTGTAAGCATTGGCGACCAAGATCCTAATGCATCTGGTGTACCTCCTAATAAAGTAAACAAATCTGTTAGACCATCTACTACACAAATAGTAGCTGTATTGTTTTCACCAGCATCTGGCGCTTGCGTAACTGTTACTACAATATCACTACTTACAGTACCACAAGAATTAGATAAAGTATATATATAAGTTCCTGAAGCATCTACTGCAGGATCAAAAACGCCTGTTCCGCTTGCAAGTGCTGGCATCCAAGTTCCTCCTGTATCTGGTGTACCTCCTAATTGGGTAAATAAATCTACTGTAGCATTATCACTACATAAACTAAGTGGTGCTCCATCTGTACCTGTACTTAATGGCTCTTCAATAGTAATTGTAATAGTTTGACTATCGTCTACACATGGTGCTAAAGCACTAACAGTATATGTAAAACTATAGGTTCCTGCGGTAACTCCAGTAGCATCAAAATTATTTCCTGTTAAACTTCCTACGCTATCATCATTATTCCAGTTACCTACTGTATCTTGAGTACCGTCTAAAGCGGTAAATAAATCTATACTTGTATTTGTATTACAGGCAACCACTGCTGTTGCATTTGGGCCTCCTGCATTTGGCGTTATATTAATTACAACATCTACTTGAGTTCTAGCAGAAGACTCACAATTAGTTGAAGCATCTGTTTGCGTAGCATAATAATCCTCGCCATTAGTTAAAGCCGTTGTTATATCTAAAGGAGTACCTCCTGAAGCATCAGCGTACCATTGAATTGAATTTCCTGTTGCTACTAAATCTGCAATTGTTGCCGCATCACAAAATACTTGACTTGCAGTTGCTGTAGGCGCAACTATATCATTTATAATTATTGAAACTGTTACATTTACATCATCACAAGTTCCAATAGCATCAACATCATAGGTGAAATTATATGTGCCTTGAGCTAACCCATCAATTGTCACTAAATTTCCTAATAATGCCCCTGAGGTATCATCATCTAACCAAGTTCCTGCTTGATCCTCGCCTTCTAATAAATCAAATAGATTATACGTTTCAGCAGCAGAAATTTCAGCAATACAGAACTCAACTGGTGTATTTGGTGTTCCTGATTCTGGAGCATCTTCAATAGTAATACTAGCAGTTGTACTATTTATACATCCATTAGTATCTGTAACACTATAAGTATAATTATAAGTTTGAATACTTGTAAGTGTATTTAAATCTAAAATATTAGAAATGCTAGTACCATTTGTATCAGTACCTGTATACCATTGTCCTCCTGAATCTACAGTACCTGTTAAAAGCGTGAATAAGTCAAATGACGAATTGTTAAGTGCAGAATCGTTTTCGCAATAAACTGCTGAATTTGCTATTCCTGTATTTGGTAAAGGATTTATAGTAATAGTAACTGTTTCTAAATTATCATCACAGGTACCAATGGCATCTACATCATATGTATAGTTATAAACACCTGATGTTTCTCCTGATAAATCAACAATATTAGTTGTAGTAGCTCCTGATGTGTCAGTGCCAATATACCAGATTCCTAACTGGTCTTCATTTTCTAACAAGTCAAATAAATCAAAATTTGATGGTGCTAAACCTTCACAATACTCAGGAAATGTTGCAATAGGTGTTCCTGAATCTGGGGCTTCAAGTACTGTTACTGTTACTGTTGAACTACTGGCACACCCATTGAAATCTATTATAGAATATGTATAATGATAGTCTCCAATGGTTAGTAGCGTTAAATCTACATCACTCACATTTAAAGCTCCTGAAGTATTATCATCGGTCCATGTTCCCCCTCCAGACTCACCTGTTAATTGACTAAACAAGTCTAGTGGCGAATTTGGAATCAAATCATTCTCACAAAATGTTGCTGGAGCTGGTGTACCGGTATTTGGCAATGGATTTATTGTAATACTTACTGTTACCAAGTTATCATCACAAGTACCAATAGCATCAACATCATATGTATAATTATAAACACCTGATGTTTCACCCGATAAATCAATAATATTAGTTGTTGTTGCTCCTGATGTATCAACTCCTACATACCAAGTTCCTGTTTGATCTTCGTTTTCTAATAAATCAAATAAATCATAATTTGATGGTGCCAAACCTTCACAATATTCAGGAAACGTTGCTATAGGTGTTCCTGAATCTGGAGCATCTAATATGGTTATTGTTATGTCTTGAGAATCTGAACAAGCTCCGTTATCTATTGTATATGTAAACACATAAGGGCTTCCAGCTAATGTAAACCCTGTAATATCTATTGGGTTTGAAATTGGATTATTCCCTGCATCTGTCCAAGTACCTGAGTTATTATCTTGAGAGCCGTCTAGAGCATTAAATAAATCAAAAGGAGAATTTGCTGCTAAATCATTTTCACAAAATTCTTGATTTACAGCATCTCCCGCATTAGGGTCAGCTAAAACAATTACCTGAACCGTTGTGTTTTCCTCAGGACAAGGGTTTGGTGATAAATTTTGAGAATATGTAAAGTTATAAGTATTAGGTGTAAAACCACTTAAGTCTATTGTAGATGTTACTACTGGATCTGTACTTAATGTACCTTGAGTCCATTGACCACCAAGATCATAATTTTCAATTAAAGAAAATAAATCGAAATTAACTGGTAAGTCAGATACACAAAATGTTGCTGGATTTGCAGCAGATGCTGTTCCCGAAGAAAGATCTTCATACACTTGAATAGTTACTGACGCCTCAGCATCAGGGCATGCTCCAGAGCCCACAACTCTATATCTGAAGACATGTAGTCCTATTGGTAATGTTGAAATATTAACAGTTCCTCTAAATCCGTTTGTGGTTGTTAAAGGTCCTGTCCATACTCCTGTATTATCAGGTATACCACCTAACCGATCAAATAGATCAAAGTCTGCAGGTGGCAAATTATCTTCACAATAATCTAGATTTGTTGAAAGACCTGCATTTGCAGGGTCTTCTATATTGACTGTTACCGCTATGGCATTACTCAAACAAATAAGATCGTTAATTTGAATATAATACGTATTTCCATCGATTAATGGAGTTGTTGATAGCAACGCTGGTGGAATAGGGTCTCCCATAGCGTTAACACTTGAATACCATGAAAAATTTGCAGAAGTTGTTCCAGGATCTAAGTTACCAATTAATGGGTTTGTATCTGAACAAAACTCTTGTAACGGATCTGGTGTAGGATCGGTTGGCGAACTTGCAACTATAATTCGGTCGCTTTCAATTTGACTTCTACATCCACTATTATCTACAAAAATTACATAAACATTGAACAATCCAGATAAAAGATCTGTAGGATCTGCTAGATTGGTTAGATCAAAATCATAATATACTTCCACTGACCCTCCAGAAGGAATATTTGCCTGAAGTACATCATCTATATATGTTTGCATTGTTGCGTTATCATTACTGCAGTAAATTGCATCTAATTTCTGTCCCGTAGGATCTACTTCAAAACCTACTACAATAGATTCTCTTGTACCACAAGTTCCAGTAATATCATCAGCATAATAAGTGCCAGGTAAAACCAAATCATTCATATTAAATTGTGTTCCACCTGTTGCTTGATCATACCAAGCTATCCCATTACCTTCATCTACTGCAAAGGCATTTAAATCTGAAAATGTAAAGCCAGAAGCATCACAAATTGGTGCTGGGTTTGAGTTAGGTATTGTAGGACATTGGGCTGTGAGCACTAATGGTACCCATAATAGCCATAAAAGAAATATATGTCTTAATACATTTCTTTGTAATAATCTTGTTTCCATACCTGAAAATTTAGTTATGTTAATAATAGCTATCATTATAAAAATTTAGTCTATATATTACTTCAACTAATACCTCTATTAAGGATTAGTAGTTTTTATAATTTTTTGCAATTTAACGATAATTTTTGATTTTCATCGATAAAAGTTAAAAAAAATAACTTTTCAACGATTTAATTTGTCTTTTAATCGATATTTTTGTATCTAAAGACTAAACTTCTAATAATAAGTCTATTAGAAGCTTTTTTAAAAAATAACAGGTACGAAAAGTAAAAGCCTTTCCAAAATTGGAAAGGCTTTAAAATATTTATGAAATTTGTATTTCTTAATGTTGAAGTTCCTCTTCTCCTTCTTTTAAAGGGATATTTTGAGGTATGAAATCTACATCATGTCCAGGCTTACTATAATCATAAGACCAACGGTGTACATGAGGAATTTCTCCTGGCCAGTTACCGTGCATATGTTCCACTGGAGTAGTCCATTCTAAAGTTGTAGAACGCCAAGGGTTTTGTACTGTTTTCTTTCCGTAGTACATACTAGAAAAGAAGTTATATAAATATACTATCTGCACAACACCTCCAATTAAGGCAAATATGGTAATAATAACATTCACATTTGATACATCATCAAATAATGGGAAATTACTGTTTGTATAATATCTACGCGGTAAACCTGCCATACCAATAAAGTGCATTGGGAAGAAAACACCATAAGCACAAACAGCTGTTATCCAGAAATGAATATATCCTAAATTCTTATTAAGCATTCTTCCATACATTTTAGGATACCAATGGTAAATACCGGCAAACATTCCATAAAGTGCAGAAATACCCATTACTAAGTGGAAGTGAGCAACCACAAAATAGGTGTCATGAACATTAATATCTAAAGCACTATCTCCTAAAATAATTCCTGTTAGACCACCTGTAATGAATGTAGATACAAAACCAATAGAGAATAACATTGCAGGATTCATTTGCAGGTTACCCTTCCAAATGGTGGTTATCCAGTTAAATGCTTTTACTGCAGATGGTATTGCAATTAATAAAGTTGTAAATGTAAATACAGACCCTAAGAATGGATTCATTCCTGAAATAAACATATGGTGACCCCATACAATAGTTGAAAGGAATGCAATAGCTAAAATTGAAGCAATCATTGCACGGTAACCAAATATTGGTTTACGTGAATTGGTTGCCATAATCTCAGATACTAATCCCATTGCCGGAAGTATTACGATATATACTTCAGGGTGTCCTAAGAACCAGAATAAATGTTCAAATAATACAGGTGACCCTCCTTGATAGTGTAAAACTTCCCCTTGAATGAAAATATCTGATAAGAAGAATGATGTTCCAAAACTTCTATCCATTATTAATAATAATGCTGCAGATAATAATACAGGGAATGAAATCACACCAATAACTGCAGTAATAAAGAACGCCCAAATAGTTAAAGGTAATCTTGTCATAGACATACCTTTTGTTCTTAGGTTTATTACTGTTACTATATAGTTTAATGATCCTAATAAAGAGGAAGCAATAAAGATTGCCATTGATACTAACCATAATGTCATACCTGCTCCAGACCCTCCTTGTGCCATTGGCAATGCAGAAAGTGGTGGATAGATAGTCCAACCAGCTGCTGCAGGACCTGCTTCAACAAATAATGAAATCACCATTATTACACTAGATAAGAAGAATAACCAATATGATACCATGTTTAAGAATCCAGATGCCATATCTCTAGCACCAATCTGTAATGGAATTAAAAGGTTACTAAACGTACCACTTAAACCAGCCGTCAATACAAAAAATACCATTATAGTACCGTGTATAGTAACTAAAGCTAAATAGATGTCTGCATCCATAACACCATCTGGAGCCCATTTACCTAAAAGTGCTTCAAATAACACATTTGGCTCTTCTGGCCATGCAATTTGCATACGGAATAATAATGACATCATTACTCCAATAACTCCCATAATGGTACCTGTAACTAAGTACTGCTTAGCGATCATTTTATGATCTTGACTAAAAATATATTTAGTTACAAATGTTTCTTTATGATGATGTCCGTGATCGTCGTGTTCGTGAGTATCTGCGTGTGCTGACATAATCTTATATCGTTTTTCTTTTTATTATTAGTTAATTAGAGAGTTTTTGAATTCTTTTTGCTCTTTTATCCAAGCATTGTATTCTTCTTCAGTTTCTACAACAATTTTCATTTGCATGTTGTAGTGAGACTTACCACAAATTTTATTACAAATTAATAAGTAATCAAATTCATAACGCTCTAATGCCTCTTCTCCTTTGGCAATCAATTTTTTACTTTTTTCTACTCTAATTTCATTAATATTTTTAACCTTCTCTTGCATTTCAAGAGTAGCACGCATTTCTTCTGTAGTTTTTGTTGGTGTAAAACCAAACTGCGTAATCATACCTGGCACACAGTTCATTTGAGCTCTAAAGTGAGGCATATAAGCAGAGTGTAATACATCTTGCGAACGCATTTTAAATAATACTGGTCTCCCTTTTGGTAAGTGTAACTCAGTAGTTATGATATCATCTTGCGCATTAGGATCAGATTCATCTAAACCTAAAATATTTGCTCTATCAATATCAATTAAACGAACATTAGCTTTTCCTAATGCATTATCTGCTCCAGCATAACGTGCTTTCCAGTTAAACTGTTGTGCGTACAATTCAACAACTATAGGATCATCACTTTCATCAACACCCATTATGTTAATCCAAGTGTTTAATCCGTAGATAATTAAACCTGCTAATACAATTACAGGAATGATTGTCCAGATAGCTTCTAATTTATTATTATCAGCAAAAAACAATGCTTTCTTTCCTTTTTCGCCTTTATATTTAAATGCGAAATAGTGTAATAAAAATTGCGTTATTGTTTGTACAAAAAAGATAATAACCATTGAAATAACCATTAAGTTATCAACGATTGGCCCATGTTCAGAAGCTGAATTAGACATTAGCGGTAAATCACCCCATTTTACACAGCATACAATGGTTATGATATAAATGAACGCTAAAAAGCCCATCATTAAATACCCGTTTAAGGTATTATCTTTATCTGTAGCTACGCCTGGTATATCATTTCCGTTTTTTGCTTGTGCTAAATCGAATATCTTAACCATTTGCCAAATGGCAATTAAAATAAATACTAAAACTATAATTGTTAATAAAGCAGTCATTTGTATGTTCGTCTTTATTTATTCTTTAATTAATAATGAAATTCTTCGCTTTCCTTTCTTAAAGGATATCTCTTAACTAGTAATGGTGCTTTTGTTAAAGCTGTGAACACTACAAATATGAATAGACCTGCGAATAATATAATTGAGCTTATTTCAGGTAATCCTATAAACCATCTATCACCTACTGTAGCTGGCATAATCATATTAAATATATCAATATAATGACCAAATAGTATTACTAACCCTGCCATTACTACAAACCATGGAACTCGTTTGTAATCTGCACTAATAAGCATTAAAATAGGGAACACAAAGTTTAAAGCAACCATCCCTAAGAAAGGTAATTGGTAATCCTTAAATCTAGTTATAAAATATGTTACCTCTTCTGGTATGTTTGAATACCAAATAAGCATGAATTGTGAGAACCATAAATACGTCCAGAAAATACTGAATGCAAACATAAATTTAGCAACATCATGTAAATGGTTTTCATTTACAAATTCTAAATGCCCTTTAGTCTTTAAGTATAATGTAATTAAACCTATCACTGTAATACCACTTACAAACATACTAGCAAATACATACCAACCGAATAATGTTGAGAACCAGTGTGGATCTACACTCATAATCCAGTCCCAAGACATCATAGATTCAGTGTATATAAAAAATACTAGGAACCCTGCTGCTATGCGAAATGATTTCTTATAATTACTATTATCTTCAGCAGTATCTTGAGCTATTGAAAATTTGCGTGAAAAGTGACGGTATAAAGACCAACCTCCTAAGAAAATTAAGCCTCTAATAAAAAATCCTGTTTTATTTAACCATCCTGATTTACCTGCAACTAATTTATCGTAATTCTCATGGCCTTCTACTGTCATTCCTTCTTTCAGCCAAATAAACAAGTGGCTATCTGCAAAAAATGCTATTATCAATACAATTAAACCTCCTGGTAATAAGTAAGCAGTGATACCTTCCATAACTCTAAAAAGTACTGGAGACCAGCCTGCTTGTGAAGCAATTTGAATGGCATAAAAAGCAAGAACACCCAATGCAATCATCATAAAGAAAAATGCAGCTACATATAGTGCCGACCATGGTCTATTATGAATTTGATGCATTACATGCTCTACATGTTTTTTGTGATCATCTCCGTGATCCACTTCTTCACCATGTCCTTTTCCATGATCATCATGAGATGCTTTAGCGTGAGCATCATGAGTAGGGGCTGCATGAGAAGCTTCTTCTCCATGACCACCGCCATGGTGTGCTTCTGCTTCTAATAAATGCTCAACGTCTTCAAAAGATTTATGAGATGACATAAAACCAATTCCTACTCCTACGGATCCTAAAACCATTAGAATGATAGAAAATGTCTTTAATTTACTTGAAAATGTGTACATATCTATATAATCTTATCTTCTTACTTTTCTAAATCTGCTTTTAACTTCAACACGTATGCTACTACTTGCCAACGCTCATCATTATTCAATTGGTTTGCATAAGAACCCATACTGTTTTTTCCGTAGTAAATGGTGTGGTAAATACTTCCTTCATTAATAGCTCTACCAGCATCATCGTAACTTGGTATACCCAATATCTTTTCACGCTTCACCAAGTTACCTTGACCATCACCTTTATTACCATGACAAATGGCACAGTAAATACCATATAACTCTTTCCCTTTTACTAAGTCTACCTGAGTAGAATCTAACGGACTAGTTATAGTAGCTTTTGCTAATTCATAACCTTCTATTCCTGGGTCAGCAATATCAAAAGGAATGTATCCTCTTGCAACGGTACCTTCTACTGGTAACTGTGCTTCAACACCATTTCTAAATGGTGCCTTACTGTAAGTTTCATAACCTACAGACTCGTACATATTAGGCATGAATTGATAGTTAGGAGCACTATCTTTTTTACAAGATACTGCTACAAAAACGATTGCTATTGCAAATATTTTAATTAAGCTCTTCATATTACTATATTAATGCGCTTCTTCTTTATCTACTAAATTAATTTCTACAGCTCCAGTTTCTTTCAATAAGTTTTCTAACTCATTCTCATTACCATGAACTGCGATTTCCATTAAGAAATGATCATCTGTTGTTCTTGGATCTGGATTTTCAGCTTCTTTAAAAGGCCACATTCTACTACGTAAATAGAATGTTATTACCATTAAGTGAGCTGCAAAAAATACCGTTAACTCAAACATAATTGGTACAAAAGCCGGCATGTTTTCTATGTAGCTAAAACTTGGCTTACCACCAATGTTTTGAGGCCAATCTTCAATCATAATGAAATTCATCATGGTTATGGCCACTGTTAAACCTACCAACCCATATAAGAATGCACAAATGGCTATTCTTGTTCCTTCTAAGCCCATGGCTTTATCTAGACCGTGAACTGGAAATGGTGTATATACTTCTTCTATATGATGTTTCTCTGCTCTTACTTTTTTAACAGCAGACATTAATATATCATCATCGTTATAAATAGCGTGAATTACTTTTGAAGCTTCCATATGCTACTTTTAGTTTATTAAATTTTTAGCTTGACCAGACCAATCATCACGTTCTGCTCTTCCTGGGAAAGAACCTGTAATAGAATCTAGTAAATCATATTCTTTTTTGGTCATTTTACTAACTTGTAAGAAGGTATAAATACCTATACTATTTAATACTTCTTCCATTTTAGGTCCAATACCACTAATTTTCTTTAAATCGTCTGCTGTTTGAGTATCAGCATCAAAAGCACCAATGCTTCCAAGTAAATTGTTTACTCTTTCACTTTTTTCTTCTTCTGAAATCTCTTCAACTACTTCTTTTGTTGATGCAGCCACATTAGATACAATTCCTGAATTTGATGTTCTTTCATCTGCACCAGCTCCAGATAAACTTTTACCAGCTTCTCTTAAATTTTTATACTTCTGTCCAGAAGACTTTAGTATTGTTTTCACCTCTGCCTGTGCAATTACAGGGAATGTTCTTGAGTATAATAAGAACAATACAAAGAAGAATCCAATAGTTCCAATGAAGATGCCTATATCAACAAATGTTGGTGAGAACATTGTCCAAGACGATGGTAAGTAATCTCTATGTAACGATGTTACAATAATTACAAAACGCTCAAACCACATACCTATGTTTACAACAATTGAGATGATAAATGAGAACATGATACTTGTTCTTAATTTCTTGAACCACATAAACTGTGGAGAGAACACATTACAAGTCATCATTGCCCAATATGCCCAAGCGTAAGGACCTGTTGCTCTGTTTAAGAATGCATATTGCTCATACTCTACACCAGAATACCATGCTATAAATAACTCAGTGATATATGCTACACCAACAATAGAACCAGTAATCATGATTACAATATTCATTAATTCTATATGTTGAACAGTAATATAATCTTCTAAGTTACATACCTTACGCATAATGATAAGTAATGTATTTACCATTGCGAAACCAGAGAATACTGCCCCTGCAACAAAGTAAGGTGGGAATATTGTTGTATGCCAACCTGGAATTACAGATGTGGCAAAATCAAAAGATACAATAGTATGTACAGAAAGTACTAAAGGTGTTGCTAAACCAGCAAGTACTAAAGATACCTCTTCAAAACGTTGCCAATCTTTAGCTCTACCAGACCAACCAAAACTTAATAATGCATATATTTTCTTTTGGAAAGGTTTAATAGCTCTATCACGTAGCATAGCGAAATCTGGTAATAAACCTGTCCACCAGAATACTAATGACACTGATAAATATGTTGAAATCGCAAATACGTCCCAAAGTAATGGCGAGTTAAAGTTCACCCATAATGATCCGAATTGATTTGGAATTGGTAATACCCAATACCCTAACCATGGACGACCCATATGAATAATTGGGAATAAACCTGCCTGAACTACCGAGAAAATTGTCATTGCCTCTGCAGAACGGTTAATAGCCATTCTCCATTTTTGACGGAATAATAAAAGTACAGCAGAAATAAGTGTTCCTGCGTGACCAATACCTACCCACCAAACAAAGTTTGTAATATCCCAGGCCCAACCTACGGTTTTATTTAAACCCCAAGTTCCAATACCTGTTGATACGGTATATAATATACATCCAATACCCCAAAGAAAAGCGGCAAGTGAAATTCCAAAAACAATCCACCATTGTTTATTTGCTTTTCCTTCTACAGGTTTAGCCACATCCACAGTAACATCGTGGTATGATTTATCTCCTGTAACTAAAGGTCTTCTAATAGGTGCTTCGTAATGAGACGCCATATTTTATTGTTTAATTGTTTATCTGTTTAAATGTTTAAAATTGCTCTACTTACAACTTCTAACTTTTAACTTGTAACTTTTTACTTAATTATGCTTCAGTTGTATTTCTCACTTTTGTTTGATACTGTACATTAGGTTTTGTTCCTACATGCTCTAACAAGTGATACATACGGTTATCTTCCTTAAGTTTTGCAACTTTACTTCCCTTATCGTTGATATCTCCAAACGTCATAGCTCCACTACTACAAGCTGCAGAACACGCTGTTTTGAATTCACCATCTTTAATTTCACGTCCGTCACGTTTTGCATCCAGAATAGTTTTTTGTGTCATTTGAATACACATAGAACATTTTTCCATAACACCACGAGAACGTACTACTACATCTGGGTTCAATACCATACGTCCTAAATCATCATTCATATAATAATCAAACTCATCATTTTCAGCATACAAGAACCAGTTAAAACGACGTACTTTATAAGGACAGTTGTTTGCACAATATCTTGTACCTACACAACGGTTATATGCCATATGGTTTTGACCTTGACGACCATGAGATGTTGCCGCAACTGGACAAACAGTTTCACACGGTGCATGGTTACAGTGCTGACACATTACTGGTTGGAAAGCTACTTGAGGATTCTCTGCTGGATCTTCCATTTCACCGAAACCTCCTAGAGAACCTTTTTCTCCCCAAAGCCCAGACATTTCTTCTTTCTTAGCATTATCTCCATCAAATGTTTCAGCAGAAGAATAATATCTATCAATACGTAACCAGTGCATATCACGAGATCTACGTACTTCTTCTTTACCTACAACTGGCACATTGTTTTCAGCGTGACATGCTATTACACAAGCCCCACATCCTGTACATGCGTTTAAGTCTATAGATAAATTGAAATGATGACCAATAGAACGATCAAATTCATCCCATAAATCAACATCTTGAGATGTTACTTCAACAGGCTCATGATCTAACGATACTGTTGGGATTGCATTCCAATATTTTTTATCTTTTGTATTAAATACTTCTAAAGTAGTTTCTTTAAGAATATCTCCACGCCCCATTAAGGTATTATGCAACTGTACACAAGCAAATTCGTGTAACTTGCCATCTACCTTTTGAACAGAAACATTTTGAACTGTGTTAAAGTTGCTATATAAAGCATAAGCATTAACTCCAGTCATCATCTCCTCTTTAAGACCTGCTTTTCTACCATAACCAAATGATAAACCAACAGAACCTATAGCTTGACCTGGTTGTATAATAACAGGTACTGTAATAGTATTACCGTTAACAGTTACATTAGCATAACTACCGTTTAATGCTCCTGTAGCTTCATTTTCATTTACTAATTCCAGTTTTTCAGCATCAGCTTTAGAAACTGTTAAATAGTTATCCCAAGACGTTCTAGTAATAGGATCTGGAAACTCTTGTAGCCATGGGTTGTTAGCTTGTTGGCCATCACCCATACCCGTTTTACTATATAATGTAAGTTCTAAACCTTCAGTACCTTTAACAGATCTAGCTAAAGCACTTGCAGCATTACTTGCTGGTGTTTCAGTATCTTCAGAAGAAACATCTGTAGTATCTTCTGTTTCAACAGCTATGGTTCCAACAAACACACCATCATGTAATGCTTGATTAAAAGAACCACCACTTAAAATACCGGTTCCCCAAGCATCTTTAATATAATCTAAGTAAGAAACATCATTACCAGTCCATTTTAATAAAGACTCTTGAAATTGTCTCGTACTGAATAATGGGCGAATAGTTGGTTGTGTTAAAGCGTAATGACCTTTCTTTAACTCAACATCTCCCCAAGACTCTAAGTAGTGAGGTGCTGCTGCAATATAATTTGCTAACGTAGATGTTTCATCAGCTTTCATTGAGAAAGCCACTGAGAACGTATTTTTTAATCCTTCAGCAAAATCGGCAGTATTTGGTAATGTGTACACAGGGTTAACACCACTCATAATTAATACGCCTACTTTACCAGCCTTTAAATCTGATACTAAAGTAGCAACATCTTTATCACTACCTTGTCTTGTTTTAATTGGCGTTTTAGAATCAAAAGCTTTACTTGCTAAAGCTTCGTTTATTTCTAATACAACAGTTTGTGCATTTAAATCTTGAATACCAGATACCACTAAACCATTGCTTCCTGCTTTTTTAAGTTGAGACGCTGCTTTTTTAACAGCATCATCTACTTTAGCAGGTAATTGTTTACCAGCATAACCGCCTCCAACAATTAAACTATGTAATTTAGCTAAGGCTAACTTTTGCTCACTTGGTGTTAATGGCACACGCTTATCTGCATTTGCTCCAGATAACGACATATTAGATTCAAACTGAATATGTCTTGACATTTTACCATGGTCTGGAACTCTGTTTTTAGCATACCCAGAATCAAATCCACCACCTTGCCAATCTCCTAAGAAATCAGCTCCTATAGACACAATTGTCATGGCTTTAGAGAAATCGTAATTAGCTAAACCACGTTCTCCATATTTTGCTTGGTAAGCATCTAATGCAGCAGATTCTGAAACAGCATCATACACTACATGACGAACGTTACCGTATTTTTCTTTGAATTCTGAAATTAACTTGCTAGTAGAAGGGCTTGCAAATGTTTGTGTTAGTAACACTACATCTTTGCCAGCTTCAGCAGCTTTAGTTAATTGCTTAATTACTTCAGCATCTAAATCATCCCAAGAAACTGATGCACCATCTTTCTTTGGACCTTGAACTCTTAAACTATCGTATAACCCTAAAACCGAAGCATTCACTCTGGCATTTGCACTACCATTTGTAGCTGCCATAGTGTTATTTTCAATTTTGATGGGACGACCTTCGCGAGTTTTCACTAAAACACTAGCAAAATCAAAACCATCAGCAATTGTAGTAGCATAATAGTTAGCTACTCCAGGAATTATTTCCTGTGGTTGTACTATATAAGGAATTGATTTTTTAACAGGCCCTTCACAAGCTGCTAACGAAGCTGCAGCTGTACTAAACCCTACATATTTTAAGAAATCGCGACGAGTTGTAGAACTTCCTTCTAAAGCTTCTTTGTCTCCTAAAAATTCATCTACAGGAATTTCTTGAACAAACTCGTTTTGTTTTAGCGTCTCAACAATAGAACTATCATTTAGTTCTTCAACACTTTTCCAGTATTTCTTGTTTGATGACATATGATATAATTGAATTACTTCTTACTAATTAATAATGACACTTACCACATTCCAGTCCACCCATTTCGGCAACTGTTAATTTCTCTACACCATACTTCTTAGATAATTCAGCATGAATTTTCTCGTAGTACTCGTTATCTTCAACTTTCACATTTGTGGTTCTATGACAATCTATACACCAACCCATTGTTAATGGTGCGTGTTGGTATAATACTTCCATTTCTTCTACAGGACCATGACATGTTTGACATTCTTGCCCACCAACAGATACGTGTTGAGAGTGGTTAAAGTAAACGAAGTCTGGTAAGTTGTGTATTCTAACCCATTTTACTGGTTTAGACTCTCCTGTATATTTTTGTTCTGAATCACTCCATCCTACAGCCGCATATAACTTTTGAATTTCACCATCGTAAAACTCTTTAGAGTGTTCTGCTGTAGTTTCTCCGTTGTATTCATAAATTGATTTATGACAGTTCATACAAACGTTTAACGAAGGAATCCCAGATGTTTTACTTACTCTAGCTGAAGAGTGACAGTATTTACAATCTATGCCATTGTCACCAGCGTGAATTTTGTGTGAGAAATGAATTGGTTGCACTGGTTGATACCCTTGATTTATGTCAATTTGCATTAAATAGCCATACACAAAATAAGCACTAGACAACAAGAAGAAAATAGCAACAACCAACATTAAGAATTGGTTCTCTACAAATGCTTTCCAAAGCGGTTTTCTTTTAGTTGCTTCTGGCAATTCAATATTTTGAGCAGCAGCAAATCTTCTTAATGTTTTATTTACTAAGTATAAACCTGCGGCTAACAAAATAAATAATATAGCTAATGCCCCTAAAATGATTTCGTTTGAAATACCTTGATCAATTGGCTCTACGGGATTAACTGTAACATTTCCATTACCACCACTAGGAGGAGGAGTTTTTTCTTGAGCTGTGTAGGCTAAAATATTGTCAATATCCTCATCACTTAATTGAGGAAAAGCAGTCATTGCCGCTTTGTTATATTCCTCATAAATCTTGTTAGCATACGCATCTCCAGATTTAATAACTGCAGAACTGTTACGTATCCATGCATAGATCCAATCTCTATCTAAACCTTGTTCGTCTGCTAAACGTTGCTCAACATTACGTAAAGCAGGACCTGTCATCTTTTTATCTAACTTATGACAAGCAGCACAATTTGCATTAAATAATGATTTTCCTTTTGCTGGGTCTCCATCTTGAGCAGAGAGCGAGGTTGTAAACGCTAATAAAATAATTAAGCCAAAACGAAGTATGTTTTTACTTAAATTACGGTGAATCACCTGTTTCATATTATTGGTTAAATTAACTTCTAATCTTTGGTATGATTTTTTCATTAAAACATAACAAACATCATACTTCTAAAATCTCACGCAAAAGTAATACTTAAAGTCGATTTTAGAAATGTTAGAGAGTTGTTAATTCTTAATTTAGAGCAATTCTAAATAAAGAATTCAACTAATATTAAATTTAGGACGTATATATTTGTAGAAATAATAAAAATCATGCAGAAATTTAGTTGGAAACATAAAATTAGCTTAACTATTTACCTACTAGCTTTTACAGGGATAAGTATTGCCCAACAAGGACAAGTTGAAGTGAATCAAGATAAAAATATTGATGTTTTACTTAATGTAAAAAAGCAGCTAAATAGAAGTGAAAACAGCTCAGAGCGATATAAAATTCAGATTTATAACGGAAGTAGATCTGGTGCTTATGCAGCTCAAAAAGAGTTTCGTGAAACCTTTAACTCATGGTCTTCTAGAATGGAATACGAATCTCCAAATTTTAAAATTTGGGCAGGTAATTTTAGAACACGTTTAGAGGCTGATAGAGCTTTAAAACGAATTAAACGCAAGTTTCCTAATGCTTTTATTTTTAAGCCAAAGAAGGAGAAAAACTGATAAGCAAGATGTCATTGTGAGGAACGCAGTGACGTAACAATCTCTTAGTTTTTAAGACAGACCAAACAAAGATTGAGCTATTCATTTAACAGATTCTCACGCTTACTTCGACAAGCTCAGTACATTGCATACTTCGCTCAGAATGACGAAAAAAACATATAAAAAAAGCGAACCATTTGGTTCGCTTTTTTTATATGTTCCTTAAGACCTTGAAACGAGTTCAAGGTGACAACAATCAAAGGTTTATAAGCTAGACCTATTTCAATGTTTTCTTAACAGCTACTTCTTGGAAAGCTTCAATAATGTCGCCTTCTTTAATATCGTTGTAATTCTTCACCTGCATACCACAATCGTATCCTTTAGATACTTCTTTAACGTCATCTTTAAAACGTTTTAATGTATCTAATTCACCTGTAAATATTACAACACCTTCTCTAATCAATCTTACACCAGAATTTCTGAAGATTTTACCATTAGTTACCATACAACCTGCAATGGTTCCAACTTTAGAAATCTTAAATGTTTGTCTAATTTCGGCTGTACCAGTAATTTCTTCTTTAAACTCTGGCGACAACATGCCTTCCATAGCATCTTTAAGATCGTTAATAGCATCATAGATGATTGAGTATGTTCTAATATCAATTTCTTCTTTATCTGCTATTGAACGCGCATTACCCATTGGTCTTACATTAAACCCAATAATGATAGCGTCTGATGCTGATGCTAATAACACATCACTTTCTGTAATAGCTCCAACACCTTTATGTAAAATATTAACTTGAATTTCTTCGGTAGATAATTTTTGGAACGAATCTGTTAATGCTTCAACAGAACCATCCACATCACCTTTAAGGATAATGTTAAGTTCTTTAAAGTCTCCTAATGCAATACGTCTTCCAATTTCATCTAGCGTAATATGACGTTGCGTTCTAACAGATTGCTCACGTTGTAACTGTGCACGTTTTGTAGCAATTGCTTTGGCTTCACGCTCATCTTCAAATACATTGAATTTATCTCCTGCTTGTGGTGCACCATCTAATCCTAAAATTGATACTGGTGTTGAAGGACCTGCTTCTGTAACATTGTTTCCACGCTCATCATGCATTGCCTTAATTTTACCACTATGTTGACCTGCTAATACATAATCCCCAACTTTTAACGTACCTGCTTGTACTAAAATTGTTGATACATACCCACGACCTTTATCTAAGAATGCCTCTACTACAGTTCCTAATGCTGGTTTATTAGGATTCGCTTTTAGCTCTAATAACTCAGCTTCTAGCAATACCTTTTCCAGCAACTCAGTAACGCCTGTTCCAGTTTTAGCAGAAATATCATGAGATTGTACTTTACCACCCCAATCTTCAACTAATAAATTCATATTAGCTAAACCTTCTTTAATCTTTTCAGGATTTGCAGCTGGTAAATCAATTTTATTAATAGCGAATACAATTGGTACTCCTGCAGCTTGCGCATGCGATATTGCCTCTTTAGTTTGCGGCATGATATCATCATCTGCGGCTGCAACAATAATTGCAATATCAGTAACCTGAGCACCACGAGCACGCATTGCCGTAAAGGCCTCGTGACCTGGTGTATCTAAGAACGCAATTTTTTGTCCGCTATCTAATTCTACACCATAAGCTCCAATATGCTGGGTTATACCTCCAGACTCACCTGCAATTACGTTTTCTTTACGAATGTAATCTAGTAACGATGTTTTCCCATGATCAACATGACCCATTACCGTTACTATTGGCGCTCTTAATATTAAATCTTCTTCTTTATCTTCAACAACTTCAATAGCTTCTTCTATATCGGCTGTTACAAATTCAACTTGATAACCAAACTCTTCTGCAACAATTGATAATGTTTCAGCATCTAAACGCTGATTCATTGTTACCATCATACCTAAAGACATACAGGCAGAGATAATTTGAGTAACACTCACATCCATCATAGTTGCAACCTCACTTGCTGTTACAAACTCTGTAACTTTAAGTATTTTACTTTCAGCTGCTTCTGCTTGTAATTCTTTTTCAGTTTGATCTCTATGTTGTTCTCTTTTTTCTCTACGGTATTTAGCTCCTTTACCTTTTGAGCTTTTACCTTGAAGTTTTTCTAGAGTTTCTCTTACTTGACGCTTTACATCTTCTTCACTAGGCTCTTCTTTAACAATATTGCGTCTTCCAGCACCTTGTTGTTTTCCTCTAAAACCATTTCCTCTATTTTGACCACCACGGTTGTTATTATTTCCTGGTTGTCCTCCACCTACTTTACTAATTCTTCTACGCTTTTTCTTAGCAGCGTCTCCAGTTTTAGCATCTGGTTTCTTATCTTCTTTCTTCTTTTTAGGCTTATTAAATTGAGATAAATCTATCTTATCTCCAGCAATTTTAGGACCTGTAAGTTTTTGATATTTAGTCTTTACTTTTCCTCCTTCTGTAGCAACACCTTCAGCTTTAACAGTCTCTTCTTTTTTAGGCGCTTCCTCTTTAACAACAGGTTTTGCTTCTACCTTTTTAGATTCTACAACTTTAGGCTCAACAACTTTAGGTTTTTCAACCTTAGGTTTAGAGACTTCTTTTTTAACAGGTTCTTCCTTTACAGGTTCCTGCTTAACTGACTGTTCTTTTACAGGAGCTTCTTTCTCAACAACCTCTTCTTTTACAACAGGAGCTTCTTCTTTTTTAACCTCAGGCTTTTTAGGCGATAAATCTATTTTACCAACCGTTTTAGGACCTTTTAAAGTACCTGCAGCTTTCACAACTTCTTCTCGTTGGGCAACTTCTTTTTGTTTTGCCTCAAACTCACGCTCACGTTGTTCACGCAACTCATCCTTCTCCTTTTGCTTCGCTTCACTAACCTCTTTAGATGCTACTTTCTTATTAGCATCCGTCTGAAATTCATCTGAAAGAATACCATATACCTTTTCAGAGATTTTAGTAGTTGGGCGTTTTTCAATCTCAATACCTTTAGAATCTAAAAATTCTACAGCACGATCTAAAGAGATATTAAGTTCGCGTAATACTTTATTTAATCTTATTGTTTCAGCCATAAATTGCCTTTAAAATGCTCAAATATATGGGTTATTCTTCAAATTCTTCTTTTAGAATTCTAATAACCTCTGTAATTGTTTCTTCTTCTAGGTCTGTTCTCTTAACCAAATCTGGAACATCTAACTCAAGAATACTCTTAGCAGTATCTAATCCTGCTTTGCTAAATTCTTGAATAATCCACTGATCGATTTCATCTGAAAACTCGCTTAACTCAACATCTTCTTCAGCACCTTCTCTAAATACATCAATCTCATAACCAGTTAATTGACCTGCTAAACGAATATTGTGACCTCCTCTACCAATTGCCTTACTTACTTCTTCTGGTTTTAAAATAACTTCGGCACGTTTATTCTCTTCGTCTATTTTAATTGACGATACTCTTGCTGGACTTAAAGATCTGGTAATAAATAATTGTAAGTTATTTGTATAATTAATAACATCAATATTTTCATTACCTAATTCACGTACAATACCATGAATTCTTGAACCTTTCATACCTACACAAGCTCCAACAGGGTCTATTCTATCATCATAAGAATCTACCGCTACTTTTGCTTTTTCACCTGGAATTCTTACTACATTTTTGATAGTAATTAAACCATCAAACACCTCTGGGATTTCTTGTTCAAATAATTTTTCTAAGAACACAGGAGAACTTCTAGACATTATAATTGACGGTTTTGCTCCTTTAAGCTCTACACTATCAATTACACCTCTTACGTTATCTCCTTTTCTAAAGAAATCTGAAGGTATTTGTCTATCTTTTGGTAACACAATTTCATTTCCTTCATCATCTAACAATATAACTGCTCTATGACGAATATGATGAACTTCTGCTGTATATATCTCTCCTACTAAATCTTTAAATTGTTTGTAGATAATAGTATTATCATGCTCATGAATTTTAGAAATTAGGTTTTGGCGTAATGCTAAAATGGCTCTTCTTCCTAAATCTATTAATTTTACTTCTTCTGATACATCTTCACCTACTTCAAAATCTGGCTCTATTTTTCTTGCTTCAGTTAGAGATATTTCTTGGTTTTCATCTTCTACTTCACCATCTGCTACAACAATTCTATTTCTCCAAATTTCTAAATCCCCTTTATCTGGATTTACAATGATATCGAAATTGTCATCATCTCCGTACTTCTTCTTTAAAGCACTTCTAAACACATCTTCTAAAATGGCCATTAACGTTACTCTGTCAATTAGCTTATCGTCTTTGAACTCTGAAAAAGATTCAATTAACGCGACATTTTCCATAAGTCTTACTGAATTAAAATTTAATCATAACTTTTGCTTCTACAATATCTTTATAAGCGATATTCGCTTCTTTTGTTACAGTTACTTTGCCTTTACCTACTGGTTTAGGCTCTCTAACTTTCCACTGTAAAGTAATCATGTCTTCTTTGGCACCCGAAAGCGTTCCTTCAAATGTCTCAGATTCTGTTTTTACTTTTAGTGTTCTATTAAGGTTTTTTATATACTGGCGCTGTTTTATTAACGGTGCCGTTGCACCAGCAGACATAACATCTAAAGAAAAGTCTTGTTCCTCTCTATCTAAATTATGTTCTATGGCTCTGCTTATGAACATACAATCTTCAACTAAAACACCATTATCCCCATCAATCACTACTTTAATTTGGTTATCACCTTGAATAGAAAATTCTATAAGAAATAAGTCTTCCCTCTCTTGTAAAGCAGCTTCTAGTAAATCCTCAACTGTATTTTTAAACATTTTTAAGTATAAAAAGAGGGGACTTTCCGTCCCCTCATTACCTTTAATTCGTCTTTCAACGCTGCAAATATATACAATTTTAATTAATTTTTACTAAAAAAAAATCCTTACTTAAAAAAGTAAGGATTTTATCAATTTATGTTGGCCTACTAGGGCTCGAACCTAGACTCTTCTGGACCAAAACCAGACGTGTTGCCAGTTACACCATAGGCCATTGTGTAATTGAGGCTGCAAATTTAGCACAAAGTTTTGTTTGCACAAATATTTTTTAAAAAAAATAATACTTAATCCTTAACGTTTACTTAAAAAAATTTGAAGTACAGTATTTATTACTAAATTCGCCAAAGCAATCAAACATTGAATTTTATGAGCACTCAGAACTTTAAAAAATGGAATACTATCTTAGGTTGGTTCTCTTTTTTAATTGCATTAATTACATACAGTTTAACTGTTGAACCTACAGTAAGTTTCTGGGATGCTGGCGAGTATATTTTAACCTCGTCTAAATTACAAGTAGGTCACCCTCCAGGAGCACCATTATTTCAAATGTTTGGTGCTTTTTTCTCAATATTTGCTTTAGAACCTTCGCAAATTGGCTGGGTTATGAATATGATGAGTGCTGTTTCAAGTGCATTTACCATTCTTTTTATGTTCTGGACCATAACATTGCTTTTAAAAAAACTAGCTAGTGATAGTGAAGACAACCAACCAAAAGCTCAAGCCATTTTAGGTAGTGCTCTTGTTGGAAGTTTAGCCTTTACATTTACAGATTCTTTTTGGTTTAATGCCGTTGAGACTGAAGTGTATGCCATGGCAACCTTAATCATGTCTGTTTTATTCTGGTTAGGCTTACGTTGGGAACAAGACATGGATACACCTCGTGGTAACCGATGGTTAATTTTAATAGCATTTGTTATTGGACTATCCTTTGGAGTTCACTTCATGGGGCTTTTAACCATACCTGCAATAGGTCTTATCTATTACTTTAAAAATTATAAAACAGTAACTATTAAGAACTTTATTATAGCTAATGTGGTTTCAGTTGCAATATTGTTATTCATATTTAAATTTTTAGCACCAAATATTTTAAAGGTATTTAGTGTTTCTGAAATTTTCTTTGTTAATACCATTGGATTACCATTTAACTCAGGTTCTATTATAGCAGCAATTGTTTTAGTAGCCATTATATTTTACGCGCTAAAATATACCCGCAAAAAAAATTACACGCATATAAATACTGGTATTCTTTGTTTAACATTTGTC
The DNA here is from genome assembly GCA_947487895.1 of uncultured Flavobacteriaceae bacterium. GTDB lineage: Bacteria > Bacteroidota > Bacteroidia > Flavobacteriales > Flavobacteriaceae > Seonamhaeicola. The sequence continues at coordinate 70,122 of CANKYF010000003.1, forward strand.
ATTATTGGATTTTCAACATGGTTAATGTTACCCATTCGCGCCAATGCTAATGTGGTGATCAATGAAAATAACCCTTCAAGCGCCAGAGAACTTTTGGCATACTATAACTTAGAACAATATCCTGAAACACATTTATTCTACGGTCCACAGTTTACTGATATTTATGCAGCTTTAGATGAGAACAATCCGTACATTGATGATAAGCCTAAGTATGAAAAAGATGAAGAAAAAGGCGAATATATCGTTGTAAACGATTATAAAAATGCTAGGCAAAACTACAATTCTAAGCATGCCTCTATTTTACCTAGAATGTGGAGTAGCGAACATGCCGAAAATTACATGATGTTTTCTGGATTTTTAAACTTTAAAATAAAACCAGAACATCAAATGGATAATGATGTAAGAGGTTTGGTTAATGGTTTTAGAAAAGAAGTCATGGAAGGTAATGTAGATTATGAAGATTACAACAACTTCTTAAAACGCTATGCTAGTAGCTATCTAGATATTGAAAAACCTTCATTGGCTGCTAATTTAAAATACTTATTTGAGTACCAATTAGGGTATATGTACTGGCGCTATTTTATGTGGAATTTCACTGGAAGACAAGATGACATACAAGGTAGATATGATAACCACGGAAACTGGATAAGTGGTATTAACTTTATTGATGAAATGCTTTTAGAACATTCTCAAGACAATTTACCAAGTGATGTTTTAAATAATAAAGCAAGAAACACTTATTACTTTTTACCATTTATCTTGGGTATTATTGGTTTCTTCTTTTTGTTAAATAAGGACAAAAAACTTTTCTGGGTAATGCTGGTATTTTTCTTATTTACTGGTTTAGCCATTCAAGTATATACTAATGTTCGTCCATTTGAGCCAAGAGAAAGAGATTATTCTGTAGTAGGTTCTTTTTATGTATTTGCATTATGGATTGGCTTTGGAGTGTATGCCATTTATGATGCTCTTAAAAAGTATCTGCCTAAAAAATTAGCAGCGCCAATTATAACGGTTGCATGCTTGATACTAGTACCTAGTATTTTAGCTGCAAATAATTGGGATGATCATGACCGTTCAGGAAAGTATACCGCACAATCTATGGCAAAAAAATATTTAGATTCTTGTGCTGAAAACGCTATTTTATTCACCATTGGTGATAATGATACATTTGCACTTTGGTATGCCCAAGAAATTGAAGGGTATAGAACAGATGTACGTGTTGTAAATACCAGTTTATTTCAAACAGATTGGTATATAGACCAAATGAAACGTAAAGCTTATGAAAGCGAACCTATACCATCTCAATTAACACATAAAGATTATAGACATGGTACAAACGATTATGTAAGAATTGAATCTTTAGCAAATGATACTATTAGTATAAAACAAGCTTTAAATTTTATTACTAGCGATAGCCCTAGAGCTAAGTTTAAATATTTCTTAGAAAAATACACCAATCAAGATGTAAGCTACTACCCATCTCAGCACCTTAATTTAAGGTACTTACCAACAAAATACTTAACATTACCTGTAAACAAGGTAAATGCTTTAAAACATGGTATTGTAAAAGAAAAAGATGCTGATAAAATTGTTTCTGAAATTGACATAGAAATTAAAGGTGGTGCTATATATAAAAATAGATTGTTAATGCTAGATATTGTAGCTAACAATGATTGGAAACGCCCAATTTACTTCACAGGAGGAAGCTTTGGAGATGACGATTATATCTGGATGAAAGATTATTTACAATTAGATGGTATGTGTTATAAACTAGTACCTATTAAAACCGAAGTAGATAGAGCTAATCCTTTTGATATGGGACGTGTTGATGCTGATTTAATGTATGAACAAGTTAAAAAATGGGATTGGGGCAATAGTGGCAGTAAAGATATTTATCATGATGTAGAAACTAGAAAAAACTCTATAACTTACAGAGGAAATCTTGCTAGATTGATTGAACAACTTATCAATGAAGACAAACTAGATAAAGCCGAAGAGATAGCAGATATTGCTATGACTAATATGCCTGTAGACTACTTTGCATACTACACACTTTTAGAGCCATACATAGGCGCTTACTACGAAGTTGGAAATAAAGAGAAAGCACAACAACTATTTAAAGATGTTGCTGTTAAATATCAAGAAAACTTAAAGTATTACAGTAGCTTAGAACAAAATAGTCAAGAACGTTTATTTGAAGAAATTTATACAGATATTCAACGTTACAAAGCGCTCATTGATGTTTTAATAAGACATGATATAGAGTTTGCAAATAAAGAAGGGGATGTATTTAATGATTATTTAAGGCTCTTTAAGTATTTTATTGATGATGAGGAAGACCCTCAAAATCAACCTACAGATAAAGATATTCCTGAGCAAACATTAGATACAGCCATAGAAGCAGTTACAGAATAAGACATGGGATTAATACCCGCAAAAACACCTAAGTTTATTAAGTGGATGTTCCCGAAATATACTTGGGTCATACCTTCTAGTAAAAAGGTACTATACTTAACCTTTGATGATGGTCCTACTCCCGACATCACTCAACGGGTTTTAGATATACTAAAACAGTTTAATGCTAAAGCTACATTCTTTTGCATTGGAGAAAATGTTGAAAAATATCCCTTTATTCTTGAAAGTATTTTAAAAGAAAAACATAGTATTGGCAACCACACTTATCATCATTTAAAAGGCTGGGAAACCCCTACCAAAGAATACCTAGAAAACACTGAAGATTGTGAGCAAGCTTTTAAATCAAAAATCGTCAATCATAAACCTATCAATCTCTTTAGACCGCCCTACGGAAAGATAACTAACAAACAGGGAAAACAACTTATAAAGCTAGGTTACAAAATTATAATGTGGGATATCTTGTCTTTTGATTGGGATAACAATACAACTAAAGAAACTTGCTTAAACAATGTAATTTCTAAAGCGAAATCTGGTAGCATTATTGTATTTCACGATAGTGTTAAGGCTTCAGAAAAGATGATGTACGCTTTACCAAAGACATTAGAATATTTTAGCAAACAAGGTTATGAGTTTAAAGCTATTGTCAATTAGAAATGACAACTTAAAAGATTAACGTTTATATATGGAAAGTTGCGTGTTTGTGTGCGAGGATTTTTCGAAGGAAAATCAAACGTAACAAATGTGCAACGACCTTTTGATTTAGTTAAAAATAGCAATTTTTTATATATGGTATTAGCTACCATTTTTCCTTTTCCACCACGCTAATATTTCATCTACCTTATTTTGACTATAAATTTTGCATTCACAGTCTTCTCTTGGATAAGGTTCTTTATTTCTGTATGATTCTATTATCGATATGATTTGATTTCCGATTGTCATTCCTTTTGAGTCAGGAATATTTGAGGAAGAAATTCCCATAACACATTTTGCTTTTTCTTTGGAATCTATTTTAGATATCAGATATTCTAAATCATTTTCATCAATCCAATTAATATTGGTTTTTCCTCGTGTTTGAAGGATGTCAAGCTTGTCTTTATCGGTTGTGTCTGCTTTCAATTCATTTACAAAATCTCTCACACTTATATTAGACATCATTGGTCTATCATTAATGTCAGCAGAATATTTAAAAAAATCTTTTTCCCATTTTTCATAGTCGTCAATAATAAATTTATTCGCACCATATTCAATTTCCTTTTTACAAGAAAACAATATCAAGAAAGTAAAAAATATTAAGATTGTTTTATTAATTGATTGAGTGCGTATGAGTAAGTTCAAATGATAGCTAATATTGCGTTATGCTCAAGATAAACTACCATATAGGAAATTGTGTAATCAAATAAAGAAAACACACATAAAATCTACTAAGCCGTATACTCTTGAATGATCCCTATTAATGTATTGGCATCTAATTCTCCACTTTGGCGCCATTTCATTTCGCCATCTTTGTAGATAATTAATGTTGGAAGTGCTTTTACTCTTAGAGCTTCTGCTAACTCTTCATTTTTTTCAACATCAATCTTAATTACTTTAGCTTTATCTCCCAGGGCAGCAGCAACATCTCTTAAAACAAGATGCATTGCGGTTGATTGGTCATTCCAGTCAGTATAAAACTCTAATAATACTGGAATTTCTACATCTATTAATTCCCCAAATTTTGACATACCATTTAGTATTTATTGGTAAAATGCTGTATTACAAACCTACACATTTTTTTAAAATTTAGCTAATTCATTAAAAATCAGCTATAAAATAGCAATTATTGCTCTGTCTAATTTATTAAAAAAGTGCTAAACTGCACAATTTTACCTACTTTATTTAATTAGACGGCTTTTGTTCCTTTTCTTAACTCAATTACTGTTATTTCAGGCCATATACCAACGCGACCTGGAAATGCTAAATACCCAAATCCTCGATTCACATTTATATACTGCCCCAACTCTTGGTAAATCCCTGCCCAATATTTATAGCGCCACTTTACGGGACTCCATTTAAACCAACCTGGTATTTCAATACCAAACTGCATACCATGTGTATGTCCACTTAATGTTAAATGATAATGATAATCATCTTGAATGACTTGTTTTTCCCAATGTGATGGATCATGACTTAACAATATCTTAAAGTCCTCTTTATGAACACCAGAAGCCGCTTTTTTTAGATCTCCTGCTTTTTTAAAACCACCAGCTCCCCAATTCTCTACGCCTACAAGTGCAATTCTCTCTCCTTCTTTTTCTATGAATTGATGTTCATTCAACAATAAATTGAACCCTATTTCTTTTTGTATGCTTTTTAAATCTTCTAGATTTTGATGTTTGGCTTCTTCAGATTCCCACCTAACATAATCTCCATAATCATGGTTTCCCAAAACGGAATATAATCCGTCTTTGGCTTTTAGCTTTCCAAAAATGTCTACATAAGGTTTCATTTCTTCAGCCTTATTATTCACCATATCTCCTGTGAATAAAACCACGTCACTTTCTTGTTCATTTATCAAATCTACAGCATAACTCACCTTTTCTGGATTATCAAAACTGCCTGAATGTATATCACTAATTTGTGTTAACTTATATCCATCAAAAGCTTCAGGCAAATCTTCATAGTGTAACGTATATTTTAATACTTTAAAATTGTATTTTCCTTTGTAAATACCATAAAGTATTGATGCAAAAGGGATAGCTGCTAGCCCTAATGCTATTTTAGAAATAAAGCTTCTTCTACTTTCTAATGAAGCCTCTCCATGATAATCAACTCTAATATCATTTTTATAGCCATAATTTATCCATCTGAAAATATCTTCTCCAAACATCACAATTAACACAACCATTTTGGGTACTAAAAAAGCAATTAAAAAACCAAAAGCATAAGCTTGAGCATTCCCATAATTTGCTCTATCTAAACCCCAAAACCTAAACAAAAAATTACCTGTTACTAAAACAGATAATATCCAATAGAAGATGTGTAACCAAAGATTTTTTGATAGTGTTTTAAATGCTTGAAAAGCATAAATATCTATTACTATAAAAATAAGTATGAAGATTCCCCAACGCAGCATTTTCTGTTTTTTTATCAAAGATAGCGGTAATCTAATCTACAATTAAAAAACCGTTCTTTATTTAACTAATAGTTAAGATTTACCATTCAGACGAAAAAAATGTGACTATGTTACAGTTCGCTTTCCAATTTACTTTTTGTAGTTTTGGTTTTCTTTCAAAACAAAACCAATGTCTGAACAAAAACGTCTTTTTCTAGTAGATGCCTACGCATTAATTTTTAGAGGTTATTATGCTTTTATTAAAAACCCAAGAATAAACTCTAAGGGCACAGATACCTCTGCCATTCTGGGTTTTATGAATTCGCTTTTAGATGTTATTAAAAGAGAAAGACCAGACCATTTAGCTGTTTGTTTTGATAAAGGCGGAAGTGCAGACCGTGTTGAAATGTATGAAGCCTACAAAGCTAATAGAGATGAAACACCAGAAGCTATAAAAATAGCTGTTCCATATATATATGAAATACTAAAGGCCATGCATATTCCAATTATGGTAAAAGAAGGGTATGAAGCCGATGATGTCATAGGAACACTCTCTAAGCAAGCTGAAAAAGAAGGTTATAAAACTTTTATGGTAACACCAGATAAAGATTTTGCGCAATTGGTTTCTGAAAATATTTTCATGTATCGCCCCGTATTTGGTGGTGGTTATGAAACATGGGGCATTCCTGAAGTTCAGAAAAAATTTGAGGTACAAGACCCACTACAAGTTATTGACTTTTTGGGTATGATGGGAGATTCTAGTGATAATATTCCCGGATTACCAGGTGTTGGTGAGAAAACCGCTAAAAAGTTTTTAGCTGCTTATGGTAGTATGGAAAACCTATTAGCTAATACCCACGAGCTAAAAGGAAAAATGAAAGAGAAAATTGAAGCCAATGCTGAATTAGGTATCCTTTCAAAAAAACTAGCTACCATTATGCTAGATGTTCCAGTGGCTTTTGATGCTAAAGATTTTGAATTAGAACAACCCAATATTGAAAAAGTAAAAGAAATTTTTCAAGAGTTAGAATTTAGACGTTTAATTGATAATTTCTTAAAAACATTTGCTGTAGAGCAATCTGAGGTGGCTTCGAGTAACCTCAGCCACCAAGGCACTGATAAAAAATCACCAACTAAGACTACGCAAAGTCAAAAAACTCAAGCTGGTGCAGGTCAGTTTTCACTATTTGGCACTTCGACACCGCTCAGTGACCAAAACCCTGAAAGTGAATCTCAATCTTTTACTAGAAATACCTCAGGTACGCAATCGCATTTTTATCAACATATTAATTCTACTGTTGCCAAACGTTTATTTCTAAACAAACTTTCACAACAAAAAAGTGTTTGTTTTGATACTGAAACTACAGGCATCAATCCAATTACAGCAGAATTAGTGGGTATTGCCTTTTCTTGGGAAGCTGGTAAAGGTTTTTATCTTCCATTTCCAGAAAGTAAAGATGAGACCCAAAAACTAATTGAAGAATTACGTCCGTTTTTTGAAAGCGAAAGCATTGAAAAAATTGGTCAGAATTTAAAATACGATATCAAAGTTTTAGCAAAATATAATATTGATGTTAAAGGCAAATTGTTTGATACTATGTTGGCTCATTACCTCATCAATCCAGATATGCGTCATAACATGGATGTATTGGCTGAAACGTATTTAAATTACACGCCTATTTCTATTGAAACCCTTATTGGTAAAAAAGGCAAGAATCAATTATCAATGCGCGATGTTTCTTTGGAAAAACAAACCGAATATGCTGTTGAAGATGCCGATATCACTCTTCAGCTTAAAGAACATTTTCAAAATGAATTAGGTGAAGCCAATACACAAAAGTTATTTGACGACATTGAAGTGCCGTTACTTCGTGTGTTGGCAGACATGGAACTTGAGGGCATTAATCTAGATAAAGGGTTTTTAAATTCATTGTCTGAAGAACTTAATAGTGATATCGCTACTCTAGAAAAAAGCATTTATGATACTGCGGGGGAAGAATTTAATATAGCGTCGCCTAAACAATTAGGTGTCATTTTATTTGAAAAACTAAAACTGGTTGATAAACCTAAAAAGACAAAGACTGGGCAATATTCAACTTCAGAAGATGTTTTAAGTTATCTAGCAAAAGACCATGAAATCATTCAAAACATTCTAGATTTCAGAGGGCTTTCTAAATTGAAAAGCACGTATGTTGATGCTTTACCAACTCAGGTTGAAGAAATATCAGGTAGAGTGCATACAGATTACATGCAAACTGTTGCTGCTACTGGAAGATTAAGTAGTAACAACCCTAATCTTCAAAATATACCTATTAGAACTGAAAGAGGAAGACAAGTTAGAAAGGCTTTTGTTCCACGAAGCGAAGATTACACGCTTTTAGCAGCAGATTACAGCCAGATAGAACTTAGAATCATCGCTGCACTAAGTAAAGAAGAAACCATGATTTCTGCTTTTAAAAATGGGGAAGATATTCATGCTTCTACCGCTTCAAAAGTGTTTAATGTAACTATTGATGAAGTAACTAGAGAGCAACGTAGTAATGCTAAAACAGTCAACTTCGGGATTATATACGGGGTTTCTGCTTTTGGATTGAGCAATCAAACTAACTTAAGCAGAAGCGAATCTAAAGAATTGATAGATACTTATTACGCTACCTACCCTAAGCTTAGAAATTACATTAGTGAACAAGTAGATTTTGCCAGAGATAATGGCTATGTACAAACTGTTTTGGGGCGTCGCAGGTATTTAAAAGATATCAACTCTAGAAATGCGGTTGTTCGTGGTGCCGCAGAACGTAATGCTGTAAATGCGCCTATACAAGGTAGTGCTGCCGATATTATTAAAATTGCCATGATTAATATTCACCAGAAATTGAGTGAAGGTAATTTCAAAACAAAAATGCTACTTCAGGTTCATGATGAATTGGTGTTTGATGTTTATAAACCCGAATTAGACACTATCAAATCTTTAGTGAAAACTGAAATGGAAAATGCTTATAAATTAGAAGTCCCTTTAGATGTTGACTTAGATACTGGAGATAATTGGCTGGAGGCGCATTAAATCTAAATTTATTTGTCTTACATACACCCCTATAATCCCCTCGAGGGGATATTGAGCTGGGTTGTCCCCTTGAGGGGACTACAGGGGTGTCAAATAAAGAAATGAGAAACAAAATAATTCCATATAATCCAGAATTAAAAGAACTTGCTAGACAGCTAAGAAAGAATAGTACTTTACCAGAAGTTCTCTTATGGCAAAATATAAAGAAACGTGCTTTAGATATTCAATTTCACAGACAAGTACCAATGTTAAACTATATTGTAGATTTTTACTGTCATGAAATTGGTTTAGCTATTGAAATTGATGGTAAAAGTCATGACCATAGTTTTTTGTATGATGCTAAAAGACAAGGTGAATTAGAAACATATGGTGTTAAGTTTCTAAGATTTTCTAATGATGAAGTTAAAAAGCATATGTTTAGTGTTTTATTGGTTATTGAAGAGACAATAAAAGAATTAAAACAATAAAAAACACTCCTAAAGTCCCTTCAAGGGGACAGCAAACACAAAATACTTGTCAAAACTTCCCAAACGTTAAAATTAGTAAGGCTTTTCACTTACAAACGACAGCTTTAGCAACGCTTTTACTAACGTTGCTATGATCTATAAAAAAATTATTTGTGTATTAAGCCTCTTATATACACTTTCTAATTATGCACAAACTTGTTGTTCAGGCGGTATCCCTCTATCAAATAATATTGGTTTACCCTTATCTGAAAAAGGCACAATACAGCTAGGCTTAAACTATGATTTTAACAACCTTAATACGCTTAACTCTGGCAGTGAAAAATTAAATGATGATACCAGATTAAGAACTACACATTCTGTTCTTCTTAATGGAAGTTATGCTATATCTAATAGATTTTCTGTTGAAGGTCTTTTTACTTGGGTAAATCAGCGTAGAATTATAACAAGTACATTTGATGGCAGCAAAAACCTTGAAGCCTCTTCAGGTATAAGTGATGCTATTCTACTTGCTAAATATAATTTCCCCAATTTAATTTCAAAAAACAGCGATTTAACTTTAGGCTTAGGTACAAAAATACCTTTAGGATCATCCACAGAAGTTAACGCAAACGGCATCCTACTTATTAATGATTTACAACCAGGCAGTAACGCTTGGGATATTATTTATTGGTTGTCTACAGGCAAACGCTTTAACTTTAGACCTTCTTTAAATGTATCAACCAGATTTGTTTATAGAAGCACAGGAACTAATAATGAATATTTAGGTAATTCTTCGTATAAATTCGGAAACGAGATTCAAGCTTTTTTGAGTTTTTCAGATCAGTTTACATTTGTAAAGACATTATTATCACCAAGTATTTCTTTTAAATACAGAAACTCGGTTAAAGATCAAATTGAAGGCAGGGAACTTGATAACACAGGAGGTAATTGGATCTTTATTATCCCAAATGTTGATGTAAATATTACACCCAAAATAACCTTTTCTGCTAGAGCTGAACTTCCTATTTATAGTAATGTAGACGGCACACAATTAACACCAACATATAGATTAACTTCTGGTTTCTTATTCAAAATAACACCCAAACAAAATCCACTGAATTTTAATCCGCAATAAAAATTATAGCTATGAAAAAATATGTTCTTTTATTTTGTATTCAACTATTCTTGTTTTCATGTAGCACTACTGAAAACGCTCTAAACGAAGTATCTACCGAACCTTCAGATTGGCTTATTCCAATAAATGAAGTAAGAGATGGAGGCCCTGGTAAAGACGGCATTCCTTCAATTGACAACCCAAGATTTACTGACGCAAGTAGCGTTAATTTCTTAAATGAAGATGATCTAATTATTGGTGTTTTCCAAGGAAATACAGCTAAAGCATACCCTCATGTTGTAATGGATTGGCACGAGGTTACTAACGATGAAATAAATAATAAGTTTTTCACTCTTAATTACTGCCCTTTAACTGGTACAGCTTTTGCCTGGGAAAGTAAATCTAATGATAGTAGAACTACTTTTGGCGTTTCTGGATTATTATACAATGCTAACCTTATTCTATACGATAGAAATACAGATAGTAATTGGTCTCAACTGCGTTTAGAATGTGTTAATGGCAACCTTATTGGTGACAAACCTAAACTATATAGCGTTGTTGAAACTGACTGGAAAACATGGAAAGTACTTTACCCAAACTCACAAGTTTTAAATACGCAAACAGGTTTTTCAAGAACGTATGGCGTCTCTCCATATGGTGATTACGCTACAAATAACAATAGATTTATATTTAGACCTGCCATTACCAATGCTGCACTACCAAACAAGCAAAGAGTATATGCAGTTATTGATAATGAAGGCTCTAAAGTATATCAGTTTTCAGATTTTGGAAATGGTGATGCTATTCGTGATTCCTTTAATGGTGAAGACTATTTAATTGTTGGAAATGGTAACATTATGAATGGTTTTAAGTTAGAAGGTGATTTAGCTAATCTCACTTTTGAATATAGTTTTAATGATTCTGAAGCATTTTTTTCTGATGACGAAGGTAATATGTGGTCTATATTTGGCACTGCAATTAGTGGCCCTCGAGAAGGTCAATCTTTAACAGCTGTAAAATCTGTAATGAGTTATTGGTTTGCTATTGCAGCTTTTTATCCTAATCCAGAAATTTATGAAGCACCTTAAAACTTCTGTTTTTCGTGTTTAAAAAAATAAAAAGTGTTCTTTTATTTTAGTAAATTCACTGTAGATATATTTTTTAGATTTTAAAATACATCACCTAAGATATTAATAAACGTATGAAAATGTCCCCTTGAGGGGACCATAGGGGTGTTAGACTAAAATGAGAAACAAAATAATTCCTTATACAGAATTAAAAGATCTAGCTAGACAACTAAGAAAGAATAGCACTTTACCAGAAGTTTTATTATGGCAAAACTTGAAAAAACGTGCTCTAAGTATTCAATTTCATAGACAAGTACCCATGTTAAATTACACTGTAGATTTTTATTGCCATGAAATTGGTTTGGCTATTGAAATTGATGGTAAAAGCCATGACCATAGTTTCCTGTACGACGCAAAAAGACAAGGAGAATTAGAAACATTATGGTGTTAAGTTTCTAAGATTTTCTAATGATGAAGTAAAAAAGAATATGTTTAGTGTTTTATTGGTAATCGAAGAGAAAATTAAAGAACTTAATGAGTGATTTATTAATTGCCTTACCCTTATAGACACCCCTAAAGTCCCCTCAAGGGGACAACCATTCAAACCTAAGAACCTATCTTTAGTTTGTTAAATAAAATATTCAATATATTAACAAAAGAGACGTAAATGAATGTCCCCTTGAGGGGACTTGAGGGGTGTTGTGATTCCAGGTAAATAATTTATCTACGCTTTTTGCTCTTAAACTTAGCTTTGTTTTTTCTTTGATTAAAAGGAATAGCATCATTAAACGTATGCTTAGGTTTACTTGGTTTGTTTTTGCGCCACTTATCATTTTCTGGCAATAACACTTTTAACAAGTCTTGTCTACCAAGTTTGTTTAATGTATTCTTAATCCAGGCTTTGTTTTCGTTTTTATACCAAAAGAAAAAACGGTGTTGTTCGTCTTTTTCCTTTTGACTCTTAGGCGTTTTAACTTTTTCAAGCGTGTAAGGGTGATAGCCGCTGTAATAGATAACCGTAGCAACCGTCATAGGTGTTGGCGTAAAACCTTGCACTTGTTCTAACTGAAAGCCCATATCTTTAGTTTCAGCAGCTAAATTTGCCATGTCTTCTGCTTCACAGGCTGGGTGATTAGATATGAAATAAGGAATTAATTGAAGCTTTAGTTTATGCTTCACATTAATTTTATCAAATCTATCTTTGAACTTATGAAAATATTTAAAGGAAGGCTTACGCATTAATTTTAAAACAGGGTCGCTAGTATGTTCTGGAGCTACTTTTAAACGTCCAGATACATGCTTCGTCATGACCTCTTCTGTATAATCATCAAGCTCTTTGGCATCGGCATTTTTATTGAATTCTGGTACTAACATATCATGACGAATACCACTACCTATAAAAGATTTTTTAATCTTTGGATGACTGTCTACTGCCTGATATAATTGCGTTAATGGTTTATGTGAGGTATCTAGATTACTACAAATTACTGGTGAAATACATGAAGGTGCTACACATTTATCACAGATAGATTGAATCTTACCCTTCATCTTGTACATGTTAGCACTAGGACCTCCAATATCTGATAAATACCCTTTAAAATCTGGCATATTAGCAACCTGATCTACTTCTTTTAAAACAGATTCTTGACTTCGCGAAGCAATAAACTTTCCTTGATGCGCCGAAATAGTACAGAAACTACAACCTCCAAAACACCCTCTATGTACATTGATTGAAAACTTAATCATTTCAAAAGCTGGTATTGGCCCACGCTTATTGTATTTAGGATGTGGTAACCTTGTATAAGGCAAATCAAAAGACGCATCAATCTCATCTTCCGTCATAGTTGGATATGGCGGATTAATCATTAAAGTCTTATCTCCTATTTTTTGAAAAATACGTCTTGCATATAATTTATTAGACTCCTGCTCTATAGTCTTGAAGTTAGAAGCATAGGTCTTTTTATCTTTTAAACAGTTTTCATGTGAAGCTATTTCTACATCTTCCCAATTACTATTCTTAGGAACTTTATCTTCTTTATTTAATAAAACAGCCGTTTGTTTTACCGTATTTATACTGTTAAAAGGGACTCCCTTTTGCAACAAACGTACCACTTCTCTTAAAGGTTGCTCTCCCATTCCATACACCAACATATCTGCTTTAGAGCTTTCTAAAATGGTTGGCAATAATTTATCACTCCAATAATCGTAATGAGTTACTCGCCTTAAAGAAGCTTCAATACCTCCAATTAACACTGGCACATCTGGCCATTTTTCTTTTAAAATTTTAGAATATACTGTAGTAGCGTAATCTGGTCTAAAGCCTATATCTCCATTAGGGGTGTAAGCATCTTTTTTTCTCCTTTTCTTATTAGCATTATAATTACTAATCATAGGATCCATACAACCACCCGTAACTCCAAAAAATAGTTTTGGCGCCCCTAACTTAACAAAATCCTGAAGATTGTCATTCACATTTGGTTGCGGTACAATAGCAATTCGCAAGCCATAACTTTCAAGAATACGCCCAATAACTGCTGGACCAAAAGAAGGATGATCTACATAAGCATCGCCACTAAATAGAATAACATCTAGTTCTTCCCATCCACGAATCTTGATTTCTCGGTTAGTAGTAGGCAGCCAATTTGAAAGTTTTAAATCTTGCATAGCTGTGCAAAAATAAGGAAAAATCAGTGCTTATTGCTATAACCTCCAAATTCATATAATTCTATCAAGCTTTATTTTTTTAAAATGGCACCCATAAAATTTTATCAATAACAGGACACTCTGTATAATACACTCTTAATCGATTTTCTTTGTCTTTAGAATATTGACTTGTATCAATATTAGCAAAGGCCAAAGCCGTATTACTATTATCATTTCTATCAAAAGCCGTTACCCCTATAAACTCTCCTCTTCTTATAGTAAATTCTAGAGTTTTAGTACTTCCCGAAGCAACATCGTAACTAGTTTGCACATCATTTTTATCAATCAAATATGTAAGAGGAAGAGAGTTACATACATCAAAATTATTATTAACGAGTTGTATTTCAAACTTTAATAAATCCCTATCTTCCAAAAGCATTTCCTCTTCGCAAGACAGAAATGAAAGTAAAAACAATATAATAAAGCTGTATTTTAAATTGTTCATAATAGACCTAATTTGGTGATTAATTATTATCCTTCTGTATCTTCTAAACTAACTTCTATTGTAAATCTTACTGTAATAGTAACCTCTACCCTAAAAAATGCTGGATTGTGAGATACTTTTCCTTTATATATGTATGAGAGTAATTTTTCTTTAGTAAGGAAATTATTTGCACTTGCAAAATCTCCATTAAGATCAAATCGTGTACCAAAAAGATCTGCTTCTGCTATATTCTGATTGGCTATTGGAAAATTTTGAGCATCCATAAATGCAGTGGAAATAAAAAAGGCACTCCCAACAGTGTTTGCATCTACATTTCCGCTAAAATCTTTATATTCATACTTAACTCTATCAATTTCTACTTTCTTAATTTGTTCAGGATTGTCAATAATATCTTTTACTTTTGGATCATTACGAAGATTAAACCCACCTCCTTCTTGAAAACTTATTGCGGTATTAGAATCTGGTTCTGAGAGAACGTCTATAGTTATTGTATCTGTATAAGTTGATGTTATTGTCACCTCTTCACTAATTAATTCTTCTAGTTCATCACAGTTAAAGAGTAGGCAAAATAAAATTAAGGTGAGAATTTGATTTGTTTTCATGATAATACAATTTACAAGTTGAGAACAAAATTATTTCCAAAGCATTAAACATCATATACCTAATGTTAGGTATATGAATACTATTAATGCTTATCTAATTTTGGACTAAATCAACTGTTAATTCTAAATGCTATTTAAACTTAAACATATAATTC
Source organism: uncultured Flavobacteriaceae bacterium (assembly GCA_947487895.1). Lineage (GTDB taxonomy): Bacteria > Bacteroidota > Bacteroidia > Flavobacteriales > Flavobacteriaceae > Seonamhaeicola. The sequence continues at coordinate 85,224 of CANKYF010000003.1, forward strand.
TCCCTATAATAATTTGCTATCCTTTTATAATAAGTGCCCAAAAGGAATTTGAATTAAATTTTTGTAAAGAAGGCATATCTGTGTATTCAAAAAATACATCCGATAAAAATCATATTGAATATAAAGGGTCTATAACTATAGATAGTTCTTCACTTAAAAATGCAATACAAATACTAACTGATTATGAAAACCATAAAAATTGGGTATATAATTGTAAAAACTCAAGTCTTATTAAAGAAGATAAAAATACTACACATTTATATCAGGTTTGTAACGCTACATGGCCTTTTAAAAACAGAGATTATGTACTTCGTTTAGAACGAAAAGAACTTGAAAACGGTAATATAAAAGTTGATTTCAAAAGTGTTCCAAATATGATTTCAAATAAAAAAGAATTAGTCAGAATAGATGAGTTTAGTGGTTATTGGGAAATTGAAAAAAAAGCTTCAAAAGTTACCATCACAATGTATGGAAACTTTAATCCTAAAATGAGATTGCCGAAAGCTATTATGGAGAAGTATTCAAAGAAAATCCCCCTTAATACGTTGTTGAATTTAAAAGATAAATTAACACCTGAAATACCGAAATAATTAAAATCCTACTCTGTCATTTATCTTAAAGATTAAATTTAATTATATTTAAATAGTCCAACCTCTTTACATGAAAAGACTTTCAATTTATTTTATACTTTTAATTTGCGTTATTTCCCCAGCGCAAACCAAACGCATAGACAGTCTAAATCAGGTATTATTAACTACTGAAGATTCTTTGGAAAGAGCCTTAGTACATCTTAAGTTATCACAATTACATGAACGTATAGATTTAAAAAAAGGGCTGGTTTTTGCTTACAAAGCATTTCAACATAAAACTAATGATTCGTTACTAGCCGAAACGAATAACCAATTAGGTAGATTTCATTTTTTCACAAATCAACTTGACTCTGCATCATACTATTTTAATAATGCTAAAAACATCCTGTATGAGTTAAAAGATGAAGGTAGAGCTGCAATAATAAATATTAGTATTGGTGCCATTCAATTACGCCAAGGAGATTACAATAAAACTATTTCTACTTTGACTGAGAGTGCTCGCTTTTTTGAAGAGACTGACGATGAGTTAAATGCAGCTAAATGCCATTTAAATATAGCCAGTGCTTTTGCCGAATTAGAACTTTTTCCTAAAGCAATAGAATATAGTAAAAAAGCATTATTCTCGTTTGAGAACCTAAACATTTTGCCTTTGCAGCTCATTGCAATGCCCAATTTAGCAACCCAATATTATAAAATTGGAGATACAACTAATGCATTACATTATAATAAAAAGGCAGAAGCATTAGCTACAAATGCAAATGATAAACGCTCTTTATCTATAATTTACAATAATTTAGGAGACTTATATTTAGAAAAGGACACTAATAAAGCTAGGCAATATCTTGAAAAGAGCTTGACACTTAAAAATGAGTTGAACTTAAAATCTGGAATTGAAGTTACTCAAAATAATTTAGGCTATACTTATCTTAAAAACAAAGATTATACTACTGCCATCTCTTTTTTTAAAAAAGCAGAAAAACGTATCAAAGGAAAACAATTAGTACGTGTTTACAATAATTTGTCTGAAGCTTATGCTAATATAGGGCAGTTAAAAAGCGCACTAGAATACGCAAAAAAATCTAACACTCTTAATAATAATATCTTAAACAAAGAGAATCAGAAAAATTTTTTAGAAATACAAACTAAATACGAGACAGAAAAAAATAAAAACGAGATATTAAAACTACAAACAGAGAACCTAGAAGTAGATTATAAACGTAAACAAAACTTATATTGGTTTGTTGGTGCACTTTTAGCATTGTCTCTTGCTATTATTTCAATTTATTTTCTCCAAAAAAATGCCAAACGCAAGCGCGTTATTATGCAACAAAACTTAAAAATAAAAGAACAATATTTTGATAGATTGCTTAATGCAAAAGAATTAGAAGGTATTGATAACATTTTAGAAGCTCAGGAAAAAGAACGCTCTAAAATGGCTGCTGAGTTACATGATAATTTAGGTAGTAAAGTGGCTGCATTAAAACTTTTTCTAGAGAATTCCAGCACTGAAAATGATTTTTCAAAAAACTACAACAAACTAAAAAAACTGATCTCGGAGACTTATCAAGAAATTCGAAGTATTTCAAAAAATAAAAACTTTGGTGCACAAATTAGTAATGGGTTAATTCCGTCAACAAAGGTAATAGCAGAACAAATTTCAGAAACAAAAAAAATACAGATTAGTGTTAACAATATTGATGTAAAAAAACGTATTGAAAACACTATTGAAATTCAAATATTTAGGGTTTTACAGGAACTAATCACTAACATTATTAAGCATTCTGAAGCTTCTGAAGCCACTATTCAGTTTTCTGAAGATGATGATATACTTAATATTATTGTTGAAGATAACGGCAAAGGCTTTGATGTGCGCAGTAATAGATCGGGAATTGGGCTTTCGAATATCGAAAAACGTGTAGAAAAAATGAATGGGATATTAGTTATTGATAGTGATAAAAGTAATGGTACAACCATAATTTTAAATATTCCTATATGACTGTTTCCATAATTATAGTAGACGATCACCAACTGTTTATTGATGGTATCAAATCTATACTTCAAAACGTCATTAATGTGAAAGTAGTTGGAGAAGCTAATAACGGTATTGAAGTCATAAAATTACTTGAAAATGGCGTTAAACCAGATATTATTATCACTGATATTCGTATGCCCGTTCTAGACGGTATTGGGCTAACAAGATTAATTTCTACAGATTATCCTAATATAAAGATTCTTGCTCTAAGTATGTTCGATCAAGCAATTGATGTAACAGAAATGCTTGAAGTTGGTGCAAACGGTTATGTTACTAAAAATGTTGATAAAGAAGAATTGGAATTAGCTATTAATACATTAATAAAAAACGAATATTATTTCAGCAAAAACTTACCTAAAAATATTAAGGATTGGTTCACAAAAGAAAATGTTAGACCTCAATCAGAACTAACAAAACGAGAAGCCGAAATTTTACAACTTATAGCTAAAGGTAGAACATCTTTACAAATGGCAAAACAATTAAGCCTAAGCAAATTTACAATAGATACTCACCGCAAAAATATTCATAAAAAACTAGGGATTAAAAGTAATACTGGATTGGTAAATTATGTCTTAAAAAACATCAAATAAACAATGTTATATACCTACTATTAGGTATATGATTCATTTTAATTGAAAGGTAATTTTATAATTTGATTAAATATAACTCTTCCTTTCTAAAACAATGATTATTAAAAACATAAACTTCTTAAATCTAGGTGATAGTTCTTATAGAATTTCTAGTTCAACTAATTTTGATACTGTTTGTAAATGGATGGATAATAGGTTTTGGGGCTTCCATTTTTTCATGAAAGCGTTATCATTAAGGTAAAAAAATTTGACACCTTTATAGAGGGAGAATTTGGTGCTTTAAAACTACCTGAACAGGTCTATAAAATAACATCAAAACATCTAATTGAAGATTTAAAAAGTTTAATAAATTTTATTCAACGTGATAAAGGGGTGAAAAGTTTTGGGCTTTTACATTTATCTATAAAATTACCTCAACATTTATTGAATAAAGAGTTTAAAAAACTTCATCAAAATAAATTTAATCCGTTTTATAGTATCTCTAGATTTTTTGGCTCTAGAGTAAGCGTCCCAGTGGTTTTAGCCATAGCCTCGAGGAAAACAGATTCCTATTATGAATCTCTAGCTGTTGGAGTAAATGGTGTGAGTCGCTATTACAGTATTTTAAATATGGAATCATCTCAAAATAAATCAGAATATATAGTTCGTGGAAATATAGAATCACAAGTATACTTGAAACATGTTAGTTTTCCTTTCAAAAAACTATTCTCAAAAAACAATGCATTACCTGAAAACTTTTTTAATACTTATTTAAACAATTATCTAAAACCAGAACGTGAAAAAATAGTAAGACGACTATGCGAATATGTGTTTAAAGTTCCCATAAAATTTACAAACTAAAAAGCTCTCAATTCACTAAGCTTCAAAGGAGTTTCCATATTCTCTAGTTTCACTTTGTCAACTAGTAAGTTATCCTTGATAAATCTTGCAAATGATTGCAAAATTAGAATTAACTAGAGAACAAAGCGATAAGTTGCCTTAATTAAAAATATATTTTCAGGTTTTCTGTTTAAAATACCGTTTTCTAAACCAGTTAATAAATTATCTGAAGTATCTACATTTCCTGTAATGCCTTGAGACCAAACTAAGAATATTTCAGAACCAGGGATGTACTCCCACCTTGCTACTAAATTAGATCTAAATTGAACAAATGAAAAATCTGGATTGGAGAACGAATAATCTGTATTTCCATCTCTGGTTTCATCAATGTTATAATCATCACCATCAAAACTAATTTGATCATTATCATACTGAGAAAATCTATCATATAAATTATCTGCTGCTGCATTAGTTACATACTTGAAGTTCTTATATCTAGCTCTAAAAATAAAAGGCTCTCCATAGTACTGAAGTGTTAAATTAGGGTTGATAGTATAATTTAATCTAATTGAAGTACTGAATCTTTTATTATCAATTTCACCTAAAATATAACGCTTCCCACTATTATAATCTTGTTGTGTAACGTATTGTGTTTTACTTGGACTATCTCTAAACTCTGGATTAAGAGATATTTTTAAATTATTTGTTGGCTGATATGTTAATCTTCCCGTGAGTCTAAAAAATGAAAAATTATCTTGCTGTGAACTGGATCTAACTGTACCCACTCTACCTCTTAATTTCTTTCTATTATCCGTTCCGAAGAAAGCAAACACAAAGTTCTCATCAGAAAAATGCCAACGTGGTCCGCCTTGTAAAAATGTATTGGTATAAATTCTAGGCTTATGACCCACACCAACATCTACCCACCAATTGCTTTTAAAGTTAGCTTCGGCATTAAATTCATATTGAATTCTATTGTAATTTCCATCAAAATCATAGGTTGAGAATTGAGATAACCTAGCAGCTATTCTTCTAAACTTGCCTGTGGCTTTTGTAGTACGCCACCTTAAATTAGCATATTGCCTTATTACATCTGCTTGCCTTAAAAAACCAATATCGTTTAATTCTAACTCTGGAGACTTCCATGATACACCTGCATTGTATCTCCAATGTCCTCCACCTTGTTTTCCGCCTTCAAATTTACCTCCTGTACCAGATAAAGATGTTTTATTTGGATCAACATTTACATGAGCTGCATCTTCTCTTTGAAATAAATGTGTTAAAGAACGCTGTGTTTCTTCAATAGATTCTTTACTACCTTTTACATGACTCATAATAACATTACCCTCAATATAAAAATCTCTATTGCGCCATTGATGTTTGGCATCAATACCCGCTGTGTAAGCATTGTTTCGTAAAAAATTTAATTGTTCAGGTAACTTTTCTCTATTAGTTGCTGTAAAAATACCTCCTATAAATGTGTTTCTTTCGTTTAAATCTTTTTGAACACGCCCTACAAAATAGTTTGTTAAAGGTTCAATACGCTCTTCTCTTCTAGTTCCGTTATTATCAATTTCTGCATATTCTCTAGAGGTCATACTTTCTAAAATACCAATAGACCAGCCATTTTTAGTTTTACCAGAAAATTTAGCCGCACCTAAAATAGTGGTATTTGATGGTGTATCTGAATGCTCTCCTTCTTCTGTATTGGCACTACCTTGAGGACTGCGCCCAATACGCCTTGAGAAAAATAAGTTATCTTGATTGTTAGAGAATTCATAATCAAATATATTTTTATTCTCAACAAAGAAAGGACGTTGTTCCCTAAAGAAAATTTCAAATCCATCTAAAGCAATAGCAGCTGGGTCTGCTTCAACTTGACCAAAATCTGGATTAATGGTTAGGTCTAAAGTTAAATCGTTTGTTATACCAATTTTAGCATCAATTCCAGCATTTAAACTTCTATCTGTACCATCTCTAAAAGGATTTCCTTCCTCTGCTTCAAAAGTTTCATATTTCCCAACAGTAAAAGGCTGAATCTCTAACTGTTTTTGTGGCTTCAACCCCTTTAAACCATGCAATTCACCAAATTCACTAATCCAACCAGGAGCATCTAATGGTACTCGTTGCCATAAAGAGCGTTCTGCAGCTCTAAAAAAACGTCTTTGAACTTGTAGACCCCAAACTTGCTCATCAGCTTTAGAAAATCTTAACTGGGTTAAGGGTATTTTAAGTTCTGCTGTCCAACCTTCTTCATCTATATTTGTTTTTACATACCAAATAGGATTCCAACTACCATCCCAGTTATTACCGTTATTTGAAATAAATTCATCTCCCTTAACACCAGCCGCACTTATTGTAAATGAAAAACCTGTACGCAAATCATGGTAACTATCAATGTTTATTTCTACCCAATCACCTTCAAAACCATCTCTTCTAGAAAGGCGTTTTACAATATTATCTGGCTCATCATCTATGGCTCTTACTGCTACATACAAATACTTTGCATCATAAATAATTTTGAATTTAGTTTGATACGTTGGTGTAGAACCTTCATCTGGTCTCCATTCTGTAAACTCTGAATCCCAAGGTACAATGTTCCAGACTTCATCATTAATTAAACCATCAATTGAAGGTGGCTGAAAATTGGAAATTGATTTTGTGGTGTAAATACGTTTTGGAATAGACGTATTTTTTTCTTGACTATATACTATTAGATTGAAAAAATAAATAGCCAATAGAATGATTGATGAATTAGCTTTCAATGATGTTTTGATTGATAAAAGTTCTTGTTACAGATATAAAAATATTACGGGTGTTACAGAATATCTGCAACTTTAGTAAAAGATTAACTTATTTAACATTATTTGGCCTCATACAAATTACCTCCCTTAGAAACATTTTATAGTTAGTGATGACATTTATAGTATTAAACGATATGGTTATATCTAATCAAACATTAATTAATCATGAAAAAAATTATCAAAACAATTTTATTTTTCTTTTTGGCATCAATTTGCAGTTCAGTTAATGCCCAAATAGATTACTATAATCCAACGCACTATCATGGTATTTTTTATGGGCAACCATCTAGCGCCAGAGCAACAGGAATGGGTCTAACGACAATTACACTAGATGGTATTGAAAATGCTTTTTATAACCCAGCTACAATAGGTTTAACTTCAGAAAAAATAAATGTACATTTAAACTATGCTTTAGGAAGCCCCGTTTATAAAGGCAGTAAATATCCTTTTCTAGGAGTATCTTACCGTGTAAATGACAAGTTAGTAATAGGTTTAAGTAATTTGAATTGGTGGGACGAAAAAGATTCTCCATGGTCTACTCAAATAGGTGCTTTTAATGAAAGTGTTGATTCTAGAAGCCAATCTGTTTATACACTAACAGGCACATATGAAGTGATTCCAAACTTAAACATAGGAATATCTACAAATTATTTGGTAGATCGCTCTGTAAATAATAATGTCACTAATTCAGAATTTATTTTATCAATTGGTGCCATTTATGATATAGAAGTAAATTTCATTAAAGCAGAAAATGTGAGTAATCAAAAAATACGCTTTGCAGGAAGTTTAGTAAATGCTCTTATGAAAAATAGAATAGAACAAACATATGAAGAGCATTTAAATTTTAGAGACCTCCCTATTCATGCTACTTTAGGTGTTGCTTACCAACTAACATTACCATTTAATTCAAGTTTTACTGAAGGAAAGCGATTTTTTAAAGGTGCCGAAAATACTGTAGATTTAGCATTGCATCTACAGTTTAGAGATGTATTAGCTGGACCAAAAGACGATATAGTAAATATTAATCATGAATATAATTCGGCATTCGGAATTGGTGCTGAAGCATGGTTTATGGATTTAATTGCTTTAAGACTCGGCTACTATCGTGAAAAAAGACCTGTAGGAGATGATAAAAGAGAAGGAATTTGGGCAACAGGTCACAAAAAAGGTCTGACATGGGGTTTTGGAGTTAATTTACCATTAAACAAACTAACAAATGGTAGTATTCCTTTTAACAGTGAAGTGAATTTTGTTACAAGTAAGATACTAGATAACTATTCTGAAAACTATACACCTCCTAGCTATTTTACCGATAGAACATTTTTATTCTCAATGGGTATCAACCTTAAATTTGTAAACAAAAAACAAATCCCTAATTAATTATAATATGGTTTTAGTTGTAAACCCCAGTTAATTAGTTAAACTTAAAACAAATTAACTGGGGTTTTAAAGTCTCATTTTTCATTTAGAAGCATCCTACTTTATTTGGTTAAAATATTACCCCACACTATTTGTTAATCAAATATTTAATCGTAAATTTGCAAACTCTTTTTTAGAGAGGAATGTTTAATAAATAAAATTAAATTAGTTTGGACACATTAAGCTACAAAACTATTTCAGCAAACAAAGCAACTGTAAATAAGCAGTGGGTTTTAGTTGATGCTGAAGGTCAAACGCTTGGTCGTTTAGCTTCTAAAGTTGCAAAACTTTTAAGAGGTAAACACAAGCCAAACTTCACGCCACATGTTGATTGCGGAGATAATGTAATTATTATCAATGCTGAAAAGATCAACTTAACTGGAAACAAATGGACAGATAAATCATATATCCGTCACACAGGTTACCCAGGTGGTCAAAGAAGTTTAACTGCTACTGAATTGTATGGTAAGAACCCTGCAAGATTAGTAGAAAAATCAGTAAAAGGAATGCTTCCTAAAAACAAATTAGGATCTGCTTTATTCCGTAATCTAACAGTTGTTGTAGGTACAGAGCACAAACATGAGGCTCAAAAACCTAAAGCAATTAACTTAAACGAATTCAAATAATGGACGTAATTCACAAAATTGGCCGTAGAAAGACGGCTGTTGCTCGTGTGTATGTTGCTCAAGGTAAGGGAGACATCACGGTAAACAAAAAAGACTTAGCAGATTACTTTACTACAGCTACTTTACAGTACAAAGTAAAGCAACCATTAGCTTTGACTAACAATGATAGCAACTTTGATATTACAGTTAATGTATATGGAGGTGGCATTACTGGTCAAGCTGAAGCTGTTCGTTTAGCAATTTCTCGTGCTTTATGCGAGCTGGAAGCTGAAAACAGAGCTATCTTAAAACCAGAAGGTTTATTAACTAGAGATCCAAGAATGGTAGAGCGTAAAAAATTCGGTCAGAAGAAAGCTCGTAAGAAATTCCAGTTCTCTAAACGTTAATATTACCTCAGCAGGATTGAACTTCTGTTATACAGTCTTCTCAATCTTGTTGAAATTAAAACAATTAAAAACAGTTATTGTTGTCCTAGTTGAAAAAACAGGATTTAGTTTAGCATCTAAATGATTAAGGCGATTTAAAAATGACCACTTAATCATTGCTAATTCAACAGAACGTAAACTATTACAAAATGGCAGTAGAAGTAAAAGAATTACTTGAAGCAGGTGTACACTTTGGACACCTTACACGTAAGTGGGATCCAAACATGGCTCCTTACGTTTATATGGAGCGTAACGGCATCCATATTATCAATCTTTATAAAACAGCAGCTAAAATTGATGAAGCTGGTGCAGCTTTAGCAAAAATTGCAGCATCTGGAAGAAAAATTTTATTTGTTGCTACAAAAAAACAAGCAAAAGATATTGTTGCTGAAAAAGCAGGTTCAATTAACATGCCTTACATTACAGAAAGATGGCCAGGTGGTATGTTAACTAACTTTGTTACTATTAGAAAAGCTGTTAAGAAAATGGCTTCTATTGATAGAATGAAAAAAGATGGAACTTTTAATACACTTTCTAAGAAAGAACGTTTACAAGTAGACCGTTTAAGAGCTAAGTTAGAAAAAAACTTAGGTTCTATTAGTGACATGACACGTTTACCAGGTGCATTATTTGTAGTTGATATTAAACGTGAGCATATTGCAATTAAAGAAGCTCAAAAATTAAACATTCCAATTTTTGCAATGGTAGATACAAACTCAGATCCACGTCAAGTTGATTATGTGATACCAGCAAATGATGATGCTTCTAAATCAATAGACAAGATTTTATCTCATGTAGCAAGTTCTATTGCAGGTGGTTTAGCAGAGCGTAAAGCTGATAAAGAAGCTGCGGCTTCTGCAGATGCTAAAGCAAAAGCTGCTCCTGCAAAAAAGGAAGTAGTAGCTGCTGAAGAAGAAGAATAAATAACATTTACACAACACAAATAAGTCGTTTAGTTCTTTTCTTTGCAGAAAATATATTGAACGACTTTTTTTAATATTTAAAAATAGATATGGAATCTACAGTAAAAATTACAGCCGCTGAAGTTAACAAACTAAGAAAGGCTACTGGTGCAGGAATGATGGACTGCAAAAAAGCTTTAGTTGAAGCTGAAGGTGATTTTGACAAAGCTATTGAAGTTTTACGTAAAAAAGGACAAAAAGTTGCTGCTAAAAGAGCAGACCGTGAGTCTAGCGAAGGTGCTGCTGTAGCAAAAGTAAATGCAAATAATACAGTTGGTGTTGCAATTGTATTAGGTTGTGAAACTGACTTTGTTGGTAAAAACGAAAACTTTTTAGCACTTGCAAGCCAATTAGGTGATATTGCATTAAATACTGCTTCTAAAGAGGAGTTTTTAGCTGCTGACTTTGATGGAATGACTGTTGCAGATAAATTAGTTGAGCAAACTGGTGTAATTGGTGAGAAATTAGACATTAAAGCTTTTGAAAAAATAGAAGCTACTTATGTTGGTTCTTATGTTCATATTAACAAAATTGCTGCTGTAGTTGGTTTTTCTAATGCAGTAGATAATGTTGAAACTTTAGCTAAAGATGTAGCAATGCAAATTGCTTCAATGGGAGCTACCACTTTATCTTATAAAGATTTTGATCCAGCTTATGTTGCTTCAGAAACTGAAGCTAGAATTGCTGCTATTGAAAAAGATAATGAAGAATTAGAGCGTTTAGGTAAAACACTTAAAAATGTTCCTAAGTATATTTCTCAATTACAATTAACTCCTGAAGCATTAGCGCAAGCTGAAGAAGATGCTAAGGCTGAGTTAAAAGCTGAAGGGAAACCAGAGCAAATTTGGGATAAAATTTTACCAGGTAAAATGCAACGTTTTATTTCAGACAATACAACTCTAGACCAAGAGCAATGCTTATTAAACCAAAACTTTATTAAAGATGAAAAGTCTTCGGTTGAAAAATATGTTGCTTCTTATGGTGAGGTTGAAATCTCTGGATTTAAACGTGTTACTTTAGGGTAAGCACTAAAGAATTATATAATCTAAAGCGGAATCAATTATGATTCCGCTTTTTTTGTACGCTTAAAATATTTTTCAATATCTATGTGTTAAATCTATTTGTATATTTGCACAACTTCATAAATTATTAAATGAAATACAAAAGAATACTCCTTAAATTATCAGGCGAAGCTTTAATGGGAACTCGCCAATACGGTATAGATCCAGAACGTTTATCTGAATACGCCAAAGACATTAAAGAAATAACAAATAAAGGTGTAGAAGTTGCCATTGTTATTGGTGGTGGAAACATTTTTAGAGGTGTTGCTGGTGCAAGTAAAGGAATGGATAGAGTACAAGGAGACTATATGGGTATGCTTGCAACTGTTATTAATGGTCTTGCTTTACAAGGAGCATTAGAAGATGAAGATATACCTACAAGGCTACAAACAGCAATAAAAATTAACGAAGTAGCTGAACCTTTTATTAGAAGAAAAGCTATGAGACACCTTGAGAAAGGGCGTGTAGTAATTTTTGGAGGTGGTACAGGAAATCCTTATTTTACAACAGATTCTGCAGCCGTTTTAAGAGCTATTGAAGTGGAAGCAGATGTGATTTTGAAAGGAACTCGTGTTGATGGTATTTACAATGCTGATCCAGAAAAAGACGAAACAGCTATTAAGTTTAATAGTATATCTTTTGATGAAGTGTTACGTAAAGGGTTAAAAGTTATGGATACTACAGCCTTTACCTTAAGTCAAGAAAACGAATTACCAATTATAGTTTTTGACATGAATACTAAAGGCAATTTACTAAAAGTAGTTTCTGGAGAAGAAATAGGTACAGTAGTAAATGTATAAATTTGGCGTAATTTTTGAATCATCAATGCCAGAATAAAAGCTTATATTATGAACGAAGACATTAAATTTATATTAGATACCGCAAAAGAATCTATGGATAATGCTATTATGCATTTAGAGAAACAATTATCCAATATCAGAGCAGGAAAAGCAAGTCCTTCTATGTTAGGTAGTGTAATGGTAGATTATTACGGTTCACAAACACCTTTAAGTCAGGTAGCAAATGTTAATACACCAGATGGTAGAACTATTACAGTACAGCCATGGGAAAAAAGCATGCTTCAAGAAATTGAAAGAGGTATTATGGTTGCAAATTTAGGTTTTAATCCAATGAATAATGGTGAAAGCATTATTATTAATGTTCCCCCATTAACTGAAGAAAGAAGAAGAGATTTAGCTAAACAAGCAAAGTCTGAAACAGAAGATGCTAAAATTGGTATTAGAAACGCTAGAAAAGATGCTAATAATGAGATTAAAAAAGTGGAAGACGCCTCTGAAGATGTTCAGAAAAATGCTGAAATAGACGTACAAGAAATGACAGATTCTTTCGTTAAAAGGGTTGACGATATCTTTAACAAGAAAGAAACTGAAATTATGACCGTATAAAACTTAAAAAAAGCGACTTGTATTTGTCGCTTTTTTTATTCATTTATTCCTCGTTCTTATATATGTTAAAACGCTTTTTTTTATTAGTTTTTATTATTTGCTTTAATATATGTAATGCTCAAAAACCTTTAAAAGAGCAAAAAGAAACTTCTAAAGACACTTTAAGGAAAAGTACTTTTATAAAGCATTTGGGTAATGGGTACATCCCAACTAAATACTTTAATTTTGATTTACGCTATCTTATTAAATTTAATCAATTTGAAGGTATTAGAACTGGTATTGGTGGCATTACTAATGATTCTTTTTCAGAAAAATTTAAAATTAATGCATATTCCGTTTATGGTTTTAGAGATAACAGGTTTAAGTATAGTTTTGGGGGCGCATATAGAATTGCAAAAAAAACCAATACATGGTTAAATTTCACATATACTGATGATCTTCAGGAAACGGGAAGTACTAAATTTTTAACAGATGGAAGGGCGTTTCAATTTTTTGAACCTCGTTTATTGAATATAGATTTATTTCACAAACATATTACAAAATCTGTAGGTCTTCAACATCAAATTTTTAATACGGTTTCTTCAAAAACCGAATTTTCTGTAAGCAAAATAGATCCTACTTATCAATATACTTTTGTAACTCCAGATAAATCGTTAAACACTTTCAGAATTACAATGGTTAAAGCTTCTTTTCAGTGGAATCCGTTTAGCAATTATACATCATCCAAAAACGGCATAAAAGAAACGAAAGAAGGCTATCCAAAATTTACGCTTCAATATTCACAGAGTATAAAAAATACTTTTAAAAGTGATTTTAATTTCTCTAAAATAGATTTTCGTGCCATTCATAAAATTCTTTTTCAAGATAACAACTTTTCAGAGATTACTTTAGTATCTGGCTTAGCAAGTGGAGATATTCCAATTACACATATGTATCATGCTTACCCTAATAACATAGATAAAGAAACCATATTACAAAGATTTTCGGTAGCTGGTTTAAACAGCTTTGAAACCATGTATTTTAATGAGTTTTTTTCTGATAAGTTTACAACCATTCAGCTTAAACATTTTTTAAAGCCTTTTAATATTTCTGAACATTTTAAACCACAACTTGTACTAATTTCTAGATATGCTGTTGGTAATATGAAACAGCCAGAAAAACATCAAAATATTACATTTAGTTCCTTAGAAAAGGGTTATACCGAATCTGGGATTGAGATTAACAAACTTATATTTGGTTTTGGTCTAAGCTTCACATACAGATATGGCGCTTACCATTTACCTGATTTCACAGATAACATAGCTCTAAAGTTTACATTTAATATTTCAATATAACGAGCATCTAGTTATATTCTTCATAGCTATGAATAGATTTCATGATATCCTCATAAAATAAAACAGCGGTTATAAGTTTATTTGTATCAGAATAAGGCAAAATAGCCTTTTGAAATTCAGCAGTTTCTTCAATATAATTTGTAGTGTTTTCATGCTGATCCTCAAGTTTTTTTCTATTTTCACTATTATTAGGAATACCTAAAGTAACCATTGTAACTCCTGGCTTAGTTGCAAATGCCATATATGGCACTATTTGAACTAAAACAGCTATTCGTTCCATGTATAAATCTAGTAGTTGCCCTTTAGGCATTTGTTTTAATTCATTAACGCTATGATACTTTTCAATAGTTACATTACCGCTTATAATACTTTTAGGAGCATTTTTCTGCCCATAACTATTTAGGGCTAGTAGAAAAAAACAAACAATTAAGAATGTAATTTTAGTTTTCATGATTTGGGTATTTTTAGTTTGCCTACTCTTTTAGCTTTTCGGCTTTCGCTTTGATATAAGGTATACCAAATTGCGTGCCAATTTTATAAGTAATTGATTATAAGCTAAATAAATGTTTTATTTGTTTTATAAAAAAGAATAATTAACATTAAAACAACATTTAATTTACGCAAAAATCACAATCTAATAACGCATCAAAATGAGTGTGTATAAAATTCAAAAATATATTTGTAGCTCCCTCTACCAAATCAATCATTAATTTAACCGTACCATGAAAAAAGTTATCCTACTTATTGCATTATCTTTAAACACAACCTCTTTTATTTGTCATGGAGAGGATTTTAACCCCGAAAAAAGATTAAGATTAAAAATTGCACTTTTATTAGAAGCACCTAGTATAACATTAAAAGAAGATGTTCTCACAAAAATCATTTTTGAAATACAAGAAGATAAAAAAATTAACGTTGTAGATGTACTTCCTAAAGATATAAAGATTGTTAATTACGTAAAAGCTAGATTAAACAATAAAAAAGTAAAATTTAATACAACTAGAAATCGTTATAATGTATCTCTAGTATTGAAAAAAAATAAATAGTTTTTAAAATTATTGTTTATTCTTAATTAAATAAGATTTAACCTAACATTATAAGTAATTCATTTAGCTTAGTACATTGTTTTTTCTACCTTTGCGCAGCTTTCATAAAAAGGTATGTTTAAACTATTTAGTAAAGATTTCTGGGATGTTACAGCTAGATTGATTTTGCGCAACAAAATCGGTATTCTTGTGTCCATTGTAATTGCTACTTTATTTTTTAGTAGTCAGTGGGACAATATGCGTTTTAGTAATACCGAAGCTAATTTGTTACCTGATGATCATGAAGTTAATATTACTTATAATAACTTTTTAAAAATATTTGGAGAAGAAGGCAATCTTATAATTTTTGGAGTAAAAAACGATTCTCTTTTTTCTATTGAAAAATTGAATGCATGGAATAAGCTTTCTGAAGATTTTAAGCAGTTTGATGAAGTTGAAACTGTAGTATCTATTAAGGATCTTCAAAAACTAGTTAAGGATACAAAAAATGAAAAGTTCAATTTAGAACCTTTCATCAAAGATTCTATAACTTCAATACAGCAAATTGAAACACTTCAAAATGAATTATTTCACAAATACCCGTTTTATGATAATTTCCTATTTAATAGTGAAACCAAAACGGTTAGAACTGCTATATATCTAAAAAAAGATATTGTTAACACTTCAGCTAGAAAAGATTTTGTTTTAAACGTTCTAGAAGAAAAAATTAAAACATTTGAAGATACTTATAATTTAAATGTTAGAGTTTCAGGTATGCCATATATACGCACCTTAAACTCTCAAGTTATAATCAATGAAATTAATTGGTTTGTTATAGCTGCATTGTTAGTTACTTCTATAATTTTCTTTCTCTTTTTCAGGTCTTTTAGAGCTACTTTTATATCGCTTGTAGTAGTTTGTATAGGTGTGATGTGGACATTGGGTATTATAGGCTTATTTGAGTATGAAATCACCGTTTTAACAGCATTAATTCCTCCATTAATTATTGTAATTGGTATTCCTAATTGCATCTTTTTAATTAATAAATACCAACACGAAGTAAAACTTCATGGAAACAAGGTAAGATCATTACAGCGTGTTATCACCAAAATTGGTAATGCCACATTAATGACCAATGTAACAACAGCTTCTGGTTTTGCTACTTTTATTCTAACAGAAAGTACACTCTTAAAAGAATTTGGTATTGTAGCGTCCTTAAGTATTTTGGCAATATTTATTTTGTGTTTGTTAATAATTCCAATTATTTACACCTTTTTACCTCACCCAAAAGATCGTCATTTAGAACATCTAAACAAACGTTGGATTGGTGGCTTTGTAGACTGGATGGAATGGATGGTAAGGCAAAGACGTATTGCTATTTATGCAACTTCTGTAATTCTATTAATAGTTAGTATTATTGGCATCTATCAAATTAAAATATCGGGAAGTTTAGTAGAAGACATGCCTAAAGAAGCAGCGTTTTTTAAAGATATTAGATTCTTTGAAGAAGAATTTAATGGAATTATGCCTCTGGAAATTGTGGTGGATACCAAAAGAAAAAAGGGTGTAATGAAACTCTCTACTTTAAAACGCATGAACGAGTTAGAGGATCTAATTATTGAAACTCCAGAATTATCGAAACCAATTTCTGTAGTTAGTTTAGTTAAATATTCTAAACAAGCCTATTACAATGGGAACCCTAAATACTACCAACTACCTAGTTCACAAGAAAATAGTTTTATTCTATCCTATGCTAAAAATTCTTCTTCAAATGTTGATCTATTAAATAATTTTGTAGATAGCACGGGGCAATATGCTAGAATAACTACATTTATGAAAGATGTGGGTACAGATAAAATGGAACGTATTGAAGAGAATCTTCAAAATAAAATAAACAAAGTTTTTCCTAAAGAGCGCTATAATATAACCATGACAGGTAAAGCTCTAGTATTTCAAAAAGGAACAAAATATTTAGTTAAAAATTTAGCTATTTCGCTCTCATTAGCAATATTTTTAATATCATTATTTATGGCTTACATGTTTAGGTCTGGAAGAATGATTATAGTATCATTAATTCCAAACTTATTACCTCTGTTAGTGACAGCTGGTTTAATGGGGTATTTAGGAGTACCCATTAAACCATCAACCATATTGGTATTTAGTATTGCATTTGGTATTTCGGTAGATGATACCATACATTTTTTAGCTAAATACAGACAAGAATTACAAGCTAATAACTGGAAAATCAAGATCTCTGTTTATGGTGCTTTACGTGAAACAGGTGTTAGTATGTTTTACACTTCTATAGTATTGTTCTTTGGTTTTTCAGTATTTACAATTTCAAGTTTTGGTGGTACAGTAGCATTAGGGGCATTAGTTTCGGCTACACTTTTATTTGCTATGTTATCTAACCTTTTATTATTGCCTTCTCTACTACTTTCATTAGAACGTAGTATTGCAAATAAAGAGGTTTTAAGAAAACCACCCATCAATATTATCCCTGAAGAAGATGATCCTGATGTTGATTTCAAAAAATAACTTTTTAACAACTTTTAGTTATAGAATTTTATTTTTAAATCATTTAAGACTTGGAAGCTGAAAGGCTTTTTTTATATTTACATTCTAAATTAAGATTATTAATGCAGCAGTTTAACGTTTTAGAATTATTATCTCAAGATATTAAGCATACTGAAGTTGAAGTAAAAGGTTGGGTTAGAACCTTTAGAGCGAATAGATTTATTGCTTTAAATGATGGTTCCACCTTAAAAAACATTCAATGTGTGGTAGACTTTGAATCCATAGATGAATCTTTATTAAAGCGAATAACTACAGGTGCAGCCATTCACATAATAGGAGATCTTGTTGAAAGTCAAGGTAAAGGGCAAACTGTTGAAATTCAAGTAAAAAACCTAAGTATACTAGGTGATTCAGACCCCGATACTTACCCTATTCAACCTAAAAAACATTCATTTGAATTCTTAAGAGAAAATGCTCACTTAAGAACAAGAACCAACACATTTAGCGCCGTAATGCGTTTACGTTCTGCATTATCTTTTGCTATCCATAAATATTTTAATGATAATGGATTTTACTATATGCATGCACCCATTATCACAGGAAGTGATGCTGAAGGTGCTGGTGAAATGTTTAAAGTAACAAGCTTAGATATTGAAAACCTGCCTAAAAATGGTGGAGATAAAGTTGATTTCTCTAAAGATTTCTTTGGTAAAGAAACCAATCTTACTGTTTCCGGTCAACTAGAAGCGGAAACTTATGCCATGTCTTTAGGTAAAGTGTATACTTTTGGCCCAACCTTTAGAGCTGAAAACTCTAATACCTCAAGACATTTAGCAGAGTTCTGGATGATTGAACCTGAAGTTGCTTTTATGGATCTTACGGGTAATATGGATTTAGCTGAAGACTTCTTAAAATATGTATTAAAGTACATTTTAGAAAATAACACTGAAGATTTAGCCTTTTTAGATAAGCGCCTGCAAGATGAGGACAAAACAAAACCTCAGGCGGAAAGAAATAGTATGACTCTTATAGAAAAATTAAAGTTTGTAACAGACAATAATTTTAAAAGAGTAAGTTATACTGAGGCCATAGACATTCTTAGAAACAGTAAACCTAATAAGAAAAAGAAATTCCAATATATAATTGATGAGTGGGGTGCAGACTTGCAGAGTGAACATGAACGTTTTTTAGTTGAAAAACACTTTAAATGCCCTGTAATTCTATTTGATTACCCCGCCAACATTAAGGCCTTTTATATGCGTTTAAATGACGACGGAAAAACAGTGCGTGCTATGGATATTTTATTCCCAGGTATTGGTGAAATTGTTGGTGGTGCTCAACGCGAAGAACGCTTAGAAGTTTTAAAAGAAAAAATGGCAGCAATAGATATTCCTGAAGAAGAACTTTGGTGGTATCTAGACCTTAGAAAATTTGGAACCGCTGTTCATTCTGGTTTTGGTTTAGGCTTTGAACGCTTAGTGATGTTTACCACAGGCATGAGTAATATTAGAGATGTAATTCCTTTTCCTAGAACACCACAGA
Organism: uncultured Flavobacteriaceae bacterium; assembly: GCA_947487895.1. Taxonomy (GTDB): domain Bacteria; phylum Bacteroidota; class Bacteroidia; order Flavobacteriales; family Flavobacteriaceae; genus Seonamhaeicola. Next base: position 104,376 of record CANKYF010000003.1, read on the forward strand.
ACGCAGAATTTTAAAATTTATTTTGATTATGGTACGAGTATTGTAGTTAAAAGAATTTTTATACTTTTAACTACTCTAAATTAAGTTTAGAAGAATAACCAAATCAAAATATGCTCAAGCAACATTTACAATTTAAATTATCACAAAAGCTATCGCCTCAGCAAATTCAATTAATGAAGTTGATACAGCTGCCTACGCAAGCTTTTGAACAACGCTTAAAGCAAGAATTAGAAGAAAACCCTGCACTGGAAGGAGGTAAAGAGAATAAAGATGAGTTTGATTCTGACCTTGATAATTCAGACGATTTTAATGATAACGAAACTATAAATGCTGAAGACATAAATGTAGATGAGTATTTAAGTGATGATGAAATTCCAGATTACAGAACCCAAGCCAATAATTACAGTACAGATGATGATGAAAAAACAATGCCATACGCCGCTGGCACATCATTTACTCAACATTTAATAAATCAATTAAACACCTATAGATTAAGTGATGATGAACGTGAAATTGCTATATTTCTAGTAGGTAGTGTAGATGAAAGTGGTTATATAAGAAGGTCGCTTTCAGATATTATGGATGATTTGGCTTTTACTCAAAATGTATATACCGAAGAAAACAAAATAGAACAGGTCTTAAAAATTGTTCATCAATTAGATCCTGCTGGTGTTGGCGCTAGAAACTTGCAAGAATGCTTAAGTATTCAATTGCATAGAAAAGAAAAAACTCCAGATATAGATTTAGCCATTAATCTTATTGACAAAGCTTTTGAACAATTTACTAAAAAGCACTATAAGAAACTTCTTCAAAAGTTTGACATTTCTGAAATTCAATTAAAAGATGCTATTTCTGAAATTGAAAGTCTTAATCCTAAACCAGGAGGTTCGTACTCTGGAAATAATAGAATTGTTGAACATATTGTTCCTGACTTTGCTATTAAAATAGTTGATGGTGAATTAGAACTAACCCTTAATGGTAGAAATGCGCCTGAGCTTCATGTATCTCGAGAATACAATAATATGCTTAAAGGTTATAAAGACTCGAAAGATAAGTCTAAGTCTCAAAAAGATGCGGTTATATTCATTAAGCAAAAGTTAGATGCCGCAAAATGGTTTATTGAAGCTATAAAACAGCGCCAACAAACTCTTTTTGTTACAATGAGTTCTATTATGCATTATCAAAAAGAATACTTTCTAACAGGAGATGAGCGCACACTAAGACCTATGATTTTAAAAGATATTGCAGATGAAATCTCTATGGACGTATCTACTGTATCTAGAGTTGCAAATAGCAAGTATGTTGACACACCTTACGGAACAAAATTGATTAAAGAATTCTTTTCGGAATCCATGAAAAATAATCAGGGTGAAGATGTTTCTACAAGAGAAATAAAAAAGATTCTTGAAACAGTAATAGAAGAAGAAGACAAGAAAAAACCTTTAACCGATGAAACTTTAGCTGGTATTCTTAAAGAAAAAGGGTATCCAATTGCTAGGAGAACAGTTGCTAAATATAGAGAACAGCTTGATATTCCTGTGGCTAGATTACGTAAAAAAATATAATGAATCATATTTTAAAAAGCATTTCATATATTTTTCATCCGTTATTTATGCCACTACTGGGTGTTATTTATTACTTTTCGATAACGCCAAGAGACTATCCATATGAAATTGTTTGGGCTAAATTAGTATCTCTTGTAATACTTACTATTGTACTGCCTATAATGCTATATTTTTTACTTAAAACTTTAGGAAAAGTAGAATCTGTATATTTAAAAACAACTTCAGAGCGTATTATACCGCTATTACTTAATTGTGGTGTGATACTAATTGTTATTCAACGTATTATTACACCCACTCAAATTTTAGAGCTTTACTATTTTTTTATTGGTATATTAATTTCAACTTTAGTTTGTTTAATACTTGCAATTTTTAAATTTAAAGCCAGTATACACATGATTGCAATTTCAGGAATCTTTATGTTCTTTGTCATATTGAGCATTCATTTTAATTTGAATTTAAATGGAACATTAGCGTTAATATCTATCATAATAGGAGCAATTGCAACATCCCGTCTTCATTTAAAAGCTCACACTACTAAAGAACTAATAATGGGGCTCTTTATTGGTTTTTCATCTCAATTAGTACTTGTTCCATATTGGTTATAAAATATAAAACATAAGACCTATTTTAACTGTCCTAATATCTATTACCTCTCCATTTAAAATAGATTCATTTGAAAACATCGGATTTAAGGGATAATATAAATGTAGGTTCCAAGTATTATACCCAAGGCTCATAGTTATTCCAAATTGGAATTTATTTAACTCATCAATATTACTAAGCTTATAATTACCTATATCACCAACATACTTCACCTTATGGTTAAAAATATACCCCAATTTAAACCCAGTATAAATTCTCCAAAAGCTATAGGATTCTGGAGTTGAATTTCTCCATCTAAACTCAAAAGGAACTTCAATTAAATGTGTCGATATTTTGTTTTTAGTATATGCGTTTTGATCATCTAAAACACTAAAATCAACTATATTATTAGATTTCCTCAACAATAAATTTTGATTAAAGCTATTTGTAGAATATCCCAAGCCCAAGGCTAAGGCTACATTTCTTTTTTTAGAAATAGGCATATCCTTTATAAACCCAAGATTAACACCAAAAGATAATCCGTTTTGGTCAATTCCTTCTGGCTTATTATCTAATAAATTATAAGTTACACCTGCATAAAATTGATCTTCCCTATATAAAGAATCTAATTTCTTTAACTGCTCTGCCTGTGATGAACATTTTAGACTTATTAAGAAAAACAATATTGAGACAAATAGATATTTCATAAACTTATCATTCTCGACTTCAAATTAAAAGCAAAATAAACTATTAAAATCCTATTGAATTAAAAAAGCGTTTTGAAAATACATTCAAAACGCTTTTATATAAAATTAAGAGTGATTATTAATCTCTTCCAAGTACACTACCCTTTTTGGTAGTATAATTTATTTTAAGCGCATTTACTTTACGTAATTCTTGCTTAATATCTCCAATTAATCCCATATTAGCATCACTATCAACTTTTAAAGCTGTAGTTAAAAATGGAATTAATTCTTCACGTTTAGAAGCTCTTTCTGCTGCTATAAACGACGCTATTTCGCTAACATCTGCAAACTTATCGTTTAATTGTATTTTAGCCTCCGTACCATACTGCTTATAGTTTTCACTTGGTTTACCTGCATAAATATACATAACCAAGTCTTTCTTATCAAGCTTCTCAACTTGATCAGCAAATGGCAGATTATTTTCAATCATCAAGGTATTTTGCCTCATTACTGTTGCAACCATGAAAAAGAATAATAACATGAATACAATATCTGGTAAAGATGCTGTAGATATAGCTGGTAAAGCTCCGCTTTTTTTCTTTTTAAATTTAGACATATTAGTAAATTTAAATTATTGAACTTCTGAAAGCTTTTGAGGATAATCAGCTTTTATCTGATCTATCTTCTCTTTCAGCTTATCTTTATTTCCTGGCCAATTAACATCTTTATAATTAGCTTGCATTTCTGTAAAAGATTGACCATACTGATCTTGAGCTCTTTTATTTCTCAACTCATTATATGCAGCTACTAATTCATTTTGAACTGCTATATATTGCTTGTAAGTTGTCTCTCTTTCGTTTTTTAATGAAATAATTGCTTTATCTGGATTATCAGATGATGATGGGTCTTTCTCCCCATTACAATAACTACATGACTTATCACCTCCATTATCTAAGAATTCAATAGCCGCAGCTCTTAAATCCTCAAGTTCCATTAAATCATCTTCTACAAGTAACTGGTCTTTACCATTTAATAATACTGTAAAAATGTTTTTTTGCTTAATTACAACATCTTCTTCAGATTCCTCCATTGGTGGTAACTTACGGTTAATACCAGAATCTACTTCGATAGTTGTTGTTACTAAGAAAAATATTAATAATAAGAACGCGATGTCGGCCATGGAGCCCGCATTTACTTCTGGTGCTGCTCTTTTTGCCATATTGTTATTTATTAAATATTTTTTTAACTCCTGAGAAAGCCATAGAAGCAATTGCTATAATAGCCAACACATAAAATGCAATTAAGCCAGCCCCCACATTTTTAGATGTTGACTCAGTTACATCTAAACCTTTATCTGTAAAAGGTGTTAAATTTAAATCTGTTCCTGATGAAATAGCATAAGCTATAATTATTACAGCTACAAATGCTCCTACAGACATCAATGTCTTTTTTACGTTTCCAGCAAATAAGCCTTTAACAACAAATAATAACACTAATGCTATCACTATGAAAAGCACAATGTAAGAAACATAAAGCATGTTACTACCCATACTTGCAGCAGCTTCTTCATCTCCAGCCATAATCATTAGTGCAAAAATTGCGCCAATAATTGCAAGAGCAAAAGCTACTATTTTTAATATTTTATGTAAACCCATAATTCTTTAAATTTTATTATTACTTCTTATTTCTAATTAATAGATCCATTAATGTGATAGAGGCATCCTCCATGTCATTAACGATACTATCAATCTTAGCAATAATGTAATTATAAAAAATCTGAAGTATAATAGCTACAACAAGTCCAAATACTGTTGTTAAAAGTGCTACTTTAATACCTCCAGCAACTAAAGATGGTTGCATGTCTCCTGCTGCTTCAATTTTATCAAATGCTTGAATCATACCAATTACTGTTCCCATGAAACCTAACATTGGTGCTAATGCAATAAATAAAGAAATCCAAGAAACGTTTTTCTCTAATTGCCCCATTTGTACACCACCGTAAGCTACAACAGCTTTTTCAGCAGCTTCAATACCTTCGTCTGTTCTATCTAAACCTTGATAGAAAATAGAAGCTATAGGCCCTTTAGTATTTCTACAAACTTCTTTAGCAGCTTCAACGCCTCCAGAAGCTAATGCATCTTCAACGTTTTGAGTTAATTTTTTTGTATTTGTAGTAGAAAGATTTAAAAAGATAATTCTCTCAATAGCAATTGCTAAACCTAGAATTAAACATAACAATACAATTCCCATAAACTCAGGGCCTCCTTCAATAAATCTCTTCTTTAATTCTTGATGAAATCCTAAGCTTTCTCCAGCTGCATTAGCTCCATCTTCTTGAATTGTAGTTGCTACAGTTGTTGCTGTAGTAGTAGTTGCAATTGTACTTGCATTAACAGTTCCAAATACCATCATTCCTGTAATGGCAAGGATAGAAAATAATCTTTTCATGTCTAGATCTTAATTTTATTAGTTAAAGTGTTAAAGATATAAAAAAAAAGCAATTAAATTAATAAAAATAACAGCAGAGAGGAAGGGATTCGAACCCTCGATACCCTTTTGAGGTATACACACTTTCCAGGCGTGCGCCTTCGACCACTCGGCCACCTCTCTCTATATATTTTAATCGTATTAATTACGGGGGGATGAAATAACAAAAAAAACTTTAAACCTTAAAATTTTAATAGGTTAATTTTAGGTCATTTCTCCTCTTAACGGCATTTCATACGTAGTTTTAAACATTTCTTGCGAAATATTGGCACCTAACAAGTACATTAACTTGCTAACTGCTGCTTCTGTGGTAATATCTTTGCCCGAAATTACACCTATTCTTTTTAAAGCATTACTTGTTTCATAATGACCCATCATTACACTTCCGCCAGAACACTGAGTGATATTAACTACATGAATTCCTTTTGATATTTGCTTTTCAAGTAATTTAATAAACCAAGGTACAGTAGTACAGTTTCCAGCTCCGTAAGTTTCTAAAATGACTGCTTTTAAATTAGGTGTACTAAATATACTTTGAATTACTACTTCGGTTATTCCCGGAAATAGTTTTATTAAAGCAATATTATTGTCTAAATTCTTATGAACTTTTAAACTTTTATTTTCATCTGGTTTAAACAAATACTTTTTGTTAACCTTTAAGTGCACTCCAGACTCAACCAACTCATTATAATTAGGAGAAGCAAATGCTTGAAAATGTTCAGCATTTATTTTTGTTGTTCTATTCCCTCTGTAAAGTTTATATTCAAAATACAAGCACACTTCTTTTATTACTGGTTCATTATTTTTTTGTAATGCTGCTATCTGAATTGAGGTTATTAAATTTTCTTTAGCATCTGTTCTTAAATCTCCAACTGGTAATTGAGACCCAGTAAAAATTACTGGTTTTTTTAAGTTCTCTAACATAAAACTTAAAGCAGAAGCCGTGTAACTCATGGTATCACTTCCATGTAATATTACAAACCCATCACAACTATTATAATTCAACTCAATAAGTTCTACAATCTGTATCCAGTATTCTGGACTCATATTACTAGAATCTATAGGTTCATAAGATACCGTTTCTATATTACAATCTAATAATTGTAATTCTGGTATTTTATCTAAAAGTGTTTTAAAATCGAAAGCTTTAAGTGCTCCTGTTTTAAAGTCTTTCAACATCCCTATGGTTCCTCCTGTATAGACTAATAATATATTGGGTTTAGTGTTACTCATTTTAGATACCAAAAACGTCTTTTGAATTTTGTGTTGTAATATTTGCTATGTCTTCTTTTGATATATTATAAATCTCAGATAACTTCTCTAAGACATTTAATATATATAAGGACTCATTTCTTTTTCCTCTATAAGGTACCGGTGACAAATAAGGCGCATCAGTTTCTAAAACAATATGTTTTAAATCTATTTCATTTAAGAATTTATCAATTTTTCCATTTTTGAAAGTTGCTACCCCACCTATTCCTAACTTCATATTAAATGAAATTGCTTTTTTAGCTTGATCTATTGTTCCTGTAAAGCAATGAAAGATACCAAATAAATCTTGGTCATTTGCTTCTTCTAAAACTTCAAAAATTTCATTAAAGGCTTCACGGCAATGAATAACTATTGGTAATTTATACTTTTTTGCCAATTCTATTTGGTATTTGAATGCTTCTTTTTGGATTTCTAAAGTAGAGGCATCCCAATATAAATCAATTCCAATCTCACCAACGGCATAAAAAGATCTTTCTGATAACATGTCTTCTACATGCTTTATCTCTTCTTTGAAGTTTTCTTTTACATGTGTTGGGTGCAATCCCATCATTAAAAAAATATTCTTTGGAAAATCTTTTTCTAATTCTAACATAGAGTTAGTATATGTTGAATCTATAGCAGGTATGAAAAATCTAGAGATATTTGCATCTATCGCTCTCTGAATCATTTCATGTCTATCTTCATCAAAAGCTTCACTGTATAAATGAGTGTGCGTATCTGTAATAATCAAAAGTAAGGTCTTTATATTTTTTGTAAAAATAATCGTTTTTACATGATTATATTTGCCTAAAACTAAGTTTAATGGAGAGACTTCAGGATTTTTTACTTGATAAAGGATATACCAAAGTTAAGTTACACTTAACAAAAACAAATCATTTTGAAATTAAAGCCTCTATTAATGGTATTAAAGGCTTATTTATTTTAGACACTGGAGCATCAAGTTCTTGTGTTGGTTTTGATGCTGCTGAAACATTTCGATTAAAAGTTGAAGATACAGATATAAAAGCTGCTGGGGCAGGCGCCATAAATATGGATACCAAAATGTCCAAAAAAAATAAGCTTAAAATTGGAAAATGGACTCGTAATAAAGTGGTTTTAGTTCTTTTTAATTTAACCCATGTAAATACGGCATTAATTAATCATAATGCTAAGCCAGTAGATGGAATAATTGGTGCGGACATCTTAAAAAAAGGAAAGGCCATCATTGATTATCAAAAGAAATACTTATATTTAAAATTATAATTAAAAAGGAGGACTCTTACCCTCTTCCCTATCTCTCTAATTAAAATGAATATGTCAATTGTTATTGCTGATGACCATCCTCTACTTCTAAGAGGCTTGACAGATTTTTTAGTTTCAAAAGGATATAATATTATTGGAAGTGCTCAAGATGGAAAATCTGCCTACAACCTTATTGTTAAACTAAAACCAAAAATTGCCATTTTAGATATTAGAATGCCATATAAAACTGGTTTAGAAATTGCCGAAGAGTGTAAAAAAAACAACCTTGATACAAAGATAATTTTAATCACTTTTGATAAAGAAGAAGAACTCTTTGACAAAGCTAAAGACTTTAATGTATATGGTTATATTTTAAAGGAATTTGCTATTGAAGAAATTGAAACTTGTATTGAAAGCGTTAAAAACAACACCCCTTACTTTAGCGAAGAAATTGCTTCTTACCTTAATTCTAGCCCAATTAATAATAACTTAGAAGCTATAAATCTGTTAACTAAATCTGAATTGAGAATAGTTAAACTTATTTCGCAAAACAAAACAAGCATGGATATTGCTGAGGAACTTTCAATTTCTGTAAGAACGGTAGATAAGCATAGAAGCAATATTGTTGCTAAGTTAGAGTTAGACAATAAGCCCACTTCTCTTTCAATATGGGCCAACCTTAATAAAGGTCACTTTTAAAAATACGTAGAAGTGCGTATTTTTTTTCACCTCACTATAAATTACTTTTACAGTGCTATTAATTAGTTCTTAGGGAGAATTAAGAAAGCTCTGGTGTTATTATTACATCAGAGCTTTCGCTTTTTAAAGTACTTTGCGGTTTATTAAACCTAAATAAAATACGTAGAAGTGCGTATTTCATTTTATGTAATCTTACAATAGTTTTGCAACAGCTATTAGCTACTATAGTTCATTTTTGAGAGATTGAATTATGCATAAACTCTGCATTATAATAATGCAGGGTTTCCCCAAATCTTAATTGAGCAACGATATAAACTAATGGAAGAAGAAAATAAAGCTATTCAAATATGCTGTATAGTTGGTCTCACTATACTAGTTTTGATAATCATTTCAATGAATATTTATTTATTTTAGTTAGTAAAAAGTGAAAAGGACGTTAGATTAGCGTCCTTTTTTTATCTTTAATCTCTCAAAACAATGTAACAATTCTTCTTATTCTTAATTTTGATTTAAGAATGATAGCTCTTATTCCGTATGACCTTCTTAAAAAGTACTTATTTAGTTTTTTTAATCATTATTCTTTTTTTTAGCTGCGATAAAACATCTAAACAATCCTATTATGATGATGGTAAAAAGACTCTATTCACACTCATCCCAGAAAGTCATTCTAATATCAATTTTATAAATACAGTAAAAGAAACAGAACAATTAAATTTTCTTAACTACACATATATCTATAATGGTGGTGGTGTAGCTGTTGGAGATGTTAACAATGACGGTCTAGAGGATATTTACTTTACATCTAATCAAAATTCTAACAAACTTTATCTCAATAAAGGCAATTTTGTTTTTGAAGATATTACTGAAACTGCTGGAGTTAAAGATGACAAAGGGTGGTCTACCGGAGTTACAATGGTAGACATTAATAATGATGGATGGTTAGATATTTACATTTGTAAATCTGGGTCTTTAAACAACAATATTTTAAGGAAAAACAAACTTTATGTAAACCAAAAAGATAACACGTTTAAAGAAGAGAGCGCTAAGTATAGACTCAATATAAGTGATTTTTCTGTTCAGTCTTATTTCTTTGATTATGACAAAGATGGAGATTTAGATCTATACTTAGTTAATCACCGCGATGATTTTAATAACAATAGTGATTTAACCAGACAAAACGTTAAACATTTAACCTTAAAAGGATCCGATAAACTATTAAGAAATGATAATGGAAGATTTTACAGCGCTACCCGTGAAGCTGGTGTAACCAATAAAGCATGGGGTTTAAGTGCTTCAATTGGAGATTTCAATCATGATGGGTGGCCAGATATTTATGTAGCTAATGATTTTTACGAACCAGATTTCTTATATATAAATAATAAAAATGGCACTTTCACAGATGAAATTCTAACACGTTTCAATCATATTTCTACTAATAGCATGGGGTCTGATTTTGCTGATATTAATAACGATTTACTTCCTGATTTGATAGTTTTAGATATGATGGCAGCAGACAGAAAAAGAGGAAAAGAAAATATGGCGACCATGAATACTGAAAATTTCAATTTAATGGTTAACAATGGGTTTCATTATCAATATATGTCTAATATGTTACAACTTAATACTTCTGAAGGCATATATAGTGAAATAGGACAACTTTCTGGAATAGCTAAAACAGACTGGAGTTGGGCGCCTTTAATTGCCGACTTTAACAACGATGGTTTTAACGACTTATTTATCACTAATGGTATTGAAAGAGATCTCACTAATCAAGATTTTAGACACCAAATTAAAAATGACATTTTAGAGCAAAAGGAATTTAGTTTAGAAGAAGCTATTAATAAGATGCCTTCAACAAAACTAGCTAATTACCTGTTTGTAAATAATACAGATTATACATTTAAAGATGTTTCTAAAAATTATGGCTTTGATACCAAGGTGAACTCTAACGGAGCTGTTTATACTGATCTTGATAATGATGGCGACTTAGATTTAGTTTTAAACAACCAATCTGATAAGGCGTCAATTTATAGAAACAATAGTAAAAACAATTATTTAACTGTTCATCTTAAAGGTTCTGAACAGAATATAAATGCTATTGGAGTAAAAGTAGAAGTATATTCAAATGGTATACAACAATTAAAAGAAGTATATCCTAGTAGAGGCTATCAATCATCTGTAAGTTATCGTCTTAATTTTGGATTAGGAGACGCTTCATCTATAGACAGCTTAAAAGTTATTTGGCATGACGATAAAACACAACTTTTAAAAAACATAACCGCGAATAACACCATTGATCTTTCTTATTCAAAATCTAAAAAACCCTATAGTACAGCTTCTGATGATTCAGGTATTTTTGAAACTGTTGACCCCAAAGAATTAGGTGTAAATTACAAACATGAAGCAGTAGATTTTAACGACTATGACTTACAAGTTTTACTTCCGCAAAAACAATCTACTATTGATAATTGTATGGCAGTTGCCGATGTTAATAATGATGGTTTAGACGATTTGTTTATTGGAAATACATTAGGGCATCCAGCTCAATTATACATTCAAAATTCCTTAAGAAAATTTACTAATACAAAACAACCTGCATTTTTCAGGGATAAAGCTTATAATGATAATAACGCTCAATTTTTTGATGCCGATAATGATGGAGATTTAGATCTATATGTTACTTCAGGAAATTACAGTCAATCAAAAAACAGTCAGCTTTTACAAGATAGATTATACCTAAACAATGGTAAAGGTAGTTTTAAAAAAGGCGCTTTACCAAAAATGTTATCGGTTACAAAAGCCATAGCTGTTATTGATTTTGATAATGATGGTGATAATGATTTATTTGTTGGCGGACGCGTAATTCCTGGAGAATATCCTAAAGCACCAGAATCTTATTTATTAGAAAATAAAAATGGGAAATTTATAAATGCAACAGATAAGTACGCTAACGAAGTTAAATATATTGGACTAATAAATGATGCTGTGTCTTCAGATTATGATAATGATGGAGATGAAGATTTAATTTTAGCTGGTGAATGGATGCCTATCACTATTTTAAATAACGAAAATGGTACGTTTTCTAAAGTTGAATTAGATTCTAATTCTAAAACAGGCTGGTATCAAAGCATTAAAGCTTTAGATTATGATAATGATGGAGATGAAGATTATCTTATTGGAAACTTTGGGGAAAACAATAAATTTCACCCATCTGAAAACTCGCCTCTACATATTTATGCTAATAATTTTGACGATAACAAAAGTTATGATTTTGCATTAAGCAAAACCTACGAAGGCGAATTATTCCCATTAAGAGGTAAAGAATGCTCCACAGAACAAACCCCATTTTTAAAAGATAAGATTTCATCTTACAAACAATTTGCTAATTCAAATCTTTTAGAAGTATATGGTCATGAAAACATAAATAATGCATTGCATTTACAAGCAGCAAGTTTTACCTCATACTATCTTGAAAATAACAAAGGGACTCTTAAATTTAAAAAATTACCTAATAAAGCACAATTTGCACCAACTTTAGATTTTGAAATACTTGATATAGATAATGATAAAACCCCCGAAATTATTGGAATTGGCGGAGCATATAATTCTGAAGTTGAAACTATAAGATATGATGCTTCAAAAGGTTACATACTAAATACTTCATTAGAAGAAGTATATTCAAATACCATTCTATCCAATAATGATGTACTAGCTATTGAAAAAATAGTTATAAATGGTAAATCTCATTTGGTTCTACTCAATTCAAACAACAAACTTTCAATATTAAAAGTAAAATAAATTCCATAAAAAAAACCTGTTAACATAACTAACAGGGTTTTCAATTTTATAAATCGTATAATTATTATTAAAGCTCCAAAGCTTTCTTAACATCATTATTCATTAAAATCTCAACTGGATTTTCTAAAGCTTCTTTTACAGCCACTAAGAAACCAACACTTTCTTTACCATCAATAATTCTATGGTCATAAGATAATGCAACATACATAATTGGACGAATTTCAACTTTACCATCTATAGCTACAGGACGCTCAACAATATTGTGCATTCCTAAAATACCACTTTGCGGTGGGTTGATAATAGGCGTAGATAACATACTTCCAAATACACCACCGTTAGTAATAGTAAACGTACCACCTGTCATTTCATCTACAGTAATCTGTCCGTCTCTTGCTCTAAGTGCTAAACGTTTTACTTCAGACTCTACACCTCTAAAACTTAAGTTTTCTGCATTTCTAATTACAGGAACCATTAATCCTTTTGGTCCAGAAACAGCTATACTAATATCACAGAAATCATAAGATAACATTTCTTTACCATCTATCATAGAATTAACAGCAGGATACATTTTTAATGCTCTAACTATTGCTAATGTAAAGAAACTCATGAATCCTAAACTAACTCCATGTTTTGCTTTGAACGTTTCTTTGTATTCTTTTCTTAAAGCAAATATTGGTGACATATCAACCTCATTAAATGTGGTTAACATGGCTGTTGTATTTTTAGCCTCAACCAAACGTTCAGCTACTTTACGACGCAGCATAGACATTTTACTTCTAGAAGTTCCTCTGTTACCACCAGTTGGTGTCCCCATAGAAGGCACAGCTTTAATAGCATCGTCTTTAGTTACTCTTCCGTCTTTACCAGTACCATTTACTGATGCAGCATCCATACCTTTTTCTGCTAAAATCTTTTTTGCAGCAGGACTTGCAGTACCTGTAGCATACGTTTCAGTTTGCACTGGAGCACTTTTCACCTCAGCCTTTGGTGCTTCTTCTTTAACTTCAGCTTTAGGAGCTTCTCCACCCTCTGGTTTTTCAGCGCTTGTATCAATTAAACAAACTACGGCTCCTACATCAACAGCATCTCCTTCTTCAGCTTTCAGTGTTATGGTACCACTAACTTCCGCAGGAAGCTCCAAAGTTGCCTTATCACTATCTACTTCTGCAATTGCTTGGTCTTTTTCAACATAATCTCCATCTTCTACTAACCAAGTAGCTATTTCTACTTCTGTGATAGACTCTCCTGGTGATGGTACTTTCATTTCTAAAATCATCTCTGTAATAATTTTAATTGTAAATTTTTCCTTTTAATTTTATATACTGAAAACGTCTTCTATAACTTTACGTTGTCTTGCTTTATCTCTTGTACTAGATCCTGGTGCTGGCACCGAGTTATATGGTCTTGCACAAACCTCAAGTTTTACTACATCTAAACGTTGAGCCATATGACCCCAAGCCCCCATATTTTTAGGTTCCTCTTGCGCCCAAATGTACTTTTCAACATTTGGATAACGATTAATAATAGCTTGAATTTTTTCTATATGAAGTGGAAATAATTGCTCTACTCTAACTAAAGCAACATCTTCTCTATTTTGTTCTTCTCTTTCAGCTAATAGTTCGTAATAGAATTTACCCGTACAGAACACTAACTTTTTAACTGCATCTGGACTAATTGTATCATCAATTATCTCCTGAAATTGACCATTAGCCAAATCTTTTAATGGTGATACTGCTTTAGGATGTCTTAATAAACTCTTTGGTGTAAATACAATTAATGGCTTTCTATAATTACGTTTCATTTGTCTACGTAACAAATGGTAGAAATTTGCAGGCGTTGTACAATCTACAACAATCATATTATCATTAGCACACAATTGTAAGTAACGCTCCATTCTGGCTGAGGAGTGTTCTGACCCTTGTCCTTCATAACCATGAGGTAATAATACCACTATCCCATTTTGAGCTTTCCATTTATCTTCTGCGGCCGACAAATACTGATCGAAAATTATTTGCGCACCATTACTAAAATCACCAAACTGTGCTTCCCAAATAGTTAATGTATCTGGGTTTGCCATGGCATAACCATAATCAAAACCTAAAACACCATATTCTGATAAGAACGAATTGTAAATATACATTTCGCCTTTATTATTTGGGTTTGTATTTAATAGATTGATTCGTTCTTCTGAAATCTCATCACGTAAAATAGCATGACGATGACTAAACGTACCACGCTCTACATCTTGACCTGAGATTCTAATATTGAAACCTTCTTCTAATAAACTTCCGTAAGCCAAAGTTTCTGCCATTCCCCAATCTAAAGCATCGGTTTCAAAAACCATTTTCTCTCTACCTTTAAGAATTCGTTCTGCTTTACGTAAAAATTTAACGCCTTCTGGAGAAGTAGATACTATTTTAGATATCTGTTTTAAACCATCTTCAGCATAAGAAGTATCAACAGTTTCAAGCATAGCATCAAGACCTTGACGTTTAAAATCTGTCCAACGCTCTTCCATAAACTCTCTTACTTTAGAAGAGTCAGCCTCCTTTGCCTTAGTGTATTCACTTTCTAATCTATCTCTAAATTCTGAAACAATCCCTTCAGAATAAGACTTATCTATAGTTCCTTCAGCAATTAATCTGTCTGAATATATTTTAAATGGATTAGGATGTTTTGATATGTTTTTATAAAGTTTTGGTTGCGTAAATCTTGGCTCATCACCTTCATTATGTCCATACTTTCTATATCCTAATAAATCTATGTAGACATCTTTTTTGAAACGCATTCTGTAGTCTAGCGCCATTTCAATAGCATGTGCCACAGCTTCAGCATCATCTGAATTAACATGCATTACTGGAGATAACGTTACTTTTGCTACATCTGTACAATAAGTACTAGAACGAGCATCTAAATAATTAGTTGTAAATCCAATTTGGTTATTCACTACAATATGAATAGTCCCTCCTGTTTTATAACCATTTAACTGACTCATTTGAGCCACCTCATAGGCAATACCTTGACCTGCAATAGCAGCATCACCATGTACTAAAATTGGAATAATTTTAGAATCATCGCCATTATAATCGTCATCTATTTTTGCTCTAGTAATACCTTCTGCAACTGGGCCAACTGTTTCTAAATGCGACGGATTTGGCACCAAATTCATCTTTATAGACTTCCCGTTTTGGTAAGTTTTATGAAGCGTTAAACCTAAATGGTATTTAACATCTCCATCAATATTTTGATCTTCAAAATCTTTACCTTCAAACTCACTAAAAAGTTCGTGTAAAGGTTTTCTAAAAATGTTCACCAACGTACTTAAACGTCCGCGATGCGCCATTCCTAAAACACACTCTTCAACACCATATTTTTCAACAGCATTATAAAGTACATTACTTATAGCTGGTATTAATGACTCTCCTCCTTCTAATGAAAAACGTTTTTGTCCAACATATTTTGTCTGTAAAAAGTTTTCAAAATTTACAGCCTGATTCAACTTTGAAAGAATGTATTTTTTAGTATCTGCAGAATATGTTGGATGATTATCATTAACATTCAACTTTTCTTGCCACCATTTAATAACTTCTGGATTACGCAAATACATATATTCTACACCAATAGCATCACAATAAATTCTATCTAAGTGCTTAATAATTTCACGTAAAGGTTGTGCTTTTAATCCTAAAACTTCACCTGCATTAAAAATAGTATCTAAATCTTTTTCACTTAGACCAAAGTTTTCTAATTCTAATGTTGGTTTATAGGCACGTCTTTCTCTAACTGGGTTTGTTCTGGTAAACAAATGCCCACGCATTCTATAACCATCAATTAACTTAACAACTTGAAATTCTTTTTGAAGGTGTTCTGGCATTTGCGTTGAAACGCCTTCAATTATTTCACCATCTAAACCATAGTTATCACTTCCAAAATCATAGCCTTGAAAAAAGGCTCTCCAACTAGGCTCAACACTATCTGGATTTTGTAAATACTGCTCGTATAAATCGGCAAAATAAGCCGTATGTGCTGCGTTTAAAAAGGAATATTTATCCATTATTTTTTATCCTAAACTCGTGTTAAAAATACATTCTTCAAAAATACAACTTTTATAAAAATTAGGTATTAGTTTGTAAAGAATTAAAAGCTTTGTCATTACTTTTAATAAATACCTTCTTTTAAATGTTAATTTTTTAATGATTCTCAAATATTTAATTGCTTTTCTTTTAATCATTAAAAACTTGTAATCCTTACAATACCAATCTTATTAAATATTAACATTTATAACAAACATGTCTTTGATACTTAACAAGTCTAATAACAATTACGAAACCATACTTTTTGCCATTCTCGTTTTAGAATAAGAAAAGACACTTCTTCGGCTAACTTAACAATATCATCACCATTAAGAGCCTTTACCTCTTTTTCTGAAACATCTACTATGTATAGAAGATTTAAATATTCTGAAAACTTTTCTTGAATAAGCTTATAGACCGTTTCATGTAACAACAATTTTAAACTAGAAGGCAAAGTGTCTTCATGAAAATCTAAATCTATATTGGCATATAAAAAGTCTTTGTTAAGTTGAAGTATTAATTTTTTATACAAGTCTAATTGATTTGCCTTTTCAATTAGTTCATTAAAAGTAGTTGGAAGTTGCATTACACAGTTCTACTCATTAAACTATTCCCAAAATCTTTCAATAGCTGTTTTCTTTCTTCAGAAATACTTAAAGTATCTAAAACTGTAAAGGCTTTATTTGTATAATCTTTAACCGCTTCTTTAGTTGCATTAGCAGCACCTATAGATTCAAATAATTCTTTAACCACATTAATTTTTTCGTCTTTTTTAGTAGTTTCAGAATTAAATAAGTTGATTAATTGTTTAGTTTCATTGTTAGATCCAAACTCTAATGCCTTTAAATATAAATAGGTTTTTTTATTCTCAATTATATCACCACCAACTTGTTTTCCAAATATTTTAGGATCTCCAAAAGCATCTAAATAATCATCTTGCAACTGAAATGCTAAGCCCAAATTTCTTCCAAATTCATAAATATTTTCTTGATCTTCCTCTGAAGCTCCTGAAATGATAGCCCCCATTTTCATTGCTGCAGCCACTAAAACGGATGTCTTATATTCAATCATTTTTAAATACTCAGGAATTGTTACGTCATTTCTAGTCTCAAAATCAACATCATATTGCTGACCCTCACAAACCTCTAAAGCTGTTTTACTAAATGTTTGATTTAATGATTTGTATACTTCAGGCGGATAACTTTCAAATAATTGATAGGCCATAATTAACATGGCATCTCCCGATAAAATACCAGTGTTTATATCCCATTTTTCATGTACAGTCTTTTTCCCTCTACGTAAAGGTGCATCGTCCATAATATCATCATGAACCAATGTGAAATTATGAAATACCTCAACCGCTAATGCTGCATTTAAACCTTCTTTATAATTACCTTCAAAAATATCGGCACTCATTAAAGTTAAGACGGGTCTTAAACGTTTCCCCCCTAATTTCATAATGTATTGAATAGGATCATATAATCCTTTAGGTTCTTTTACAATGGTATAATCTTGCAAAAAACTCAAAAACTCTTTTTGGTATTCTTCTACTGAAAGCATTCAGCAAAAATAAATGAATTCAACGTATTAAAACACTACAAGTTAAACTTAGTGTTAAAAAAAAGCAAAACTTTGGAAACTTTTTTTGTTTTTAAAGTTTCCGAACTTACATTTGTACCTGATTATGGGAGAAAAGATAATAGAAAGAGCTACAGAATTGTTTTTAAACTTCGGATTTAAAAGCGTTACAATGGATGATATTGCCAACGAAATGGGCATATCTAAAAAAACCATATATGTACATTTTGCTAATAAAACTAAGTTGGTAGAGGCCACAACATTTTCAATATTTGAAAGAATTAGCATGGGTATTGATGACATTTGCGAAACTTCAGTAAACCCTATTGAAGAATTGTATGATGTAAAGAAGTTTGTTTTAAAAAATCTGAAAAACGAAAAAACATCGCCACAGTATCAGTTAAAAAAATACTATCCTCAAATTCATGACCAACTAATGGTAAAACAATTTGACAAGATGTTTGGTTCTGTTAAAGATAGTCTTCAAAAAGGAGTAGATACTGGATTATTTAGAAAGGCCATAGATGTAGATTTTATCTCTAGAATGTACTTTAATGGTATGACCGGCATAAAAGATGTCACCATATTTCCTCCAGATATATTTGACATGCAATACCTGACTGAAAGTTACTTAGAATATCATTTGAGAGCCATTGTTACAAACAAGGGACTTGAAATACTTAACATGTTTATAAAATCAAATCAATCATAAACAACATGAAAAACAAATTAATTTTAATATTTAGTTTTCTATGCAGTTCTATACTTTTTGGGCAAGAGGCTAATCATAGTTTTTCTTTACAAGAAGCCATAGATTATGCATTAGAAAACAACCGTACTGCAAAAAATGCGGCTTTAGATATTAAAGCAGCAGAAAAGCAGAAATGGGAAACCACAACTATAGGATTGCCGCAAATTAATGGTTCTATTGAATACCAAAACTGGCTAAAACAACAGGTGTCTTTACTACCTGCCGCAGCTTTTGACAATACCCAAAGCACTATCGACATTGTAAATGACTACTTTGATACAAATCAAACTAATTTTGATGTCGATACTCCTGAAGGTTTTATCCCATTACGTTTTGGCACTCAACAAACTGTTAATGCATCAGTTACTTTAAGCCAACTTATTTTTGACGGTTCATATCTAGTAGGGCTACAATCTGCTAAAGTATTTTTAGAAATCTCTAAAAACGCCAAAGAAAAAACAAATTTAGAAGTTAGAAAAG
Source organism: uncultured Flavobacteriaceae bacterium (assembly GCA_947487895.1). Classification (GTDB taxonomy): domain Bacteria; phylum Bacteroidota; class Bacteroidia; order Flavobacteriales; family Flavobacteriaceae; genus Seonamhaeicola. The sequence continues at coordinate 123,568 of CANKYF010000003.1, forward strand.
CAGTTATCAATGCATACGGTAATGTTTTGTTAGCTGAAGAAAGCGTAATGATATTAGAGCGTAATATTACTGTTCTCAAGAAAAATCTTGATGAAACTACCAAAACCTATGAAAACGGACTTGCTGAAGAAGAAAGTGTGGAACAATTGCAAATCACATTGTCTAGCATTGAAAGCAACTTAAACAAAACTAACAGGTTAAAGGCGTTAGCATATCAAATGTTGAATATTACACTAGGTTTAGATATTAATTCTAACACTACTTTAAAAGATACTTTAGAAAATCTAACGGCTCAAAATATTAACCTAAATATTATCAATAGTTCTAATAATATTGAAAATACTATAGATTATAAAATAGCTCAAAATGATAAAAAGTCTAAAGAACTATTATTAAAATTAGAAAAAAGTAAGGCGTTACCAAATCTTTCCGCATTTGTAAATGGCGGTTATTCTGCATTTAGTGATTCGTTTACATTTACAAATAGTGATCAAACATGGTTTGGCTCCTCACTACTAGGAATTAACATGAACATTCCAATTTTTAGTTCAGGAGGAAGAAGCGCAGCAACCCAACGTGCTAAAATTAATCTTGAAAAAGCAAAAGAAGATTTAACTGAAGTAGAGCAACAACTCAAACTACAAATAGCTGCCGCTAAAAGCGATTATCAATTTGCTATTGAAGACTATGACAACAAAAAGCAAAACCTAAATTTAGCTGAAAGAATAGAACAAAAAAACCAAACTAAATTTTCTGAAGGTATTGCTTCTAGTTTTGACTTAAGACAAGCACAAACGCAACTTTATAGTTCTCAACAAGAATTTCTTCAAGCCATGCTTGATGTCATCAATAAAAAAGCTGAATTAGACACCATTTTAAACTCAAAACAATAACCCATCATTATTATGAAATATTTTTATTTAACCGTTGTAAGCGCCATAATACTAACATCATGTGGTGGAGAAAACAAACAATCTGTTGAAGACATTATAGCTTCTAAAGATTTAGAACTTATTAGAAAAAAGAAAACCGAACTTGATGCTAAAGCTCAAGAAATTTCTACTCAATTAAAAGAATTAGAAAAAGAAATTAAGGTTTTAGACCCTCAAGAAAAAATACCTTTAATTACAACTTTTGCTGCTAAAGAAACTGTTTTTAATCACTTTGTAGAATTACAAGGTAATGTAAGCACCAAGCAAAACGTGGTTATCTATCCAGAATTTTCAGGTACATTAACTAGAGTATATGTAAAAGAAGGACAAAAAGTAAGCAAAGGACAAATACTTGCAAAAATTGATGATGGCGGATTAAGCCAACAATTAACACAATTACAAATTCAAGCAGATTTAGCTAAAACAACTTTTGAACGCCAAGAAAGACTTTGGAATCAAAAAATAGGAAGCGAAATTCAATATTTACAAGCTAAATCTAGTTATGAAGCACAAGAACAAGCTGTAAGCCAATTAAAACAACAAGTTGGCAAAACCGTTGTTAGAGCACCTTTTTCAGGAACCATTGATGATGTCATCACAGAACAAGGTACCGTTGTAGCTCCCGGACAATCTATGCTATTTAGAATTGTAAACTTACAAGACATGTACATTGAAACAGATGTACCAGAACGTTACATTTCTAACGTAATTCCAGGCAAAAAGGTAGAAGTTGAATTCCCTATTCTTGGAAAAAAACTAGACGCAAAAATTCGTCAAGCAGGAAACTTTATCAATCCAGCGAATAGAACGTTTAAGGCAGAAATTGCCATTAATAATAAAAACAATAATATCAAACCAAACCTAACTGCAAAACTTAAAATCAACGATTATACCAGTGATAATGCTATTTTAATTAAACAAAGTATCATTTCTGAAAATGCAGAAGGAGAACAATATGTTTATATCGTTTCAAATAAAAATAATTCTATGGCAAAAGCTAAACGTGTCATTATAGAAACTGGAAAAACGCAAGGAGATAATATTGAAGTACTTTCTGGTTTAAAGAATGGCGATGAAATTATTGACGAAGGTGCTAGAAGCGTAAAAGACGGGCAAGATGTTAAAATCTTGAAAATTGAAGTTTAAAAATACTAACGTCTAAAGAATACAGACTAATGACCAAAAAGAAAAACAAAAAACAAGTAGATAAAGAATTTGGGTTATCATCTTGGGCTATTAATAACAAAACAACCATGTATGTGTTAATAGCACTCATCCTTATATTGGGTACAGGTGCTTATTTTAGTATGCCAAGAGAAAATTTTCCAGAAATTAAAGAGACTAAAATATACATTAGTTCTATCTATCCAGGAAACACTGCAGAGGATATTGAAAAACTCATTACAGATCCTATTGAAGACAAACTCAAAACAGTAAGTAATGTTGTTGAAATTACCTCAACATCTCAAGAAGATTATTCTATAGTTATTGTAGAATTTGATGAAAACATTACTGTTGAAGCTGCAAAACAAAAGGTGAAAGACGAAGTAGATTCTGAAACATCTGGTGAAGATTGGCCAACTTTTAATGGTGCAAAAGTAGAACCTAATGTGTTCGATTTGAGCATGTCTGAAGAAATACCCATTCTAAATATCAATATTTCTGGAGACTACCCTGTGGATAAACTTAAAGAATATGGAGAATATTTAGAAGATGAAATTGAAGGTCTTGAAGAAATAAAACAAGTAGATATTCGTGGTGCGCAAGACAAAGAAGTTCAAGTAGCTGTAGACATTTATAAAATGATGGCGGCTCAAGTTAGCTTTGATGACATTATCAATACTATTAGTAGAGAGAATATGACCATGTCTGCTGGTAATTTAATTTCAAGCGGACAAAGACGTACCATAAGAATTATAGGTGAGATAGAAGACCCCAAAGAACTAGAAAGCTTTGTAGTGAAATCTGAAAAAGGCAACTCTATTTATTTAAGAGATGTGGCACAAGTCACTTTTAAAGACGAAGACAAAACCACATACGCCAGAGAATTTGGGCATCCTGTAGTTATGCTTGATGTTAAGAAACGAGCAGGGAAAAACATGGTAGATGCAGCTGAACAAATCCAAGAGATAGTAGACAACTCCATTGAAAATGTTTTTCCGCCAGATTTAACTGTAACTATTGCTAACGACCAATCCTCTAAAACCATTGGACAGGTAGACGACTTAGTGAATAACATCATTTTTGGTATTATACTAGTGGTAACTGTTTTAATGTTTTTCTTAGGATTTAAAAATGCACTCTTTGTAGGGTTTGCAATCCCAATGTCTATGTTCATGTCTTTAATGATATTAGATATGCTTGGGTTCACTATGAACACCATGATTCTTTTCGGATTAATTATGGGACTAGGTATGCTAGTAGACAACGGTATTGTTCTTGTGGAAAACGTATATCGTTTAATGAAGGATGAAGGCTTAACTAGAATCCAGGCAGCCAAAAAAGGAATTGGTGAAATAGCATTTCCTATCATTATTTCAACTGCCACAACAGTAGCTGCATTTATACCTCTAGGTTTGTGGCCAGGAGTTATGGGGCAATTCATGATTTACTTCCCAAAAACCTTAGGGGTTGTTTTAGGCTCCTCATTATTTGTAGCAATATTTTTTAATTCGGTTTTAGTATCTCAATACATGACAATCGAAGACAAAGAAATGCCATTTAAAAACATCATCAAATTATCGGCAATCGTAGGTGGGTTAGGTATATTAATTATGCTTTTAGGTGGTAGCTATCGCGGACTAGGAACCGTAATGATTTTTACAATTATATTACTTTGGATGTATCGTTTATTCCTAAGAAATTGGGCTAACGGGTTTCAAAATAAAATCTTACCAAAGTGGGAACGCTTTTATGAGCGTATGCTTCGTGGCACACTCAAAGGCAAAATGCCTGCTGTAATTTCTATTGGAACTTTTGTTTTATTAATTGTTGCCTTTATGGGCTTTGGTGCATCAGTTGGTAGTCAACGCACAAAGGTGGAATTTTTCCCAGACAATACACCTAATCAAATAATTGTCTACATAGAATATCCAGAAGGAACAGACATAAAAAAAACCAATGCAATTACTAAAGATATTGAAGAGCGTGTTTATAAAATTATAAACGAAGAAGCTTACATGAATGGTGATTTCAACTTTTTGACTGAAAGCGCTGTTTCTCAAGTAGGTGAAGGTGCAGGAAACCCTCAGACCGATGGAGGTTCACAAGCTGAAATGCCTCACAGAGGAAAGATTACCGCTACCATGCGCGAATACAAATTTAGAGATGACGCAGATAGTAATGTACTGCTTAAAAAAGTACAAGAAGCATTAAAAGGCATTTACCCTGGTATTGCTATTTCAGTTGAAAAAGATGCGGTAGGTCCTCCAGCTGGGTACCCTATCAATATTGAAATAGAAGGAGATGATTATAGCGAGCTCATAGCTACAGCAGAAAAAATGCGTGATTTCATAAATACTAAAAACATTCAGGGTATAGATGAATTAAAGATAGATGTGAATAAATCTAAACCATCAATGCAGGTTCTTGTAGACAGAAAAAAGGCTGGTGAATTAGGTGTAACATCAGGACAAGTTGGCCAACAATTACGTAATTCTATTTTTGGAGCCAAAGCAGGTATTTATAAAGAAGATGGTGAAGATTACGACATCTATGTTCGTTTTAATGAAGAAAATCGCTATAACACAAGTGCTATTTTTAATCAAAAAATCACCTTTAGAGATATGGCTTCTGGACAAATTAAAGAAATTCCTGTTTCTACAGTAGCAAAACAAAATAACACCTCTGGATTTAGTGCTATTAAACACAGAAAAGTAAAACGTGTGGTTACTTTATATTCTGCCTTAGCACCAGGGTTTACTGATGCTCAAGCTATAGTAACTCAAATAGAAAATGAAACAAAAAGCTTTAGAGACGATGAAGTTTCAGGTGATATTAAAATAGACTTTACTGGACAAATTGAGGAGCAAAATAAACAAATGAAATTCTTGATGGGGGCATTCTTTACTGGTTTAGGTCTCATTTTCTTTATTTTAATATTTCAATTCAATTCTGTATCTAAACCAGCAATTATCATGTTGGCTATTTTCTTAAGCTTAATTGGTGTATTTGGAGGAATTGTCATTACAGGAAGTTCTTTTGTAATTATGATGACCATGATGGGTATTATATCACTCGCTGGAATTGTTGTAAATAACGGTGTAGTGCTCCTAGATTATACCCAACTTTTAATTGATAGAAAAAAGGAAGAACACAATTTAGATGAGGACGCTTATATTCCTAACAATGAGTTATTGGAAGCCATTGTGAAAGGAGGGAAAGCACGTTTACGTCCTGTATTACTAACAGCTATTACAACTATTTTAGGGTTAATTCCGTTAGCAACAGGTTTAAACATTAACTTCTTTACACTTTTTAGTGAATTTAACCCTCACATTTATGTTGGAGGTGACAATGTAATTTTCTGGGGCCCTTTAGCATGGACTGTTATTTATGGCCTTTTTATAGCCACGTTCTTAACTTTAATAGTTGTACCTATCTTATTCTATTTGGTAACAAAGCTTAAAATGAGGATATATAAACACAGAGCTGTAGAAAATTTAACGCCTCAAAAAGAAGTATTCAATATGGATCAAAGGCTTGAAGAAGCTTAATTAGTGACTAATTCAATTAATATGTATTGAGAGCTGCATTTATTGCAGCTCTTTTCTTTTTTATCATATAACTTCGTTAAATTTGCACTTCAATTTTCAAAGTCCATGTACAGAAGTCATAACTGCGGTGAGTTAAGAGCAGAACATATAAATAAAGAAGTAACCCTTGCTGGTTGGGTACAAAAATCTAGAGATAAAGGGTTTATTGTTTGGGTAGATTTACGTGATAGATACGGCATTACACAATTGGTGTTTGACGAAGAACGCACCTCTAAAGAGCTTATTGAAAAAGCTCAAAACTTAGGTAGAGAGTTTGTAATACAAGCCAAAGGCAAAGTAGTTGAACGCGCATCTAAAAATGCAAATATCCCTACTGGTGACATTGAAATTCTAGTATCAGAATTAAACATTTTGAATGAAGCCATTTTGCCTCCTTTTACTATTGAAGACGACACTGATGGCGGTGAGGAATTACGAATGAAATACCGTTATTTAGATATTCGCCGTAACCCAGTAAAAGACAATTTAATATTTAGGCATAAAGTCACTCAAGAAGTTAGAAATTATTTATCTAAAGATGGTTTTATTGAAGTTGAAACCCCTTATTTAATTAAATCTACGCCTGAAGGTGCTCGCGATTTCGTAGTACCATCAAGGATGAATGAAGGTGAGTTTTACGCCTTACCACAATCGCCACAAACATTTAAGCAACTGCTTATGGTTGGTGGTATGGATAAATACTTTCAAATAGTAAAATGTTTTAGAGACGAAGATTTACGTGCCGATAGACAACCAGAATTCACGCAGATAGATTGTGAAATGGCATTTATTGAACAAGAAGATATTTTAAATGCTTTTGAAGGTTTAACACGTCATTTACTAAAAGAAATCAATGGTGTTGAAGTCGATAAATTTCCAAGAATACAGTATGACGATGCCATGCGTTTATACGGAAACGACAAACCAGATATCCGTTTTGGAATGGAGTTCGGTGAATTAAATACTGTTGCACAACACAAAGATTTCAACGTTTTTAATAATGCCGAATTAGTTGTCGGTATTGCTGTCCCAGGAGGAAACACCTATACCCGAAAAGAAATAGACAAGCTTATTAGTTGGGTTAAGCGCCCGCAAATTGGAGCACTTGGTATGGTCTATTGTAGATGTAATGAAGATGGAACATTTAAATCATCTGTAGATAAGTTTTATGATCAAGATGATTTAGCAAAATGGGCAGAAGTTACAGGAGCAAAAGCAGGTGATTTAATTTGTGTACTTTCTGGAGACACTAATAAAGTAAGAACTCAATTAAGTGCATTACGTATGGAATTAGCTGAACGCTTAGGTTTACGCAAACCAGATGAGTTTGCACCTCTTTGGGTAATGGACTTTCCTTTATTAGAATGGGATGAAGAAACAGAGCGCTATCATGCAATGCACCACCCGTTCACATCTCCAAAACCAGGACAAATAGAATTATTAAAAACAGACCCAGGCGCTGTTAAAGCCAATGCTTACGATTTAGTATTAAACGGAAACGAAATTGGAGGTGGTTCTATAAGAATTCATGACAAAGAAACTCAAGCATTAATGTTTGATTATTTAGGTTTTACAGAAGAAGAAGCTAAAGCGCAATTTGGATTCTTAATGGATGCTTTCCAATATGGAGCACCACCACATGGTGGGCTTGCATTTGGATTAGATAGATTGGTAGCCATTTTAGGCGGACAAGAAACTATAAGAGATTTTATTGCATTCCCAAAAAATAACTCTGGGCGAGATGTAATGATAGATGCACCCGCTCCAATAGATGATGATCAACTAGAAGAACTTAGTTTAAAACTAAACTTAAAATCATAAATATGAAAATCCTGCCTAGTGCGGGATTTTTTGTTAATTTTAATTAGGATTGTCCGCTAATATAAATACTAATGCACATTGTCATGCTGAACTGTCACACTGAGCGCAGTCGAAGTGTTATTTCAGCATCTCAATAGTCTTAACTAAAGACTCTGAAACAAGTTCAGAGTGACGACAAAGTCTTAATCTAATCTTTTATTAGGGATATCTAAAATTTTAAAAATGTCTTTAAAAGTTAAAGGTATATTACGAAAATTTCTCATCTGGAAATACAAACATATTTCCGAACGTCAGTTTGTATATATTTTAAGTGTTTTAGTTGGGTTTTTGGCAGGAATTGGAACTGTACTTCTTAAAAACCTCACGTATTATATTAGGCATTTTTTCAACCTCTATATTTTTAAAGATTACCAAAGCACACTTTACTTTGTGTTACCAATTATTGGACTTTTATTAGTTTATATCATTAAACAAACGTGGTTAAAAAAACATATAGGTCATGGTATTTCAACCACTTTACATGCTATTTCTAAACTTAATGGAATCATCCCAAGGTATAATATTTATGCAGGCTTGATTACCGCACCTTTAACAGTTGGTTTTGGTGGATCAGTAGGGTTACAAGGGCCTGCAGTAAGTATAGGTTCTGCCTTAGGATCTAATACTGCTAGGTTATTTCATATGAATACCAAAACACGCATGTTGCTCATTGGTTGTGCATCAGCAGGTGCAATGGCATCTATGTTTAAAGCGCCCATTGCCGCCATTGTATTTGCTATTGAAATTTTTAGCTTAGATATCGCATTCACCTCATTAGTGCCTTTATTATTAGCATCTGTTTCGGCAGTAGTTACATCTTATTTTTTCTTAGGTACCGATGTGTTATTACGTTTTGAACTCATAGATAAATTTGAAATTAATGACATTCTATTTTATATAGTACTTGGGTTAGTTACAGGGCTTGTTTCAGTTTATTTCTCCAAAGTATTTTTTAGTATTAGTAATTTTTTCAAACAATTTGAAAGTAGAGCAAAACGGTTGCTCATTGGCGGACTAGCAATAGGTACCATGCTATATATAATCCCACCGCTTTATGGTGAGGGTTACGGCATTATGAACAATCTTTTAAAGGGAGACCATTTAGCAGCTATAGGTACCACTCCTTTTAATTTAGATTTAGAAAATATCTGGATAGTCATTGGACTTCTTTTTGGAATCACTTTATTTAAAGCCATAGCCATGACAACAACATTTGGAGCTGGAGGCGTTGGTGGTGTTTTCATTCCTACACTAGTAATGGGAAGTGCACTAGGAAATGCTTTTGCTAAAGTCATCAACAATATTGGTTTTGGGTTTCAGGTATCAGAATCTAATTTCACATTAATAGGTATGACAGGATTAATGGCTGGTGTATTACATGCACCTCTAACAGCTATTTTCTTGATTGCTGAAATTACTGGCGGTTATGAATTATTTGTACCATTAATGTTAGTCTCAGCCATATCTTTCGCCATTACAAAATACTATGTATCACATTCAGTATACACTCTAAAACTAGCTAAACGCGGTGAGTTAATTACACATGATAAAGATCAGAATGTGTTGATGATGCTAGAAATCGATAAAGTCATTGAAACTAACTTCGTTATTTTAACACCAGAAATGACTCTAGGTGACATTCTACAAAATGCCGTTGCTAAATCCTCTAGAAATCATTTTCCTGTTGTTAATGAAGACCATGAATTTTTAGGAGTTATAAGATTAGATGACATGAGACATATGATGTTTAACACTGAGCTTTACGATAAAATTACCGCCGAAAGTTTAATGCATGCTGATGCTGGTATAATTAATTATAATGAAGATTCTATGAATCACATTATGGATAAATTTAAAACATCTGGCGCTTGGAATTTACCTGTTATTAAAAACGGAAAATACTATGGTTATATTTCAAAATCTAAATTATTAACTGCTTATCGTAGACAATTAATAAACGTAACGCATTAATGAAAAACCTAATTTTAATATTATTTTTAGCTTCGGCTGGCTCTATCCTAACTGGCTTTTTAGTGGATTTAGAATACTCTCAAAAATTGATTGGTTTTGGGGTTGTTGGGTTATTTTTAGTAGTATTTCCACTGTTTTCCTATTACCGTTGGAAAGACAAAGACATTAAAGACTACATGCTAACTAAAGAGAATTTAGATAAAATGAAAGAGTCTCAGGAAGATAAAAAGCATTAAAAAATGAATGTCATTGCGAGGACGAAGGACGTGGCAATCTAGGGTATATTTTTAGGGTGATTTAGGTTACTTTTGTTTAAAAAAATAAGACCCTGAAACTAGTTCAGGGAGACAAAGTCAATTCAAATTACGCTTAGTAACAAAAAATCGTTTTAAAAGTTCACTTGCCTCATCTGCTAAAACTCCTCCTTCAATTTTAGTTTTAGGATGTAACTTAGTTTTCATATTTATGCACCCACGCTCTAAATCTCTTGCCCCATAAACAACTTTTGAAATCTGACTCCAATACAAAGCGCCCGCACACATCTGGCAAGGCTCTAATGTTACATATAGTGTGCAGTTTTTCAAATATTTACCGCCTAAAAAATTAGCAGCAGCTGTAATGGCTTGCATTTCTGCATGAGCGGTTACATCATTCAACATCTCGGTAAGATTATGACCTCTAGCAATCACTCTATCATCAATAACAATAACAGCTCCCACAGGAATTTCGCCTTTATCAAAAGCCATTTCAGCCTCCTGTAAAGCCTTCCGCATAAAATAAGTGTCATCAAAAATGTTGTCCATAGCAACAAAAATACAATTTCAATTTATCAAAAAACACTTCGGCAAGAAGTTTGATGAAAAAGTTTACAAAACACTCTCATCATGAAAAAATACTACTCTATCTCAATTCCAGAGCCCTGTCATGAAAATTGGAATACTATGACTCCTAGAGAAAAGGGTCGTCATTGTGATTCGTGTGCTAAAACAGTTATTGACTTCACCAAAATGGATACTTTTGAAATTCAAGATTTCATTCATCAAAATAGAGATCATAACATTTGTGGACATTTTAAACACACTCAATTAGATAGTATTAACATTCATATCCCTTCACAAATTTTAGAGAAACAGATTAGTTTTCACAAGTCATTTTTATTAGTATTATTAATAGTTATGGGGACTTCAATTATGAACTGCACAAATAAAAATGGGTCTAAACAAAAAATTGATAGTATTGAAGTTATAGATTCTATGAACCATAAAACTATTGATGTTTTAGGTGGTTTACCCCAAATTGAACAAATAGATTCTTTATTTAAAAAAGAATGCAAGCCTGTTGCTCCTAAGAAAGAAACAATTGAAGTTCCAACAACTGAAGGAGAAATAGCAATAAATATATTGGGTGATATAGAATTTACTGAACCAACAACTGGTTTAATAGAATATGAACCAGAAATTGAAGAAGAAATTATTATAGGTTTTGTAATAGTTGATACACCTCCTCAATTTAAAGACACACCAGAAAACCTTACCATAAATGAAAAACGAGATTATTTCTCTGAAAAGGTAGCTCAAATAGTTACCAAGAATTTTAATAGTAATATTTGCTTAGACCTTAAAGGCAAACAAAAAATTCAAACTCAATTTAAAATTGACACATTAGGCAATGTAATTGAAGTAAAAGCTAGAGCTCCTCACCCAACTTTAGAAAAAGAAGCCAAAAGAGTTATAAAACTACTCCCAAAATTTATTCCAGCCCAACAAAAAGGAAAACCTGTAAAAGTGGTTTACAGTTTGCCAATAATTTTTAAAGTTGAAGAATAATAATTCTTGTACTTTTGCCTAGTGCAAAAACAATTATTATCACATATAAATTACCCAAAAGACTTACGCGCTTTAACTTTAGAAGATTTACCAAACCTTGCTAAAGAATTACGTGAATTCATAATCAATATCGTAGCAACCAAAGAAGGCCATTTAGGTGCTAGTTTAGGCGTAGTTGAATTAACTATTGCATTACACTACGTTTTTAACACACCCAAAGATTTATTAATCTGGGATGTTGGCCATCAAGCTTACGGACATAAAATCTTAACAGGAAGAAAAGATATTTTTGAAACCAACCGACAGTTAGGTGGTATTAGTGGTTTCCCAAAACGCGATGAAAGTGAATATGATACCTTTGGTGTTGGACATTCTTCTACCTCTATTTCTGCAGCATTAGGGATGGCAATAGCATCAAAACTAAAAGGTGAAGACAAACATCATATAGCTGTTATTGGTGATGCATCTATTGCCAGCGGAATGGCTTTTGAAGGTTTGAATCATGCTGGTGTTACAGATGCTAATTTGCTAGTTATTTTAAATGATAATGCTATTGGCATAGATCCAAGTGTTGGGGCTTTAAAACAATATTTAACCAATGTTAAAAAAGGCACTAATAAACGTAACAACATTATTGAGGCTTTAAATTTTGATTACTCAGGACCTATTGATGGACATGATATCAATAAAATCATATCGGAATTAGAAAGACTTAAAAAAGTAAAAGGCCCTAAATTATTACACATAATCACCACCAAAGGCAAAGGTTTAAAACAAGCCGAAAAAGATCAAGTTAAATACCATGCTCCAGGTAAATTTAATGCTCAAACAGGAGATTTGATTCCAAAACCAGATCTTAAACAGCCGCCTAAATATCAAGATGTTTTTGGATATACTATTGTAGAGCTTGCTAAAAACAATAAAAATATTATAGGGATAACTCCTGCAATGCCAACTGGTAGTTCGCTTAAATACATGATGGATGAAATTCCTGAACGTGCTTTTGATGTTGGTATTGCTGAACAACATGCTGTAACGTTAGCTGCAGGAATGACAACCCAAGGATTAATTCCTTTTTGCAACATCTACTCTACATTTTTACAACGTGCATATGATCAAATAATTCATGATGTAGCGTTGCAAAAATTACCCGTTATCTTTTGTTTAGATAGAGCTGGTTTAGTGGGTGAAGATGGTGCTACACATCATGGTGTTTTCGATTTAGCATATTTAAGATGTATTCCTAATCTTATCATTTTTGCACCTAGAAACGAAGTTGAATTACGCAACATTATGTACACAGCTCAACTTGGTTTAGAGTTACCGATAGCCATTCGTTATCCACGTGGTAGAGGTATAACCTTAGACTGGAAACAACCTTTTAGTAACATAGAAATTGGTAAAGGCCATCAATTACAACAAGGTGAAAATATAGCAGTACTGAGTATTGGAACCATCGCTAAAAATGTATCAGAAGCCATTAATGGTTTAAACATTTCTCATTATGATATGCGTTTTGTTAAACCTTTAGATGAAGACTTACTTCATGAAGTTTTTAAAAGCCATAAAACTATTATTACTGTTGAAGATGGTACCATAAAAGGTGCTTTTGGATCTGCCATTTTAGAATTCACTTCAGATAATAATTACAAAAACACAATTAAAACATTGGGTATTCCTGATACTTTTGTAGAACATGGAAAGGTTGATGAATTACAGAAATTAATTGGGTTAGATCTTGAGAGTTTACACTCGCTATTTGTTAAGCTTATGTAAAGCGTTCAATTTAAGGCAATTCTTATCAAGAACTTTTTAAATGGTTATTTCAACAAAGAAAAAACTAAAAAGCAACCTCTTGATTTTGTAAAAATTTCCAATTACCTTCGTTTACTTAAGGTATAAATCACATATACTGAGCTTATCACAATATTAAAGGACGCTATACCTTAAAGTTAAAACTACTAAACTAAAACATTCTAACATGCTTACATTTAAAAGAAACTTATTTTCTCTTACCATTTTTCTTGGCATTTGTTCTACTGCAATAGGGCAAAATACAGGCACTAAAAACATGCCTAAAGAAGAACAAAAAACCTATGAAAGCGCATCTTACAAACGTTTTCGTGAAGGCAAGGTACACTACGAAAAATACAACGAGTTTAATACTGAATTTAAATTTGTAAAACTGGAAGGGTTTGATTTTGAAAAGGGCATTGAACGCTATTATCCATCTAGTGTTATAAAAGTAGATGATCTATATTACATGTGGTACTCCAAGCCTATGTTAAATGCTGAAGTGGTTGGACCAAATGATGCAACAGATACAACAAGAGCGTTTCATTGGGATTTATGTGAAGTATGGTATGCAACTTCTACTGATGGATACAAATGGGAAGAGCAAGGTATTGCAATAAAACGAGGTAAAGCTGGACGTTACGATCACAGAAGTGTTTTTAACCCAGACATACTAGTGGCAGATGGCAAATATTACTTATGCTATCAAGCAGCCGAAAGCCTAAAAGATGCGCGTTGGTCTAAACTATTTAAGACCTCCGGTGATTTTGCACCAAACGTCATTGGCATGTCTGTGGCAGATTCACCTAATGGTCCATGGAAAGCATTGGACAAACCTATTTTAAAGCCAGGACCTGAGGAAGATTCCTGGGATTCAGAAGTGATACACGAACCTACATTTTTTGTTAAGGGAGGCAACTATTTTTTATACTATAAGAGTGATGGTAGATACCCATGGGAAGCTAACATAACATCAGGAGAATTTAATAAAGAACATGCCGATATGCCCTTGGCGACAGGAGTTGCCATTGCTAATCATCCTGAAGGCCCGTATATTAAATCAAAATACAACCCTGTATTGATGGGAGGACACGGAAGCATGGTTTGGCCTTATAGAAATGGTGTATGTGCTACTTTACCAGAAGGACCAGAAAGAAATAGTATTCTATTTTCTGAAGATGGCATAAACTTCCACCCTGTCATTCAAGGGATCATTCCTCCTAAAGGCGGCGGCACTTATCGCTCAGGAAATTTCACCGATGTTGATGTCCAACCAGGACAAGGTTTAACTTGGGGTGTGGGGCATGCATTTTATCCTCAATATCATTTTGTTCGTTTTGATTGTAACTTATCATTAGAGCATGGTGACAACGTAAGGAAAGAACATAAAAAAATTCAAGATTATATGAATAGTGAAGGATATAAGTATGATTCTAGCTTAGATACCAAATAAGTTATTAGTAAAATCCTTGATATAAACATATAAAGTATCAGACTTAAAATCCTGTTAGATGTTGAAATAAATTCAGCATCAAACAGGATTTCTTCTACTTATATGTTTATAAAACTTAATGTGAAACCTTTTACGTTAGACTCCTCATAAGACCATTGAGCTAAGTTAACGTGAGTTCGATATAAGAAATTTGATTTTTAATTTATTATCGTTGTCATTCCGAACGAAGTATGAGGAGGAATCTCATTATTCTGAGATTTCTCGTCACTCGTTCCTCGCTCTGTCGAAATGACAAACATCTAAAAATCAAAATTTTATATTTATAAACACCTAATTTCTTATATCGAACTCACATTAAGTCACTAAGAAAAGTCGAAGTATGATGAAAATAACAATGACTAAAAAGTTACCCCTTCAATAGTCTTAAAATTTAGAATGGCTTTACTATCAGATAATAATGACACATAATGACACACAGCCAATAACCTAGAGTACAAATCTTTACTAGAAAAATTAATGGTTTTTGGCAGACCTTTTAAAATGAGTTTATCATAGTTAGAAGCGTTACCATTAAAGCTATTATTCACTGCTTTGGTATAAACGCCTAAAAGTTTATTGATTATTTGATAACCCGCAATTTCTTTATCAATTACTTCTTCAGATTGATAAATATTTTCTACGCTTATTTTAATAATATCTTTTATCTGGGCTTCGTATTTACTCTTATCAAGCAATGCAGAATCAAAAGTACCATTTAAAATAGCTTCTTCATTATTCATAAAAATAGTGACAGCTTCATCTATTAAAGTCCCTATAGCCAAAGCCCTAAGATAACTTACACGCTCCTCTCTATTGGTAAGCGCATAATAAATATCTGTTCTAATAGTATCTCTTACTAAGTTAATTAAGTATTCTAGTGCATACTCTTCTTCAATTAAACCAAGGTTAATACCGTCTTCAAAATCTATAATGGTATAGCAAATATCATCTGCAGCTTCTACTAAATATGCTAGTGGGTGACGTGAAAAACTAATAGCTGTTTTGCTTCGTCTTAGCAACCCTAAATCATTAGCAACATTATCAAAAAGTTCTTTTTCAGATTGAAAAAAACCATATTTCTTATCAGCTATATGATTGGTTGGCTTTTTAGGCAAAGACTCTTTAGGGTATTTCATAAACGCCCCTAAAGTAGCATAACTTAAGCGCAATTTGTTTTGAGTAATAATTTTGAATCCGTTAGCATTCCCTTCAAAATCACAAAGATCTTGATATTCTTTATCAGTTAATTGGTCTTTATATTTTAAACCTTCTCCTGTTTTAAAAAACTCTCCAATGGCTTTCTCACCAGAATGACCAAACGGCGGATTCCCTATATCATGCGCCAATGCTGCTGCAGCTACTATAGCACCAAAATCATTAATTTGGTATCCGTGAACCTCTTTTAAATATGGATGCTTTTCTAAAAGTTTTTGTCCCACTTTACGCCCCAATGAACGCCCAACCACACTTACCTCTAAACTATGCGTTAAGCGCGTGTGTACAAAATCTGTTTGAGACAAAGGAATGACCTGAGTTTTATCTTGCAGACTTCTAAACTCTTGCGAAAAAATAACGCGATCATAATCTACTTCAAAACCAACACGAGTTTCATCTTGTTCTTTTCTTAATCTTTTATTAGTATCGCCAAAGCGTTTTAAGGAAAGTAATTGTTCCCAGTTCATCATAATTTTGGTAAAAGCTAGGGCAAGATAAAGAAATTAGAGTTAACCAAAACTAAAATTACTTAACATTAAAGTAACATAAAAATTATAAACGATTAACAATTACATAACATTGAACCCCTTATTATGTCGGTACTTTGCACAACGCTTTTAAAGACTCAAAATGAAATATTTAGCAACTTTATTTTTTATTGTTTTCACATCATTTGCCTTTGCTCAAGACACAGGTTTAATTGTTGGTAAAGTTTTAGATAAAGAATTAAATAACACACCATTAGCATTCGCTAATGTATCTATTAAAGGGTCTAACTTAAGTGTAACTTCAGACTTCTCTGGAATGTTTCTTTTAGAAAATCTTAAAGACGGGAAATATACATTGGTTTGTAATTTTCCTGGGTATGAAACTAAAGAGATTGACGTAACGATCACTTCAAACGAGCCTGCAGAAGTTGAACTATCATTAGGCTCATTTACATTACCTGCTATTGAAGTTGCTTCAGCTGAAAACAATAGCAAAGCCATTAAAGCTTCTGCAAGCCTAAAGTAAAACTTACTTTACTACTAATTAGAGACTTATATATAAGTAATATTAATCATATAGAAATCTATATAATTAGTTGCTATACACTATTTAGACCTAATGTTAATTTATTGTTTTTAACGCCCGCATAAAACACCTTATTTCATAACATTAAAATAACATACATATCACGTTTCCTTAAACTCATAATAACGTGTTCTTCATGTTCTATAGCGTTCTTTGCACAAAAATTAAATATCTTAAAAATGATAAAAAATTTATCACTGTTATTATTATTAATAACTTCGATATTTTCTTACTCTCAAGACACTGGATCTGTAGTAGGAAAGATTACCGACAAAGATTATAACAATGAGCCTTTACCTTTTGCTAATGTTTTAATTAAAGGCACTACAACTGGAACAACATCAGACTTTGATGGGTTATATTCTCTAGATGGCCTATCTCCTGGTAACTATACACTTGTTTTTAGTTTTGTTGGTTATGAAACCACCGAAATTAACGCAACTGTTGCTGCTGGAAAAGTTACAGAAATTAACGTTCCTTTAGGGGCTAGCGCTGCTGCTCTTGATGAAATTATCATTGAAGCACCAAAGGCAAGAGGAGAAAGCGAAACTGCATTACTTTTAGCGCAAAAGAAAGCTGTTGAAATAAAAACAGCAATAGGTTCTCAAGAGCTTAGTAAAAAAGCTGTTTCTGATGCTGCAGGTGCAACTTTAAAAGTAACAGGTGTTAATAAAAAAGAAGGTTCTAGTAAAATTTATGTTAGAGGTCTAGGTGATAGATACAATAGTACTACACTAAATGGATTACCGCTTCCTTCTAATGATCCAAGAAACAAAAATATCGACTTATCTTTATTTAGCTCAGACATTATACAAAGTGTTGGTATAGGGAAAGCTTTTTCTTCTTACATGTCGTCTGATGTTGCTGGTGCAAATATTGATATTGTTAGTAAAGAAACATCTAAAAAATCACTTTTTAAAGTTGGTATTTCAGCTGGAGGAAATACTATAACAACTTTTAATGATTTTAAAGAAATGGATGGCGCTAATTGGTTTGGAGTTAACTCTAATACAAAACACAAAATTAGAGATTTAGGTGTTTATAACTTTGAAAACAGTTATTCTCCTAATGCTACAACCGCGAATCCTAATTTGGGACTTTCTCTTAACTATGGTAAAAAAATCACATTAGGTGATGAAAGCAATATTAGTGTTTTCTTAGTTGGATCATTCAATAACAAATATACATTTCAAGAAGGTAGATCTGATGCCATTGTTGACATTAACGATAATGGAGACCTAAATGTTGGTACTATTTTCGACACAGAGACTTATTCCTACAATGCATCAAAAATGTTAATGGGTAATGTTGTTTACAAAATTAACAGTAACCATAAATTAAGTTATAACCATTTATTTGTTCATTCAAACTCTCAAAAAATTCAAGATTTTGTAGGTACCACAAATGATATAGGTAGAGACTCTGATGATAATAGATTAGTAAATGTATTATTACAAACTGAAATACAAAATAGATTATTTGTTAATCAATTAATGTCTACTAATAAATTTGGTGAATCTATTGATGTAAATGCAGCTGTTGCTTACAATGCTATCTATAATGATGAACCAGACAGAAGAAAAAACACATTCATAATTAACAACGATACAAACACTACCAGAATATCTCAAAATGCAGTAAGAGACAACAGTAGGTTCTATGGAAATCTATTTGAAAACAGTGTTGCTGGAAACTTAAACGTTATTAAATATTTAGGTGAGCGTTTTGAAAATAACGGAAAAATCACTCTAGGTTACAACGGAAGTATTACCGATAGACAATTTGATGGTATCTATTTTGATCATAATTTCGCAAACCCTAGAGCTGCTTTTGTTGATGTTAATAATCTAGATGCAACATTCAATCAAAATAACTTAAATAGTGGACTTTTTGGAATTGAAACTTCTAGAGGTAGAAATAGTAACGATGCCGAAACTTATTTACCTCAACTATATGATGCAGAAAAAACTATTCATTCTGCTTATATTGATGCTGTATATAAATTCAATGAAAAATTTACTGCCAATGTTGGTTTAAGAGCAGAGGATGTTAAAATGGATGTTACATGGAATACTAACATTAGTTTCCCTGGCTTTTCTAACAACAGTCAAATTGCTTTAGATAAACAATACGTTTTACCTACTTTTAATTTAAAGTATGCTCTTACTGAAAAATCTAACTTAAGAGCTTCTGGAAGTCTTACTTATACTTATCCGCAGTTTAAGGAAATAGCTCCTTTTACTTATGAAGGTATTAACTTTCAAGAAAGTGGTAACCCAGCATTACAACCTTCAGACAACTATAACGCAGAGTTAAAATATGAAATATTCCCTAATAACAGTGAATTAGTATCCATTGGTGTATTTGGTAAATTAATAGAAAACTCAATAAACCGTTTAGAAAGAAACTCAGCTGTAGAAAGAGACTTTACTTTTGACAACTCTGGAGATGCCACTGTTTTTGGTGCAGAAATAGAAGGTAGATTAAATATTTTATCTAAAGAATCTGAAGATGAAGAAACATCTAAAACACTTGCTTTAGGAGGAAATATAACCTTAATGAAAACAAAACTAGAGTATAACACTGCGAATACATTATTTAATTATACTGGTGATAGCTCAGAATTAGAAGGAGCTTCTCCATTTACAATAAACGCAGATTTATCTTATAGATTTAAAGTAAATGAAAAAGAAACTATATCTACATTAGTATTTAACTACCAAAGTGATAAAGTTTATAGTATTGGTACAAACTTTCAAGAAAATATTGTTGAGAAAGGAGTTCCTTTATTAGACTTTGTATTTAGCCATAAGTTTAATAAAAACTTAAGTGTTAAGTTTAATGCTAAAAACTTATTAAATCCAAGTTTTGAAAGGTATAGAGATATCCCAGAAAAATTAACTATGAACTCTTATAAGAGAGGTACATCTATATCCGTTGGTGTAAACTATAGCTTATAGAATAGATTAAAATATTCATTTATAAACAAAAGCCCTTAAAATTATTTTAAGGGCTTTTGTTTATAAAAGTTTCATTATTTCTATAGAGAAACATTAAATTAACATTCACCTAAATTCTTAACATTATACTAATACAGGCATAAAAGTGTA
This sequence comes from uncultured Flavobacteriaceae bacterium, assembly GCA_947487895.1. GTDB lineage: Bacteria > Bacteroidota > Bacteroidia > Flavobacteriales > Flavobacteriaceae > Seonamhaeicola. The sequence goes on from CANKYF010000003.1 coordinate 143,596, forward strand.
ATCATACTACTGCCGTTAATTTGCATCATAATTATAAAAAACTAAAAAAATCAAAATGAAAACTTTAAAGAACTTTCTATTAGCTGCAACAGTAGTTTCAATTTTCGCATGTTCATCTGATGATGACAACAGAACTATAGACCCAGGTAATGGTGGTGGAAATGGCATTACTGGTACTGAATTAACTGGAGAACTTACAACAGATGGTACATTAGAAGCTAGTAAAGAATATACTTTAACAGGATCTTTTACTGTAAAAAGCGGTACTACTTTAACTATTGAACCAGGAACAGTAATTAAAGCTAAAAGCGGTAGAACAGATGTGTTCTTAGCTGTAGAAAGAGGTGCTAAATTAATTGCAAAAGGTACTGCCGCTAACCCTATTAAATTTACTTCTGATGCTGCTTCACCAAAAGCTGGAGACTGGGGAGGAATTGTTTTAGCTGGTAAAGCAAGAAGTAATAAAGGTACAGATGTTCAATCTGAGGTTGCTGGTGTACTTTACGGTGGAACTGAAGATGGAGATAGTTCAGGTGAATTAAGCTATATTATTGCTGAATACACTGGTGCTAAGATTAACGGTGAGCAAGAATTCAACGGAATTTCTTTCTTTGGTGTTGGTAGCGGTACTGTTGTAAATAACATTGTTGTTAGCAATGGTAATGATGATGGTATTGAATTCTTTGGTGGTTCAGTTAACGTAACTAATGTTTACTGTGCTAACATTGCTGATGATATGTTTGATTGGACTGGTGGTTACACTGGTACTGTAACAAATGCGTTTGGTGTTCGTAACGATGGTTTCGATGCTGCTACAGATGACCCAAGAGGTATTGAAGGAGACAGTAACAGTTCAGATCCTACTGCTGCTCCTATTTCTACTCCAACGTTAAAAAATGTTACTATCTTAAACCTTAACCCTGATGTTTCTCTTAAAGCTGGTGCTGAAATTAGAAGAGGTACTGAAGCTGTTATTACTAACATTTTATTTGCTGCTTACGGAAATGCTTCTTTTGGAAACAGAATAGATACTAAAGATGATAAAGGAAACGGAATCTTAACTATTTCTAGTGCTTCTTCTCAAGGTAATGTAGGTGATGATAAAGTTGGTGGAGAGATTACTGGTTCTGTAACAGAGATTACAGACGGAATTACTGTTTCTGCTGATAACACAGTTGAAACTAAAGCTGGTGTTGGTGCTGACTTATCTGCATTCGATTGGGCTAACCAAAGCTTTGTAGTTACAATGTTAAACTAAGCTTGTTTATAAAATATTATCTTAGAGATAAAGAGAAAGCCTCCCAAATGGGGGGCTTTTTTATTAACCTATATTTAATATCAACTTAATCCCCTACATTAATTGAAGGTTTATTTTCACTTTATTATAATCTTAAACATCAATTAAAATGAAAAAACTTATTTTGATATCCTTTTTTATTTTAGGAATCACTCAATCTTTTGCGCAAAATTACAAATGGCATAAGTTCTATTCAGTAATTAATGGAGCTACAATTACACAACAATTTGCTGAAAACAATTGTGGGCAAACCTTTTCTAACTCTCAATTAAGAGGAAGAAATTATGTAAATATTCAAATAGAGACTTCTTTAGGTCATAATAAATTCTATTTATTAAATTTTGGGGAAGGTTTAAAGTACTATTATTTAAAGTCTTCTAGTACCAATGCTCATAATGACGAAGATTATACATTAAGCCTCCCTTATACTATAACTTCAATCTGTACTCCAATAGATAGTGATGGTGATAACATACCAAATTTTATAGATAATTGTCCTGATACTCCAAATACTAATCAGATTGATACAGACGGAGATGGTATTGGAGACGTTTGTGATAATAACTTAACTCAAGCGATGCCTTATAGAAGTCATACATTTTACGCACGACTCAACAATAATACCATATTTCAAAGTACGACATTAAATAATTGTGGAAATTCATTCTCAACATCTCAATTAAGTGAAAGGTATTATGTTAACATACAAACTCAAACACAATTAATACCTAATAGGTTTTATTATTTAAATTTTGGTAGGGGTTATGGATATTATTATTTAAAATATTCTAGTTCTGGTGAACATAACGATGAAGACTACAGAATTAATTACCACAATGATATAGTTCAACCTTGCCCTGATACTGATAACGATGGTATTTTAGATGCTAATGATAATTGCCCAAACCAAGCCGGTACTTCTCAGCATAACGGATGTCCTGATACAGATGGTGATGGAATACCTGATATTGATGATGATTGCCCTAACGAACATGGTCACCCTGAAAATGACGGATGCCCTTTACCAGATTTTTGGGTTAAAAGTTTTAGTATTACACGAGAAGATTTAAGCGATGAATTTGCAACTCAATATCTACATAAATTCTGCGCAACAATTGCAAATAGTGGTGGTGCTGGTGGTAGTATAGGTAAAATAGATATCATTGCTACAACAAGAGGTGAATCAAGTAACCCAGGAACAATAAACACTATTATTTCAACTGGTCATAATAAATATATTAATGCAGGAAACACCATTGATATCTGTTATGAACATTTATCTAATTCATATGATCCAGTTTTTGGTGATCGCAGGCTATCAGCCTATAATTATATATGGGTTATAATTGAAGAAGGTGATCAAGAATCTGTTACAAATAATAATGATAAATTCTTCTCTAATTCAGTTACAACAGCAAAAAGAACATCTGCTAAATCATCCAGAGACCCGTTGCTAGATGATAAAAAACTTAAAATGTATGACTATTATATATATGATTTATCAGGGAAATTAATAAAATCAGGAAAAACTAATTCAATACAACAAGAGAATAATATTATCAATGAACTCCCTACCAAAGGGCCTTATATTATCAAATCTCCTAATAAAACCAGAAAAGTCGTTAAGTAAGTAAAACTTAAGCATCAAAAAAGCCTCCCAAATGGGAGGCTTTTCATATTAGAAAAAACTATAATCATTTATAAACTGGAGCTCTTATCTTTTTGTGTAACTCTAGTAATCTTAGAATCTACATAGCTTACTTGCTTTACGTCTCCATCAACCCAGAAAGTCCATTTACCAACTTTTTTACCATTTTCATATTTACCAACAGCTACTTTGTTTCCTATAGCATCAAAACTGGTCCAAGTACCATGTAATTTTCCATCTTTATTAAATGTTCCTTTTTGTTGTATGTTTCCATCAGCATAAAAATAAGTAGACTCTACTAAATCTCCTTTCTGTACATGCTTCACTTTTACATTTGTATCTTGTGCATAAACTTGTGTTCCTATAAAAACTACAACTAATATTAATATATATTTTCTCATAACGTATGGGGTTTTATTTAACAATTACTTTACAAATATACATTTATAATTTACATTTGCAAAACATTTACATAACATTAAATTAACATTAAACGTGTAATTATTTGATTTATAGATATTTAAATATTGTAAAATATTTTATTTTTCGATTAAAAGCATATTTACTGAGACTAACTATATCTATCAAAAAACAAGCCTTAGAACATAACATTCCGTTAACATTAGGTTTAATAAAAAACAAGACATTTGCCTTTTATTTTATACTCATATTTTAATGGATAACCTTTATACTTTTATGATTATTGCGCTTGCTGTTTTAGCAATAGCAGATTTAGTAGTTGGTGTAAGTAATGATGCTGTAAATTTCCTTAATTCAGCCATAGGTTCTAAAGCCGTTTCTTTTAAAACCTTAATGATTGTTGCCAGTGTTGGTGTTGCTTTTGGCGCTCTATCATCTAGTGGTATGATGGAAATTGCACGTAAAGGTATTTTTGTTCCAGGTGAATTTGTCTTCGATGAAATCATGATCATTTTTATGGCAGTAATGATTACAGATATACTGCTTCTTGATTTCTTTAATACTTTAGGGCTACCTACGTCTACAACCGTTTCAATTGTTTTTGAACTTTTGGGCGCATCTGTTTGTATTGCTTTAATTAAAATTTCAGCCGATAATAATCAATCTTTTTTAGACCTAGGCAACTATATTAACAACGAAAAAGCCATTGAAATCATATTAGGTATTCTGCTCTCAGTGGTAGTCGCCTTTTCTGTAGGCGCCATCATACAGTATGTATCTCGATTATTGTTATCATTTAACTTTAATGATAAACCTAAGTTTTACGGAGCTATTTTTAGCGGATTTGCAGTAACATCTATTATGTATTTTATCCTTATTAAAGGTATTAAAAATGCTAGCTTTATGAATGCTGATATTAAAAGTATGATATCCAGCAATACTGAAGCAACGCTTGCTATTGGTTTTGTAATCTTTACACTTATATCCTTCTTACTAATAACACTTCTAAAAACTAATATTTACAGAATCATTATTATAGTTGGAACTTTTGCTTTAGCTGTAGCCTTTGCAGGAAATGACCTTGTAAACTTTATAGGTCCAACAACAGGAGCTTATCAAGCCTATATAGATTTTGGAAATCCTGAGGTAAATACTCTGGGATTATCTGCTACAGAATTTACTATGGAAAGTCTGGGTAAAAAAATATACACCCCCACCATTATACTTTTAATTGCTGGTTTGGTAATGGTATTAACGTTATGGTTTTCCAGTAAAGCTAAAGCGGTAGTAAAAACATCGGTAGACTTATCGCGTCAAGACGATGTAAAAGAACGTTTTGAGCCTAACTTTCTATCTAGAAGCATTGTAAGAATGACTATTGCTGCTTCAGAAAGTATTAATAGTATATTGCCTAACTCAGCAAAACGTGTTATTGATAAACAATTTGAAAAGCCTGCATTATCTGCTGCAATTAAAAAAGAAGACATGCCTGCTTTTGATATGGTAAGAGCCGCTGTAAATTTAATGGTTGCTAGTGTACTTATCTCTATTGCTACATCTATGAAACTACCACTTTCTACAACCTATGTTACTTTTATGGTTGCCATGGGTACGTCTTTAGCAGACAGAGCTTGGGGTAGTGAAAGTGCTGTTTACAGAGTAGCAGGTGTACTTAACGTTATTGGTGGTTGGTTTTTAACTGCTTTAAGTGCTTTTGTTGCAGCTTCTTTAATGGCTTTAATTTTATACTACGGAAGAGGCTACGCCTTAGTTGCTTTAATAACTTTCGCCATTTTTGTACTATTTAGAAACTACTTGAAACACAGAAAAGAATCTAGAATACTTAAAGAGGAAGATACTTTGCAAAAAGCTGAAAGTAGCTCAACCCAAGGTGTTATTGTAGAAAGTGCAAGTAATATTGCCAATGTAGTAAAAAGAGGAAACAGAATTTATACCAATGCTGTAAACGGGCTTGCCACGCATAATCTAAAAATGCTAAAAAAGAATAAGTCGCAAGTAGAAAGTTTAGCCGATGAGATTGATGAGTTAAAAGATAATATTTTCTATTTCATTAAAAATCTAGACGAGCCTAGTGTTAATGCTAGTAATTTCTACTTAAGCATTTTAAGGCATTTACAAGACATGGCACAATCTTTAGCTTATATTTCTAATTCTAGCTACAAACACGTAAATAACAACCATAAGAAGTTGAAATTTAGCCAAATTAAAGAGCTTAAAGAAATTGATGAAGTGTTTGAAGGCCTATTCAAAGAAACCAAAACTGCTTTCACTTCCGGGTCTTTCAATCAAATAGGTGCTGTTTTAGAAAGAAAGCATGATGTGATTAATATGCTTACTGAAAAAATTCAGAAACAAGTTGAGCGTACCAGAACTGAAGAATCCAGTCCTAAAAACACTACTTTATACTTTGGTATTTTACTTGAAACTAAAGATTTATTAATTGCAACAATGAGTCTTCTTGAAGAATACTTTAATTCTCATGATGATTCTGTAGAGCCTGCAAAGGTTATTAATGAAGAAGAGTAAATACATATTCTAAATAATTATTTAAAAGGTCTTATGAAAATTCATAAGACCTTTTTGTTTGTCATTTCGACAGAACGAGGTACGAGTGACGAGAAATCTCATAATAAAGCTTCGTGTATATCTTCATACAAAATATATTTTGTTTTTGATAGCGTTCGGGATGACATGGATAATTAATTTTAAACGCTTAATAAATTAAAGATCAGATTTTACATATGATCTCGCATCGTACTCAAGTTAATTTATGCATTTAAACGTCCAGATCTGCACTTTTATCGTACATAAAACAAACCTAATTAATTATGAAAAAAACATCCATTGCACTATTAATAGCTTTTATTAGCTTTTCGTGTGTTTCAAAGAAAAAGTACTTAGCACTACAACAAGAAAACGGTGAAATTAAAAGTGAATTATTAAAAACTAAAGTTGCTAAAGACGATTTAGAAGCTAAGTTTGATAAAATTCAAGCCAGAGTTGATACTTATAACTCTAAAATAGCATCACTTAAACAAGAAAATGATACCAAATTAGATGCTGTAGGTAATATTGCTGTAATTTCTAATGACACTAAAGTGAAAATGCGTGAGACATTAAAAAATGTGAACGCTGAAAAATTAGCAAGCGCTAAAACACTAAAGGATTCTATGAATCTTGCTGTGGCTTACAACTTAGAAAAAACAATAAGTGAGAGCAATATGAATGACGATGATGATTTTGCAGTAAACATCAACGAAACTGTTGTCATGATTTCTATTGCTGATGATATGCTTTTTAATACAGGAAGTTATAGATTAAGTTCTAAAGCAGATAGTGTTCTTAAAAAATTAGCTGATGTTATTAATTCTGAACCAAGCTTAGATGTTATGGTTGAAGGGCACACCGATGCTAGAACAATTAATACAGAATTTTTAGCCGATAACTGGGATTTAAGTGTAATGAGAGCAACCTCAGTAGTTCGTAAACTTCAATCAAAATATAGTGTAGCTCCAGAAAAGTTGATTGCAGCAGGTAGAAGTAGTTACCAACCTATTGCTAATAATAACTCAAAAGAAAATAGAGCTAAAAACAGACGTACAAAAATCATTATTCTACCAAACATTGATAAGTTTTTTGCTTTAATGTCTGAAAATAATAATGCTGTTGCTAACAATAATATATTAGATTAATTAATCCATTGATTTAATACCAGAAAAGCCACCTACCCTCATAGGTGGTTTTTTGTTTAAAATCTTGATATAAAACTATTGATAAATAGAAATTCATATAATAGAAATCGTTGTCATTCAGACACTGTCAAAAACAAAATATATTTTGTATGAAGATATAAGCGAAGCTTTTGAGGAAGCATCTACACTAAATAAGATGATTTCTCGTAGTTCACTTCGACTTCGCTCAGCACAACGCGTTCCTCTCTCTGTCGAAATAACATAGTGCTAAAATCAAATCAAGTTATGTTGAATGCTCGTTTATTTATAAATCTTGTGAAACTCCTATTAAATCTAGTTCGTTTGCAGCTTTCTTTTTAGCTTCAAATTTAGCAATATCTACTACATAGGTTTTAGATATGGTATCATGCCAACCCCTTCCTTCATCTCCTAGAAATGAAAATTGCTCAAACGGAATGATTCTTGAAAAGCTTCTTCTTAAAAAATCTGCAGCCCTAGGCGTTGACCCGTCTTCTAACACTACTTTTGTCTTTGTAATATATTTACCAATACTTCTTCCTTTAGTCAGCAATTCCAATACAAAATAAAGTATTGCTAAAACTATACTTGTTATCAATCTATCTAATAAAGGATTAGGATCTTCCTCTTCAAATACATAGGCATCTAAAGCACTAGTATCATCAGCAACTGAATAAAAAATCACACCAAAAACCAGAAATATCAGAACAACTGTAACATATAAAATTATTAAATCAACAATATAATTAGCAAATCGATTTCCTTTTGTTGCATATAAATCTGGAGTAACTATAAAATTTTCTGAAGTCATATTAACGGGTTTAATTCACAAACCTAATATAATCTTTTATTTACAAAAAAAGCACCTCAAAAGAGGTGCTTTTATAAATTTGGGGGTTCCCCCTTTCGAGGGAACTACCCCAGTTCTTAAGATCCGCACATTAAGCAATCATCACCTTCGCCAGCCTTGGCTTGTGCAATAAGTGCTTTCATTTCTTCTGGAGACATTGGTTCTACATCTACCTCTGTAGCGGGAGTACTTTGCTTAGCAAATTTAGCGGCATTTTGTGCTGCTAACTTTTCTTTTTTAGCTTTATGTTGCGCTGTTTCAACAGTATTATCTACTTCTACTACTTCTGCAACTGGTTCTTCTTTCTTACTTGTTTGAAGCGTAAACTTAATAGCATCTACAGCACTCTTAGTACGTAAGTAATACATCCCTGTTTTTAAGCCGCTTTTCCAAGCATAAAAATGCATTGACGTTAATTTAGCCATAGTTGCACCTTCCATAAACAAATTAAGAGATTGAGATTGATCTATGAAGTAACCTCTTTGACGAGACATATCTATGATATCCTTCATACTTAACTCCCAAACAGTTTTATAAAGATCTTTAATTTCTTGAGGAATAATATCTATACCTTGAATAGAACCATTAGCTCTCATAATATCTTGTTTAAGCGCTTCGTTCCAAAGGCCTAATTCTACTAAATCTTCTAATAAATGTTTATTAACGACAATAAACTCACCAGACAATACACGACGTGTATAAATGTTTGATGTATAAGGCTCAAAGCACTCATTATTTCCAAGAATTTGAGATGTAGAGGCTGTTGGCATTGGTGCTACTAATAACGAGTTACGAACTCCATGTTTAAGTACTTGCTTACGTAGCTTAGCCCAGTCCCATCGTCCGCTTAATTCTTCATCTTTAACATTCCAAAGGTTATGCTGGAATTCTCCTTTACTAATTGGAGATCCTTCATACGTTTGGTAAGCGCCATCTGCTTTTGCTTCTTCTACACTTGCTGTTACTGCAGCATAGTATAACGTTTCAAAAATCTCTTGATTTAATTTTTTAGCTTCATCACTCGTAAAAGGCATACGCAACTGAATGAACGTATCTGCCAATCCTTGCACCCCTAAACCTATAGGGCGGTGACGCATGTTTGAGTTTTCAGCTTCTTTAACAGGATAATAATTTCTATCTATTACCTTATTTAAGTTTTTAGTAACACGTTTAGTAATACGGAATAATTCTTTGTGATCAAACTCACCATTTTTAACAAACATTGGCAAAGCAATAGATGCTAAGTTACATACTGCAACCTCATCTGGCGATGTATATTCTAAAATCTCAGTACATAAGTTTGAAGAACGAATGGTTCCTAAATTTTGTTGATTAGACTTACGGTTAGCCGAATCTTTATACAACATGTATGGTGTACCCGTTTCAATTTGAGATTCTAATATTTTCTCCCAAAGTTCACGTGCTTTAATGGTCTTTCTTCCTTTGTTTTCTGCTTCATATTTTAAATATAAAGTTTCAAACGCTTCGCTATGAGCGTCTGGAAGCCCTGGACATTCATTAGGACACATTAACGTCCACTCAGCATCTTCTTCAACACGTTTCATGAATAAATCTGGAATCCACATAGCATAGAATAAATCGCGAGCACGCATTTCCTCTTTACCATGGTTTTTCTTCAAATCTAAAAAGTCAAAAATATCTGCATGCCAAGGTTCTAAATACATTGCAAAGCTACCTTTACGCTTTCCACCACCTTGATCTACATAACGCGCCGTATCGTTAAACACACGTAACATTGGTACAATACCGTTACTTGTTCCGTTAGTTCCAGCAATATAACTTCCTGTAGCTCTAATATTATGCATAGCTAAACCAATACCTCCAGCAGATTGAGATATTTTAGCTGTTTGCTTTAATGTATCATAAATACCATCAATGCTATCATCTTTCATTGTTAATAAAAAACATGAAGACATTTGAGGTTTTGGTGTTCCTGAGTTAAACAACGTAGGCGTTGCATGTGTAAAGTACTTTTTAGACATTAACTCATAGGTTTCTATAGCAGAATCTATATCATCTAAATGTATACCAACAGACACACGCATTAACATGTGTTGTGGTCGTTCAGCTATTTTACCATTAAGCTTTAATAAATAAGAGCGTTCTAATGTTTTAAACCCAAAGTAATCATACCCAAAATCACGGTTGTAAATAATAGTGGAGTCGAGACGTTCTTTATTTTCCATTATTATATTATAAACCTCATCTGATAGTAAAGGTGCATCTTTACTTGTTCTTGGATTCACGTATGTATATAAATCTTCCATAACCTCACTAAATGTCTTTTTAGTGTTTTTATGAAGGTTAGATACCGAAATTCTTGCTGCCAAACGTGCATAATCTGGATGCGCGGTTGTCATTGTAGCGGCAATTTCTGCTGCTAAATTATCCAGTTCGCTGGTAGTGACACCATCATACAGACCTTCTATTACACGCATGGTAACTTTTAATGGGTCTACTAATTCATTTAATCCGTAACATAGTTTTCTCACCCTAGCGGTGATTTTGTCGAACATTATTTGTTCTTTTCTGCCGTCTCTTTTAATTACATACATGTTGTTTGATACTTTTTAGGTTTCTTTCTGAATTGCTCCAGAAAATGGATTAGTTAGTTATTCTAAAAATTTGCTCTAGTGGTTAATTAGAGAATATTTAGTTAGGGTATAGTTATAAATTTGTTTGTTTATTTTCCTTTGGAAAATAATTAAGGTTCAGAAGAAAAACTCTGATTAAAAATCAGCGTCAAAGCTAAATTTGTCTTTTTCTTCTTCTTTATTTAAAACACCTGCTTTTTGATATTCAGACACACGTTTTTCAAAGAAATTGGTTTTTCCTTGTAGAGAGATCATGTCCATAAAATCAAACGGATTAGACGTATTGTATACTTTATCACATCCTAATTCACTTAAAAGTCTGTCTGTAACAAACTCTAAATATTGAGTCATTAATTTAGCATTCATACCAATTAAACTAACTGGTAAAGACTCTGTTATAAATTCACGTTCTATATTAAGTGCATCTACTAAAATTTCGGTTATTCTAGATTTAGGCACTTTATTAATTAAATGTTTTTGATGTAAATGAACTGCAAAATCACAGTGTACACCTTCATCTCTTGAGATTAACTCGTTAGAAAATGTTAGTCCAGGCATTAACCCACGTTTTTTCAACCAGAAAATAGAACAAAAAGCTCCAGAGAAAAAGATACCTTCTACTGCTGCAAAAGCAATTAATCTTTCTGCAAAACTTGGAGACTCAATCCATTTTAAAGCCCAATCTGCTTTCTTTTTAATAGCTGGAAAATTTTCTAATGCTTTAAACAGAATATCTTTTTCTTTTTCATCTTTAACATACGTATCAATTAATAATGAATAGGTTTCACTATGAATATTTTCCATCATAATTTGGAATCCATAGAAAAATTTTGCTTCACTATACTGTACTTCATTTACAAAGTTTTCTGCTAAATTTTCATTTACAATACCATCACTTGCAGCAAAAAATGCTAAAATGTGTTTAATAAAATAACGCTCATCATCTGTTAACTTAGTCGCCCAATCTGTTAAATCTTGGTGTAAGTCAATTTCTTCTGCAGTCCAAAAACTAGCCTCCGATTTTTTATACCATTCCCAAATATCATGATGTTCAATTGGAAAAATAACAAAACGATCTTTGTTTTCTTGAAGGATAGGTTCTACTGCCTGAGACATAATTTTTTTCGATTTTTATGATTAAAATTTAGATAATTTGTTTCCTTGTGTTGCGGATAACAAAGATTGCAAAATGATTGGTAAGTTTTATCTTTTTTATGGAAAGATTTTCAACAAGTTTTTAACAAAAACCAAAACACTGATTTTCAGAAAGTTTACAAGAAAAAACACTTAATTTTTTGATTTTCAATATATTATGTTTTTTTAAAACTCAAAAAGTTAACAAAAAAATAATAGGTTTTTAACAGAAAGAATCCTTTTAAACAAAGGGTTTTTCAGTGTTTTTATAAGATATTTTTAAGTTGTTAAAAAGTCTTAGCAACTTTCTCTAACTCCATATACCAGTCTTCACCAAATTTTCTAATTAGAGCCTCTTTCACAAATTTATATACTGGAACTCCTAACTCTTTTCCTAACTCACAAGCATCATCGCAAATTTGCCATCTATGATAATTTACTGCCGAAAATTCTGTGTAATCAGATACCCTAACTGGGTATAAATGACATGACACTGGTTTTTTCCAATTTATTTCACCTTGATTATAGGCTTCTTCAATACCACACATAGCAACTTCATTTTCATCAAAGACTACATAGGCACAATCGGCATTATTAATAAGGGGTGTTTCAAGCTCTCCTTCTTCTGTAGTGATATAGGTTCCTTGCTCTTCAATAGCTTTAATGCCTTCTTCACGTAAAAATGGCTTTACTTTTGGGTAAATAGCTTCTAACATTTCAATTTCTTCTTTATCAAGTGGCGCTCCAGCATCACCATCTATACAACAAGCCCCTTTGCATGCAGACAAATTACACACAAAATCTTTCTTTATTACCTCTTCTGAAACAATAGTTTTACCAAGTTGAAACATATATCTGTTTTATTAAAGTGCAAAAATAGAGAAACTTTAAATTTTAAATAAAGAATTTCTTGAGGCACCTCCTAAAAAGAAGGTAATAATAGTTTCTAGTAGAATTATTTTTAGATTCCAGTTTTGTTTTCACAGGAATGACAATTTCAATGGAAACCCGATTCAAGTATCGAGGAATTCTTTTTCGATTAAGATTAAAATACCGACCTTTGTAATTAGAATTAATCAACCACACATATGCAATTAGTTTTTAAAGAAATCTTTACTGCATTTATGGTATTATTTGCAGTAATAGATATTATTGGTAATATTCCAATTATTATAGATTTACGAAAAAAGGTAGGGCACATTCAAAGTGAAAAAGCATCTTTAATTGCCGGAGCCATCATGATTATTTTTCTGTTTCTAGGAAAAAGTATTCTTAACCTTATTGGTATAGATGTTAATTCTTTTGCTATTGCAGGTGCCTTTATTCTATTCTTTATTGCTTTAGAAATGATATTAGGCATCACTCTTTATAAAGAAGAAGAGAATAGCGTAATGACTGCTTCTATTTTTCCCTTAGCATTTCCATTAATTGCTGGCCCAGGTAGTTTAACTACTTTACTTTCATTAAGAGCAGAGTTTAGAGTTGAAAATATCATTATTGCCATTATACTTAACGTACTGGTTATATTTATTGTTCTTAAAACTTCTAAAAAAATAGAAGGCTTTTTAGGGCAAAACGGTATTAGTATTATTAGAAAAGTTTTTGGTGTTATTCTTTTAGCAATTGCTGTAAAGTTATTTGCCGTAAACATTAAAGTGTTATTTAATTAATTCTATTAAAAACAAGATTAAAACGAATGAAAATAGCTTCTACAATTGTTATCATATTAGCCAGTATAATGGCCATATTTAACTTTACAAAAATAGATTTTAACGCACCTCTTGAAGGCGAAAGCATAACAGCTGTAATAACAGTTTTAGCCTCTTTATGTGCTATTCTTTTAATGTCTATATTAAAAGTATCTAGACGTATTGAACAAAAAGCTAAACAACGTAAATAAAGATTTTTAATTTTTGCCTACAATTTAAATTCGAAATCTTTATTTTAGATTCCCGCTGGAGTTTATCTTGAGCGATAGTCCAAAAGACGGGAATGACAATTTCAACGGATACATTGAGCAAACCTCAATGAATACTATTTCAATATGTTTGATACTTTAATTATTGGTGGCGGTGCTGCAGGTTTATCTTGCGCTTTAGTATTAGGTTCTGCTAAAGAAAAACCTTTTGCCAAAGAAAAACGCATTGGCATTATTGTTCATCAAAAAACATCACATTTACAAAATGCTTTATTTAATAACGTTCTTGGATTAACGCCAGGCACTACTGGTGCTTCTATTTTAGAAAATGGCAAACAACAATTAACCAACTTATATCCTCAGATAGAACAAATTGACAAAGAAAAGGTTTTAGCCATCACAAAATCTAAAGATGGTTTTGAGGTAAAAACTAATAAAAATACTTACCAAGCTAAAATAGTTGTGATTACTGTTGGTTACACTAATTTAATGCGCATTAAAGGCTTAGAACAATATATTAAACCTCATCCAAGAGCTGCCATTGAAAAAGACCGAATTTGGTTAAAAAATACAGATCATTTAATTGAAGATAATTTATATGTTGCAGGTTCTCTTGCAGGTTGGCGTAGCCAATTCGCTATAGCTTCTGGTAGTGGTGCACATGTAGCTACAGATATTTTAACACTTTGGAATAACGGAAAGCATACTAAAGTGCATGATAAGATTGAATCTTAAAATAAGTCTGCAAAACTAAAAAAGCAGGGATATTACCTGCTTTTGTATTTCATTAAGAGTTTATTTACCAAAATTTCCACCAAGGTTTTGATTCGCTTGTAGAAACTGCTTCTGGCTTACTAGGTATTTCAACTTTACTTGCTGCATCTTTCATAGTCGTTGCTAAAAGCGTATAAACTTCCACCCAAGCATCTTTAACCTCAGACGTAAAACCTTCTCCTAAACCTGTTTCTAAGGTATAAATAAGTGCACTACCAACAGTATCATAATGACTGTCTTCAACACCATATCCTACGTGGTTTCTACCAAGATTTTGTACAGCTGGAACAATAGCTTCTAAATTATTTAATCCGTTTACTGCAGTGCCTATCATTGTCATTAATTTAGCGCCCTGTTCTTTCATATCACCTTTAAACAAAGGTTTTAATTTTGGGTCTAACTCAAATAACTTATCATAGAAAATTTCTGCAGCCTTATCTGCAATTGGAACTACTTTCTCAAACGTTCCTTGAACCAACTCAATAGTTTTAGCTTCCATATATTAGATTTTGTTTCTAATTGTAAATCAATAATTGCAAGCAAAACTACATGCTATTTAAAAATTTAAATATGGATAATCGCAGTAAAAAATATGATTAATGGCAGGCTTAAAATAAGGGTTCTTATTCTACTTTACTCAATCTAATCACCTCATGGATCATAATGTCTTTTTGGTTCATAACTTCTTCAAAAGTCCCATTACCAAATAATTGCTCACCAAGTGCCGCTTTTAAATATTGCTTCACTTCATCATGATAAGCCACAAAAGTGACTGTAGTGCGGGTTTGTGTATTTACATAATCTTGAAATTTAATAACCAGACTGTCATCTAATTCAAAATTATTTATAAAATAATCTCTAGAAATACCATCATAAGCATGACGGTCTAAATCTAATTGTCTGAATATAAAATTATCAAAGAACTGATACTGTTCAATATATTGTAATGTTTCGTTATGCAGACTATTATCTAAAGGCACAAATACATCTGGTATTATACCGCCACCACCATACACCACCTTACCATTTGGAGTTGTGAATTTTAATGAATCTGCTACTTCAATTTTACTAGGGTCTAGTAATTCGCCACTATCTAATCTATCTGAATATTCATCATAGTAATCTTTATGACCATTCTTTTTATAAGGCCTTTGAATAGATCTTCCTGTTGGCGTATAATAACGTGATACCGTTAAGCGCACCGCACTGCCATCTCCTAAATTCATTTCGCGTTGTACAAGCCCTTTTCCATAACTTCTTCTTCCAACAATTGTACCCTTATCATTATCTTGAAGAGCACCGGCAACTATTTCACTAGCAGAAGCAGAATTTTCATTAATTAAAACATATACTTTACCATCTTCAAAATCACCTCTTTTAGTGGCATAACTTTCTTCAACATGACCTCTTTTGTTTTTAGTAAATAAAATAAGCTTGTCCTTGCCTAAAAACTCATCTACCATTTGTTCTGCAATGCTTAAAAAGCCTCCTGGGTTTTCTCTTAAATCTAAAGCTATTTCTGTTGCACCTAAATCAATAAGTTTGTCTAGACCTTTTTTAAATTCTTTATAGGTAGACTCTGCAAATCTATTCACTTTAATATACCCTAACTTATCAGTAAGCATATAGGCTGCATCCACACTTTTAATTGGTATAACCCCTCTTTTAACTTTGAAATTTAAAAATTCTGGCTCCCCCCTTCTATACACTGTTAAATTAACATTAGACCCTACAGGCCCTTTTAACCTTTTTACAATATCACCACCTTGAACACTGCTTCCGTAAAGAGAATCTCCATCTGCCAACAAAATTCTATCACCTCCCTTTATTCCAGCTTTTTCACTAGGTCCTCCTTCAATGGTTCTAATAACTGTTATGGTATCTCTATACGTATAAAAGCTAACACCAATCCCTACAAAATCTCCTTTCATATTCTCGGTAACGCTAGCTAACTCTTCTTTTGGAATGTAAACTGAATGTGGGTCTAGATTTTCTAAAATACCATTTACTGTAACGTCTACAATACTATCAGTATTAATTTCTTCAACGTAGTCATACTCAATGTAATCAATGAGTCTATTAAGCTTGTCTTTGCTACTATTTTTAGTAAACAGTTTTTCTGGAGTATCTCTAAAATTTAATTTACCACCAATAAAAATACCAGCGCCAATAGCAACACCCAAAATTAAAGGCAAATATTTTTTTTGATAAGACATTAGGCCGTTAAATCTTCTATTAATTTTAATTCTATACCCGCTTTTTCCAAAAATTTCAATCCAGAATCATCTTTATAAGCGCTATTGTAAACTACCCTAACAATCCCAGACTGATGGATTAATTTACTGCACTCTTTACAAGGTGATAAAGTTATATATAGCGTAGCGCCTTTACAAGATTGCGTTGAGGCAGCAACCTTTAAAATAGCATTGGCTTCTGCATGCAATACATACCACTTTGTATACCCTTCTTCATCTTCGCAAAAGTTTTCAAAGCCAGATGGTGTACCATTATACCCGTCTGAAATAATCATTCTATCTTTTACAATAACTGCTCCAACTTGTTTCCGTTTGCAGTAAGATAGTTTTCCCCATTCTTTTGCTATTCTTAAATACGCTTTATCGTATTTTAACTGTTTTTGTTTTGGCATTAAATCTTTTTAAATTGTAGTACATGTAATTAGCTACACCGTATCAAAATCAAATTTAAGGATACCGTTGTAACCCTTTATGCAAAACATAATAACGAATATACTTGGTTAGTATTTCAATTACAACGCTTGTTAGTTAAAGTTTTTTAAAAGTTTAGCGCTTTTAAGCTATTTTTCCAAATCTGTTAATAATTGAAGTTGTTTTCGGAGCTCTCTTGATGTAAAATCGCGAGGCACTACCTTTTCAGTAGTCTAGGTAAAAAGGGAAATCTATATAACTATTAAGCTAAAAAATTACTATTCAAAATCATTGGTATTACTAACCCAATAACAATGGCAGATACTACCATTACCCAATCTCTTTTTGAAAACCTGAAAATAGTTTGTCCTAAAAAACCTAAAAACAAGACTATAAAAACAATAATGAGTTGTGCAAATTCAATACCAAGCGCAAATTCGAGTAAGAGCACTAGTTTATTATCTGCATCTCCAAACATCATTTGAAATTCTCTAGCAAACCCTAAACCATGTACTAACCCAAAAAATAGTGTTGATACAAATAAAACCCCAACTTTTGTTTTTTGCACATTCTTACCAGCTGTAAACACATTAAAAACACCCATTATTAAAATAGTAATTGGTATTAAAAACTCTACTATTTGTACATTAATTTTCACAACACCATATGCCGCTAAAACCAAAGATAATGTATGTCCTAAAGTAAAGACAGATACTAAAAGCAGTACACGTTTCCAATCTTTAAATAAGTAGGGAACGGTTAAAACTATAAGAAATAAAACATGATCGTAGGCATTAATATCTAAAACATGATTAACACCATATGTCACATTATCCCAAAAATTTTCTAACATATTAATTTGAAATTAGGAAGCACTCAAAAGTACATGAATTTTTTATAAAATATTTATAAAACCCTATGAATAAAGTTACATTTAAATTTATTTAAACTAAAAAATAAACTATTAGTATATATTTGCGTTATACATGTAAAACACTTGGTTATGTACAAATATTTATTGGTTGCAATTTGTTTATTTTTTATGGTTTTTTCTTGTAAAAAAACTCAAAGCTCTACCTTAGAAAACCAAGACGTTTCTAGTAAAGAATTAACAGAAAAAGAAACGTCTAAAATAAAATATGATGATTTTTTACTTGATGATAAAACGCAAAATTTAATTGTAGACTGGGACGAATATATTCAAATACAAGAGGTTTTAGATAATTTAAAAAAGGCCGATTTAAGTTTTATTATTGAAAATAAAGAGGTAACAATTGCCACTTTAAAAGACTTTAAGAAAAATATCCCCCAGGAATTAAATACACCATCAATTATTGCTAGAATAAATGTATTTGAGACCAAATTTTTAAAACTAGAAAGTTTAGCAAATTTATCTTCTACTTCTAAAAAAGAATTGATGCTTAGCATAAAAGATGTGCTAATTTCTTTTTCTAACCTTAATTTACAAATGAATAAAAAGGTAGAATTTGATAATTTAAATATTCAAAAACCTTAAACTATAATTCTTCTATATTTTAAGTAGGCGCATTTAAAATGCGCCTTTTTTGTGTTAAATTTTATTAAATATATGTTAATATATTAATCAATATATCAAATAAAGTATTATTAAGCTGTAAATTGTAACGATAAAACTTTTTTAACATAAAAAATGAAACTTTTTACATCAAAAAACGTCTCATTTTAAAATTCAACATAAATTATTTCAAAAAAATGAAAACCAATTCAAAAATGTTATCCTTTTGGAGTTTTATGCTCTTACTAGGATTCGTTTCATGTAAAAATGAAACTAAAAAAGAAATTGTCAAAGCAGAAATTATTCCAGGTATAAATTTAGAATACATGGATACAAATGTTAAACCTAGTGACGACTTCTTTAGATATGTTAATGGTAAATGGCTTGATAATAACAAAATTCCAGATGACAGAAGTAGATGGGGAAGTTTTGATGAATTAATGAAAAATACTAATGATGATGCTTTATCTATTTTAAAATCTGCAATGACAGACAATAAAGATCTCAAAAAAATTGATGTAATACCAGGTTCAGACCAAGACAAAGCTGTAAAGCTTTTTCAAAGTATTATGGATACAGTTAACAGAAACAAACAAGGCCTAGACCCAATTAAACCTTACTTAGAAAAAATAAACGCTATTTCATCTGTTAACGATTTACAAAATTATTTAGTTGAAATGGAACCAACTGGTGGTGGTGGTTTTATTAGTTTTTTTGTGAGACCTCATACAAAAAACAGCGACTTAAATGCTGCCTATTTGAGCACTGGTGGATTAGGACTTCCTGATAGAGATTATTATGTTAAAGATGATGAAGATTCTAAACAAAAAAGAGAACAATACGTTGCTTATATTGCAAAAATGCTTAAATTTTTAGGTAATGATGAAACTTCAGCAAATAACGAAGCAAACCAAATTCTAGCTTTTGAAACACGTTTAGCTGAACCTAGAATGGATAAAGTTGATAGAAGAGATGTACGTAAACGTTATAATCCGAGATCAATTTCAGATTTACAAAAAATGGTCCCAGCTATTAAATGGGATACTTATTTTAAAGGTATTGGTGTTAAAGCAATAGATACTGTTATTGTAAGCGAAGTAAAATATATGGATGCTTTGCAAACTATTTTAGCTGAAAATAATGTAAATGATTGGAAATCTTATTTACGCTGGAATTTATTCAACTCAGCTTCAAGAGCTTTAAGCACTGACTTAGAAACTGCTAGATGGGAGTTTTATAGTAAAACACTACGTGGTGCTAAAAAGCAAAGACCTAGAGATGAAAGAGCTCTACAAGTTTTAAATGGTACTATTGGCGAAGCTTTGGGTAAATTATATGTTGATGAGAAGTTCCCACCTGAAGCTAAAGTAAAGGCAGAAAAAATGATTGCCAATGTTATTAAAGCATTTGAAAATAGAATTAATAAACTTGACTGGATGACTGAGGATACTAAAGCTAAAGCCGTTGAAAAACTTTTAGCCTTAAAAGTAAAAATTGCTTATCCTGATAAATGGAGAGACTATTCAGATTTAGAAATTACTGGTGTAAATGATGGCGGCTCTTTCTTTCAAAATGCTTTAAATGCCAATGTTTGGTCTCACAAAAGAAATCTAGAAGATCTTGGAAACCAAGTAGACAAAAGTCGTTGGTATATGGCTCCTCAAGTAGTTAACGCTTACTTTAATCCTCCTTTTAATGAAATTGTATTTCCAGCTGCTATTTTACAACCACCATTCTATAATTGGCAAGCAGATGATGCAGTAAACTATGGAGGCATAGGTGCGGTAATAGGTCATGAAATTTCTCATTGTTTTGACGACTCTGGATCGCGTTATGATAAAGAAGGGAACTTAAATAATTGGTGGACAGACGAAGACTTAACACAATTTGAAGCGCTAGGAAAGAATCTGGCAGATCAATATAGTGCTATTGAAATATTGCCAGAAACCTTTATTAATGGTCCATTTACTTTAGGTGAAAACATTGGTGATTTAGGAGGTGTTTTAGCAGCTTATGATGCACTTCAACTAAACTTTAAAGAAAATGGAAGACCAGAAAACATTGATGAGTTCACACCAGAACAACGTTTCTTTATGTCTTGGGGAACTATCTGGAGAACTAAGATGAGAGATGATGCATTGAAAAATCAAATAAAAACAGACCCTCATTCTCCAGGAATAACAAGAGCTGTACAACCTCTTTTAAATGTTGATGCTTTTTATGATGCTTTTAATATTAAAGAAGGAGATTCATTATACATTAAACCAGAAGACCGTGTGAGAATTTGGTAATTTTTAAACACCCTGTAAAAATAGAAAAGCGGCATTCAAAGATGCCGCTTTTCTATTTTGTTTAAAGTCTTCTTTTTAATTCTTAGACGCTTCAGCTTGCATCGCCTGTTTTTGTCTTAATAATTCATTTTTGGTAATTTGAATCATATTAAAGTTTGGTGCTTCCTTTAAAGCTGCATCTAAAATATCTACAGCGGCATCAATATTGTTTTTGTTATCCTTAGAATATGTGTTAATAGCATTTAAATACATAAAAGCAGCTTTTAAAGGTACTTCATATGGTTGCTGTGTTTCAAAATACGCCTTTTTCATATCAGCTTTAGAATTTGCAAGCCCATAGTTAATATGAGTTTCAGCTACTGCATTATTTTTTAACTGTATGTTTAATTCTGCTAGTTCATAGGCAATTAAAGCGCCTGGATTCCTTTTAAACATTTCATCAAAAAAAGGAACTGCCATTTGGGGTTGTTTTAATGCTTTTAAAGATAAAGCCTTAACTTGAAGAGCAATATCAGAATCGTTGGCGTTCTTTTCATACCCAATAGTATTTATAGCCTGAGTATTCTTACCTTGATCCATATAAATAAAGGCTAGTGTATCTTTTCTAGCTTGAGATGGAGATAAAATATTTAAATGTGTCATTGCATTAATAACACCTTGAATATCTCCTTGTGCTTTCATTTGTTTGTAATATGCTTCATAATGTCCTAATAACTCTGCATTGCTTTGAGCTGTCATTGTAAAACTGCTAATAAGCAAGACCAATCCTAATAATCGTTTCATGTGTTTCAAATTTTAATGGGGCTAAAACTAAAAAAAATTAACACTTATTCTCTTAAAACTATGCTAATTATTTTATAACAAGCGTAATATATTTTCATTTTAGAATTTAAACGATTATACCTTAACATCTCCTCAGATAGCGTAAGCATTAGGAAAAACCAAAAAAATTAGCTACATTTAGTTACAACTAAACAAGAGAGATATGGGAATAAAAAGTTTTCAAGGAGCCAGAAGGCAAAAGACCAATATAATAGATAATACACCTTTAAAGGTAAGTGATTATATGACACGAAATTTGATTACGTTTACTCCAGATCAAACTATTGAAAGTGTAATGCAAGCATTAATTAAGAATAGAATTTCTGGAGGCCCTGTCGTGAACGAAAAGCATGAATTAATTGGTATTATTTCTGAAGGCGATTGTATTAAGCAAATTAGCGAGAGCCGATATTACAATCTACCAATGCAAGATAAAACCATAAAAAAACATATGGCCACAAACATTGAAACTATAGATGGCAATATGAACATTTTTGATGCTGCTAATAAATTTCTAAATGCTAAACGCAGACGTTTTCCAATTGTTGAGAAAGGAAAATTGGTTGGTCAAATAAGTCAAAAAGATGTTTTAAAAGCTGCCATGGAACTTAAAGGTCAAAATTGGTGGAAATAAATAACAATTAACACATAACCTTATTTAAAACCGGTACGAACGTATCGGTTTTTTTATCAAAAAAAATTTGCGTAACCAAATAGTTACATTTATATTTGTAACCAATTAGTTACGCATTTTATGAGAAGAGATGTATTCCAAGCAATAGCAGACCCTGTTAGAAGAGAAATAATAGATATTCTTGCTAACCAAGAATTATCGGTTAACGAAGTTGCAGAAAAATTTAACATTAGTAGACCAGCAGTTTCTAAACACTTAAAAATACTTGATGAATGCGGCATTCTTTCTTTTGAAAAAAGAGGTAGAGAAAGGTTCTGTAAAGTCAATACAGAACAGCTGGTGCCCGCATTCTTGTGGATTGAAAAATACAACAAAGAGTGGAAACAGAAAATTGACTCTTTTGAAAATTATATAAATCAATTAAAATCAAAAAATGAACAAAATGAATGAATTAGCCAACAGAACACTTACCATTGAAAAAACGCTTAATGCCCCAATTGATCTTGTATGGAAGGCATGGACACAATCTGAGCATATTGTAAAATGGTGGGCGCCTGCAGGTATGAATATTAATGTAGAAGTACATAATTTTGAAGTGGGTGGTAAGTGGAAATACAACATGCCTATGCCAGATGGTTCACAATTTATTTCAGAAGGTATTTATAAAGAAATTATTGAGCATGAAAAAATTGTTACTAGTGCAGATTTTAAACCTATGACCGAGAACGTTGAGCTTATCGCTACTTTTCAATCTGTAGGTAATACTACCAAATTTACTTTTAGCGTAATCCATGAAACTGAGGCATATTGTAAACAACAAGAAGAAATGGGATTCTATAACGGTTGGGGTTCTGCTTTTGATAGGTTAGCTTCTAGTTTAGAAAACATATCTTAAAATAGTGAAAGTACAGTTACAAACTACTTATTGTAACTGTACTTAATTTCTTTTTCTGCGAGCTTCTGGTAAATCTGTTATAAAAAGCTTTTGTTCATTGGTACTTTCTAATGCTGCTATTTTAGAATAATTATAGCCTTCTATTGGTTGCTCTAAAGACTTCCACTTTGCAATACCAGCAACTACTACAATTTCACCTATTTCTAAAATCCTTTCAGAGTATCTTAACGTTTTATTGAAACCGAAAAACCCTTCAGATTTAATATTAAAATCTTCTAATAACTTTAAAAATTCAGGAGTTGGATCATTAAAGGTTCCTGAAGAAATACTTTTGTCTTTCACCAAATAACTATGGTAATTTTTAGGTGATTTGGTTGGTTTTATCATAACCACTTCTCCTCTTTCTTCAATAAAAAAATCTTGTATATCTTCTTTATGTACTAAAGTTTTCCATCTAGAATTTTTACCAGAACTTACTTTCTGTTCTATTTTAATCTCATAGGCCACGCATTTTCTTTTACTAAAAGGCACAACAAAAGGTTCATGGGTTTGCAATACTTTACCCATTATTTTAGTGAGCTCATTAGTTCTAAATTGCGAAATACTTTTAAACTGAGATTTAGAGAGTTTTCTTATAAGAATCATCTTTTTATTAAAATAAAATATTGAAATGACTATGATTAAAAATATTCCCATGAAAATAAAAGGAATGATAAAATCAAAGTTTAAAGCTATAATCATATGGTGTTTTTTAAATATAAGCTAATACAGAAAGCCATGTTACAAGCATTAATTATCTCTTTTCACTAAAGCATAATAATCGCCTTCTAAAGGTAAATACCCTTGGTCATATACAAAGTAATAAACAGTTCCTGCTTTTGTAGTATAAATACTTGTAAAATAATTAAAATCGAAGCCTTTCTCTATTAGCTTAGCGCGTGATACCTTAGTTTTATCTTTAGGATTTAGTAACTCTAGTATTCTGTAATTTTTCCTTAACCTATTATTCGTATTTCTAATAAGGTTTTTGCTGTCTTTATTTATCCTGTTGTTATAAGCGTTTCTGCAACCATCACTGCAGAATTTCTTATCAATACGGCCAACAATTTTTTCACCACATTCCAAACATTGTTTTTCCATTAGTTTTCGTTTTTAATGTTGTACCAACGCAACTGTAAATCTTCAGCTTCAAAATAAAAATCTTCAATATAACTTAGTCCTATTTTCAACAATGCCTTGTGAGATGCTTGATTATTTATCTCTGTAGTAGCATATAATTCTGAAAGATTTAAAGTATTAAATGCATAATTAACTGCAGCCCTTCCAGATTCGGTAGCATAACCTTTACCCCAATACCGTTTTATAAACCTATACCCAACATCATAATATTTGGCATACCCATTCATATTGTATTCGGTATTTAAACGAATTCCGGACCAGCCAATAAATTCACCTGAAACTTTTTCAATCTCTGCCCAACGTCCAATACCTCTTTCTTCATATTGATTTAAAACACTTTGCAATATTTTTTGAGATTCTGCTTTTGTTTTCACAGGCTTATTTCCTAAATATTTATGTACTTCAGGATCTGAGTCTAATTCAAACATTCCATCTAAATCTGTCAATCGTAACTCTCTTAATATTAATCGTTCTGTTTCAATATGAAAAACCATGATCTTATATCATTACCTCCAAATACTCTCTAGCGTATAGGAGCTTCCTTCATACAACCAATGTTCTCCGCTTAAGTATCTGTGATTTTTATTTAAAGACGCTATGTTATTCATATCGCTTTCAGATAACTCTACTGTTTGCGCTTCAAAATTTTGTGCAATTCTTCCAGGATTTACAGATTTAGGAATTACAGCAGTCCCTCTATGTAAAGCCCAACTTATTAATACCTGACCAGGTGTTACATTTTTAGATGCTGCTATTTCAAAAATAACAGGATCTTGTAAAAGTCTAGGTTCATTTTCGGTTTTAAATTTATCTGGTCTATCTGAAGATCCTAACGGAGAATACGCTGTAACATGTATACCATGCTCTTTACAAAAAGATAACATATCTTCTTGCTGAAAATATGGGTGCGACTCTACCTGATTCATTTCTGGTTTAATTTTAGCACTTGCTATAAGATCCTGTAATGCTTTTGGTCCAAAATTAGAAACGCCAATGTGTTTTGTTAATCCTAGTTCAACAGCTTTTTCCATACCTTGCCAAGTAAGCTCATTAGGCAACTCTTCTAAAGAAATAAAATCTTCTCCTTTGCTGACAAAAGGGATTTCTTTTTTTTGAGCTACTGGCCAATGTATTAAGTATAAATCTAGATACTCTAACTGTAAATCACTCAAAGTTTTATTTAGCGCAATAATAACATCTTCTTTTGCATGCATGTTACACCATAATTTTGATGTAACCCACAGGTCTTCTCTTTTTACAACACCCTCTTCTATAACTTCTTTAAGTGCTTTACCAACTTCATTTTCATTACCATAAGCTGCTGCACAATCTATATGTCTATACCCATTTTTAATGGCTGTCTTTACAGCGTTGTATACATCTCCTTCTGCAGATTTCCATGTCCCCAAACCAAATGCTGGCATTTCATCATTATTACTAAATTTTAGTCTTCTCATGATTTAATTACTATGTTTCTTTATTTTTATTAGTGCTAAATTAATATACTTTTTACCAATTTCCGGCATAGTCTAAGGAAGTATCTGCATGAGCCTGAAAATACTCATACTGATACCTAATAATTTGACGTATATGTAAATAATCATGAGCCAACCAATTATTTAAAAATTGTTTAGCTGTTATCTCACCCAATTCTGGATGGTTGTATACATTATTCCAATTGGCACCTATTTGAGTCTCTAACCATTTAATAGATTTAGATCTTTCTTCTAAAAAAGCTGCTAAAGTTTTATTATAATCTTTTGAGGCATAATCATGTTTCTGCACCCAACTTTCAGGATTAATAGCAGGTGTTGATTCTAGAGGCGTTTCAAGTGTATGTTTTGTTCTTCTCTTAAAATCTAGAATTTCTTCATCTAATAAGTGGCACACAATTTCATGTAGATTCCATTTATTGGATTGCGGGCGCCATAGGTATTCGGCTTGTGGTTTTCCTTCTAATAGTGACTTGAAGACATATTGGTTTTGTTTGAGTTTGCTTATGATTTGTTCTGGTTTCATAACAACAAATTAAATACTTTTAAAGACAATCTACTTTTTTTAATTAAAATCCTTATTTGATAATAGATTTAATCCACCTCCAAAATAATATCCCTTTTTTACCAATAATTCCAAAATATCATCAAGTTCTTTTTCGGTTATTTCGGAATTGTCATTTTTAGCAATTATACCGTCTATTTCTATTTGATTTTTCATCGTTTATAATTAAATAAATTTAAACTTCTATAATACCAAACGCTAATAATTTACCTAATACCCACATAGCACCAAAAACTACTATTAAGATATAGAGTACAATCTTAGGTAGTTTTGGTAGGGTTTCAAGAAACTTTTTGTCAAGGTATTGCCATGTACTCATTATCAAATAAACAGATGCAGCTAATACTATACATTTTAAACCAAATACTGCAATTTCATAAAGTTTACTTGTTTCCATTAGGTAAACCTAATTAAAAAACATCAACACTACAAAATGGATTAGTAAAAGTTAAAAACACTTATCGAGAATCAAATATAATAATTTATATTCATTTACAAACGACTACAAACATTTACAAACGAATTTAAATAAGTAAAAACCGAATAAAGATTGCTTCTCATTTCATATTTGCAGTGTCGATTTGATTTGTCATATTGAGTGTTACATTGAGATGTCATACTGAGCTTGTCGAAGTATTGTCGAAATGCACAATCCAGATGTCTTTCAAATTCGATAGTATCAATTGTTTAACATTAAAAAATAAATTATGAACGCACTTAGAAACAAAGTACAGTTGATTGGAAGATTAGGTCAAGACCCAGAAATCATTAACTTTTCAGATGGTAACAAAATGGCAAAATTCACACTTGCTACAGATGACAGTTACAAAGACAAAAATGGCAACAAAGTGGAACGCGCTTATTGGCACAACATTGTTGTAAAAGGCGGTTTGGTAAATGTTGTTGAGAACTATATTACTAAAGGCAAAGAAATTGCTGTTGAAGGGAAACTCACTAATAGAACTTACGAAACCAAAGAAGGTGAAAAACGATATATCACAGAAATACTTTGTAATGAATTATTGATGCTGAGTAAATAACCTTTTTTTGTCCCCAAAATAAAGAAGCTGTCTAAAATAGTTGTTTTGTCAATCTGAACTTGTTTCAGATTCTGAAATAAATTCAGAATGACAGTTTCTAATACTATTAAGACAGCTTCTTTATTTTTTCACATTATCCTTATTAAAGTAACCCCCTTTATTTTCTTTTCTGTCTAAAGACTGACTTATAATAAGGTGCGCTACGTTAATCATATTTCTGAGTTCACAAAGCGAAGGCGTTATTTTAGATTCACGATATAAATCTTCAACTTCAGTATACATTAAATCTAAATGTTTAATGGCACGTCTTAAACGTTTATTGCTTCTAACGATACCTACATAATCCCGCATCAAAGCTTGTAAACTTTTAAGATTGTGTTTTATTAAAACGTGTTCTTCAGGTATAACAGTGCCTTCGTCATTCCACTCAGGAATCACAATATCATGAGATGCGTACTCTTTCTTAGCATGATGCTTGTAAATATTGTGTGCATAAACCAACGCTTCTAATAAGGAATTAGATGCTAATCTATTAGCACCATGCAACCCTGTTCTGGAACATTCGCCACAAGCAAATAGATTTTCTACAGTAGTCTTTCCTTTTTTAGAAACCTTAATCCCTCCGCACAAATAATGAGAAGCTGGTACTACTGGAATCCAATCTTTTTCTATGTTAATATGAAGCGATAAACATTTATTATAAATAGTTGGAAAATGCTTTTTAAAACCTTCAATATCTAAATGCGTACAATCTAAATACACATGATTGTCACCAGACTTTTTTAATTCGGCATCAATACTTTGCGACACAATATCTCTAGAAGCAAGTTCAGCACGTTCATCATATTCTGGCATGAAACGATGTCCTTTTCCATTTCTTAAATAAGCTCCAAAACCTCTAACAGCTTCAGAAATTAAAAAAGCGGACTCCCCTTTTTCTTGATATAATGCCGTTGGGTGGAATTGAATAAACTCCATGTCTTTTATTCTAGCCTTAGCTCTATAAGCCATAGCGACCCCATCTCCTGTAGCAATTACAGGGTTCGTTGTATGTCCATAAACACACCCAATACCTCCCGAAGCTAACAAAGTAGCATTGGCTTTAATTGTAAAAATATCACCAGTTCTTTGATTTAATACATAAGCCCCATAGCAGACAACATCTTCAACGTCTACATTTTTAACATGATGATTAGTAACTAAATCTATAGCAAAATGATGTGGTAAGAGGGTAATATTTGATAGTTGGTGTGCACGTTTTATAAGCGTACGCTCAATTTCTGCACCTGTTAAATCTTTATGATGGACAATTCTGTATTCAGAATGCCCCCCTTCTTTTCCTAAGTCTAAGTTTCCTTCTCCATCTTCATCAAAATTAGCACCCCATTCAATGAGTTCTTCTAATCGCTTAGGACCTTCTTTAACTACTAATTTAACGACTTCTTCATTGCATAATCCGTCACCAGCAATTAAAGTATCTTTTATATGTTTTTTAAACGAATCTTCTTCTTTATTCAACACTACTGCCATACCACCTTGAGCATACTTAGTGTTAGATTCATCTTCACTATCTTTTGTTATGATAACAACTTTTCTATCCGGAAATTTTTCTGCAATTTTAACTGAGAAGGTTAAACCCGCAATTCCAGAGCCTATGACTAAATAATTAGTTTCTAGCATACGTTATTTAGATAATTCTAACATACGCTCTATAGGCAATAGTGCACGTGATCTTAAAGGTTCTGGAACATCAATACTTGGGCTTTCGTTTAACAAGCAATTATATAACTTTTCCATGGTATTCATTTTCATGAAATGACACTCACTACAAGCACAGGTATTATCTTCTTCTGCTGGCGCAGGAATTAATTCTGTATTTGGCATTTCTAATTGCATTTTATGCAAAATTCCAGCCTCTGTAGCTACTATAAATTTTTCTTCCTGATGCTCTTTAACATAATTAATCATTCCAGAAGTTGAACCAATGTAAGTAGCTGTATCTAGTATATGTTCTTCAGACTCTGGGTGTGCAATAATTTTATAATCTGGGTATTTTTTATGAAGCTCAATTAACTTATCCATAGAAAACGCTTCATGCACCACACAACTACCATCCCAAAGTAGCATATCTCTTCCTGTTTCTTTTATAATATAACGTCCTAAATTCTTATCAGGCGCAAAAATAATTGGCGTATCTTTTGGTATAGAATTTACAATTTTTAACGCATTTGATGATGTACAAACTATATCACTTAACGCTTTAATTTCTGCTGAACAATTCACATAGGTAATCACAATATGATCTGGATGACTTTCCGTAAATTCTTTAAAAGCTGGAGGCGGACAAGAATCTGCCAATGAACAACCTGCTTTTAAATCTGGTAATACCACCGTTTTAGACGGGTTCAAAATTTTAGCCGTTTCAGCCATAAAATGCACCCCTGCAAATACTATAATATCAGCATCAGTCTCAGCCGCTTTTTGAGATAACCCTAAACTATCACCAACATAATCTGCAATATCTTGAATAGCACCTTCTTGATAATAATGCGCTAAAATTACAGCATTTTTTTCCTTCCTTAATCGGTTTATCTCTTTTACAAAATCCATTTCTAATTGTTTATACTTCTTCTTTTAAATAGGAGGATACAAAGATACAATTAAATCTATTTAAAACAGTTGAACCTTTATTTAGTAGGTTTTCTTGGAGAATTATTTTTTTTACTTGTAATAATTAAAAAGATAATTAAAGTTTCTTTAATTTTTCTTAATTACTTGAAGGCAAAGCCCAGAAATCAATAAAACTTCAAATAGCATAGGGGGCTTTCATATTCCTTTAGTATTTTTGCTACGAATTAATAGAAAAGCAAAGAATGTCCATTGAACCAAAATTAAAAAGATTTGATCAAAATGTTATGTCCAAATATCAAATATACAACAGTATATTTATGACATTACCTTTTGATAGTGTAACAAAAACAGGTGTATTGCTTCCACTATTTCACGAAACTTGTGAAAAAGGATTTGCTAATGGAGACGACCCTACAACAATTGTAAACACATTCTTTGAAAAATATCAAGCCAGAAGAAACAAAGAAAGTCAAATAAATCTTCTTTTTAGATTTATACAATATATTGAGCGCCAAGTAGTATTGTTTGATGCTATTGAAGATGCTGCTTTTCCTATTGTAAACAATATGGATGGCGTTGGTACTTTAAGAAACTTAAAAGGGAATGCTAGATCTGAAGGTAAACTAGAAGAACTTAAAGAATTTCTTGAAGAATTTAAAGTACGTATTGTTTTAACAGCACACCCTACGCAGTTTTACCCTGGTTCGGTTTTAGGTATTATTACTAACCTTACTAAAGCTATTAAAAATAATGACCTTAATGGTATTAATAACCTATTTGGTCAATTGGGTAAAACACCTTTTTTCAAACATAAAAAGCCAACCCCTTATCAAGAGGCTAAAAGCTTGATTTGGTATCTAGAGAATGTATTTTATAAAACCTTTGGTGATATCTATAATTACATTCAGTCAAACATTTTTGATGATGGAAAAAGACATAATGACATTATAAATATTGGTTTTTGGCCAGGTGGTGATAGAGACGGAAATCCTTTCGTTAAACCAGAAACCACATTAAAAGTTGCTAAGAAACTTAAAAAAGCTATTCTTAAAAAATACTATCAAGACTTAAAAGATTTAAGGAAAAAACTAACGTTTAGAGGTATTGAGGAACGCATTATTAGCCTTGAAACTATGATGTATGATTATAGTATCAACCTTAAAACTAAAAAAGCAATAAGTGCTAGTGATTTAAAAAAGGAGCTTTTAAGTATTAGAGATACGGTAATTGAAGAGCACCAATCTTTATATGTAAATGATATTAATAACCTAATAAATAGAATACATCTGTTTGATTACAGATTTGCTTCTCTAGATATTAGACAAGATAGTAGAATACATCACGATGTATTTACTACTGTAATAGATAAATTAATTGCTTCTGGAAATTCTTCTTTCCCAGACAACTATCATGATTTATCTGAAGCCGAACAAATAGAGATACTTTCTAAAGCTACTGATGATGTAGGTGATTTAGATGCTTTTGAAGATGAAATGGTTAGAAATACATTAAAAACCATTGCTATTATAAAAGACATTCAGGAAGCAAACGGAGAGCGTGGTGCTAACAGATACATTATTAGCAATAACCAAACAGCATTAAACGTCATGCAACTATTTGGCATGTTAAAAATGGTAGCATTTAAAGATGAATTAACTGTTGATGTAGCGCCATTGTTTGAAACTATTCCAGATTTAGAAAATGCGCCTGGTGTTATGGAACAATTGTACCTCAACCCAGAATATAGGGCACATTTAAAAGCGAGAGGAAACAAACAACACATCATGTTAGGTTTCTCTGACGGAACTAAAGATGGTGGCTATTTAATGGCAAACTGGGGTATTTACAAAGCCAAAGAGTTGCTAACCGAAATGTCTAGAAAGTACGACATCACTGTAATTTTCTTTGATGGACGTGGAGGACCACCAGCACGTGGAGGTGGAAAAACACATAATTTCTATTCATCATTAGGCCCTACTATTGAAGATAAAGAAGTTCAAATAACGATACAAGGACAAACAGTAAGTTCTAATTTTGGAACTAATGATTCGTCTCAATATAACTTAGAACAACTAATTAGTTCTGGTATTAAGAATAGAATTGATGGTGAAAAGAATCGCTTATCTGATGAAGACAGAGCTGTAATGACAGATCTTGCCGAATCTAGTTACCAAACATATAAAGATTTTAAGAGCCATCCAATGTTTATTCCTTACTTGGAACGCATGAGTACTTTAAAGTATTATGCTAAAACTAACATTGGTAGTAGACCATCTAAACGTGGTAAATCTGATAAATTAGTGTTCTCAGATTTAAGAGCCATCCCTTTTGTAGGGTCTTGGAGCCAGTTAAAACAAAATGTACCTGGATTCTATGGTGTAGGTACAGCTTTAAAAGCTTATGAAGATAACGGTGAATGGGATAAAGTAGAACAGCTTTATAATAACTCTAAGTTCTTTAAGACATTGTTAGAAAACAGTATGATGTCTTTAACAAAATCATTCTTTGATTTAACTAAATACATGTCTAAAGACGAAGAGTTTGGTGAGTTCTGGAAAATTATTTTCGAGGAATATAAAATCACCAAAAGGTTATTATTAAAACTAACAGGTTATAGTGAATTAATGGAAAATGAACCTGCTGGCAAGGCTTCTATTCAAGTGAGAGAGTCTATTGTACTACCTTTATTAACTATTCAGCAATACGCTCTTAAAAAGGTTCAGGATTTTGATAAAGCAGGTGTACCAAAAGATGATGCTGAACGCTTAATTTTTGAAAAGATTGTAACACGTTCTCTGTTTGGTAATATTAATGCTAGTAGGAACTCGGCGTAAAGAGAACATACACATTATATTAATGAAGCCTTCGGAAACGGAGGCTTTTTCTTTTCTAGTATTTATTACAAGCTTCAAGACACATTTTACAACCAAGTATCTTTATAAGGCTACTATTTGTTCTTCATTTTAAAGAATGGAAAATCAATTTATTTTAAATATTAAGTGTTTTCAGTAATAAAACAAACCCCAGGATATAACATCTCAGGGTTTCTAATTAACACTTTTAGTTAGGATAAAAAAGCATAGAAAAGGCATTCAAACTAATGAATGCCTTTTCTTAAATTATATATATTTTAATCTAATTTATTTAGTGTTCATTCATTCTAAAATCTGAATAAGCACTCATACCGTGTTCATGAGTATCAAGACCTTCTAATTCTTCTCTTTCAGAAACTCTAATACCTACTGTTTTCTTAAGTATAAAGAAAATGATAAATGAAGATACCACACAAATAGCAGCATAACATCCCACTCCTATTAATTGTGTTAAAAACGAATGATCTGGATTCGTTGAAAATATCCCAACTGCTAATGTTCCCCAAATACCGCATACTAAATGTACTGCAATTGCTCCTACTGGATCATCTAATTTAATAGCATCTATAAACCCAACAGCAAATACAATTAAAGCACCTGCAATAGCACCAATAATAATAGCGCTTTCTGGCGTAACAACATCAGCACTAGCAGTAATACCTACTAGACCTCCTAAAATACCATTTAAGAACATTGTTAAGTCTAAGTTCTTATAACGTAAAAACGATACAAAAGCAGAAACAACTCCACCAGCTGCAGCAGCTAAACAAGTAGTTACTAGAACAAGAGACGTTCCTTCTGGATCTGCAGATAATACAGAGCCTCCATTAAACCCAAACCATCCTAACCATAAAATTAATACACCAGCTGTTGCCAATGGAATGTTGTGGCCAGGAATTGCTTGCGGTTTTCCATCTTTAAATTTACCTATTCTAGCTCCTAATAACCAAACTGCTACTAAAGCAGCCCAACCACCAACAGAGTGCACTAAAGTAGAACCTGCAAAGTCATGAAAACCCATTTCGTCTAAAAACCCAGCTCCCCATTTCCAAGAACCTGCAATTGGATATACAAGACCTACATATATTACTGTGAATATCATAAATGGTCCTATTTTAATACGTTCAGCAACAGCACCAGATACAATAGTTGCAGCAGTAGCAGCAAACATACCTTGGAATAAGAAATCTGTCCACCAAGTATATCCTCCATCAGCATACTCTGGAGTCATTCCATTTTCAGGTGGTGCGATACCAAAACCTGCGAAATCTAAAATTCCAGCTGATCCTTCTTCAAACCCAGGATACATTAAATTAAATCCGGCTATGTAGTATAATAATAAACCTACCGTTATAATAAAGATATTTTTAAATAAAATATTGATGGTGTTTTTTTGTCTTGTTAATCCTATTTCTAAAAATGCAAAACCTGTATGCATAAAAAAAACAAGCGCCGTACAGACCATCATCCATACGTTATTTGCTGTAAATAATCCTTCCATAATTTCTTTGTGAGTGTTGTTAGTTTGTTTAATATTTTATTTCAAGGTGTCCCCACCTTTTTCTCCAGTTCTTATTCTGTAACATTCTGAAACATCAGAAACAAAGATTTTACCATCTCCAACCTCACCTGTTCCGGCAGAGTCAAGAATAGCTTTAATTGTTTTTTCTTCAAAATCATCATTTACAACAATAGATAAGTATCTACGTTGAATGTCACTTGTACTATAAGATACTCCTCTGTATACATGTCCCTCTTTTTCATTACCAAGACCTGTTACATCCCAATAAGAAAAGAAATTAACTCCAACTGAGTGTAACGCCTCTTTAACAGCGCTGTATTTGGATTTTCTAATAATAGCTTCAATTTTCTTCATTTGTCTGTTATTATTTTAAATTGGTTAATTTTCAAAAATAAAAAAATACTTAGTTTACTAAGAATTATGCAGCATTAATAAAAAAATATTATCACTTTAATAATAAAACAAACAAAAAAGGCGTGTTTTTAAACAAAACACACCTTTTTTTACTAAACTAAATAATCTTTAAATTATTATTTTTTGTATTTTTTTATTCTTCTATTTCTCTTTGTCTCTTACCAGGGTAAGCTAAAGCTCCGTGCTCTGATAAATCAAGACCTTCAATTTCAACTTTTTCAGAAACTCTTAATCCAACAGTTTTCTTTAAGATGAATAAGAACACAAAAGAAGTAACAACTGCCCATATAGCATAGGCAAAAGTACCTATTAACTGAGCTAAGAATTGGTTTGCTCCACCACCGTTAAATAATCCAATAGCAGTATCACCATCTATTCCCCAAAGACCAATAACTAAAGTACCCCAAGCACCAGCTACGCCGTGTACTGAGAATGCACCTACAGCATCATCAATCTTAAGTTTTTGCTCTACAAACTCCATAGAGAATACCACAATGATACCTCCAATGAAACCAGCAATAATTGCTCCACCTTCACCCATATTACCACAACCAGCAGTAATACTTACTAAACCTGCTAATGCACCATTAAGTGTCATGTCTAAGTTTGGCTTTTTATACTTAATCCAAGATAAGAATAAAGCACCTAGAGCACCAGCAGCAGCAGCTAAGTTAGTTACTAAAACTACCATAGAAGCTCCTGTAGCATCATCACCACCCCAAGCTAATTGAGAACCTCCATTAAAACCAAACCATCCAAACCATAGGATAAATACACCAATAGTAGCTAATAATTTGTTATGACCTGGAATACTAACCGCTTTTCCATCTGCAGTATATTTCCCTAATCTAGGGCCTACTAAGATTGCAGCTACTAAAGCAGCCCAACCACCAACAGCATGTACAACAGAAGAACCTGCAAAATCGATAAACTCAGCTGGCATAATACCATCTGTATTGTTTAACCATCCGCCATTCCATTCCCATCCACCAGCAATTGGATAAATAAAAGCAGTTAAAACTACTGAGAAAATTATGTAAGTTGAATATTTTGTTCTACCAGCAATAGCTCCAGAAACAATAGTAGCTGCAGTAGCACAGAATACTGTTTGGAAGAATAAATCTGCTGGCCCTTGGTTAAACATAAGACCACTCCAACCAATCCAACCACTAGCAGATTCTCCGTACATTAGAGAATATCCAATGAACCAGAATACTAAAGATCCAACTGCAATGTCTAATACGTTTTTCATTGCTATATTAACAACGTTCTTAGAACGTGTCATTCCAGATTCAACTAATGTGAATCCTGCCTGCATTAAGAATACTAAAATACCTGAAATAAGCATCCAAAGCATTCCCATGTCGCCTTCAACTGCGGCGGTGTCTTGTATAAAAAGTGGTATATTATTCAACATAATAATAATTTTTTATGGTTAGTAATTTATTTAAAAAACTTAGGCATTCTTTAAAGAATGCCTAAGAGTAATTTTATATTAGAAAGAGTAGATTGCGGCTAAAACAAATGAACCTAAGCTTTTAGATCCAGCTAAATCATTATCTATAAAAGCTTCTTCACTTGCACTATCAAGTCTAATTTCTGGCTTTATAGTTAAGTTATCAACTTCTAAGCTACCAGTTAAAGTAAGAGCAAACACAGAACTATCTCCATCAGCATCACTAGCTCCAATAGCTCCAAAGAAATCAGTTTCTGTAAAGTACTCACCTCTTAAACCAATAGTAAATGTATCAGAAGTAGCTAATTGTGGGTACAATGCAGCACCTGCAAAAGAACCTCCATCATCTTCTACTGTTAAGTAAGCAGCATTGATACCTAAGAAGAAATCATCAGATAAGTCAAAACCACCTGTGAAATCTATTTCAGTAAATGACGGATCTAATAAGAAGTTTAAGTATTGTCCTGAATATCCTAATTGAGCGCCAAATGCATAATCACCAGTTGAATTAAACTCAGTTAAATCAGTATCATTCATTACTCCTAACATTAAACTAAAGTCATCAGATAAAGCAATATCAGCTTTTATTCCAGTATGACTAAATGGACCATAAGAGAATAAGTAAGATGTACTGTAGTTAAAGTTAGCTGTTGGAGAAATAACTTCATATCCTAAGAACGTATTGAAGTTACCAATAGTTAACGTTACAGCATCACTTACATTCCAATAAGCATATAACTGATTAACAATATTTGAAGAACGATAAAAACCTTGGTCTCCAGCAGGCTGTAGTTGAGGAGAGTTAAAAACAGCATCAGCACCTCTTGGGCCAAATACTAAATCTGCAACAAAACCAGCTTTCTCTCCTTCATAAGAGAACACTACGTTTGCCATACCTATAGCGAAACCTGGTAAATTAGCAAATGATGATCCTGGTGCAATCGCATTTTCATCATTTGGAGCAGTTAAGTTAGCTCTGTAATAAGCATCTACACTACCACTAACATTAAATGATGGTTTAGACTCTTCTTCTTGCGCAAATAAAACAGATGCTACAAAAAGAAATGAAAGAGTAAATAATTTTTTCATAATAGTTTTCATTTTTAAGATTAATTTTTTGTGTTAATTTTTCCTTAAGAACGGATCAAAACTATGTTAAAAAAATATAACCCCCATAAAAATAGGGGGTGTTTGATTAATTTTTGTTGATATTTTAATTTTTACCTCATTTTTTTAGAGGTATTCATATAATTTTTTGATTTTTTGGAGATTCAACAACAATAAACATTGAATTATTGTCAGTAATTTCTATTTAACCATGCTTTTATTTTTAAGAATATCATATTTCGTTATTATTAATTCACATATCCTCATTTATTAACAAATTTTAACGATTGAATATTTATTAAAAAACAAAAAGATTATTGATATATAATTATTTTTATCTCTACTTATTCACTAAAATCGAAATAATGAATTACGCATTATTATATATTTA
Organism: uncultured Flavobacteriaceae bacterium; assembly: GCA_947487895.1. Classification (GTDB taxonomy): domain Bacteria; phylum Bacteroidota; class Bacteroidia; order Flavobacteriales; family Flavobacteriaceae; genus Seonamhaeicola. The sequence goes on from CANKYF010000003.1 coordinate 181,496, forward strand.
AAATGTATAACTATCTTCGCTTACTTAGTCATGTTTTAAACCATATAATTAGTTGATTATGCTGAAGAAACAAGGATTGTATTCACCTGAATTTGAACACGAAAATTGCGGTGCTGGTTTTATTTGTAATCTTAAAGGAGAAAAGACAAATCAAATCATTCACGACGCTTTAGAAATCCTGGTAAAATTGGAACACCGTGGTGGTGTTAGTGCCGATGGAAAAACTGGAGATGGAGCTGGTTTATTAATTGATATCCCTCACGATTATTTTAAGCGCGTTTGTGATTTTGATTTACCTGCCCAAAGAGAGTATGCTGTGGGTATGATATTCTTGCCAAAAATTTATAACCAATATGAATTTTGTAAAGACACATTAGAACGTGAAATTAAAGCACAAGGTCTAAGTGTTTTAGGATGGAGAAGTGTTCCTGTAGATTCAACTCAATTAGGAAGTATTGCAAAAGCTTCTGAGCCAGAAATAGAACAACTATTTATTGGTAAAACAGATGCTATAGATGAGGCTACTTTTAAAGCTAAATTATATGCTGCTAGAAAAATCGCTGAACATGAAATTAGATTATCTAAGATTTCACAAAGTGATTATTTCTACATTCCAAGTTTATCAATTACTACCTTAATATATAAGGGTATAATAATGCCTGAAGACATTGGGCCTTATTATACAGATTTACAACAAGAAGATCTTGTTACTAGATTGGCTTTGGTACACCAACGTTTCTCTACTAACACCATGCCTGCTTGGGAATTAGCACAACCATTCCGTTATATGTGTCAGAATGGTGAGATTAACACTCTTAGAGGTAACGTAAGCAGAATGCGTGTGCGTGAAGAGATTATGAAGAGTGATGTTTTTGGACCTCAAATTGATAGGCTTTTCCCAATTGTTTTACCTGGTAAATCAGATTCTGCTTCTATGGATATGGTGGTAGAATTATTAACACATACAGACCGCTCTTTACCAGAAATCATGATGATGATGATTCCTGAAGCATGGGAAAAACACAATACCATGAGTGAAGAGAAAAAGGCATTCTATGAATACAACTGTTGTATTATGGAGCCTTGGGATGGACCTGCTTCTATACCATTTACAGATGGTGATTATGTTGGAGCATTATTAGATAGAAATGGTTTAAGACCATCTAGATATACATTGACTAAGAGTGGTAAATTAATCATGTCTTCAGAAGTTGGTGTGGTTGATGTAGATCCTGCCGATGTTGAATTACATGGAAGATTAGAACCAGGAAAAATGTTCTTGGTTGATATGAATAAAGGACGTATTATTGATGATGAAGAAATTAAAAATAAAATTGTTTCAGAAAGACCATATAAAGAATGGTTAGATAAAACAAGGCTACATTTAAGAGATGTACCTTATACTAATGAAACATGCCCAATAGAAACTATTGATATTAAAACGCGCCAGCGTTTATTCAATTATACTATTGAAGATATTCAAGAGGTGATTACGCCAATGGCTCAAAAAGGGAAAGAAGCTCTTGGTTCTATGGGTATTGATACACCTTTAGCTGTTTTATCAGATAGACCTCAACTAATTTCAAATTACTTTAAGCAATTATTCGCTCAGGTTACTAATCCGCCATTAGATGGTATTCGAGAAGAAATTGTAACAGATATTAGCTTAAATCTTGGTAAAGACCGTAACATTTTCAGTATAACTGACAGACAGTGTAGAAAATTAAGAATTCAAAACCCTGTAATTTCTAATGCAGATTTAGAAAAAATCAGGACCATAAATATTGAAAGTTTTAAAGCTGAAACCATCCATATGTTATATCCTAAATCTCAAGGATTAAACGGATTAGAAGATGCTTTAGAAGATATTATCAAACAAGTAGAAAAAGCTGTAGAGAGAAAAACAAATATCATTATTCTTTCTGATAGAGGCGTAAATAAAGACTTTGCTCCTATACCAGCGTTATTAGCTTGTTCTTATGTAAACCATCAATTAAACCGTTTACGTAAGCGTTCTTATTTCGATATTATTATCGAATCTGCAGAACCTCGTGAACCACATCATTTTGCTACGTTATTTGGGTATGGTGCTTCTGCCATTAATCCATATATGGTGAATGAAATCATCAGAATGCAAGTAAAAGATGGATTCATTACAGATTACAATGAAGAGGAAGCTGTTGATAACTTCAATAAAGCTATCGGTAAAGGATTATTAAAAATCATGAATAAGATCGGGATCTCTACATTACACTCGTACAGAGGTTCTCAAATCTTTGAAATTGTTGGTTTCAATTCTCAATTTGTTGAGAAATACTTCCCATATACAGCCTCAAGAGTTGAAGGTATTGGGCTTTACGAAATAGAAAAAGAAATTAATGAGCGTTATAAATATGCGTATCCAGATACGCAAATCAAAAACCGTTTAGGATTAAATATTGGTGGTGATTACAGATGGAGACGTAATGGTGAACGCCACATGTTTAACCCAACTACTGTTGCTAAATTACAACAAGCAGTGAGGTTAAGTGATCAAAATAGTTATGATATTTATTCCAAAACTATCAACGAGCAGTCTGAAAGATTAATGACTATTCGTGGATTGTTTCAATTTGACAAGTTAGATCCAATTCCAATTGAAGAAGTAGAACCTTGGACAGACATTGTAAAGCGTTTTAAAACTGGTGCCATGTCTTACGGCTCTATTTCTAGAGAGGCACATGAGAATTTAGCAATAGCTATGAACCGTATTGGAGGAAAATCTAATTCTGGTGAAGGTGGAGAAGATAGAAGACGTTTTCAAAAAGACGTAAATGGAGATAGTAGAAATTCTGCCATTAAGCAAGTAGCTTCTGGTAGATTTGGTGTGACATCTCATTACTTAACAAATGCCAAGGAGATTCAAATTAAAATGGCGCAAGGTGCTAAGCCTGGTGAAGGTGGTCAGCTTCCTGGTGAAAAAGTATTACCATGGATTGCAGATGCAAGAAACTCAACACCTTTTGTTGGTTTAATTTCACCTCCTCCACATCACGATATTTACTCTATTGAAGATTTAGCACAATTAATTTACGATTTAAAGAATGCCAATCGTGAAGCTAGAATTAATGTAAAACTAGTATCTGAAGTTGGTGTTGGTACTATTGCTGCTGGTGTTGCTAAAGCAAAAGCAGATGTCGTATTAATCTCTGGTTTTGATGGTGGTACTGGAGCTTCTCCTTTAACATCTTTAAAGCATGCAGGATTACCTTGGGAACTTGGTTTATCTGAAGCACAACAAACGTTAGTACTTAATAACTTAAGAAGTAGAATTGTTGTAGAATGCGACGGACAGCTAAAAACAGGACGTGATGTTGCTATAGCAGCTTTACTTGGTGCTGAAGAATTTGGTTTTGCTACAGCTCCTTTAGTAGCTTCAGGATGTATCATGATGCGTAAGTGTCATTTAAACACATGTCCTGTTGGAGTTGCAACTCAAGATAAAGAGTTACGTAAAAACTTTAAAGGAACACCAGAACACGTTATTAATTTCTTCTACTATGTTGCTGAAGAATTAAGAGGGATCATGGCGCAATTAGGGTTTAGAACTCTTGCAGAAATGGTTGGACAAACGCATAAAATTAATGCTAACAAAGCCATTAAGCATTACAAAGCAAAAGGCTTAGACCTTTCAAGCATATTACACAGACCTGCTGAATATAATCAACTTACAATTAAAAACACTGAACAACAAGATCATAATTTAGAAAACGTTATAGATTTCACTATTCTTAAGGACTCTCACAGAGCACTTTATAGAAAAGAAAAAATGACACTTGCCTATCCTATTAAAAATGTAGATAGAACTGTTGGTGCTATTGTAAGTAATGAAATTTCAAAAATTTACGGGCACTTAGGCTTACCTGAAGACACCTTAAACATTAACTTTACGGGATCTGCAGGACAAAGTTTTGGAGCCTTTGGGGCACACGGTCTAACATTTACTTTAGAAGGAAATACAAACGATTATTTAGGTAAAGGATTATCTGGAGCAAAATTAATTGTTAAGAAACCAGCTAAAGCAGATTTTGTTGCTGAAGAAAACATTATTGTTGGTAATGTATGTTTATTTGGTGCTGTTCATGGTGAAGCTTATATAAATGGTATTGCCGGAGAACGTTTCGCTGTGAGAAACTCTGGAGCCACAACTGTAGTTGAAGGTGTTGGTGATCACTGTTGCGAATATATGACAGGAGGAAAAGTTGTAGTATTAGGTAAAACAGGTAGAAACTTTGCTGCTGGAATGAGTGGTGGTTATGCCTTTGTTTTAAATGAATCTGGTCAATTTACTAATGGTTTATGTAATGAAGAAACTATAGATTTTGATCCAATAACTGAAGCTGATGAGGCAGAATTAAAACAATTAATTACTAATCATGTAGCTTATACCAATAGTAATAAAGGTAAAGAGGTTTTAGCAGATTGGGACACTTACATTAGCAAATTTGTTAAAGTAATGCCTAAAGAATATAAAGTAGCGTTAGAAAGAATAGCTAACGAAGAGCCAATGGTTGAAGAATTAACATTTGCATAGTCATGGGAAAAGTAACAGGATTTAAAGAATTTGACAGACAGGATGAAGCTTACAAACCGGTTGATGACCGTGTAAAGCATTATAAAGAATTTACTGTTCCATTATCTGAGGAAGAAATTACAAAACAAGGATCACGTTGTATGGATTGTGGTATTCCGTTTTGTCACAGTGGTTGTCCACTAGGGAATTTAATTCCAGATTTCAACCATATGGTGCATCAAGGCGAATGGCAAAAGGCATCATGGATTTTACATTCAACTAATAATTTCCCAGAGTTTACAGGTAGATTATGCCCTGCTCCATGTGAAAAATCATGTGTATTAGGTATTATTGAAGATCCTGTATCTATTGAGAATATTGAGAAAAATATTGTAGAACGTGCCTTTAAAGAAGGTTGGATTAAACCACAACCTCCAAAAGTACGTACAGGCAAAACTGTTGCTGTTGTAGGTTCAGGACCTGCTGGCTTAGCTACAGCACAACAATTAAATAGAGCGGGACACACTGTAACTGTTTTTGAGAGAGATGATGAAATTGGTGGATTATTACGCTATGGCATCCCTAACTTTAAAATGGAAAAAGGCATTATAGACCGTCGTGTTGCCATTTTAGAAGCTGAAGGCATTACCTTTAAGGTAAATGTAAACGTTGGTGTTAATTATGACGTAGAAGACCTAAAAGCATTTGACGCTGTTGTTTTATGTGGTGGTGCCACAGAAAGACGTAGTTTGCCAACACCTGGTATTGATGCCGATGGTGTGGTACAAGCCATGGATTTCTTAACACAACAAACTAAGGTTGTTTTTGGAAAAGAAGTTAAAGACCAAGTATTAGCAACAGATAAAGACGTTATTGTAATTGGTGGTGGTGATACTGGTTCAGATTGTATTGGTACTTCTAACCGTCACGGAGCAAAATCGGTAACTAATTTTGAAATTATGCCTAAGCCTCCAGGACATCGTTCACCATCTACTCCTTGGCCTTTTTGGCCATTACAGTTAAAAACGTCTTCTTCTCATCAAGAAGGTGTTGAACGTAACTGGTTAATTAACACAAAAGAATTTGTTACCGATAAAAACGGAAAATTAACAGCTTTAAAAACGGTTAATGTTGAATGGGAAATGATTCCTGGTCAACGTCCTAAATTAATTGAAGTTGAAGGTACTGAAAAAACATGGCCATGTGATTTAGCTCTTTTAGCATTAGGTTTTACAGGACCAGAAAGTACATTAGCAGACAAATTAGGTATTGAAAGAGATGCGCGTTCAAACTACAAAGCTGAGTACGGAAAATACCAAACTAATGTTTCAAACATTTTTACTGCAGGTGATATGCGTCGTGGACAATCATTAATTGTTTGGGCTATTTCTGAAGGTAGAGAAGCTGCAAGACAGGTTGATATTTACTTAATGGGTAAATCAGATTTACCTACTAAAAATGCAGCTGGGGATTTAGTGGCTCTTTAAAATAGAACATCTTTTAGTTATATAATTTAAAAGCGAACCGTAGGGTTCGCTTTTTTCTTTTCATCAGTTAAAAACTATTTATTTTAAATAGGTAGTTTTTCTATTAAAGCATCCGTTCTACAGAGATTCTCATAAATTCTTCGGCTTTGTCTACCATATTCTTGCTACCACAAATAAATGGCACACGTTGGTGTAATTCTGTTGGACTAATTTCCATGATTCTTGTAAAACCATCACTGGCTTTCCCCTTAGCTTGTTCTGCTAAAAATGCCATTGGGTTACATTCATAGAGCAAACGTAATTTTCCGCTAGGGTTTTTAGAACTTTGTGGATATAAATAAATACCACCTTTTATCATGTTTCTATGAAAATCTGAAACTAAAGATCCAATATACCTTGCTGTGTAAGGTCTATCATCTACTTCCTCCTGGCAGTATTTTATATAACTTTTAATCCCTTGCGGAAAGTGTACATAGTTCCCTTCGTTTACAGAATAAATACTTCCATTTTCTGGAAACTCCATCTTAGGATGCGACAAATAAAATGAGCCAATTGCCGGATTTAATGTAAAGCCATTTACGCCATCTCCTGTTGTATAAACCAACATAGTAGAAGTTCCATAAACCACATACCCAGCGGCTACTTGCTCACTTCCTTTTTGTAAAAAATCTTCGAGCTGTACAGGTGTTCCAACAGGTGTTATTCTTCTGTAAATAGAAAAAATTGTTCCAACAGATACATTTACATCAATATTAGAAGATCCATCTAACGGATCTATCAAAACAACATATTTATTTCTATGGTTTTCATCTTGGCTGTTAATGGTTATATAACTATCTTCCTCTTCACTAGCTATTCCACAAACAATGTTTCTTTTTGTTAGAGTTTGAATGAATTTTTCATTGGCATAAACATCTAATTTTTGCTGATCTTCGCCTTGCACATTAGTATCCCCAGCTGCTCCAATAATATCAACTAGTCCAGCTTTATTCACTTCATGGTTTACAACTTTTGCAGCTAATCTTATGGAATTTAGAAGACTAGATAATTCTCCTGATGAATATTTAAAAGATGTTTGATTTTGAATAATAAATTCCCCTAGAGTCTGTTTTTGTTGGGACATAAATTTTTGTATTTGGTTTAGTACAAATATCCATTAAATTTTAATTAACTACAACGTTTTCGTTTAAGAATAATAAAATGTTTATTTTTCTTTAACTTATATTTGAATATATAAAACTTACTATGGATTTTACTATTAGAAAAGCTACTAAAGATGATATGCCAAGAGTTTTAACACTGATAAAACAATTGGCTGAATTTGAAAAAGAGCCTGATGCTGTTTTGGTTACCGTTCAAGATCTTCAAAACGATGGTTTTGGAGAAAACCCAGCATTCTTTTGTTTTGTAGCAGAAGTAGATAATACAGTTGAAGGTATAGCTCTTGGCTACAACCGTTATTCTACTTGGAAAGGAAAAATTATTCATTTAGAAGATCTAATAGTAAACACCAAATTTAGAGGTTCAGGCATTGGCTCTGCTCTTTTAGATGCTTTTGTAAAATACGGATATTCCTTAGGCGTAAAACGTATTAATTGGGAAGTATTAGATTGGAACGAACCTGCCATTAAATTTTACGAAAGTAAAGGTGCTAATGTGATGCGAGATTGGGATGTGGTTCAAATGACTGAACAAAGTATTAAAAACTATATAGCAAAGCTTTAAAATGCAAATATTTAAGTTTGGTGGTGCTTCTGTTAAAGATGCTAATGCTATTAAAAACTTAGCAGTGGTTTTAAAAACTGTTGGGTTTAAAAATACCATGGTTGTAGTTTCTGCAATGGGAAAAGTAACCAATGCGTTTGAAGTAGTTATCTCAAATTATTTTAATAAAAAAAGTGCTTTACAAAGTTCCATTCAAGACATTATAAAATTTCACAATGAAATTCTATTCGATTTATTCGATCCCGATGGCTATCGGGATGAAAACCATCCTGCTTTTAAAAAAGTAAAACTGCTTTTCAATGAATTAAACAACTTTTTAAAAGTTAATAAATCACCTAATTATAGTTTTGTATACGACCAAGTTGTTAGCTATGGTGAGTTAGTCTCTACCACTATCATAAGTGACTATTTAAATAGTATTGGTATAAAAAACAACTGGGTAGATACAAGAAACTTTATTAAAACCGATAACTTTTACAGAAGGGCTAATGTAAATTGGGAAGAAACACAATCTGCTATTTCATCTTCACTAAACACCTCTGCTTTAAATATAACTCAAGGGTTTTTAGGAAGTGATCCTAATAACTTCACTACTACTTTAGGAAGAGAGGGTAGCGATTATACCGCTGCTATTTTAGCTTATTGTTTAAATGCACAAAGCGTTACTATTTGGAAAGATGTTCCTGGTGTTTTAAATGCAGATCCTCGTCATTTTGAAAATGCCCAATTATTAAATAAAATATCTTATAAAGAAGCTATAGAATTGGCGTTTTATGGCGCTTCTGTAATTCATCCAAAAACGTTACAACCATTACAACAAAAAGAAATTCCGTTGTATGTAAAATCATTTTTAAACCCTGAAGAAGCTGGTACAACTGTTGGAAAAGGTATTACTTTAGAACCAGATACTCCTTGTTTTATTGTAAAGAAAAATCAAGTACTAATATCTTTATCTTCCCTAGACTTTTCTTATATAGTTGAAGAAAATATAAGTGAGATTTTTGGTTTACTGCATCAACACAAAATGAAAGTAGATCTTATTCAAAACTCTGCTATTAGCTTCTCTGTTTGTATAGATAACATTTATAACAATTTAGAAAGTCTGCTACAGCAGTTAAAAGCCAAATTTAGTGTAACTTGTCATGAAAACGTTTCGTTATATACCATAAGACATTACAACACGTCTTCCATTGAACAATTAGAAGCAAACAAAACAGTTTTACTAAAACAATTAACCCAAGAAACCGTTCAGGTTATTACCAAATAAAACTATTTAGTACATTTACACTTATGACTAAACATCAAGATCACGGATTAGTATCTGCTAAAGAAGTTGCAAAAGCCATTCAGTTAGATAAATACGGCTTTTTAGGTACTTTTATCGGCTGGGTTTTGATGAAAATTCTCAAAATTTCTACACTTAATAGAATATACAAACGCAATAAACATCTAAGTGATTTAGACTTCTTAAATGGTATTTTAGATGATTTTCAAATAAAATTTGAAATTCCCGAAGCCGATTTGAAACGCTTACCTAAAGATGGTGCTTATATTACTATTTCTAATCATCCACTTGGTGGAATAGATGGCATTTTACTTTTAAAGTTAATGATAGAACAACGCAAAGACTTTAAAATTATAGCAAATTTTTTATTGCATCGAATTTTACCATTAAAGCCTTATATAATGCCAGTAAATCCTTTTGAAGATAGAAAAGATGCTGCTTCAAGTATTGCTGGTTTTAAAAACTCCATTTTACACTTACGAGAAGGGCATCCACTTGGTATTTTTCCTGCTGGTGAAGTATCTACATACAGAGATGGAAAATTAGTAGTTGATAAACCTTGGGAAGAAGCTGCTATGAAACTGGCTAAAAAAGCCGAAGTACCGATAGTTCCTATATATTTTCATGCTAAAAACAGTAAGTTATTTTATAAACTTTCTAAAATTAGCGATACGTTTAGAACAGCTAAGTTACCTTCAGAATTATTAACGCAAAAACGAAGAACTATTAAGGTTAGAATAGGGAAACCTATTTCTGTTAAAGACCAAAAAGAATATAAATCACTTAAAGAGTTTTCAGAATTTATTAGGAAGAAGACTTATATGCTTTCTAACTCTTTTGAAGACAAATCTAAAATATTAGATAAAATACCTTCAACTTTAAAAACTACCAAACCTCCTAAGCGTATTGTTACCCCAATAGAGACAAGTGTTATGGAACGTGAAGTTGAAGTTTTAAAATCTGAAAACTCTAGACTATTACAAAGTAAAAATTACGAAGTGTATTTAGCACCCGCTGATAAAATACCAAATATTCTTAGGGAGATTGGGCGTTTACGTGAAATTACATTTAGAGAAGTTGGAGAAGGCACTAATGAGGCTATAGATTTAGATACTTTTGACACGTATTATCACCATATGTTTTTGTGGGATAATGAGAAGCAACTTATTGCAGGCGCATACCGTATGGGGTTAGGTTCTAAAATATTTGCTAAATATGGTATTGATGGGTTTTACCTTCAAGATTTATTTAGGTTTGAGCCTGAACTGTATAAAATGATGAGTGAATCTATTGAAATGGGGCGCGCTTTCATAGTTAAAGCATATCAGCAAAAACCAATGCCTTTATTTTTACTTTGGAAAGGTATTGTACATACTACATTGCGTTACCCAGAGCATAATTATTTAATTGGGGGGGTAAGCATTAGTAACCAGTTTTCTAAATTCTCAAAATCATTGATGATTGAGTTTATGAAATCACATTACTATGACCCTTATTTAGCCCAATATGTGCGCCCTAAAAAGGAGTTCAAGGTAAAGCTAAAAGATGCTGATAAAGACTTTGTTTTTGATGAAACTGAAGCAGATTTAAATAAATTCGATAAAATTATAGATGAAATAGAACCAGGAGCATTGAGACTCCCGGTTTTATTAAAAAAGTATATTAAACAAAATGCGCGTTTAGTAGCCTTTAATGTAGATCCTCTTTTTAACAACGCCGTTGATGGTTTAATGTATATTAAAATTGCTGATTTACCTGAAAGCACTGTACGCCCTGTTATGGAAGAGTTCCAAGCTGAACTAGAGCGCAAATACTCTGGTCAAAATATTAATTTAGATAAATAGTCTATTAATTCAAACTTGAAAACACATACTTCATTTCGGTAGCGATTTCTAAACTTCTATTAAAATAAATTTCTGTTTGTTCAGGCGTGCCATCAGATTTTTTAGGATCTTCATAAGTTACCGCTACACGTTTATCGCACCCAAACACCATAGGGCAACCTTTATCTGCCGAAGAACAGGTCATTATGGCTGCAAATGCTGAAGCTGGATTAAAATCATCGTCGTATTTCTTAGAAAAAGCAATAATTGAAGGTGCATTTTCAGAATATTTCACACTATAAACAGGGTTAGATGCTTCTGATAATTTTTTGATCTTAAACCCCTGATTAATCAATGTCTCACCAACTTTTGGAAACATGGCCGTTGCTTCTGTTCCTCCCGAATAACAAGACACGTTTTCTATATTAAAATAAGCCGCCATAGTTTGGGCCCAAATTTGAGACAGATGGCTTCTTCTTGAATTATGAGTACAAATAAAATTTAGTCTAATGGGTTGTTTAGATTCAATTTTATCTTTTAAGTAATCTACTAAAGGATTCAATATGTCTTTTCTCTCTGAACTAACAGAACTTATATCTAAAGATGCTATAGTTTCAGATACGTTTTTAAATAAGGTATTATTCATTTTTTGTCATTCCTGCGAAAGCAGGAATTTATTTTATTATTAATATTTAGTCTTTTAAGTGGATTCCCGCCTTCACTTCAACTACGCATTTCGACAAGCTCAATGTAACACTCAGCATCACACGCGGGAATGACAGAGTTGCTAATTAACAACAACCGCTTTCTGGCGAGCAACAAGATCCTACATTAGCTGATACTGCTTCTTCCTCAACAGGTAATCCACAGGTTTCTTTGGCTTTACAATCTGTTTTTTCAATGGCTAACTTAAAGATTAAATTGTTATTTCGTATTTCAAAATCGTTAACAAATAACTGTGCAGTATGGAACGTTGCATTGCTGTACTCAAATTTTACCTCAGCATCTAAATCATAAGCTTTCATTTTACCTACTTTTTTAAGGATTCCCATAGCTTTGTATACAGACATAAACTCGGTTTTACCCAATTCACTTGGGCTTTCCCATAACTGAATAATAGTTTCATTCCAATTATCTGTATTTGCCCCACAATCAACAGAATCTACTGTTAAGTGTTTTACTTCTGTGATATGATAATTAGCACCAACCAATAAATTTGGTGCATATTCAAAGAGCAAAGGTTTATCTTGGTTTTGCTCTAGTACCTCAAATAGTTCTTGTGTTTTCATAGTTGTTTCTTTTATGTTTTTAATTTTTACGTCACTCTGAACTGTCAGATTGAGCTTGTCGAAGTCTTGTTTCAGTGTCACATCAATAATTTCACTGTTCATAATTTATGAGATGCTGAAACTAGTTTAGCATAACAGTATATTTCGGGTTAACAGCAATTAGACTTCGTGGTATTAAAAAATGAGTTTAGCTGATTCTGAATCTCAGTCCATCGTTCAACATTAATACAGTAGCACATACTTTTACCTTCAACCTCTCCTTTTAATAAACCAATACTTTTTAGTTCTTTTAAATGTTGAGATATTGTGGCTTGCGCTAGTCCTATTTCTTCCACCAAATCATTACAAATGCAAGCATTTTGCTTACTTATATACTGAAGGATAGCCACACGTGCTGGATGACCAAGCACTTTAAAAAACTGTGCTAAGTCATTTTGCTGCTGACTAAACATTTGCGATTTAGTAATTCCCATGACATCATAATTGTATATTGCAATATTACGATAATAAAACAAAACAAAAAAGCCAAAACAAGATATTTTGGCTTTTAAAATATTTTTAAAGTGATTTAAACCACTCTTGAAATTGATCTCCTAAAAGAAAAACAGGTTTCTTTTGCCCTGATATTGCACCAATTAAGCTTACAATCCATAATACTAAACACAAAATTCCAACAACTATACCAATTAAAGGAATCCAACTTAAAAACCCGAGTATAATAAGACCCAGCATTTGTCTTATATAAAAAGAACCTAGTTCAGATTTATTACTACTATTCATAACTAAAGCAATTACCCATCCTATTATTGTTAAATGGGCAATAATGGCAATATTCTTACCATCACTAAGAACTTCCTTAGCATCTTCAGCAAATTCAGAAGCTGCTTCTTTAGCTTCTCCAGCAAACTCTTTAGCATCATCTGCTAATTCACTTGCTTTTTCACTCACTTTGTCGGCCGCTTTTTTTGCTCCCTCTTTGGCGTCTCCTAACATATCGTTTAGGTCGTCACTTAAATTTTTTTCGTCAGACATTGTTCTGTATTTAAAATGGTTAGACTATAAATGTATAAATTAAAATTGAATTTACCAGATGTGTCTCAAAAAATTAGGCGACGTTACAATTTATTAACATATTCTAACGAAATAACATAATCAATCCTCCAATAGTTGTAACTATTATTATAAACCTTCTATAGTTTGTATTTGAAACTAACTTCACCAACTTTACACCAACAAAAAAACCGATAACTACTGCTGGAAATACACTTAAGTTTAAAACAAGTGTTTCTTTAGAAACTGTTTTCCAAACAAAAAAGTGAAAGGGTAATTTGAATACGTTTATAATAAAAAATAACCAAGCAGCTGTTCCAATAAATTCATTTTTTGGTAAACGCATTGCCAAAAAATAAATATTAGCAACGGGGCCTGCTAAATTTCCTATCATGGTTGAAAAACCTGCTGAAAACCCCATTGAATAAGAGAAGGTTTTATTGCTTGGTATAGCCCCAGATTTTCTTCGTTCTAAAAACAACATGATGCCAATAGAACCAATAATGATAATTGCCATGACGCGTTTAAAAACTAATTCAGAAATCGAATCACCAATCCATACACCTACTAAAACACCAATAACCATAGATGGTAATAGCATTTTTATGAATTTCCATTGGGTATGCCTATTATAATAACTAACAGCCAAAATATCTGCACTTATAAGCATTGGCAATAAAACACCTGTAGAAGCCCTTTCGCCAAAAACAAAGGCTAAAATTAAAATGATAACAATTCCTATACCCTTTATCCCAGATTTAGATAAGCCTAAAACAAAAGCTGCTAAACCAATAGCAACCCATTTAAATACTGATAAATTGTAAGATTGAAGAATGTCTATTATACCCAAAGTGAATTATTTAAATGCTGCATCAATAGGTTCCCAAAGTTCAATTTTATTTCCATCATTATCAAGTATCCACCCAAATTTTCCATAATCATATTCTTCAATCTCTCCAACTACTGTAACACCTTCAGATTTTAAAGTATCTATAAGCGCTTTTAAATTTTCTACTCTATAATTAAACATGAACTCTTTTTTTGAAGGCTGATAATACTTGGTGTCTTCCGGAAACGGGCTCCATTGCGTTGAACAGTCATTACCTTCTTTATCTTTCCACCAAAAGGAGCAACCATAATCATCGGTATTAAAACCTAAATATTTTTTATACCAATCTTTAGTTGCTTTTGGGTCTTTCGTTTTAAAAAATAGCCCTCCTATTCCTGTAACGCGTTTTTTCATTTTTAAAATTTTGTATTTGAGATGCTGAATCAAGACTTCGATTAAGCATTTCGATGCTTCGACTGTGCTCAGCACAGGCAAGCTCAATGTGACACTCAGTCTGATAGTTCAGCATGACAAAAAGTGCTGTTAGTTATTTTTTCTTAATGGCACTTTCATAAATCTCTATCCATTCTTCGCAAGTCATTTTTTGTGCAAGTTCAGCTATTAATTCAAAAGGAATGTCATCTAAATACTTAAAACGAATACAACTTTTCCCCATATCTAGTTTACGCTTGCTTTGTTTTGGAAACTCTGCAACAAACCAATCATACAATTCCTTTTTTGCATAAATACCGCTGTGGTATAAATTCACTGAATTCTTTTGTGATGCAAAACTCATAAAAGGCAAAGGTTCTTTAGGGTTACAATGATACCCATCTGGATACACTGTATGCGGTACAAAATAACCTATCATTTTATATTGTATGCCTTCTTGAAAACCTTTTGGTAAATTATCATTGATAACCTGTCTTAGCTTTTTTAAAGTTGTCTGACGTTCTTCTGGCACTTGACTTATATAATCTTCTGGTGAAGTGGCTTCATATTGCATAATTGAAATTTTTAAACATGTTGATCTAACAAAATAGTATTCCCATCAGGATCTATTACAATAGCACTAGCAGGACCAGATGTGTTTTCGTCTGCTTGGTTTTTCATTCGTATGCCTTTACTTTTTAAATGTTTTTGAATATCTCTAACATCTGTAAAATCATTTATTTGATTAGCATTTTCGTCCCAGCCTGGATTAAAAGTTAGAATATTATTCTCAAACATACCTTGAAAAAGACCTACTAAAGCATTGCCATTTTTCATAATGAGATATTTTTTTTCAATATCTCCAGCAAAAACACCAAAGCCTAAATTTTCATAAAACGCTTTTGATTTATGAATATCTTTTACACTTAAACTAATAGAAAATGCGCCTAATTTCATAATGAGTATTTATTTGCGTTGTAGTATTAATCCAGAAATTAAAGATATGATAAATCCTATAACGGAAACTAAAGTCAGCATGAATAATCCTGCTGATAAACTAGTCATTTCTATAATTTCATCTTCTTTACCTGCATCATGCATCATTTGGTAATAATTTTCAAACCAATCTGGATTAATAAACTGTGTATAAATAAAATCTGCCACAGCTATACCCAAACCCACTAGTAGTGAAATTAAAACACCTATTAAAAGTGCTTTACCAAAAGACACGATACCATTATTTACTTTATCTCTGTAATGTTTAATACCGAAAAACACAAAAGACAACGATATAAAAATGGATATGTAACCGAGTATTTCATTGGTTGAATAACTTAAATCTTTCCCTAATGTTAGATGAATTAAAAAGATAACGAGCCCAGTGATAAGGCCATAAACCCCATACTTAAAAACTGTTGATTGCATAAATATTCGTTTTAAAGATTAACAATTCAAAAGTAGGTTGAAGTGATATTTTCGAGCTCATACTAAAGTACCAAAGTGCTAATACTATAGTATAAATTTAAATAATTTGAAAATCTTTAGCAATTTGCAATGCTTGTGTACGCCTTTTAGCATTTAACTTTACTAACAAGTTAGAAACATGCGTTTTAATTGTACTTTCTGAAAGGAATAGTTTATCTCCTATTTCCTTATTTGATAAGCCTTCTGAAATACCTTTAAGCACTTCATATTCACGTTCAGTAATTTCTAATTCTGAAATTTTTTGATGATTTATCTCTGTAGAAGGAAGTTTAGAGTTTTGTAAACTTTTTTTATTGATGTAAATACCTATAATTAAAAAAATAACCGCAATTACTCCAATGGTAATTTCAATTTTTAAACTACCCGAAATGATTGCATATTTGCTTATTTGAAACAATAAAAGGATAGCAAAAATAAGCAGCGAAAAAACCAAGATTGTTTTCTTCATGAATTAAAGTTACAAAATTATTACAGTCAGTTCGAGTGATCCCGATAACTATAGGGATTGTATCGAGAACTTTAGTAACAATACTTTTCGGTTTGTCCCATTTACAGTAGTACACTCGAAATAATGGTTTAACAAAATTTAGCTTTTATTTTGTCTACAATAGTCTGTGCTAATTTTTCTTTACTTTCTATAGTCCAACCTGCTACATGAGGTGATAAAATAACATTTTTGGCATCTATTACATATTGAAATGCCTCTGGTATTTTTGAAGAAAATAAACTTTCAAAAGATGCTTTTTCATATTCTAATACATCTAAACCTGCACCTAAAATTTCACCTGATTGTAGTGCTGCTACTAAATCTTGGGTTACTACACTTTTACCTCTTGCAGTATTTATTAACCAAAATGGTTTTTTAAACCCGTTAATGAATTCTGTATTTACCATATTTAAAGTTAATGGTGTTTGCGGTGTGTGTAAACTCAGTACATCTGCTTTTTCTTGAAGTTCTTCTAAGCTTACTTGTTTAGCATTTTCATCACCAACATTGTCTTTAATATCATAACACAATACCTCAACATCAAAACCTCTTAACTTTTTGGCAAAGGCTTTACCCATATTTCCGTAACCAATTAAGCCTACTGTTCTACCATCTAATTCAATGCCTCGGTTATCTTCACGTAACCATTTTCCAGATCTTACTTCTAAATCGGCTTTATTTAACTTATTGAATAATGATAATAGCATTCCTAAAGCATGCTCTCCTACTGCATTTCTGTTACCTTCTGGAGCCGATATTAAATACACGCCTTTAGATATTGCATAATCACCATCTATGTTTTCTAAACCAGCACCAACTCTACCAATAAATTTAAGGTTTGTTGCTTCATCTAAAAACTGTTTATCTATAGTGAATCTACTACGAATAACAATACCATCATACTCAGAAATTTTGCTTTCTATCTCTTCTTTTGAAGACATATAATCTTCATGATTGGTAAAGCCTAAATCGTTTAACTGATTGATAAGTAACTCGTGGTTGGTATCTAAATGAAGGATTTTCATAGGCTTATCCTAAATCCCTTCCAAAGGAAAGGGCTTTTATTATTTGTTATTAAAGTTCAAAAGTAGATATAATGAAATAGCTAAACAAGACTTCGACTACGCATTTCGACAAGCTCAATGTGACACTCAGTCTGACAGTTCAGTATGATAAAATCATATACCTAAAATAAGTTTCGCTATCCAGAAATAAAGTAGAATTCCTAAAATATCATTGCTAGTGGTTATAAACGGCCCTGTAGCAATAGCAGGATCTATACCGCGTTTATCTAGAAATAAAGGCACAAACGTGCCTATTAAACCTGCGATGATGATGACAGCTATAAGAGATACCGAAATGGCGAATGCAGTATTCACCTCTCCTTTTGTAGCCCATACAAACAGAAACAAAAAAATTGCTAGTATGAGTCCGTTAAGCGCTGCAAGTAACATTTCTTTGAACAACCGACTATTGATACTTCCTTTTACCTCATCATTTGCTAAACCTTGTACAATGATAGCACTAGACTGTACACCTACATTCCCTGCCATAGCGGCAATTAATGGCGTAAAGAAAAATAACACTTTATAATGATTAAACGCTTCTTGAAAGCCTTCCATTATTAAAAACGCTCCTACACCGCCAATTAAGCCCAAAAACAACCAAGGCAAACGTGCACGGGTGAGTTCTAAAATACTATCATCTGAATCTACATCTTGAGTAATACCTGCTGCTAATTGATAGTCTTTTTCGGCTTCCTCTTTTAGTAAATCTACAATATCATCAATTGTAATTCTACCAAGTAATGTTTTGTTTTCATCTACTACAGGAATAGCCTCTAAGTCATATTTAGCCATTACTTTAGCAACATCTTCGTCTTCTTCATCTACCGTTACATAATCTACATTAGAAATATAGATGTCAGCTATTTTTTGATCGTTTTTAGCAACAATTAAGTCTTTTAATGATAGACGACCTATGAGTTTCTCTTCTTTAGTTACAACATAAATAGAATGTACTCTGGTAACCTCTTCAGCTTGCCCTCTAATTCTACGTAAACATCCTGCAACTGTCCAAGTTTCATATACCTTTACTAATTCTTTTGCCATGAGAGCTCCCGCAGTTCCGTCTTGATACGTAAGAAGTTCTTTAATTTCTTCTTTATGCTCTTCATCTTCAATCTTAGCAATTACTTCTTGCTGACGTTCTTCAGGAAGTTCTTGAATAATATCTGCAGCATCATCGGTGTCTAACTCTTCAAGTTCTTCTGCAATTTCTTTGGCTGATAGATTTTTTAAGACTTTCTCTCGATTGTCTTCATCTAACTCTGTCAATATAACAGACGTGGTCTCAGAATCTAACAGCTTAATGACATATATAGCTTCTTCTAGATTTAATTCATCTAGAATTTCGGCTATATCGGCATAATGA
Source organism: uncultured Flavobacteriaceae bacterium (assembly GCA_947487895.1). Classification (GTDB taxonomy): domain Bacteria; phylum Bacteroidota; class Bacteroidia; order Flavobacteriales; family Flavobacteriaceae; genus Seonamhaeicola. Next base: position 200,373 of record CANKYF010000003.1, read on the forward strand.
AACTCATTTAAAAGTGCCTGTAGCTTTTTGTCTTGCTGTTCTTCAACAAGAATTTCTACTTGCTTTATGAGTTCATCTGTAAGCTCAAACTGTATGTTTTCTCCTCCTTCTTGCATATTGATTTCTCGATACATCTCAATGTAAAATCGAGACACTCGAAGTAACGTTTAATTGTTATCGTTTTCAATAAGTTGTGTGAGTTCTATAAACTCTTGAACGTTTAATTGTTCTGGTCGCTGGCCAAAGATACTATTTGCTTTTAAATTATCTGATAGGTTGAATGTTTTTAAACTGTTACGAAGTGTTTTTCGGCGTTGTTGAAAGCCTTGTTTTATTACTTTAAAGAATAATTTTTCATCACAAGGCAACGTGAAATTCTCTTTTCGTATAAGTCTTAAAACTCCTGAATCTACTTTTGGTGGTGGATTAAACACCGATGGTGGTACCGTAAATAAATATTCGGCGTCATAAAAGGCTTGGGTTAATACAGACATAATACCATACACTTTACTTCCTTCTTTTGAACAGATACGTTGCGCCACTTCTTTTTGAAACATACCTGTAAACTCTGGTATTTGATTTCGCATTTCTAACGTCTTAAATACTATTTGAGAAGATATGTTATAAGGAAAGTTACCTGTTATAGCAAAAGGTTCATCATTAAAAACCTCGTTTAAATTATATTTAAGAAAATCTTTTTCTAAAATTCTTGGTGCTAAGTTTAGGTAATTTGCTTGCAGATATTCTACAGATTCTGTGTCTATTTCTATAACATAAGTTTCTACCTTTTTTTGTAATAAGTATTTAGTAAGCACCCCCATACCTGGACCTATTTCTAATACTTTTTTATAGCCATTTAAGGTAAGGGTATCTCCAATTTTTTTGGCGATATTTTCATCTTTTAAAAAGTGCTGCCCTAAATGTTTTTTTGCTTTTACTTGATCTCTATGATGCGCCATGAATTCGCTAATATGTTATAAATACTTTTCTTTAATTCTGAATTTAGCACAGAATTTCATCAATTTTGAGAACCTGAAACTAGTTCAGGTTGACATAAATCCTAATTAATTTCTTGATATAATTAATTGGGACTTATGTTCACAAAATACTCATCTATCATTTCTAGTTCTGTTCTAAAAGCTAACATTTTATCTGCGAATTTTTTTTGCACTTCTTCTCTAAACTTAGGAGCGTTTTCTTTATAAAACGAATCTAAAGCTTCACGGGAATAGGCTCTATATTGAATGGAATAGGTTAATCCACCCATATCTTCTTCTACCAAAACTCTGGTTAAAGTAGCTTTATCAAACTTGCCAGTACTTAATACTACTGGTATATGTTCTTTTATCCATGCTAACCATTCGTCATGAATGGACTCGTCTATATTTGCTGTTACGTTGTATATTATCATTATTGTGTAAAAATTCCAAAGATTAAATTCCAAATTCCAAAAATAACATCAATTTGAATCTGGTTTTTATATTTATGATTTAGTTAATAGCATCTCCTCTCAAAGCCCTATAACGCTTTCTAGCCTCTACAAAATAAATGCTATCGGCATGGTTAAAAATTATCTCCTCATACAACTTCTTAGCCTTTTCTGGTTGATTTAAATACTTTTCAAAAATTACTGCTAAATAAAAACAACCATCGTCTACCAAAATACCATCTCTGTAGTTATCTATAAGTACTTCAAAATTGGCAACTGCTTTATCAAAATCTCGTCTTTCTTTAAATAACTGTCCTTGTTTAAAAAGGGTTTGGGCAATAATAGGTTCTGTTTTATGATTATTTAAAATAGTATCTAATAAAGCAATAGCTTGTTCTTTCTTATTTTGAAATACCAACAAATCGGCTTTAGCATATAATTTTAAAGCTGTTTGAAGTGAATCTTCATATTTGTTATCTGAAATGAGCAACTTTAAGTCTAGCGCATCATTAGCTATTAATTGTGAGGTTGACGATTTTAAAATTTTAAGCTGTGATTCTGCCCATTTAAAATCACCTTTAAAATAACTAGTCTTAGCAACTCTAAATCTTGCTTCTTGAGAAATAGTACTGTTTTTTAAATTACGTTGAATTTGAGTATAATAAATTAATGCCTGATTGAATTTTTCTTGCAGCACCAATATATCTCCTAATTTTAACTTTACTTGCGCTTTTTGAGTTCTAGACAACGGTAAGTCTAAGCTATTTTCTAAAAACTTAGTAGCCTCAGTAGCTTCATTATTATAAAACGCTAAGAAATGAGCATAAGCCATTTGCAAATTGAGCGTTTGTGTTACCAATCCGAATTCTTCAAATAAACTCTGGTATTTATCATTAATAACATTATACTCTTTTCTAGAAGTTTCTTTAGTTTCTATTTGAATTAAATGATAATGCGCATTGAGTTTGGTATCTATATCTTGTGCCGTATTAATTACATAGCTAAAAATTTCTTTTGCTATTTCGTTTTCTTTTTCATCTAAAGAAATTAAAGCCAATTCTTGAATTCTGTCTAAGCTCTCAGGTTTTCTATTAAAAATGGCTTTTTCTTGAATAAATGCTTTTTTAAAATCTTTCTGCTGAATGAATAACCAACTTAATAATTTATTCCATAGTAAATCTGGCTCCTGTTGAAGCTTCTTCAATAAAATTTTTCTAAAAAGAATATTGTTTTCACTTTCACCATTTTCTCCTAAAAACTCATTAATTCTTCGCTTAATATCTGATAATGCAGACGGATTGTATTGTAAAAACCCTAGGTAACTATTAAACATTTTTTCAATGTGACCCTGTTCTCCATACAATTGCGCTAATTGAATACTAAAGTTATAATTAGAATTTACCTCCATAGCTTTTTCATAAGCTAAAATAGCTTCATCTAAAAGCGCTCTATTTTGAAAACCTTTTGCAACGCCAAAAACATGACTAGGTTTAGATTCAATATAACCCAAAGCTTCTTTGTAATGAGTATTGGCTTTTTCTAAATCGTTTTTTAATTGATGGTTATAACCAAGTTCCACTAAAAAAGCAGGATATGCCCTCCTTGAAAGCAATTTTAATAAAAATGCTTCTGAATCATCATACCTTTCTAATTGCTGATAAGATTCTACAATTTTGTAGATATAGGTTATGTTAGAAGGCTTTTTACGATACAGTTTTTCATACTCATGAAGTGCTTTTTCATAATCTCCTTTATTAAAATAATCTAGAGCTAAATTTGCATCTTGAGCAAATACGTTAAGCGATATGAATAGAAATAAAGCCGAAAAGAATCTCATTTTGTAAATATAACAAATACGCCAGCTTCTAATTCTAAATATTATTATAAAAGCTTCACTTATTTTAGTTTAATTAGTATGAAAGAGAGAATCAATTATCTAAGATCCCACTATTCATCGGGATTAGTTCAACTGACTATTTTGATTGCGTAGCCTTGCTACTTTTCAAAACAGAGGTTCTCTAATAAAAAATGCCCGAAAAAAATTCGGGCACTTTTACCAACCAAAAATAAATGTACCATTAATTACCTTAAATTAAAATAATAAGGTGAAATTAAGATTCAGGACATTTTACTTACAAAACTTTAACTGTAAATTTTAAGCATAGTTTATTTGTTTGTAACCACTGCAATGTTATCTTCAGATTTAACTAATTCAAAGTCTGAAAACAATACTTTACCAGCAACAAAAACAAGAGTGACTAAAATTATAAGACGCTTAACATTTTTCATGGTTAGTAGGTTAAATAGATTTGGTGACACTAACTTCTAAAATAAATGACGAAATGCAAAAAAACCTGATGAAAAATCGTTAAAACGCAATCTTAAACTGCACTTAATCGATGTTATATAACAAAGCCTCACTAAAAAGTAAGGCTTTGTTTCAATATTATATGTTTTACTATTTTTTCTAATCTATAATTTTAAAACCTGTATAGGGTTGTAAAACTTCTGGTACTAAAATCCCATCTTTTGTTTGGTAATTTTCTAAAATTCCTGCTAATACTCTTGGCAATGCTAATGAGCTACCATTTAGTGTATGAGCAAATTCATTTTTACCATTACTATTTTTAAAGCGCAGCTTTAAGCGGTTTGCTTGAAAAGTCTCAAAATTAGATACTGAAGATATTTCTAACCATCTATCTTGTGCTGTTGAAAACACTTCAAAATCATAAGTTAAGGCAGATGTAAATCCTAAATCACCTCCACAAAGTCTTAAAATTCTATAAGGTAATTTTAATTCTTGCAACAATGTTTTAACATGTGCTACCATACCATCTAAAGCTTCATAAGATTTTGTTGGATGTTCTACACGTATTATTTCTACCTTATCAAATTGATGCAGTCTATTTAAACCTCTTACATGTGCCCCATAACTACCCGCTTCTCTTCTAAAACATGGTGTATAACCTGTTATGGTTACTGGTAATTCAGCTTCATTTAAAACTACATTTCTAAAAATATTAGTTCCTGGTACTTCTGCTGTAGGTATCAAGTATAAATTATCGGCCGTTACATGATACATTTGCCCTTCTTTATCCGGCAACTGGCCTGTTCCTAAACCTGAAGCTTCATTCACCAAATGCGGTAATTGATATTCTTTATATCCAGCCTCAGTATTTTTATCTAAAAAATAGCTTATTAAAGCACGTTGCAATCTTGCTCCTTTACCTTTATAAACAGGAAACCCTGCACCTGCAATTTTGTTACCAAGTTCAAAATCTATGATATCGTATTTTTTTGCTAACTCCCAATGGGGTAACGCTCCCTCTTCTAAAACTGGAATATCGCCTTCTCTAAAAACCTCTTCATTATCATCTTCGGTATTTCCAGAAGGAACAACTTCATTTGGTACATTAGGGATTTTATATAACAACTCATTTAATGCTGTTGTTTTATTATTTAAGTCTTCTGTTAGTTTCTTAGATGCTTCTTTTAACTGTCCTGTTTTTTCTTTTATCTTATTCGCCTCTTCAACTTTACCAGACTTGAACAACATACCTATTTCTTTCGACAAAGCGTTGGATTCTGCTAACGTATTATCTAATTCTGTTTGAATACGTCTGCGGTCTTCATCAAAAGCAATTACTTGGTTAACGTCTTCTGTAGCATCTATGTTTCTTTTTGCTAAACGTTCAATGACCAAATCTTTATTTTCTCTAATAAAAGGTACTTGTAACATGTGTTGAAAATTTGAGCAACAAATTTATGGAATTAATGATAGAATTATTCTTGTTTTGAGGGTAAAATCCAGCTAGAATGTTTAAATGTTTCCCAGTCTACATTAGCAATATCAACTTCTGGATTTGTTAACCTTTTAAAAGACTTTCCGTTTATACTAACTTTACAAGTAACATATACTGAAACATCTTGTCCTTTTTCTTTATAAACCTTCTTTAAATATTGTGCAAACTGCCAAATAAAATCGGGCTTTGAACTTACATTTCGCTTCTGTTTTCTAGTTAAATAATCATCTAACTTAATGATAGTTGTATTTCCTGTTACTTTATCTTCTACCCTGTATGTTGCAATACCGCTTCGGGTTCTAAGCATCATTCGCCATGAAAGACGATGTCCTTCTTCAGTCCATAATACATCATCCTCGATAATATAGTGACGCAATGGTAATAATATTTGAATGACAAAATAAATACTGAAAACACCTAAAAGAATAGACTTGTATTTGGGTACAATTACTTCTTCAGAAGTATAAAATGTTTTTTTCTTTAAGAATAACTTTTGAATAGTTTTAGGCTCGAAAAAGAATAGAGAAAACACTAAAGACAAATATGGGAATATCCCTATTTGAAAAACTATTGAATTAAATAAATGAAAAAATATAGATACAAAAAAGGCATATTTTCTAGTGCGTTTAAATAGCAGAAGTGGAATAATTAATCCGTCAAACAAAATACCACCATAAGCTAATATGTGATGCAGCCACTTCTCTTGAAGTAAATCTCCAATAACATAATAATTGGCTCTAGACTTCATTAATATTTCTATAACCGTAGTGTCTAACCAATCTGGATATAATTTAGCCACAGATGCATAAGTATATACTATTAAAAGTTGCACTACAAACACCCATTTACACCACTGTGGCATAGAATAACTTTTTAAATCTGAGTTTTGTTTCACATCTAAAGAAGCGTACTTATTTGCTGGTAAAAAGACCATCATAGCACTTAATAGCATAAGTAAATAATAATGGTTGTTGTATGATGATTTTTGCATTAAATAAGTAGCAGACCACATAATGGTAAATGCTAACATGCTGAATCTATACTTATAACCCAACATAATAAATACCCCAAAAATACCCATAACAGTATAATAGATATACATGCCATTATCAGGTAATGGTTGCAACCATTCAAAGCCAATAAACGAAAAAGTAAATTCTGGTTCTACCAGAGTATGTTTTATCCAACCTGTAAAAATAGCACCAACAGATTCTAAAAAACATAATAACCCAAAAATGATTCTAAAAACCACTAGGGCAGAATTATCAATATGTTTAAACAACCATTTGTTAAGCATGTTGTTGAGCTATATAAGTAAGCGCAGTTTCTTTATCTTTTTCAAGCTGATTTTTTAAGGCTTCTACAGATGCAAACTTTTGTTCATCTCTTAAACGTTTTAAAAGTTCTATAGTTAAGGATTGATCGTAGATATCTTTATTAAAGTTGAAGAAATGAACTTCAATAGTTTCTTTATCACCATTAACCGTAGGATTCATACCAATATTCATCATACCATAAACTATATCTTCTTGTATATTAGCTTTTACAATGTATGAGCCATATTTAGGAATTAGCTTATAAGCTTCATCAATTTTAATATTTGCAGTAGGATAATTTAATTGTCTACCTAAGCCTTTGCCTTTAGTTACAGTACCATTAAGCATAAAGTTATATCCTAAATACGTATTTGCTCTTTCTACATCACCTTCACTTAAAGCTTTTCTTATTTTGGTAGAACTTACAGCAACATCATCAATATCTTGCACTGATATTTCTTCAACATCAAAATTATAAGTGTCTCCAAATTTCTTTAGGTCTTCTATATCTGCATTTCGGTTTCTTCCAAACCTATGGTCATAACCAATAATTACCTTTTTTGCATTTAGTTTATCTACCAAAAGTGTTTTAACAAAGTCTTCAGCAGTCAATCTAGAAAATTCTCGTGTAAATTCCTTAATAAGTAAATAATCTAAACCAACAGATTCTAAAATTTCACGCCTTTCTTCAATGGTGTTAATTAACTTAATATTAGAATCTTTTTGAAGCACCATTCTGGGATGCGGAAAAAACGTTAAAATAACAGATTTTAAACCTTCTTCTTTTCCTGTGTTTACAAGTCTATTTATAATCTTTCTATGCCCTATATGCACACCATCAAAAGTACCAATAGTAACTACTGTTGGTTTTACAGATTTGTATGCTGTAATATTCTTTACCCTACTCATTCAATGGGTTAAATTGTTAGTTTAATTTAAAAAAGCTAGATTTGTTATATAAAAAATTGCCCTTTTATACTATGAAAGCAAAACTACGTTATGTTTTTTCAATAGCAATGTTTTTAACAGCATTTTCAGCTATTGCTCAAAATTCTCAATGGCGGGAATTAAAAAGTGTTGAAAATTCTCAAAAATTATCTCCACTTGAAATAGATACATCAAAGGCGCTTTTTTTTGAACTAAATACTTCTAGTTTTAGCAAAAATATAACTTCTGTAACTTTAAGAAGTTCTAACAAAAATTCAAATACCATAATTTCTGTTCCAGGATTTGAAGGCAAGTTAGAGCGTTTTAAATTATATGAAGCTTCTGTATTTGCACCAGAACTAGCTGCTAAATACCCTGAAATTAAATCTTATATAGGTTTAAGTATAGATAATCCTGGAGTTAGACTAAGAATGAGTAAATCTCCACGTGGTATTCAAACCATGATTTCTTATGTTGGAAAGCCCAATGTATTTATGCAACCTATTGAACATAATTCTAATAAATATGTTCTTTATAGTAAAAATGATCATACAGGATTATCTAATAAACTAGAATGTAAAACTCTAGACAACATAGACAAATCATTCAAATCAAACCAATTAACTAATAAAGTAAATGAGGGAGGAGCCAACGATCAAACGCTTCAAAAATTTAGAATAGCAATTTCTACTACTGGAGAATATACAGATTATCATGGAGGCACTGTTGCAGGTGCCTTAGCTGCCATAAATGCTACTTTGACAAGAGTTAATGAAATTTTTGAAACTGATATGGCAGTAACATTTGAACTTATTGCCAATAATGATAATATTATTTATACAGACGCATCCACAGATCCTTACAGTGCTGCGTCTACAGGTGTTGACGGCGCTTGGACTAACGAAATTCAATCTACCTTAACAAGTGTAATAGGAGAAAGTGATTATGATATTGGTCATCTTTTTGGTGCTACTGGCGGCGGCGGTAATGCAGGTTGTATTGGTTGTGTTTGTAACAATAATCAAAAAGGAAGTGCCTTTACTTCGCCTGCTAATGGAGTTCCTGAAGGTGATTTTTTTGACGTTGATTTTGTAGCTCACGAAATTGGACATCAAATGGGTGCTAATCACACTTGGGCTTTTCAAAGCGAAGGTACAGGAGTTAATTCTGAACCTGGAAGTGGAACGACTATAATGTCTTATGCAGGAATTGCTGATTCTAACGGTGGTACTAGTAACGATAATGTAGAACCTCAAGTAGACCCTTACTTTCATTATCACAGTATTAAACAAATACTTGACAACGTAGATAACAAAAGTTGTCAAACAACCGAAAGCATTAGTAATAATCCTCCTAGTGCAAATGCAGGAAGTGATTTTAATATCCCAAAAGGTACAGCTTATATCCTAAGAGGTTCTGCTAGTGATGCTGACGGAGCTGACAATCATACGTTTTGTTGGGAACAAATAGATAGTGGTATAACCAACAATCTTAACTTTGGACCAACATTAGCAACTGGACCTATGAATAGGTCTTTACCTCCAACAAATTCTTCAGATAGATATATTCCTAAATTTAGTAGTGTACTATCTGGTAATACAGAACAAACTAATCCAAGCCCTGGAAGTGATTGGGAAACAGTCGCTACAGTGGGTAGAACATTAAACTGGGCGTTAACTGTTAGAGATAGGTCTCCAAGCAACGCTACAGGTGGGCAATCTAGTTATGACACCATGCAAATTACTGTAGAAGATGTTACACCATTTACCATTGAAAACCCTACATCATGGGCTCAAGGAAGCACACAGGATATTCAGTGGGTAGTGGGAGAAACTACTAATGGTTCTATAAATTGTCAAAATGTAAATATTTTGTTATCTACAGATGGCGGATTAACATTCGCTACTACTATTGCATCTAACACACCTAACGATGGTTCTTTCAGCTATACAGTTCCAGCAATAGCTGATACTAATCAGGCTAGAATTTTAATTGAAGCTGCCGATAATATATTCTATGATGTTTCTGATTTTAATTTCTCCATTTCTGCAGATCCAGATTTCTTTATGGTTAATGCCATATTAACACCAATAGAATGCGGAGCAACAACTGCCATTTATAATTTTGATTATGTGGTTGCAAATGGTTTTTCTGAAACTACCACTTTTAGTGCTGCTGGAAATCCTGCTGGCTCTACAGTAACTTTTTCACCTAGTAGTACATCAACAAACACTAATGTCACTATGACAATTAGTAATCTAGATAGCACTCCAGTTGGAGATTATACCATTACTGCTATCGGTACTTCTACATCAATCACAAAAAATACCCCTATAGATTTTCCTTTTTACAATACTATATGCACCTCAGTGGCAAATACAACATATCAAACAAGTACCACCTTAGTACAATTAAACACTATTAATCAAGCTTCTAGCAAACCTTCTGGCTATAGTGATTATACACACCTCTCTGCAGATTTAAATAGAAATGATTCGTATAATTTAACTGTTAACGCCAATACAGATGGAGATTGGACAACTACCACCATGGTATGGATTGATTGGAACCAAAATTGTAGTTTTGATGACCCTGGTGAAACTTTTAACTTAGGAGATGTAACAAATTCTGCTAACGGTGTAACTAGCAATTCTCCATTTACAATAATAGTGCCTTCAAATGCCATTTTAGGGAATACTATTATGCGGGTTTCTACTAAATTTAGTGGAGATGGTTTACCAACATCATGTGAAAGTGGTTTTGATGGTGAGGTTGAAGATTATACTATTAACGTTTTAGAGGCAAGTAGTTCTTTTGATTCCTCTATAAATCTTGTAGCATTTAACACTATTAATCAAACATCCAATAAAACTTCTAACTACAGTGATTTCACATCGGTTTCTACAGATGTTAATAGAGACTCTGAATACGATCTTACTGTAAATGTAAGTACCGAAAGAAACTTTACAACAGCTACCAGAGCTTGGATTGACTGGGATCAAAATGGTGTTTTCACAGATCCTGGTGAAATATATGATTTAGGTAATGTAACAAATGCTACAAATACACCAACAAGTAATTCCCCATTAGCCATACGTGTGCCTATTGATGCCCAAATTGGAAGCACTACTATGCGGGTTGCAACAAAATTTATTGGTAATTCTGGGAATGAAGAACCTTCTCCTACATCTAATGGATCAGATGGTGAAACTGAAGATTATACTATTAACATATCTCCAACTGTTAGTATTGAAGAATTTGGTTATGAAAATTTAATCATATACCCTAACCCAACAAATATTGGGGAGTTTTTCATTCAACTTAACGGTTCTCTTTCAAGACCAATTACTATTGAAATTTTTGATGTAAGTGGTCAATTTATAAAGACAGTAGATTTCAACCCTACTGGAGACTTTTCAGAATCTGTATCAATAGTGAGCTTACATTCTGGAATGTACCTTGTAAGAGTAACTGATGGTGTAAAAACTATGACTAAAAAAGTAGTGATTTACTAGTATATTTTAGGGTATTCCCTATTTCCCATTAAACATATTCATAGTATTACTTACACCAGCTAATGCAAAAGATTTTATGAGTTCAATAGATGTGTCTAAACGTTCATCTAGTTTTGATATTTCTTCTTCATTCCATTCACCTAAAACATAATCTACCTGTCGCCCTTTGCTAAATGAATCACTAATACCAAATCTAAAACGGTTATACTTTGTGGTGTTTAATTTATCTTGAATGTCTTTTAATCCATTATGCCCACCATCACTTCCTTTGGTTTTAAGTCTAATACTTCCAAAAGGCAAGTTCAAATCATCAGTTATAATTAATACATTTTCTAATGAGATTTTCTCTTTTGTTAACCAATACAAAACAGCCTTACCACTTAAATTCATGTAAGTATTGGGCTTCAAAAAAATGAATGTTCTGCCTTTTAACTTAAAAGTAGTAAGATCTCCTAATTTTTCAGTTTTAAACGTCAAACTTTCCTTTTTTGCAAATCTATCTAATACTTTAAATCCAATATTGTGTCTTGTATTTTCATATTTCTCTCCAATATTTCCTAAACCAACTATTAGAAATTTTTTCATAGGATTTTTTTCTTCAATATTAAAAGAAGTCGTTTTATTTTTAAATAAACTCCAAATAAATTTAAACATTTACAGCACAATTTATGTAAAAATAAAAAAGCATCCTGAATTACCCAGAATGCCTTTTTTATTTAGTAAAATACTTTTTTATTCTGCTGCTGGAGCTTCTGCTGCTGGAGCTGCTTCTGCTGCACCTTCAGTTGTTTCTTCTTCTTCTTCATCTTCATCATCAGCTACAGCTGTTCTTGAAGTTCTTACCTGACAAACAACATTGTTATCTGGATGCAAAATTGTATACTTATCATTTTGTAAATCGCCTACATTAATTTTATCTCCAATTTTTAAAGGTGTAATATCTACTTCAATAAAATCTGGTAAGTTAGCAGGTAATGCCTTGATACGTAATTTTCTGTATGGTCTTCTTAAAACACCACCATTTTTAACACCTCTTGAGTTACCAACAAGGTTAATAGGAATATTTAAAGCAATTTCTTTATCTTCAAATAACTGATAGAAATCTATATGTAAAATTCTATCTGTTACAGGGTGAAATTGAATATCTTGTAAAACTGCATTTAAAGTTTCACCATTATCTAAACTAATTACAACTGTATGCGCATTTGGTGTGTACACCAATTTAGAAAAGGCTAATTCAGCTGCTGAAAAATGTACTGGCTTGTCTCCTCCGTATAATACGCAAGGAACCTGTCCAGCATTACGTAAGGCTTTTGTTGATTTTTTGCCTACGCTTTCTCTTTGAGATCCGTTGATTGTAATCGATTTCATTTTATTTAAAATTTAATTAATACTATTTATATCTCTTACCTTTTTGGTAATTGATCGTAGCCGAAACTACATTAAGAATTTTGAACTTATTGATTGATTGTTGTGTACTTTTTGCATCACTTCAGCAAATAAGTCTGCACAACTTAGCACTTTAATTTTATCACTTTGTTGAGATAATGGAATTGAATCTGTTACTATAAGCTCTTCTAATTTTGAATTTTCTAAATTTTCGTATGCTTTTCCAGATAAAATTGGATGCGTACAAATAGCTCTTACACTTAAAGCACCTCGTTCCATCATTAAATCTGCAGCTTTAGTTAATGTTCCTGCCGTATCTACCATATCATCTACAAGTACTACATTTTTACCTGTAACATCCCCAATTAATTCCATGTGAGATATTACGTTTGCTTTTGCTCTTTGTTTGTAACAAATAACCACATCACTTTTTAAAGACTTAGAATATGCATAAGCTCTTTTAGATCCTCCCATATCTGGAGAGGCTATTGTAAGATTATCTAAATTAAGACCAATTAAATATGGTAAAAAAATCGTTGAAGCAAATAAATGATCTACAGGCTTTTCAAAGAATCCTTGAATTTGGTCTGCGTGCAAATCCATTGTAATGATACGAGTAGCACCAGCCGTTTCCAACATTTTTGCAACTAGTTTAGCTGCAATAGGAACTCTAGGTTTGTCTTTTCTATCTTGTCTTGCCCAACCAAAATATGGCATTACTGCCGTTATATGTCTTGCCGAAGCTCGTTTCGCCGCATCAATCATTAACAACATTTCCATTAAATTCTGTGGGCCAGGGTTGGTAGATCCAATTATAAAAATTCTAGATCCTCGAATAGATTCTTCATAAGAAGGTTGAAACTCTCCATCACTATAAGTAGATGTAATAACGTTTCCTAAATCTTCCCCAAATGCTTTAGCTATTTTTTTACCAAGAATTTCACTTTGAGTACAAGCAAATATTTTAGCTTCAGTATTTACTATAGGCATGGTTAATGTCTTGTTTTATAGCGCTTAAGCACTAGAGTTTTTAAACGAGGTGCAAATTTAGACATTTATTTTCACCTGTGAAGTATATTGCCTAGTATTTTTATGCCTAATCTAGAAAAAAAAACTATTTTTGCTGTCCATCTGCCAAAGTGGTGGAATTGGTAGACACGTCGGATTCAAAATCCGATGCTTTCGGGCGTGTGGGTTCGAGTCCCACCTTTGGTACAAAGCCTTAACATTAATAATGTTGAGGCTTTTTTTATTAAAAATTACTTAAAGGTTTAAGTATTCTCTTTAGCTCTAATATTTCAAACACTAAAAAGCCTTCAACCATCAGTGTTTATTATTAATTTAAAAGATTCATAAAAAAATTTCAGCCTATATATTCATCTATTTAATGTAATTACTAATAAGCTTAATTCGCTACTGTTTATCAAAACTTCCACAATAAATAGATATTTTTAACTAAGAATAGTTTCTTCTTTATACCCCAAAAGGGAGTAAATTCTCAAATTAAAATTTTAAAGATTTGTATTATATAGGACTAGACATAGGAAGCTCCTCAATAAAGGTGGCTCTTGTAAATGCATCATCTGGAGAAAACATTTTAAGCTTAAATGAACCAGAAACCGAAATGGAGATTGTAGCGCTTCAAAGTGGTTGGGCGGAACAAGACCCCAATCTTTGGTGGAACTATGTTTGTAATGGCATAAAACGTGTGTTATCAGAAACCAATATTGATGTCTCTAAAATCTCAGGTATTGGTATATCTTATCAAATGCATGGACTTGTAATTGTTGATAAAGATGGAAATCCGTTACGCAATTCAATTATCTGGTGCGATAGTCGTGCCGTAGAGATTGGAGAAAAAGCACATAAGGACTTGGGTGAAGAATTTTGCTCAAACCATTTATTAAATTCCCCTGGAAATTTTACTGCTTCAAAATTGAAATGGGTAAAGGATAATGAACCTGAAATTTATAGTAAAATTTATAAATACATGTTACCTGGTGACTACATTGCTTATAAACTCACTGGTGATATTACAACAACAAAAAACGGACTTTCAGAAGGTATTCTTTGGGATTACAAAAATGATACTTTAGCCGAATCTCTCTTGTCCTTTTATGGTATTGATAGAGATTTAACACCTAAAATAGTAGAGAATTTCACAAACCAAGGCATCACTACAAAAAAAGCTTTTGAAGCAACAGGAATTCCAGCTGGTATACCTGTAACTTACAGAGCAGGAGACCAACCAAACAATGCGTTATCATTAAACATCTTTAATCACGGTGAAGTAGCCGCAACTGGAGGCACATCTGGTGTTGTTTATGCCGTAACCAATACATTGAAATCTAAAGAAGCCTCAAGAATCAATCACTTTACTCATGTAAATTATACCAAAGAAAACACCACGGTTGGTAAGTTACTTTGTATCAATAGCTGTGGAATTATGTACCGTTGGTTAAAAGATAATATAGGTATAGATTCTTATGAAGCTATGAATAATAAAGCAGCTGAAGTTCCTATTGGTTCAAATGGTGTAGTGATCATTCCATTTGGAAATGGAGCAGAGCGCATGCTAGATAGTAAAGATATTGGTGCTCACTTTTTAAACTTCAATTTAAACCTACATAACAATGCACATTTATGTAGAGCCGCACTAGAAGGCATTGCTTTTTCTTTTGTTTATGGTATGGAAATCTTAAAAAATGATAATGCTGAAATTAATGTCATTAGAGCTGGTAATGACAACTTATTTAGAGCAGAAATTTTCTCAAATACTGTTGCCACACTTATTGGGCACGAAATTGAAATCTACAATACAACAGGTGCCGTAGGAGCTGCAAGAGCTGCTGGGTTAACCGATGGTGATTTTGAGAAATTTGGAGCCAATATTACTAAAAACGATCATGTAATGACGTTTATGCCTTTAGAAAATAAAACAGCTTACCAAAAGGCGTATTTAAACTGGAAAAAAGAATTAGAAATTATATTAAAGAATACATAATCATGGAATATTTTAAAGGCATTGATGCTATTAAATACGAAGGAAAAGAATCTGACAACCCTTTAGCATTTAAATATTATAACCCAGGCCAAGTAGTAGCTGGTAAAACCATGCGAGAGCATTTTAAATTTGCTATTGCTTATTGGCACACATTCTGCGGACAAGGATCTGATCCATTTGGTCCTGGAACTCAAAATTTTGCTTGGGATCAAGCTTCAGATCCTATTCAAGCTGCTAAAGATAAAGCAGATGCCGCTTTTGAGTTCATTTCTAAAATGGGATTTGACTATTTCTGTTTTCACGATTTTGATTTAGTGCAAGAAGGGGCAACACTTGCCGAATCTGAAAAAAGACTACATACAATTGTAGATTATATAAAGCAGAAAAAAGCCGAAACTGGCAAAAAATTATTGTGGGGAACAGCCAACTGTTTTTCAAACCCAAGATATATGAATGGTGCTTCTACCAACCCAGAATTTAATGTAGTTGCAAGAGCTGGTGCTCAAATAAAATTAGCATTAGATGCTACCATTGCTTTAAATGGTGAAAACTATGTGTTTTGGGGTGGGCGTGAAGGCTATATGTCGCTTCTAAACACAGACATGGGGAGAGAATTAGATCATATGGCACAGTTTTTAACTATGGCTAGAGATTATGCTCGCAACCAAGGATTTAAAGGCTCATTCTTTATTGAACCAAAACCTATGGAACCAATGAAACATCAATATGATTTTGATGCAGCTACTGCTATTGGTTTTCTTCAAAATTATGGTTTAGATAAAGATTTTAAAATGAATATTGAAGTAAATCATGCAACATTGGCGCAACACACGTTTCAGCATGAATTAGAAGTATCTGCTAAAGCAGGTATGTTGGGGAGTATAGATGCTAACCGTGGCGACTATCAAAACGGATGGGATACAGACCAATTTCCAAATAACATTCAAGAAACTACAGAAGCCATGTTAGTATTTCTTAAAGCTGGTGGTTTACAGGGTGGCGGCGTTAATTTTGATGCTAAAATTAGAAGAAACTCCACAGATTTAGAGGATGTTTTTTTAGCGCATATTGGTGGTGCAGACACCTTTGCTCGTGCTTTAATTACCGCAGATAAAATTATCTCTTCTTCACAATATGAAGCCCTAAGAACAAAAAGATATAGTTCTTTTGATTCTGGAAAAGGGAAAGATTTTGAAGAGGGTAAATTAGATTTAAAAGGATTATATGATATAGCTCATGAAAATGGTGAACTAGAATTAAAGAGTAGCAAGCAAGAGCTATTTGAAAATATTATTAACCAATACATATAATTATGTCACAAAATAAATCATTCATATATGTAGTTACACTTGTAGCTACCCTAGGAGGATTACTTTTTGGATATGATACTGCTGTTATTTCTGGAGCAGAAAAATCTATTCAAGCTTTTTTAATTGATAGTCAAGGGTTGAGTTCATTTCTTCATGGAATTACGGTATCATCTGCTTTAATTGGTTGTATTATAGGTGGTATCTTTTCTGGATTTGTATCATCAAAATTCGGGCGTAAAAATGCCTTAATCATAGCAGGAGTATTATTCTTGTTATCGGCCTTAGGTTCGGGGAACCCAGAGTTTTTATTTTTTGAAAAAGGGGTGCCATCTATGGGTCTTATATGGATGTTTAATTTTTACCGCATAATTGGAGGTATTGGTGTTGGTCTTGCTTCTGCTGTTTGTCCAATGTACATAGGTGAAATTGCACCTGCGGACATTCGTGGTAAGCTAGTTTCCTTAAATCAATTTGCTATCATCTTCGGTATGCTAGTTGTTTATTTTGTTAACTGGGGAATTTCAGAAGGCCAAACTATTGAATGGATTAATGAAATAGGTTGGAGACGCATGTTTTTGTCTGAAGCAATACCAGCTTCAATTTTTACAATACTAATGTTTTTTATGCCAGAAACACCGAGATACTTGGCATTACAACAAAAAGATGAAAAAGCGCTTAGTATTCTTTCTCGTATTAACGGTTTAGAAAGAGGTAAGGAAATATTAAGCGAAATAAAAAGCACCGTAGAATCAACATCTAAAGCTAAACTTTATTCTTACGGTAAAGTAGTTATTATTGTTGGCATATTACTATCTGTGTTTCAACAGTTTGTTGGTATAAATGTAGCATTATATTACGCACCAAGAATTTTTGAAAGTATGGGTGCAGCTAAAGATGCTTCTATGCTTCAGACTATAATTATGGGGTTAGTAAATGTAGTATTCACTGTAGTAGCAATTTTAACAGTAGACAGATGGGGAAGAAAACCTCTTTTAATCACAGGTTCTATTGGAATGGCTATTGGAATGATAGCTATTTCCATTCTAGCGTTTCAAAATATTATTGGAATTTCAACACTTGTATTTATAATTATTTACACGGCTTCTTTTATGATGAGTTGGGGACCAATTTGTTGGGTATTAATCTCAGAAATTTTCCCTAATAAAATTAGAAGTCAGGCAATTGCAATTGCAGTAGCAGCACAATGGGCTGCCAACTTCTTTATTTCCTCTACTTACCCTCCTATGATGGAGTTTAGTAGTGGCGGCACTTATCTATTCTATGGCGTAATGAGTGTTTTATCTGCCTTATTTGTTTGGAAAATGGTACCAGAAACTAAAGGTAAAACGCTGGAGGAAATGGAAAATATTTGGAAAAAATAAATCAATATTTTTTAGCTATTCAAATAAGTAGTCTATAAACTATTTAAGCCTTTTATTGATTAACTAAACCTCAATGAAATATTCATTGAGGTTTTTGAAGAACAAAAACAAGAAAACAAAGGTAGTTACGATACCATTGATGTTGTCTTATCTATAATATTAGTGATTCTTGTAATTGGCGTATTAAGCTATTTTACTGGATAAACTAGCTGATTAATTATGCTTTTCAAAAGCCCTAACAGAAAATTCTGTTAGGGCTTTTTCTTTTAGGTGTCAGAGAGTTTTCGAGGATTTGTTAACAGCTTTTTATTTAATGTCTTACTATACGCCCTAAGTTTACAATTTGTTAATTTTCAAAATTCTATTTACAATTATTCCAACATACCCAGTCAAAACAACTATAAACGAAAGAGTTATTAACCAATATTCCGATTTAATGTCGCTAAATAATATTTTAAATAGTGGTATTTGAACAATAGTCAAAACTATTATTAATACAGAAAATAGGAATAATGATATTAAATTCCTGTTTTTTGATTTTGGTTTATATCCCACTAATAATTCTTTGGTATAAAGAATCAAAATCCCAAGAGTCAAAATATTGGGAATAATTAGATTCCATATTGAGAAATATTCCGTTAAAATATTTCCAAATGTAAAATAGATAAAAGTCAGCCAACCAAATATGTAAATCATGGTCAGAACTAATAAAACCCAAATTATTTTAAATATTATTTCCAATTGATTTTAGTTAAGAATACTTGAGCAGTTATTCATTTATTAGAGATTCCATTTTTTTATTGAAAACAGAAGTTATTTCCTCCCATTTCAAATCGGTTTCATCAATCGTACAGTCACCTCCTAAATAAATAATCACAACTTTTCTTTCAGCAATTGTGTCAATTCCAACTCCATAAATTGGTCCATCTCCACCTGAATTTTTTAACAATATGTAATTATCAGATTTAAAAAGTTCAGTCGCTATTATTTTAGTTCGCTTTTTTAAATCAACTGTCTCCTTTTCGGTTAATCCTAATTCTTTACTATGTACGAACGGGTTTATGCAACTGGCAATACTATTTAAATCAGAATCTAGTTTCTTTGTTAAAGTAATTTTTTCTAAATTTTTAATTGGAAGATTGAGAATATAAGAGACTTGTTCATCAGCACCTTTTACTTTGTTTAATTTGTCAAGAAGTTTATTTTCTTGTGAATGAATGGTTAAAGTAAAACTTAATAATGTTAGTATGAATATCGTTTTTCTCATATGCTGTAAAACGTTTTGTGTAAAATGCGTTTTACACCTCGTAGTGTTTAGTATTTATTTTAAATCTTTTGCTTTTTATCAATTGGGTTAGATTTCCTTTCCATCCGAAATCGTCATCCTTATTTTCCAGTAATGCATTAATCGAGTTAATAACTTTTTCAGATGCTCCTTTTGAACCTTCAGGTCCTCTTGCACTATGATGTTCTATCATTTCCATTGGTGAATAGCTGACCCTAAATCCATTATCTAAAATCCCCTTTCCTTTTAGTTCAAACTCTACGTCAATAATTGACAGTACAGATAGTATTTGAGGACTAATCCAAGAACCTTTTTCTAATCGTGCCCAAAAGTTTGGAATCAGCTTTTTTTGTTCCTCAGGTGATATTTTGAAAGAAGCTAAAATCCCTACTAAATGAGGTCTCCAGTTCTCATTCCTTAAGAGATTATGAATTCCTTTAATTATTAATTCTTCACTATTGTTATCACAAATTAAATCGAGCCTTTCTAAGCTCTTATTAAGATTCCATTCTTTGGGTTCATCATTATCATTATGAAGTCCCATTAATGGTAAGTGGTTTGGGTGTCCATTCCAAAACTCCTTGAATATGCCAAAATCTAATTCACTCATTTTATTCCATTAAGTATTAAGTATTAAGTATAACGATATCAGTTATGAGTAGTTTCATGGTCTAGCACGAAACTTTGCAAATAACAAACTAAGTTAAAAATCCTCGAGGATTTTCAACAGTAGACGAGAACAAGCAATTACTTATTGCCATTTGGCACAGTATTTATTTTTTTAATCCTTTTATTAATTCAGACACTTGTTTTTCAAAGTCTATTTCAGATTGGTTTTCTTTCCAATTGGTGAAATCTACCGAATTAATTTCTTTCAATTCTGTTATGTTCAACCAATATTCATCTTGTTTCTCTTTTGGTTTTATATTTTCTTTTTCTATATCAAAAAGGAAATGGTCAATATGGATTGGGTATAAAGTTTCTTCCCAAGATATTTCTTGTTTGAGTCTTCCTTGAGTTAATTCAAAATGGCAAGCTTTACTTTTTATTGAGTCTTTTGATGCAATAAATAAAAGCCTGTCTTTATCTTTGATATTATCCTTCATTATTTTAGAAAGATTTTTTCCTCCAGGTGCATCTTTTTCCCATAGAAAAGTTGAAACTCCCTTGTTAGTAAGAGATTTGTTAAGTTTATTAGCGAAAATTTTATCCTTGAAACTATAGGAAATAAATACGGTCTGGTATTCAGATTTTTTAGTTATTCTTGAAATTTTATCTTTTATAATATTGTCGGTTATTCCGAAACACTTTTCCAAAATAGAGGGGTGAATATTTTCACTTTTTATAATAGTTTGGAAGTCAATAAATGAAAATTCATTTTCTCTGGTAAAATTTGAATAATTAATAGTTTTTGCACCTATTGAACAATTGGAAAAAGTATTTTGATTAAGAATTGTTTCCTTGAAAGATGAGTGCCTCAAGTCAAAACTCAAGAACTTATTTTTGTTTAAAACAGATTTTTGAAATTTTATGTCGAAAGAATAATTTTTTCTGTCATGTCCCTCGAATTGAGAGTGAGCCAAATAAGTGTCAAGGAACTGTAGATTTTTAAATTCACAACCTCCAAATGACATTTCCAAAACCTCATAGCATCTATCAAAAATCGTATTTTCTATTAGACAGTCTCCAAAAAGTAAATAAGTTGCTATAGTGTGTTTGAACTTTGTGTCAATTAGTTCACATTCTAAAAATTTAAATTCGTTTAAATGAGAATCTTTAAAAGAACAATCTTTTAAGATGCAGGCTCTAAAAGTAATATCAGATAAATAATCACAATTATCGAATTTACAGTTATTAAATTCAAATCCTGTGAAGTCAAGATTTCTCAAACTCAAACCACTAAAGTTTTGGTTTTGGATTAAAACATAATCATCATTTTTTGATGAAGCCCAAAAATCTCGTAATATGTAATTATCCTTCTTTAAACCTTTACTATCCAAATAGTTGTTTAAATGGTCATTAAATTCAGAAATATTTTTAATTCCTTCTCTATTCATTTTTTATCATTGTGCACAACAATTAAATATATCTCATATGTTATATATTCGATTTAGTATTAATTATTTTTTGTTATTGATAATCACCGTTCTTTTTCCAACAATCAAGCCTCACAAATGTTTAATTTTTGCAAGAGCAAGTAGCTAATATTAAAATATATAGCATTTACGAATGTAGACGATTTTTTTTACAAAATCAAAAGTTAAAAAGAACTTCTAGTACTCTCCCTTTTAATCAAACTAGTCTTAATCACTTTAGTTTCAAAAGGTGCATCTGTATCACCTTGCAAACGGTTTATAAGCATGGTAGCTGCGGTTTCTCCTATATATTTCCCATGCTGACTAATAGTAGTAATTTTTGGAGATACATATTGAGGTAACTTACCATTGGTGAAGCAAATGATAGATAAATCTTCAGGTATTTTATAATGCATTCGCTTTACCAGCTCTAAAGACTGGACTGCAGAACTTTCTTCTAAACACAATAACCCATCAATAGAGGTATCAGATAATACAATTTTCATTGAAGTTTCAAAATCTTCATGTTTGCCTATTTTCACAATAAGCCTTGGGTCAATCTCAATACCATTTTCAATAAGTGCTTTTTCATAACCTTTAGCTCTCAATTTACCTACGCTTAAATTATCAATTACAGATATTAAAGCAATACGTTTACAACCAGTATTTATTAAATGGTTTGTAGCATGACGCGCACCTTCAAAGTCATCAACAATAACTTTATCACATTCTATAGCATCTGTAACACGATCAAATAGTACCATTGGCAAGCCTTCATTAATGGCATTTCTTAAATGTTGGTAGTTTTCTTTTACCTGAGTTTCTTCTGCTAATGATAAAATAAAACCATCTAAAGTACCATTCTTTAAAAGCTCCATGGTTTTAAGTTCTTTTTCATGAGATTCATTAGAAATACAAGAAATTAAACTATACCCGTTTTCAGCTGCTTTTTCTTCAATACCAGCAAATACTTTTGCAAAAAAGGTATTCATGATATTAGGTATAATAACACCAATGGTTTTTGTCTTTTTATTCAACAAACTTAAAGCAACACTATTGGGTTTGTAATTATGCTCAATAGCGTATTCCCTAATTTTTTGTTTGGTTTTTACACTAATTTCATGACTATCACTCAAGGCTTTTGATACCGTTGCAATAGATACATCAAACTCATTAGCTATATGTTTAAGTGTAATTCGTTTTCTCATTTTAAAGACAAAAATAGTAAGCTAATTTAGCTAAATATTATAATTCTTACTTACTTAGGTGTTTGTATTTTCTATCCTTTTAGGTTTTAACTACCTTTCTTCTGTAAAAACTAAATTTTGAATCTAATAAAAATGCAAAATTTAGTTTTACTTCAGTAACCGCTTCTCTAGTCCATTGATTTTTTTCATTTGGCTTTGGTAAATCTCCAAATGAAAAAATTCATGTACTTTTGTGCAACTTAATACACAAGTTTATGATATATTCAATGACAGGTTACGGAAAATCTGTATTGCAACTACCTACCAAAAAAATAACTATAGAGTTAAAATCTTTAAACAGCAAAAATCTTGATATCAATGCAAGAATGCCCTCTATTTACAGAGAAAAAGAATTATCTATAAGAAAACAATTGGCAGGTGCTTTAGTGCGTGGTAAAGTAGATTTTTCAATCTATCTTGAAGTTACAGGTGAAGACACTTCGTCTCAAATTAACAAACCAGTTGTAAAGCAATATATAGAACAGCTTAGAGATGTTGTTAATGGAGATGACATTGAATTACTTAAAATGGCTGTGAGGTTTCCAGATGCTTTAAATACAGAAAGAGAAGAAATTGATGAAAATGAATGGAAATCCATACAGAACGAAATTAACAAAGCCGTTACTACCTTAAGTAGCTATAGATTAGATGAAGGCAAAGTGCTTGAAGCAGATTTTGTAAAGCGTATTGATACTATAGAAAACATACTTGAAAAAGTAATAGCTATGGATCCTGAACGTATTGAAGCCGTTAGAGAACGTCTACTTAAAGGTGTTGAGGAGCTTAAAGAAAAATACGATGAAAATCGTTTTGAACAAGAGCTCGTGTATTACATTGAAAAGTTTGATATTACAGAAGAAAAAGTACGTTTAAAAAACCACTTGAACTACTTTATAGAAACACTAAACAGCAAAGATTCTAACGGAAAAAAATTAGGATTTATTGGGCAAGAAATTGGTCGTGAAATAAATACAATTGGTTCTAAAAGTAATTATGCAGCAATGCAGCAATTAGTAGTTCAAATGAAAGACGAACTCGAAAAAATCAAAGAGCAATTATTAAATGTTCTTTAGCACACAATGTTGTAAGTGATGAAAAACACTACTGAAAGATTAGAAGCACTATTAAATTTGGGGTCTGCATATGTCTCAAAAGCGCCAGAATCTGAACTAGTGTTTAAACCTAATCCTTTAAAATGGTCTAAAAAACAAATTCTTGGGCATTTAATAGATTCAGCAATTAATAATCTTCAAAGATTTACTGAAATTCAATTTGAAACTAAACCCTATAAAATAAGACCTTATAGTCAAGAAGGTTTAGTAAGTGCTAATGATTATCAAAATTCTAAAACTGCTGAAATACTTACACTGTGGCTAGCATTAAATAATAGAATTGTAAAAGTGATTTCATTATTAAGCGAATCAACTTTAAACTTTCAAATAGAATTTGATAACGGTAACATTTCAGATTTAAGATTCTTGGTTGAAGACTATGTAGACCATTTGGAATATCACCTAAATCAAATAGTTAAAAAATAAAATATTGACAACTAACAATACAAAACAAGGTAAATTAATAGTATTTTCAGCACCATCTGGTTCTGGAAAAACAACCATTGTAAGACACTTATTAGGTATTGAAGACTTAAACTTAGAATTTTCAATATCGGCTACTTCTCGTGAAAAACGCGGAACCGAAATTGACGGGAAAGATTACTATTTTTTATCTGCTGAAGCGTTTAAATCTAAAATAAAAAACGAAGAATTTTTAGAGTGGGAAGAAGTCTATAGAGATAACTTTTATGGTACGTTAAAAACAGAAGTGGAGCGTATTTGGACTTTAGGAAAACATGTTATTTTTGATATTGATGTTTCTGGTGGATTGAGAATAAAACGCAAATTCCCAGAACAAACACTTGCTATTTTTGTAAAGCCGCCAAGTATAGATGAACTTAAAATTAGGCTTAAAAAACGCCAAACTGAAAGCGAAGAAAAAATAAGCATGCGTGTCGCAAAAGCTTCGGCTGAATTAGCTACCGCTCCTTTATTTGATGAAATAGTGGTAAATGACAACCTAGAAAACGCTTTTAAAGATGCCGAAGCTTTAGTTGCCAACTTTATAAATTCTAAATAAGTACATGAAAATTGGATTGTATTTTGGGTCTTTCAACCCTATTCATATAGGGCATTTAGTTATTGCTAATCATTTGGCAGAACATAGTGATTTAGATGAAATTTGGTTTGTAGTCACCCCTCATAATCCTTTTAAAAAGAAAAGTTCTCTTTTAGATAATTACCAACGCTTAGAGCTTGTTTTTAGAGCTACTGAAGATTACCCTAAACTAAAACCAAGTGATATTGAATTTAATTTACCACAGCCAAATTACACTATAAATACCTTAGCACATTTAGAGGAAAAATACCCAAAGAATGACTTTTGTTTAATTATGGGACAAGATAATTTGAAACATTTTCATAAATGGAAAAATGCCGACGTTATTTTAGAAAACTACCATATTTACGTATACCCAAGAATTTCTGAAGAAAACTCAGAATCTCAATATGATAATCATTCTAAAGTACATATGGTAAATGCGCCTATTATGGAAATATCTTCTACGTTTATACGTAATGCTATTAAAGAAGGTAAAAATGTACAACCTCTGTTATCTAAATCTGTTTGGGAATATTTAGATGAGATGAATTTTTATAGGTAAGCCTCAACTTGACTTTGTAAAAATTTTCAACTACCTTCGTTTACAGTCAATAAACTTCATTAAAACGGAAGTCTATCTGGAAATTATAGGCAATTACCATGGAAGAACTTTGGAAAAATACATATAAATCTATCTGTAAAATAACTCATTTAAAAAATGGACAAGCATTAGGATCAGGAACAGGTTTCTTAATTAATGGACATTTAGTAACAAACAATCATGTATACTTTAGCCAAAACACAGATCAAATTAAAATAACTTTTGTTGATGAAGATTCATCCGCAATTACTTTAGAGAAAATTTTTGACTACCCTGATTTTCAATCAAAATTAAAAGCAGGTGACCCTAGTACTGGATGGGATTTCGCTATACTAGATTTAGAGGATGTCGAAATAAAAGAATTTCCAAACCTAGAATTCTGTGATACTAATCATTCAATCCCAATTGGTAGGCAAATAGCTTTACTCGGTTATCCATTCAACCAAGATAGCCTTGCATTACATGCTGGTTTTGTTTCTTCAAAATACACTATAAACAATGTCGATTATATACAAATTGACGCAAGTGTTAATAAAGGTAATTCAGGAGGTCCATTAATTGACATTGAAACAGATAAAGTAATTGGTTTAGTAACTAGAAAAGGAAATGGATTAACTAATTTATTTGATCAAGTCAGACAAGGAGTTATACAAAGTATTCAATATGTCGACCAAATTAAGGGAGTACAGGCACAAATTGGTGGAATTGACCTAATTAAAGCTACAGGGGTTACTCAAAAACAAATATTAACAGTCTTCAATGAAATTGATAGATCAGCTAATGTAGGTATAGGATATGCGTTTGGCTTGAAAGAAGTTCGTAAGTGTTTTGAATAAAAAGCCTATAACGTTGTAGTTTAAGAATGAATAAATTAAAAACAAAATACAACTAACTCTGTGCAAACCCGAAAGTTTATAACTTTCTACTGTTCTATTTGACATATACTAAACAAACGTTAAACACAAATATTAAAAAAACCGCCTAAAGTATGACACTACTTTAAACGGTTTCTTAACTAAATAACCAACCAAAATTTTTAGTGAAACTGATACTAAATTTCTTTTAGTATCTAATAGAATCTCACTTGTTATATTTTTATATTATACTCTAGAACTTTTTCTAGGGTTTTCTACTCTTTTATTTTTAAACTTACGTTTTTTATCAACCTTAGTTTTTCCTTTTCCTTCAGCATTTTTTAAATACTGAATATATCCTCTTCCTTTAAACTCATACACCGTTTCTGATGATGGGTGAAATAGCTCTATGGTTTCATCATTTATAACGCTCAATTCAAAGTGTTCATTGTTGAAGAAATCATAATCTAATGTTAAAGTTTTTAAATACATATCACCACTTACATTTCCAACGCCATACACTCCAGTATAATCCCAAACTAAATTGTTTACGTTAGTTCCTGATGGATCTTGAGAACTTCTAAATTCAGAATCATTTCCTCCTGCTAAAAATTGCAAGAAATGTTCATTATCAAATTCATTGATCGCTCCAAATTCACTGGTATACGTCTTTTCCCAAGCTTCATATTCCTGTAAGAAGTAATGAATGTTATCATAGAATACAAAATCATAATCAAAATTATTTCTTTGGTACCCTTCCAAAAAGTATGAGGTATCAGTATCTGGATGATACAATTCTATAGTAGTATTATCTACCTGAAATACATCAAACGTTGAAAACCCATCTATATCATGCTGCACATCTAAAATCATATTGTATGCATCATATTCTCCTACATCAATACCAAATCCGTTGCCATTATCTCCTAATCCAACTATATTATTATTAGCATATACTAGACCTCCTTTAAAAGAAATTGTAAAAGCCTTTTGTAAAAATGGTATTTCACCAAACCCTTTTGTAGCATTGATATCTACATACCATAACTCATAAGAATTTAATAACTGATGTATAGAAATCCCTGCAGGTTCATCAACATAATCATCTACATGAACTTCTGTATAACAAGATGTAAATAATGTTGCGGCTAATACAAAACTTAAAAGTGTTTTTATAGTCTTCATAATATCTTCATTTTAGGGTTTATACTTTTATGGTTTTCAAAACGCGTGCCAAAAAATTGTTATTAATAAAATAAGCCCTAAAAGCTTTAATATTTTTATGTACTTTTGAACCGCAAAAAAGACAAACTTTTTTATGGAACAGCCTTTAAAATATGCAGTTTTTGGTGGTGGAAGTTGGGCAACAGCTATTGTAAAAATGCTTACCGAAAATATTAACGAAGTTGGTTGGTATATGCGTAGTGTTTATACAAAAGAGCACCTTTTAAAAGAACAACACAACCCAAATTACTTAAGTTCTGTAGAATTCCATTTAGAGCAATTAAATCTAAGTAATGATATAAATGAAATTGCAGATTGGGCAGATGTTTTGTTTTTTGTAATCCCTTCGGCTTTTATTCATAGCGAATTAGAAAAATTAACTATAGATATTTCTAATAAAACAATTGTTTCGGCCGTAAAAGGTATCATGCCAGAGTCTGGATTGTTAGTTGGTGAGCACTTTCATGAATTCTACAAAGTACCTTATGAAAACATTGCAGTAATTGCTGGCCCTTGTCACGCAGAGGAAGTAGCTCTAGAGCGCTTGTCTTATTTAACCATTTCATGTTCAGACACTGTAAAAGCAACTAAAATTGCTAACAGTCTATCTTCCAGCTATATTAAAACTAAAATTAGTGATGATATTATAGGTATTGAATATGCCGTAATGCTAAAAAATATTTATGCAATAGCCGCAGGTATCGCTCACGGTTTGGGTTATGGTGATAACTTTCAAAGTGTGCTAATGAGTAATGCCATTAGAGAAATGCGACGTTTTATTAAAAAAATGCATAAAATGAAGCGTAACATTAATAACTCGGCCTATTTAGGAGACTTATTGGTTACTGGTTATTCTACATTCTCAAGAAATCGTATGTTCGGGAATATGATTGGTAAAGGCTATACCGTAAAATCTGCCCAAATGGAGATGAACATGGTTGCTGAAGGATATTATGCCGCTAAAAGCGCCCAACTTTTAAATCAAAAAAACCTAAAGAAAACACGATTACCTATCATCAACGCGGTTTACGAGATCTTATACGAGAATAAAAACCCTAAAAAAGTATTTAGAAAGTTAACTGAGAAGTTGGATTAAGTTTAACAAGTCCTTCCCTTAAAAGGGAAGGTGGTTTTAATTCTCATCAAAGAATTAAAAGCGGAAGGGTTAATAACAATGAAGCATCTTCATAATTACAAATGTTTAGAAGAAAGACGAAAGCAACTCAGAAAAAATTTAACGTCTGCTGAAGCTACCCTATGGAAACATCTTCAAAAAAAGCAATTAAAAGGTAGAAAGTTTAGAAGGCAACATAGCATATCTCATTTTATAGTTGATTTTTATTGTCCTAAAGAAAAACTAATTATTGAATTGGACGGTGCTGTTCATTTAGATTTTGCTCAACAGAATTATGATTTAGAACGAACAAAACAACTTGAAAGTTTAGGTTTTAAGGTTATTAGATTTGAAAACAAGCTCGTTTTTGAAGATTTAAATTATGTCCTTCAAGAAATAAGCAACCACTTTAAGGAAGATAATGATTAACCACCTCGTCTTCAATTTATATTAATAAATTGAATCCACTCCTCCTTACAAAGGAGGAGAATATCTGCAGTACTCTAAAATTCCTTTCCTTAATAAAGAAAAGTGGTTTATTCATATATAAACTGGAATTATGACGGAAGGGTTTACTTCACCAAAACCCCTTTAACATCCATTAAAGGAATTGACTGTAACGCCTTTAAATTAATAGTGTTTTTTCTGAATAAGTAAGTCTTGTCAAACATTTTATTCCCTTCAAAAAATGATACTTTAAAAGTATTATTAAGTTCGAATAAAGCCTCCTGGATTAACTCTATTTTAGCATAACTTTTCTTTGGTAACTTATCCAATTTTTTTCTAAATACTGAAGTTGTTTTCTTTTCAGAATATCCACTGGTAACAATCATTACCATGTCTAAATCTACGTCTTTATCATTAATGATGTAAGCGTTCCAATCTTGCTCTTTATAAATATCGTTATACTCATTTACAACTGCTACATAAACGCCTTCTACAACAGGAATTTCAATATCCTTTTTCATTTTAATTTACTTTAGAGTTTGCAAAAATAGTGGTTTTAAATATTTGATTTTGAAATATAACCTTTAAATTAGTTTAAGGCTTTAGATAAATGACACTAAACAAAGACATTAAAAGATATATAGACCAAAGTGTATTGTGTTGGTTAGCAACATCATCATCTGAAAACATCCCTAATGTATCTCCTAAAGAGATTTTTACGCTTTATGATGATGACACTATTATCATTGCTAATGTAGCGTCACCGCAAACTGCTAAAAACATAAAAGAGAACCCTAATATTTGTTTGAGTTTTATTGATGTATTGGTTCAAAAAGGCTACCAATTAAAAGGCAAAGCTAGAGTGGTTTCTAAAAATGATGCTGAGTTTACCGCTTTAGAAACTCCCATTTTAAAAATAACAGATGGTAAGTTTCCGTTTGCTTCAATTTTTAAAATTACGGTTGAAAGCGCAAAACCTATTCTTGCACCTAGATATCTTTTATATCCAGAAGAGACTACCGAAGCGTCTCAGATTGAGAGTGCTAAAAGGAGTTATGGGTTGAAGTAGCTCGAATTATTTTCTTGTAAGAATATTTGTTATTTTTACTGGAATAAATATAATGGGGATAAACACAATTGTTTTTATCCATACGTTGTAAATAATTATGAAAGTACTTTTCTTAACTTTTTCCTGTTTTTTTATTTTTTCATTTTCTGATATCCAAAATGAAAAAATAATTTACGAAAACTATTGCCAAGCAATTGATAGTTATGGAAGTACATTCCCTTACTATGTAGTTGTCAATATAACTGACTTAAATACAGGAAATAGCAAAGAAGTTTGTTTAGAAGGTGGAGAACTCGTTTATGCTCTAACAAATGAATGGAATATTAACATTGAAAAGGATTACAAAACAGCAAAAAAGATTAAGCGGAGAAAAAATCGGGAGTTTAAAATAAAAACGAAAAATATCCTGAATAGGGTAAATAGAATTTCATATTCAAATACAGAGCTAATTAAGTATTCTAAAATAGTTAATATTGATTCTATTTCAAAAAGCATTTTAAAATCCGATAAGTGGAGCTTTTATCATAATTCGGAAAAAGAACAAATTATGATGGCTCACCTTTTATTTAATAAAGGAATTTTAACTGGAACTAATGATTGTTTTGGAGGAGAAGAGTTAACATATATAAATTGGAAAGATTAAAACTATTTACAACACCAAGTATGATGTCATAGCAGTTAAGTGATAACCCAAATGCTCTTGTATATTTGCTATGGCGTAAAGATTTTATGATGAAAAAAACTATAAAATCAACGCAGAAAATATCGATGGCTCGGTAACATTTTGCTCTGCCACGACACATACTTATAACGTTATAACCAATTTGAGAAACTAAATGAGTCCTGAAGTACCAATTATAATTCTGATAATCATAATTCCAACATTTTTAATCTTACGTTGGATTTCGCTACGATTTTTTAAGAAAAAGAAAATTAGTAGTTGGACTTCAATTGTTGGGACTATAATAATTGCACCTATCTTATATTTTAAGCTTGTATTTACAGTTTCTGGATACATATTCTACGAACCACAATATGATTTTGACAGAGAAAAATGGTTTGCTGATAAACATTCTCGATTTGAAATGCGAGATGATATTGTAATAAGCGGAATTCTTAATGGAAAAAGCAAATCTGAAGTAATAGAACTTATTGGAAAACCTGAACCCAACAATTCGACTGAATTATGGAAATACAATTTGGGAATGTGTCGATTTAGATTTGAGTGGCAGTTAAATTATTTGGAACTGGCTTTTAAAAAAGGAGAAGTATATAGAGTAGAAACAATTGAAATAATTGAATAAAAAAACTGGTTACAACAATTTATAACCGCAATAACGGCAGAACCCAAGTATGTTAAACCCAAAAAAATTATAAAGCCGACTTAAACTGCTCTAAGAAACGTACATCGTTTTCACTTAATAAACGAATATCACCTATTTGATGTAGTAACATAGCAATACGGTCTATACCCATACCAAATGCAAAACCTGAGTATTCTTTAGAGTCTATACCACAATTTTCTAAAACATTAGGGTCTACCATACCACAACCCATAATTTCTAACCAACCTGTACCTTTGGTGATTCGATAATCGGTTTCAGTTTTTAAGCCCCAGTATACGTCTACCTCTGCACTTGGCTCTGTAAACGGAAAGTAAGACGGACGTAACCTGATTTCCGACTTTCCAAACATCTCAGTTGTAAAATATTGTAATGTTTGTTTTAAATCTGCAAAACTTACATCTTTATCAATATACAAACCTTCTACTTGATGGAAAAAACAGTGCGAACGCGCTGAAATAGCCTCATTTCTATATACACGCCCTGGAGAAATAGTTCTTATTGGCGGTTGATTATTTTCCATATAACGTACTTGTACAGAACTGGTATGTGTACGCAATAAAATATCTGGATCTGTTTGAATAAAAAACGTGTCCTGCATATCACGGGCAGGGTGGTATTCTGGTAAATTCAAAGCCGTAAAGTTGTGCCAGTCATCTTCAATCTCTGGTCCTTCACTTACGTTAAACCCAATACGCGAAAAGATATCAATAATTTGATTTTTAACTATAGAGATAGGATGACGTGCTCCAATTTCAATAGGCTCACCTGGTCTCGACAAATCGCCGTAAATGCCTTTTACTTCTTCTTTACTCTCTAATTCTTCTTTTAAGGCTTTTACTTTATCTTCAGCAGTTTTCTTTAACTGATTTATAGTCTGACCAAACTCACGTTTTTGCTCCTTAGCTACGTTTTTAAACTCAGCAAAATAATCGTTTAACAATCCTTTTTTACCAAGGTATTTAATACGGAACGTTTCTACTTCTTCCTTTGTCTGCGCTTTAAACGCTTCTGCTTCTGCTATGAGTTCTTTTAACTTATCAATCATGATATTTCTATGCTGAATTTACTTGTGCTGAATTTATTTCAGTAGTCAGTATCTAAAATAGATGGCAAATTTAATTAAAATATCGTCATTACGAGGAGGAAACTACGAAGTAATCTGTAAAATCGAAAAAGAATGGTTAGTGTTAGATATTAAGTAGTCTATTTGAAATCCTTTAGTGAGATGCTGAAACAAGACTACGATTAACCATTTCGACAAGCTCAATGTAACACTCAGTCTGACAGTTCAGCATGACAGAAATGAAAAAGCTGAATTAATACTCTAATTAATAAATTCTGCTTCTAGAAAATAATTTACAATAGCCTCTTTCATTAAAACACTTTGCTCACCTGCTTTTAAATGAGGTAATTGCTCTAAGGTTTTGTAATGCGGCCACCCGTCTGGGTCTACAAAATCTAATTCATAATAACCATAAGGCACTAGAAGCTTACATATGGCTATATGCATAAGATCCATTTTTTGATCTTTTTTAAATGTTCTATCTAATTGGCCTAACTCTTGAATACCTATTAGATATATGATAGCATCTAGATCTAAAGTATCTCCATCTGCAAATTGATTAGACAATTTTTCTACTACCTGTTCCCACCTATCTTTTAATTCTTGATCTCTAGACATTTTAAGTTCAAAATTTAAATTTAAAAGTTCAAAGTTAACAAACCTCTACTTGACTTAATGATATTGTTTCTTAAAAAGGATATAAATATTTTATATTTACTGTAAATTATTTGACATGGGGATAATAGATATCATTTTAGGGGCTTTAATTCTATTTGGTTTAATTCGTGGGTTAATGAAAGGGTTATTTGTTGAAATAGCATCTTTAGTTGCTCTGGTTGCTGGTGTTTATGGCGCTATACATTTTAGCAATTTTGCTGCTGAGTTCTTAACTGTAAAGGTTGATTGGAACGAAAAAACCATAAATATTGTAGCTTTTGCTATTACGTTTGTAATTATTGTTTTGGCAATTGCTCTTGCTGGTAAAGCACTAACCAAATTAGCCGATTTTGCCGCTCTTGGTATTATTAATAAAATTTTAGGAGCTGCTTTTGGAGCTCTTAAAGTAGCCGCCATTTTAAGCGTAGTTTTAATTATTTTTGATAGGTTTAACAAAACGATTCCTTTTGCTGATGAAGAGAGTTTAGAATCGTCTATATTATATAAACCTGTAAAAAATCTAGTACCTACTATTTTCCCTAGTATTTTGGGCAATAAAGATTCAGATGAAAATAGTGAAGCATAAAAAAACTGTCTATAAAGTCGTCATTCCGAACACAGTGAAGGAATCTCTAAAAATCTAGATCATTGATTATGGGATTACTTCGAAATTACAATTTCTCGTAATGACGTCGGACAATTACTTTTTAGACAGTCTATTTTAATATCTAGATTCCCGTTTTCACTTCGACAACACTTCAACAAGCTCAGTATGACACACGGGAATGACAATTTAAATCATCTCTACTTTTCCAGAAGATAACATATATACGCCACCAACTATTTGAATGTCTCCATTAGCTTCCATTTCTTTTAAGATTGGGCTACGTTCTTTAATTCTTTCAATAGTTAATTTTACATTGTTCTCTACTGTTTTAGCAACAAACTCAGAGTTTGAAGAATTAGTCTCTCCATCAACCTCATCTGCAGATTGTTTTACTGCTGGTAAAATATTAGATAATAAATGTGTTATGTTTCCTAATTCTACACCATCACAAGCTGCTTTTACAGCTCCGCAGTGCTCATGACCTAATACTAAAACTAATTTACTTCCTGCTAC
The DNA here is from genome assembly GCA_947487895.1 of uncultured Flavobacteriaceae bacterium. GTDB lineage: Bacteria > Bacteroidota > Bacteroidia > Flavobacteriales > Flavobacteriaceae > Seonamhaeicola. The sequence continues at coordinate 234,704 of CANKYF010000003.1, forward strand.
TTTACAAGAGTACTCTAAGCTTCCTAAAATATCTTCATTTTCAAAATTTCCTGCTACACGAGCTACAAAAATATCGCCTATAGCTTGGTCTAAAACAGTTTCTACTGGCACTCTAGAATCTATACATGATAATACCACTGCTTTTGGGAATTGTCCACCAACAGTTTGCTCTACTAAAGCACCATTATCAACAGATTGTCCGTTACCATCAATAAATCTTTTGTTACCATCTAATAAATCTTGTAACACACTTGCTGGTGTTAATGTGTCTTGTACTACTTTTGTTATTGCTACGTTTTTCATTTTTTATCTTATTTTTTAATTGTTATTATTTATCTACGTCTTTAATGTTGGCTTTTACCCAAACCATACATTCATCAAACGTTTTAAAAATATGTTCTTGAGAAACTAAATCTGGTATAATCCCAATGTTTTCCATCATATATTTAGGTTGTTCCAATACATCTACAAAAAGCACATTAATACCATTTTTTTCTAGATCTATTAAAACATCTTCTAAAGCAAATAACCCAGACTGGTCTACATAAGGCATTTTGCCCATTCTAACAATTACAGCAGAAACTGTGTTTGGTATTTGCTTTGCTAATTGCTGAAAATTACTTGTCGACCCAAAAAATAAAGGACCTTTAATATGTTTTATAAATACTTCCTGACTTAAGTTTTCAGGAAAATCAATTTCATCTTCCCAAGCTTCTTCCTTTAAAGGTTTAACATCTGATCGTTTTGCTGTTACATCGCCTATTTTCTTCATGAAAATTAGAGATGCAATTACTAAACCTATACCTACTGCATACACTAAATCCCAAAATGTAGACAGTAATAGCACCACTAACATAATGATGACTTCTGAGCTCATTTTTACTGGACCGAGTTTAATATCCTTAGGAAGATTTGGTATGGCACGAAGCCCCTTATAGTCCATAACACCAATACCCACTGTAATTAAAACACCAGCTAAAACCGCAGCTGGAATCTTTGAGGCTATAGGTCCTAATCCTAACAAAATGATTAAAAGTACAATACCCGCAATTATCCCTGAAAGCTTCGTTTTACCCCCAGACTTTATATTGACTACTGTTCTAATAGTTGCTCCTGCACCAGGAATACCTCCAAAAATGGCAGCGATACTATTTCCAATACCTTGCCCAACAAGTTCTTTATTAGGTTTATGTTTTGTTTTAGTCATATTATCAGCCACAACAGATGTTAACAACGAATCTATAGCGCCCAATAATGCTAATGTAAAAGCTGTGAATATAAATGGTTTTACTTCTGAAAAACTAAACTCAGAAAAGATATTCAAATTGGGTACTGGAAAGCCACTAGGAATTTCTTCAATTGGACGATACTCTAAATTAAAAATTAAAGCCACAGCTGTCATTACAACTAACGCCACTAATGTACTTGGAACAGCTGTTGTAATTCTTTTAAACCCATAAATGATGAGTATGGTACCAATAGCCAATGCTAATTCTAGTAAGCTGATGTTTTGTAACGCTCTTGGAAGCACTTTAAATGTCCCTAAAACTCCTGAAGATTCTTTACCTGCTAAGGTTTTAGCCTCTTTTAAAATATCAGGTTGTGAAATTTCATTAGCCCTTTTTATGGTTTCTTTAAAATTTTCAAGAACCAGAATGCCTTCTCCTGCTTCATCTTTTAATATATTTTCTAATATTATTTCTTCTGCTAGAGGCTTAAACTCATTAACTAAATCTGCATCTTCCTTAGCATAATACCCTATGGATGGTAAAATTTGAGTTACCAAAATTATTACTCCAATAGCTGTCATAAACCCAGAAACTACAGGATAGGGGATATAACGTATGTATTTACCAAACCCTAGTAAGCCTAAACCTACTTGCAATAAGCCTGCTAAAAAGAAAATAATAAGAATTGTTGGTAACGCTTTCTCTACATTTCCATCGTTTGCAGCAATAATAGTTGCTATTACTACCATACTTACTGCAGTCATTGGCGCTGTTGGTCCAGATATTTGCGTATCTGTACCTCCAAAAAGTGATGCAAAAATTGCTATTAAAATAGCACCATACAAACCTGCGCTAGGGCCTAAACCAGAAGACACACCAAATGCTAGTGCTAGAGGTAATGCTACAATACCAGCTGTTATACCTCCAAAAGCATCTCCCTTTATATTTGAAAATAGGTTTTTCATTATAATAATTTACAAATTTACAAATGCTATTACGTTAACTTGATCTCTTCCTGATGTTTCAAAAAACTGATTCATATAACCTAATTCTAATCGCAGTCCTTTAGATACCGTATAACCTAAACCACCATACACCCTGTTTCTATCAAAAACAGACGATTCTGTATTTAGAAAAATCTCGTTGTATGCAGATAAATAGAATTTGCTTAATTCTTTTTCTTTGGTTTTGAAAGGTATCTTAAAAGCTAAAAAGTACCTAAACCTCATCTTAAAATCGTCTTCAACAAAACGTTGCTCAAAACGATACCTATGACTTAAACCAACGCTTCCTATTTTTTGTTTAGAGATAAATTGCTGAAAAATTCTATGCTCATTCACCGATACTTTTTCATCTGTATCTCCTACATAGTTTTCAGAAAGAATGTAACCATATCCTAACAAGACATTGCTTTTGCCTTCGTTAAATGTATATCCTAAACCTGTTCTTAGAAGCAGTTGTTCTAAATCTCCAACGGCATCATAATTTCTGTATTGCACTTCATGATGCAAGTTCCATTTATTATTTAATTTCTTACTTCCTATGTAAATAAGCCAGTTACCAAGATTACTATCTTGACTAAAGCTTAACAGAGGAAAACAAACTAAGACAACTAAAAGTGTAATTTTAGTCTTTAAACACCTTTTTATCATTTCTAGAATATAATTTATTGGGGTTCTAATTATTTAAAAAGGCTTATTTTCTATTTATTTCTCTTTTGAAGAACTCAATGTAACTTGCTGGGTTTTCTTCTATACCTCTTTCTGAAATTAACTTAATGGTTATATTTCGTTCTTTAGCTTTAAGTCCGAAATCTTCAAGAATTTCAATAATATCATTATCTAAATATCTTGTTTTTGTTACATCTAGCTCTAAAAATGAGTTTTCAGGGAGTTTATCCAACTCTTTTAAAATGGCTCCTTTGTTAAAGAATGTTACTTCTTCAGCCAAAGTCATTTTCATCTTACCATCATCAATATCTTCACCTTCTTTGTGCAAAAAGTGAGAATTTTGAAAACTCTTAAGAAGAATAACAACAATTCCAACTGCTAGACCTAAACCAATACCTAATAATAAATCGCCTGTAATCACCATAGGTAAAACAGTTGCCATAAATGGCACCCATTGTTTCCAACCTAATTGAAACATGCTTTTAAATGTAGAAGGCTTTGCTAATTTAAATCCAACAATAAATAATACAGCTGCTAATACAGATAAAGGAATATTATTTAACAGTTTAGGAATTAAAATTACAGATATCAATAAGAAAAAACCGTGAATGATTGCAGACATCTTAGATCTACCTCCTGATTGGATATTAGCTGAACTCCTAACAATTACTTGAGTAATTGGTAACCCCCCAATCATACCAGACACTATATTTCCTGTTCCTTGTGCAAATAACTCTCTGTTTGTTGGTGTTACATTTTTATGTGGGTCTAATTTATCTGTTGCTTCTACACAAAGTAGTGTTTCAAGAGACGCAACTAATGCAATGGTGAAACCCGTTAACCAAATTTCTGGTTTAGCAATAACTGAAAAATTTGGAAAACTAAACTGTGTTTTAAAGCTATCAAAACTATCTGGAATAGGTACAGATACTAGTTGACTATCAACTAATCCCATAGAACCACCTTTAGTAAAAAGGTAATACACTATTCCTATAACTACAGCCACTAAAGGCCCTTGTACCAATTGAAATATCTTTCCTTTTTTAGAAAGCACATTAGACCATAAGAGTAATATACCTATAGCTATTACACCTATTACAGTAGCGCCAACACTAATATTCCCACTCAATAATGCATTTATATCGTTTAATAATCCAGATAATAAATTGTTCCATTCAACCTTAAGAAAATCGATATTTCCCTCAACATTTTTGTCCATTCCAAAAAAGAATCTAATCTGTTTTAAAATAATGATGATTCCGATACCTGTTAACATCCCTTTGATTACCGAAGACGGAAAGAAGTACCCAATAATACCTAACCGTAATACTCCAAATAAAAGCTGTATAATACCACCAATAACAACAGCTACTAAGAAATTCTCATATCCTAAAGATGTTATTGCTACTAAAACTATTGCTGCTAACCCTGCAGCAGGACCACTTACACCAATATTAGAACCACTTAAGGCTCCTACCACAATACCTCCTATTATACCTGCTATTAATCCTGAAAATAATGGGGCTCCACTTGCTAAAGCAATACCTAAACATAATGGTAGTGCAACGAAGAAAACGACAATACTTGCCGGTAAATCATTTTTAATTGTTTTAAACATAACATAAATAATATTAACCCTAATTAACAGTTGATAGGGTGGTTGAAAATTAATTAAAAGGGGCTAAAAACCCAATAAACCTAAATTATTTTATGTGAAATTTTTGGAGGAGGTGATATTAAGTTAAGACTTGGTTTAGGATAATTTATATACATATATTCCAAGTCTTCTTTAACTTCTTTTTGAACAAAGGTAGTTTCAATTTGATGACTTTCTATAAATAACTTTTCAAAATCGTTATTACCTTTTTCATTGCCTTTTTCTTCTTCTTCCGAAGAAGTGTAAAACATAGAGACATCAATACTATTATCTATAATAGTAATAATTGTAGGTGTGCTCAAAAAAGCCACAAAAACAATTGTAAAACATATAGATATTAAACTTTTTGACACTCTTATTTTATTTAGTTTATAAACAAATATAAGTTATTAATTGTTAAGGAAATATTAAAAACCTTTCAGCAATTTTATGTCTTCAGAAATAACCCATCCTGTTTTCCCATCTGCTAATTTAATTTTACTCCAATCTTTGTAAGTCTCAATTACTTGAACTTTGGATCCTTCGTGTAATCTAAAAGCTTCTTGGCTTCTTAAATTAGGATCACTTTTCACTTTACTTTCTTGAGTAAACACAATTGCGGGATTATTTTTCTTATCTAAGTTATATTTATGAAACGCAAATGCGAGGGCTATACAAACACATATTAAAGATACTAAACTACCTATAAATGTTAAGCGCTTAGTTAATGTAGCATATGTAAAATAGTAGATTAAAAACAAAATCACAAAGCAAAAAACTAAAACTACAGATAGTTTTGCCCAACTATCAAAACTTAAAGAATTGGTTGTGTTTTTAATTATTTTAGAAAATCCAACATCTGGTATTTCATCAATAGCATCAATGGTCATATTTCTAGCAAAGGCTACATTATTTTGTATATCAGCATCTTCTGGATTGAGCATTAAAGCTTTTTCGTAATAATAAATACTAGGTGCTATATGATTAAGCTTATAATGAGCATTAGCCAAATTAAAATATAAGTCTGCAGAATGCTTTTTTGAATCTAATATGGCATTGTATTTATCTATAGCTTCAGCATATTTCCCTTCATTGTATAAGGCATTTCCTTGCTCAAACAACTCTTGATTTTGAGCAAATAAAACAGCACTGAATAAAAACGATATTAAGTAGATAACTCTCTTCATATTAACGTGCTTGTTTATCTATTAAAGAAATAGTTTTTGCTGCTTTTTCATAATCTTCCTGCATAGTGACATGATCAATTGGCGTATACCTAGCCAGCTCACAGTTTTTAATAATTCCAATAAAATCATTTACAACACTGTCTTCTACCTGCTTTTCTTTTAACAAACCAATTATTTTATCTTTACTAAAATCACTGGTTTCTATATGTAATTTTGCTTTTAAGTAATTGTGTAATGCTTTTTCTAAGGCAATGTAGAAGTCTTCTTTTTTACCAAGTGATTTTTTAGCACTGCTTAAATATTTTCTAGCTAATTTATCTGCCTTTCTAATACGATTTCCACGAACATCCGCATCTCTTATTGCTTTTTTCTTTCTGGTTATAATAGCCAAAGGAATTGCTAAAAAAGGTGCTAATAATAAACTCCAGAACAAACCTGTTTTGAAAAAGTAGGCTGGTTTTATGCTTTGAAAACTCGTTTTAGTTTTTATAAAAGAAAACTGGTCTCTATTTGTAACAACAGCCTGCTTATTATTATTTACCAATGCATTGTTATTTGTATCAGAACTTGTTGATGACGGTCCATTCAAAACGTTTATTACTATTTCATCAGAAGATAAGCGTTTATACGTTTCCGTTTTTAAATCGAAATAAGAAAATGAAATACTTGGTATTGGATACTTCCCTTTAAATTGAGGTACTACTGTATAACTATCTGAAATACTTCCGTTCATTCCAGATAAATTAGTTCTTACTTTTTCGTTATGTTCTGGTTCATAAACCTCTAAAGAACTTGGTAAAGACAACTTAGGTAGTTTGAACAATTTTAAATTTCCTTTACCTGCAACATTTACTTTAACTTGTAAAGATTCTGTAGCATCTAATGCTGTTTTGGATGCTGAAACATCTAAATTAAAACGCCCTACAGCTCCTGTGAAATCAATTGGTTTACCTTCTTCAGGTAAGGCTTTTACATTAATAAATCTTGTTCCTGAAGATACCGTTTTATTAACTCTGGTCATTAACCTACTTCCAAAAATATCTCTTCTATTTGTAGGGACTCTTAATGAAACATTTAGACTTAAAGGTTCTATTTTTAATTTACCTGATTTTTGAGGATATAATACTACCTTTTTATAAACTAAATACCTGTAATCTTCTCCTTTGTATGTAGTATTAGTAACTTTCTCGTTCTGTGTATTTATATTGTTACTCCAAAAGTCGTTAAACCTTGGCATATCAATTTCATTTAGATTGTCTGCCGCAATATCTGGCGAAATAAAGATTTTATATACTACTGTTATTGCCTCATTTATATAAGGATCTGTTTTTGAAATCTCTGCTATTAAATGTACTTTATTAGAAGCTACGTAATTAGGATCATTGGGGTCTTTAGGAATATCTACTGCCGCAGTAACCTCAACTTTTATAGGTGTTGTTTTAAAAGTTTCACCTTCAATTTCAATGGTAGCTTGAGAAATAGTAAAGGCGCCTCTTTTTTTAGGCGCTAAAAAATAGCTATATATTTTTTTATAAGTTCTTACACCATTAACCCATGAATTGCTAACAGATTGATTTGGGCCTCCTACAACTGTGAAATTTGAAAAACTAGGTGGATTAAAATTATCTCCATCTTGATTCATTTCAAAATCTACCCGTAATCGCTCATTAACACCTAACTTTTTCTTGCTAATCTTAGCCTCAAACTTAACTTGAGCTATAGCAAAGGTTGATACAAACAGTAATAATAAAATTGATATGTTCTTTTTTAACTTCATAATTCCTGCTTCAGGCTTCAAACTTTATTACCAATCTTTATCAGTTTTAATTTTTACACCTTTCTGCTTCTCTGCATTCATTTTCTCTTGAACTTTTTGTTCTTGATTATTCATAGCTTCAAGTAAATTCTTTATTTGCTGAGGAGACATTTTACCTGGTTGTGGTTTAGGTTGTTTCTTTTCTTTATCATCTTTTTTATCTCCTTGTTTTCCTTTATCGTCTTTTTCATCATCAGGCTTTTTATTCTCATCCTCTTTATCATCTCCATCTTTTTCTTTTTGATCTCCTTCGTCTTCGTTTTCTTTTTGATCTTTATTATCGCCGTCTTTATCTTTATTTTCCTTATTCTTATCGTCCTTGTCTTGCTGGTCTTTATTATCGTCTTTATTGTCCTCGTTATTTTTATCGTCTTCGTTTTGGTCTTTATTTTCCTGTTCGTTTTTTGCACATTCTTTTGCAAGACCTAAATTGTAACGCGTTTCATTATCTGTGGGATTATTTCTTAATGCATTTTTATAAGCCTCAACCGCTTCTTTACACTGTTTTTTCTGCATTAAAATATTTCCTATATTATGAAATGCTTTATGTTTTTCTGCTTTAGATTTTGAATTGGTAGCAGCTTGTTGGTGACGATATAATGCTTCTTCAAAATTACCTTTGTCATAATATGCATTCCCTAAATTATAATTTCCTTCAACCGAAACAGAATTCTCTGAAAGCGCCCTTCTATATTCCATTTCTCCTGAAATAAAATCATCTCCAACCACTTTATTCCCTTCATATACATAGTTATTAGCTTTGTTTAAGGCCAATACTCTTTCTTTATCTTCTTCTTGAGAAAAAGATAAAGATGTACAAAATGCAAATATTATTATTAAAATTCGATTCATTATTTCAATTCTAAATTTCAATATATAAAACCTTGTTTTTTCTTTAAGTTAAAGAATTTATAAATTCTCATTAAACAAATTAAGTTTCTTTAACCATGCTGTTTTACGTTCTAATAAGAAAACATCTAATAATAAAAAGAAAACACCAAACCCTAAAAACCATTGGAACTGGTCTTTGTAATCTGCAAACTGCTTTGCTTCAAATTCGGTTTTATCCATTTTATTTAATATTTCTTTAATGTTTTCTACTACATCATTAGTAACCTTTCCGTTTATATACGCACCATGAGCTTCTTCTGCTATTTCCTTTAGCATATCTTCATTTAAACGTGTAATTACTGTTTCACCTTGGCTATCTTTTTTATAATTTAAAACAACACCATTTCTTTTTATTGGTATTGGGCCCCCTTTTACATCACCAACTCCAATGGTGAAAATTCTAATACCTTCTTCACTGGCTTGTTCTGCTATTGCAGCAGCTTCTTCTGTATGATCTTCTCCATCTGAAATGATTATAAGCACTCTATTGGTCTGCTCTTCATCATCAAAATACGTTTTAGCTAATTTTATAGCTTCACTTATGGCAGTTCCTTGAGATGATAGCATATCTGTGTTCATACCTTGTAAGAACATTTTAGCTGAAGCATAATCTGTTGTAATTGGTAATTGTGGGAATGCTTTACCTGCATAAGCAATAATACCCACTCTATCACTTGCTAAATTATTAATGATTTGAGTAACCAGTTGTTTAGATTTATCTAACCTATTAGGTTTGATATCTTCTGCCAGCATACTTTTAGAAACATCTACAGCAAAAACTATGTCTACACCTTCTCGTTTTACTGTTTCTAATTTAGTACCATGTTTAGGGTTTACCAAAGCCATAATTAAGCAAGCAAAAGCTAAACAAAGAACTATTACTTTTAAAACCGATTTAAAAAATGATTTGTTAGGACTTAACCTTTTTATCATTTCTTTATCGCCAAACTTTTTTTGAGCACTTCGTTTCCAAATTTGAAGTAATAGAAACAGTGTTACTATCACTGGAATGATTAGTAACCCCCAAAACCATATTTTTTCTTCTAATAAATCAAACATACTTTTTAAACAAAACTTCTAAAAATTGAAAATCTTAATAGTAACTCTAACAACAATAATATACCCGCAATAACAACTAGCATTCTATATTTTTCTTCGTAGTTGTAAAATTTAAATTCTTCTACTTCGGTTTTTTCTAATTTGTTAATTTCGTCGTAAATCTCCTTTAATTTTTTATTGTTTGTAGCTCTAAAATATTTTCCCCCTGTGGCTTCAGCAATTTCTTTTAGCAACTCTTCATCAATATTTACCTGTGTACGTGCATACTGAAAATTCCCATTAGGCAATATCCTTACAGGAGACAATGCCATGCCATTTGTTCCTAATCCAATAGTATAGGTTTTTATACCATATTCTACTGCTAACTCACTTGCTGTTAGAGGGTCGATAAAACCTGCGTTATTTTCACCATCTGTAAGCAGTACAATTACTTTACTTTTTGCTTTACTATCTTTTAGTCTATTTACAGCAGTAGCTAAACCCATACCAATAGCTGTACCTCCTTCAATAATATTATTATACCTGATGCTTTTTAAAGATCTTAATACTATAGTTTTATCACTTGTTATTGGTGTTTTGGTAAAACTTTCACCAGCGTATTCTACCAATCCTATTCTGTCGTTTGGTCTTCCTTTAATAAAATCTGCAGCTACTTTTTTAAGAGCTTCTAATCTATAAGGGCGTAAATCTTTAGCCAACATACTTGCCGAAACATCTATGGCCATAACAATATCAATTCCTCTTGTAGTTTTTGTTTTAGATGAAACATCAACCGTTTGCGGTCTTGCGAGTGCTGCTATTAAAAGTGCTAAAGCTAAGAGTCTAAGCGCAAATAATAAGTGCCTTAATTTTGGTAACCAACTATTAGTTACTTTAAACCCTTTTAAACTTGATATTTTTAATTCTGCCGTTTGCCTTTTGTACTTAAAAATATACCAAAGTATTGCCAGTGGTAGCACTAATAGCAACCAAAACCATTGTTTATTTAAAAATTCAATTCCTTCCAGCATTACTTGTCTTCTTTTTTAAGTTCAATTGAATTTAAAATGCGCTCTACCATTTGGTCTGCATAAATATCTTCTTTAGGATATGTGATAGAAATTGCTTGCATAACATTTTCTGCTGCAAAATGTAATAAAATATAATTGCCTTCTAATTCTATTTGGGTAATTGGGTTTTTTGCCTTTAATGTTCCATAAGTTTTAAGACCTTCTGCTCCATTTGGAGTCACAAACTTATCTCTTAAAACAACTAAATTACTTGCTCCTTGGGCTTCCATACCTTTTATACTTTCTTCGGAAATCTTTTCGAGATCTAATTTATTTTCTCCCTGGTTAGGAGGAAGTACCGTTGTATTGACTGCTACACTAAAAATATCTAATAATGTTCCGTATACGAAGGATGTTACTTTGACCTTTCCTTTAGCCTCTTCTGGTAATGGCAATTCAAAACGTTTTAAAACCTTAGGCGTAGAAATTGTAACTGGAGGAATACCATATTCACTTGTCACCCAATCGCCTTCTAATAACTCCTTACTTTCATGACCAATTATAGTATCTTTTACAGAAGTAAAACCATATTTTATAACAAACCCTGTAATGGTCGCAAGTAACAAGAATACTCCAATTGCTACAGTAATAAGGATCTTTTTACGCTTCTTTTTCTTCTCTTGTTCATTCCTGTATTGTTCATCTAAGAGTTTTTCTTCTTCAGAAGGCTCTGGCAACACCTCTCTTACATGATCAATTTCGGCATCAATAGTATTTCTATCAAGTTCTGCTAAAGCAATATCTGGAGCAGATTTGGCAAACTTTACTAAATCTGCGCGTTTTAAAATACTTTCAATATTCTTTATAGTCTCTTTACTTAAATCAATCTGATTCCCTTCTTTTAAAAGCCTTAATCTAGAAATCAGTTCATCAGTTGTACTCTCTAAAGAGTGGTCATATACCTTTTCATCTAAATACTTTCTGATGATAAGAGTTAATTCGGAATAATATGATTTTAATTCTTCATGTTCTAAATAATGGCTCTCATCTAACTTTTTTAAAGCTAATTTAGCCCTATCATAAGGTGGCAATAATGCTATTTGCTCTTCTTCCGTTAGTGGTTTTTTGCGCCAAATGAACCACCAAAGTAAAGCGCCAACAATACCAATTATTAGTAAAGCTAATAATAGATACTTCCACCAATTACCGCCTTTTTTCTTAACTTCAATAATTGGTTTTATATCATACAACCCTTGTTTTGTGGTATCTACAACAATATTATTGACTTCTACTTTTAAAGAATCTGTAAAAAATGGTTTATCACCTATAATTATCTTTTGCCTAGGAATAGTGTATGCTCCAGAATCAAATTGCGTCAATCCATATTTCTTAATGAGGTTATACTTATCATTCTTCTTTAAAGTATCAATAGCATACGATTCTATCATCTCTAAAGGTGAAAACGTTTGCCCTTCAGGAAAGACTACCAAATTAGTGGTATCTGTTTCAACTTCAATCTTATAAGTAATTTGTTCACCAATTTTTATGGAAGTAGAGTCTATTGATGAAGCGACTTGACCAAAAGAATAGAAAGAACAAAGAAAAAGGCATATAGAAAAAATGACCGATGCTCCATGACGGTTAACCGAAACTATATGTCTTGTATTTTTAATATCGTAATTCGTCATTCTAAAATTAATTATCCTCTTCTTTTAAAATATCCTAATAACTTTTTTACGTAGCTTTCATCTACTCTACAATCTATAGAACCTGCTCCAGATTTATTAAAGCTTTCTTTATAGTAATTCACTTTTTCATTGTAAAACTTACCATAATTAAGCCTTACTTTTTTAGATGACGTATTTACCAACATTAACTCTCCAGTTTCCTCATCTTGCATTTGTACCATTCCTAAATTTGGAATATCTTCTTCACGCTTATCATATACTCTAATTCCTGTTACATCATGCTTACCTGAAACAATTTTCATAGTGTGTTGATAATCATCTGCAATAAAATCTGACATCACAAATACAATGGCTTTCTTTTTCATGACGTTAGATAAAAACTTCAATGCTTCAGCCACATTGGTTTGTTTGCTTTCTGGCTGAAATTCTATCAGCTCCCGAATAATTCTAAGTACATGTGAACGTCCTTTTTTAGGTGGGATGTATAACTCCACTTTATCAGAGAATAAAATCAATCCAATCTTATCATTATTCTGAGTAGCAGAAAATGCCAATGTTGCAGCTATTTCGGTAATAACTTCGTTTTTAAACTGTTGTTCTGTACCAAATAATTCAGATCCTGAAACATCTACCATTAACATCATGGTTAGTTCACGTTCTTCTTCAAACACCTTTACATAAGGCTCATTATATCTGGCAGTTACATTCCAGTCTATATTTCTTACATCATCTCCAAATTGATACTGACGAACTTCACTAAAAGTCATACCACGCCCCTTGAAGGTAGAATGGTATTCTCCTCCAAAAACATGATCAGACAGCCTGCGCGTCTTAATCTCAATTTTTCGTACTTTTTTCAGTAATTCTTTAGTATCCATCTTTCAATTTACGATTGTAGATTTATGATTTGTGATTTCTCAATCGTCATTCGTCATTCTAAAATCTTAAATTCTAAGGCACCTCTATTTCGTTTACTATTTTGTTGATGATGTCTACTGAAGTTACATTTTCTGCTTCAGCTTCATAGGTAATACCAATTCTATGACGTAATACATCATACACCACTGCTCTTACATCTTCTGGAATTACATATCCTCTTCGTTTAATAAAAGCATAACATTTAGCAGCAGTTGCTAAATTGATACTTCCACGAGGTGAGGCTCCAAAAGAGATAAGTGGTTTTAAATCGGCTAGTTTATATTTCTCCGGATATCTAGTAGCAAAAATGATATCTAGAATGTATTTTTCAATTTTTTCATCCATGTAAACCTCTTTAACAGCTTTTTGAGCATTTAAAATTTGCTCTACTGAAACAACAGGATTTACTTTTTCAAAAGCACCTTTTAAGTTTGCTCTAATGATTAATTGTTCCTCATCAATTTTAGGATAATCAATGACAGTTTTTAGCATAAAACGGTCAACCTGAGCTTCTGGTAACGGGTATGTTCCTTCTTGCTCTACAGGATTTTGAGTTGCCATTACTAAGAATGGTTTATCTAAAATAAAGGTTTCATCACCAATGGTCACTTGTTTTTCTTGCATGGCTTCTAATAATGCAGATTGCACTTTTGCTGGCGCCCTGTTAATCTCATCTGCCAAAACAAAATTTGCAAAAATTGGTCCCTTTTTAATTGAGAAGTCGTTTTCTTTAATATTGTAAATTAAAGTACCTACTACATCTGCAGGTAATAAGTCTGGTGTAAATTGTATTCTACTAAAACTTCCATCAACCGCTTGAGATAAGGTATTTATTGCTAAAGTTTTTGCTAGACCAGGAACACCTTCTAATAAAATATGTCCTTGTCCTAATAAACCTATCAATAAACGTTCTACCATATGCCTTTGACCAACAATAACCTTGTTCATTTCAAGAACAAGTAAGTCTACAAAAGCACTTTCTTTTTCAATCTTCTCATTGATAGATTTAATATCAATTGTACCGGTTTCTTCCATCATTTTTTATTTTTTAATCGCCCGAATATAATAAGCTTCGTTGATTGTTGCAAATTGTTAAAATTTTTAGTGATATGCTGTTAAAGGAAGGTTAAAAATAATAAGCCCAAAAGCCGCAATATATATGGCGAATAAATGTTAATAGATAAATTAAAAACAAACAAGATTAGACTTACAATTTAAAACAGTTTTAAGTACATTTATAACTGAAATTCAAAACAATAAATGAAAAAAACAGCTTTAATTACGGGCGCAACCAGTGGTATTGGTTATGCTACTGCCTTTGAATTTGCTAAGCACAATATAAACTTGATTCTTTGCGGACGGAGATTAGAAAGATTAGAAACTCTTCAAAAAGATCTAAGCAAACTTACCAATGTACACATTTTAAATTTTGATGTTAGAAACAAAGAAGCCGCTTTTAGTGCTATAGAATCTTTACCTGAAGGCTTTAAAGCCATTGACATTTTAATAAATAATGCTGGAAATGCTCATGGTTTAGACCCTATTAATGAAGGAAGTATTGATGACTGGGATGCTATGATGGATATTAATGTAAAGGGACTTTTATATGTAAGTAAAGCAGTGATTCCTGGAATGACAGAACGCAAATCTGGGCACATTATAAATATTGGTTCTTCGGCTGGAAAAGAAGTATACCCTAACGGAAATGTGTACTGCGGAAGTAAACATGCGGTATTAGCAATTACTGAAGGCATGCGCATAGATTTAAATCCGTTTGGTATTAAAGTAGGTGCCGTAAACCCAGGTATGGTTGAAACGGAATTCTCTAAAATAAGATTTAAAGGCGATAAAATTGCCGATAGTGTTTACCAAGGTTTTAAGGCTTTGCAAGCTGAAGACGTAGCCGAGGTTATTTATTTTGCTGTTTCTAGACCACCTCATGTTAATATTGCCGATGTTTTAATGTTTTGTACAGCACAAGCAAGTAGTACTATTGTGAATAAAGAAATATGATTGAAGCATTAAAAGATAAATGGTTTGCACTTGCTTCAAAATATTCTTTCTCTGAAATATTAGCAACTGAATTATGGAATGAATTGATAAAGAATTATTCTCATAAAAGTAGGCATTATCATAACCTTTCTCATATAGACAATATGATAAATCAAGCAGAAATAATTCAAGATTCTATTGCTAATTATGATGCCTTTTTGCTTGCCATTTGGTATCATGATATTATTTACAAATCATCAAAAAATGATAATGAAGAAAAAAGTGCAAATTTTTGCAAAAACAAACTCAAATCACTAAAAGTTGATGAAAAAACCATAGAAAACGTTCAAGAATTAATCCTTTCAACCAAAAAGCATCAAATAATTCTATCTAATAATAATGATAATGCTTATTTCTTAGATATAGACTTATCAATTTTGGGAAGCGATTGGAATACGTATTTAGAGTACATTCAAAATATTAGAAAAGAATATGCAATCTTTCCTAATTTCATCTACAATAAAGGCAGAAAAAAAATACTTAACAATTTCTTAGAAAGAGACACACTTTACTTTACTAAAGATTATAAAAACGAATACGAAAAACAAGCTCGAGAAAATCTTAAAAAAGAAATAGAACTCTTATAACTTTTTAATTTCTACTGTTACAGAAAACTAAACTATGATTAATAAACGCCTACTCATAAAACACCTTTTAGCTCATAACGATGAGAACAGTTTTTATGATAAAAAGCGTAAAATAGATATCAGTCACAAAGAAGGAAAGGCTAAGTTTTTAAAACATATTTGTGCGCTTTCTAACAGCAATCCTAAAAACAATTCATACATAGTAATTGGTGTTGAGGATGAGGACAATAACATTAAGGGTGTAGACTTTTTTGATGATAGTAAAATTCAAAACCTTATTAATGCTTATTTAACAAGTCCGCCAATTGTTCAATATGAAAATATTCCTTTTCCACATTTACCAGACGATAAAGTGGTTGGCTTAGTAACTATTAGACCCACTGGAAAATTAACTTCACTAAGAAAAAACATTTGGAAATACTATGGTGGCTCTGTATTTTTTAGAGATGGTAGCATGAGTATGCCTAAAGTATTTGATATTGAAATAAAAGACGTAAACTCTAAAATTGTTGAAGCTATTGAAAACAATGCCCAAAACAATATTGAGCATACTCTTGATGGTGTTTTTGATTTTATGCAAAAACGAAAAGATTTCAATGCAACGTATCAAGTATTTAAAGAGTATTTTGTGTTATGCTGGTCTGGGCAAAAAAAAGTTGTGAAAGATGAGACCTTTTATTCTAGAGTAGATATTGAACTCATTAATGAACAAGTACGTTTATTCTTTTCAGCACTAGATGAAGTCTCTATTTTTTTTGATGACAATAGTTTTAAAATTGTAGAATTTGTAAACCTTGGACTTCATGACGATAATAAATACTATAAACTTGAAGAGACTACCATTAAATTTGAAAACAATGCAAATTATAGCATTGATACCAAACTGTTATTTGAACCTCCTCAATTTGATAAAAAAATACTGCACCATATTTACAATACAAATAATGCCCTATTAGATAAATTAAAAAAAGGATTAACACTAACTAAAGGCGAAGAATTAGATTTAAGAAACTTGTCAGCCACTTATCTTATTTGCTATCTCAATTTATTTCACGAAGCTATAGATAAACTTAAAGAAGCTAAACCTTATTTAAAACATCATAGTGAAGAGATTTATCTATTATACAAAGAATCTATGCGAATACTACGAAAAGTGAAATATAATTAACAAATACCAAGAGATTTAACATTAACTTAACTTTAGGATTTTGAAATTAGGAAAAATAATACGACTTTTGCAGCGCTATTAATCTTTTTAAGATATAACCTTGTTTCTCCCATATAGTTTGGCATTGAAACAAGGTTTTTTTATTTACATAAAGTTTAATTGTTTAAACGATTTATGTAAAACTTTTTCATCATCAACTTCTAGCCATTTATTTAAAACTGTTGCATAAACAGCTCTAAAGTCTATTTCAAATTTTAAATCGCCATTATCATCTAGATCTTCTAAGCTTCCTGGTTTATTATAAAATCCTGGTTTTTTTAATTGGTTACCAATAATAAATAAATTATTTGCCGTACCATGATCTGTACCAACACTAGCGTTTTGTTTAACACGTCTTCCAAATTCAGAGAATGTTAAAATTAAAGTATCATTAAAAGTACCTCCAGCTTTTAAATCTTTTACAAATGCTTCAATACTTTCGGCATATTGACTTAATAATCGTTTTTGAGTTGGTAATTGATTTACATGTGTATCAAATCCATTTAAGGAAGCATAATATACCTTTGTTTCTAAATGAGAATTAATAAACTGCGCTGTAGTTTTTAACTGTTTTCCAAACTTATTCTGCGGGTATTGGGTTTTAGAGGTTATTGTTTTACTGGTTTCGTAAATATATTTAGCTGAAGAATGTGCCTCAATCATAGATTTATACAAATACCCCAAATTATGTTCACTTAAATGCGCATCGTTTTTATGCTCCTGTAATTTTTTAAAATAAGGATCCCTTGATAAATTGAACAAGGCTCTAGCATCTTGAGTAGCAATAGCATTTGTTGTTTCTCCTTTCATTGCTAATGATAAACTATCATTAATTTCAATCGCCGAATAAGACTCTTTTCCGTAGGTATCTAAATATCTACCAATCCAACCACTTTGGGAATATTCATTAGAATCTACCGCTGTATGCCAAATGTCCATAGATCTAAAATGAGATCTATTTGGATTGGGATATCCTACATTATTAATTATAGATAAAAGGCCTTCATCATATAACCTATTTAAAGGGGCTAAGCTTGGATGTAGTCCAACCTCATCTGTTAACCTTAAAACCAAATTTTTAGCAATACTTAAAGAAGGACGCTCTTTGTAATACAAATCGTTTTCAAATGGAACTATGGTATTTAACCCATCGTTACCTCCTGATAATTGAATTATAACTAAGCGCTTATAACCTAATTTACTGCTTGCAACGTTTTCAAAAGCCTTAACAAAACTTGGAACAAAAAATAAACTACTAGCTAACGATGACTGTTTTAAAAACTTTCTCCTATCCATAATTAACACATTTGGTATTCAGGTAAAGACATTAATTGAATACAATATTCTTGTTTTGATACTTTTTCTAAAGAATCTAAGTATGTTTCTGCTAAAGGTGAAATTTGACAAGCTAAAATATAGCTAGGTAATTCGTCTATAGCAACTCTTTTAAAGTGTTTATTAAAATACTCCCAATTACTCTCAACTTTTATTTTTTTACCGTAATTCTTTTTAAAATGCTCCTTTTTTTGTTCCATTTTCTCATCTTTCTGTCCAATTTTAGTTTTAGAAATATAAGCATTGTTCAATAGCAAAGAAGGTAGTTTTAGCCGCATGGTAATGGTGTTACTATCAATCCAATTTTGCCCTCCTTTCCAACCTGCAACATTAGGCGGATCTAAAAGCACCTGACCTAATAAACGCTGCAAACGCCCAAGTTGTTTTTGATTATTAAAAGTAACTGGAACTAGTGTCTTAATACCAACTAAAAGCTCAATGGGTGACTTAATTTTATTTCCAATATTTTCATCTTCATAAAACCATGTTGAATTACAAACAAAACGCATCAACTTATCTATGTTGTAATCTTTATAAAAAACATTCGCCATCTCTTCAACATGCATTTTATTAATAGTATCATTTACAAAGTATCTGTATACTTTTTCGCAAATATATTTAGCACAATGTCTTTCTTCTAAAATGATATCTATAATATCTTCTCCATTAAAATTACCAGATCTACCAAAAAAGGTTTTCTCTCCATAATCATGTAAACGCCTTCTAAATAAAAAATTTCCTTGAAGAGTATGCCCATAACCTGTAAAAGCTTTTGCCCCTTCTTTAATATCTTGCTCTGTATAATTGCCAACACCTAGAGTAAAAAGCTCCATTAATTCTCTAGCGAAATTCTCATTAGGTTTTTGTTTTTTATTTTGCTTAGTATTTAAATACTTTGTCATTGCTGCTTCTTTTGAAATTGCAATGACAAAATCCTTGAAATTTCCCAAAGCATGCTTTCTTAAAGTATTATGATATTTTTGGGTGTAGAGGTAATTATTATCTTCACATACAAAATGATTTGCCCAAAATAATGTCATTTTTTCTCTTACTAACTCCGTTGGATTTGATAATCGTTCTATCCAGGCAGCATTTAATTTTGGTGTTAACTTTCTACTTAACTTTTGAATTTCTCGTCTGTTCTCTTTTGTTATTTGATAAGAATCTCCTATTATTTTTTTTAATTCTGATGTGTCTTGCTCTAATGGTGTTACTTTTTTTGAAGCATCAAATAAATCATATACAACCTCTTTTTTACTTTTCTTTGATAGTTTTTTGAGATCTTCAGGTAAAATACCAAAACCTAATCGCCTATATAAATGTTGAATATGTTTTTGCTTCATTCTAAAAACTTTTAAATGAATAAGTCACCCTATATGAGCTTAGACCTTAAACTATTATAAAGGTTTAATCATCTAGATATTAAAAAAAGCTACTTCAAATTTGAAGCAGCTTTTGTCTCTATTACTAATTATTATTCACTAAACTATCATCTTCCTCCGTCTAATTGGTCTTGCCAATCTGAAAGCTCTTGCCATTTCCCTTCATAAGCTAATTTAGCTTGCTTTGGCCATGTTCCTGGATTGTGCATTTTAAATCTATCTCCTCCACTAGTTAAAACCTCTTTACATTTTTCAACGGAGCACTCAGATAAAGCTTTCCATGTGTTCACATCATGATTATGAAATAACCCTTGTATTTTAGGACCAATTCCTTCTACAACCGTTAAGTCATTTTCCTTAATTTTCTTTCCAAAAGCTGCTTTGGCAGCTGCCGCATCAAATGCAATTAAAGATGTTACTGCGCCCGCACTTGCAAGAGAATTAGCCAAAGACGCTTTAGTGGTATCTAACTCACTTTGAAAAGATGCTTTACTTTTTAAACAAGCCTCTAAATCTGCTTCTAATCTCGCTATTTTATCACTATCATCATTTCCATCTCCTTTTGAAAGTCTACCTAATAAATATCCTAATATTGCCGAAATTAATCCTACAATTATTGGAATTAGCCAACATGGTATATTTAATGCTAATAAAGTCATGATTTTATATTTTTAAAATTTTAGTTAATGGTTACTACTGTTCTTCTGTTTTTTGCTTTTCCTTCGTCTGTTGCATTATCTGCAATAGGTTCAGATTGTCCTTTAGATGATGTTTCAATATTACCATCAAGAATTCCATTGTTCACAAGATACTCTTTTGCAAAATTGGCTCTTTTTAATCCTAATCCCACATTTAGTGTTGCATCACCAGTATTATCTGTATGGCCAACAACCTGCACTTTAACACCCAATTTATCTACACAATGTGATATATCAGCAATTTTTTGACGCTGTTCAGCTGTTAAGCTTATGGCAGCTTGCCCAGATCCAAAATGAAGTACTAAAGGATTCGCTCTAATTGCTTCACATGCTTTTTCTAATGCTTCATGAGCAGCAGTATCTGAAGCATCTGTATTTAACATTCCAAATTTTAATGGTCCGAATAAAGTACTTGCATCGTCTGGAACTATATTATCATTTAATTCTCCTTTAGTATCAATTTGTTTTGAAGGCACTCCATGTAATACCAAATAATTCTTAACCGAATTTGCTCTGGCTAATCCTAAATTTGGATATGCAGAATTATTTGCCTCATCACTTTTATAATACCCAGTAATATCAACTGTTTTTGAAGGGTTTTCAATAAGATAATTTTTTAGTGCTTCCACACCTTCTTCAACTTTACCAGAAACTGGTTGTAAAATTGTAAATTGAGATACTTTAAAATTAAAATTGTCAGGAATGTCAATTTTAAAATCCCCATTTTCATCAGATATGAAAAATGCATTTTTTGTAGCCTCTTTAACTACAGGGATAGCTATCTGCTCTTCTGATAAATTATCTTTACTATCCTTGTTATAACATGCATTACAACATAAGTATATATAAAGAATTGTACCAAGAATAATAGTGAGCAGAATCCCTAAGAGATAGGATGTTTTTTTACTCATTTTGACTAGTTTATTTGGTTAATGCTATAAGTGTTTGTAATATAACACTTTAACTATTAATTAAGAAACATTAACCCGAAAAAAGTCACATGAAATTTATCAATAATAGGAATATTGTATCCTAATTCAATATATCAGGAAACACATTAGACTGCCCAAAATAAAGTTTAACACCTATACTTATATTATGAAATGAAGCATTATTAAATAAAGATTGTATCTCTGATGGCACTTGTATTTTCATTTTGTCATTTCTGTACCCGTAATTAACATATATTGCAAATTCACTATTAATCATGTAATCAAAATAAACTTCATAAGATCTTACATTACCATCATCAAATTGAAAAGCTTCTCTTGTATTTGTGAAGCTATGATTTTTAAACCTTGATTCTCCAAAAACAGATAAGCTAAGTCCCATCCTTATCTTAGAAGAAGATAAAAACTCATACCCCAAACTTATATATTGGTAGCTTAAAGTTGTCTTATCATAATTACCTACTACGCTCTTATCTTTAACAGAAAAATAACTTACACCCCAATTTCCTTGAATAAAAAAATGTTCATATAAGAAAAACTGTGCTTTAACGTTAAAACCACTCTTGCCTTTCATTCCTAATCCAAAAAAGTTATCTCCAGTTGTAATAGGTTGAACATATTCAATAGACCCAAACCCTAATTTCTTTAAATCATGCTTAATTTCTTGATTAGATTCATTTTCGCTTTGACTAAAAACACTAGTAAAAAAAAGTAACGTAAAAATTAAGCAACTGTTTTTAATATGAAAAGTTAAACTCATAATTAATTTTATCTACAATAAAAGTGTTCGTAATTTCTTCTTCGTCATTTAATCTATAAGTAAACTCAACTGTAGAGCCTAATAAAGTTTCGAATTTAGATACTATTTCAGGAGAATCTTTATTAAGTAATGCATTTAAATAAGTAAATTCCAAACATTTTGACTGCGTTATGTCAATTTCATCCTCGTTAAATACTTCAACGCAATTTGTATCTTTAAACCGAAAAGAAAACCCTAAGTTATTATCTTCCATACTTGTCTTATCAATATTAAAGTTTACAGTTGATAACCTATTAAGTTTTACTGAGTTTAAATTGAAAGTTAAATCTTCGGGAACATATTTATGTGTATCTAATTGGTAGAAATAATTTGAAAATAATTCATCCCCATTCACTTCCACTTGAAATCCCCTATTTTGATCAAAAAAAGAGTTTACATTAAATACACCTTGAGAATTACTTAATCCACTACCTAATAGAAATTCCTTATTTGCTCCAAAAACAGATCCCCTCTCAGTGTAAATACTAACATTTAAATTTGGGATTGGATTATCATTCTCATCTACAACTATTCCTTTAACAATAATTCTTATATTTTTCTCAAATTGTGGCGGACCACAACTTATGAAACAAAATGAAATAATAAGAAGCTGGAATAAGAACCTCATGAGTAATTAAAAAGATTGGTTTATTTCTAGATACAAGTATCAATAAATGGTTGCGTTTTTTTAGATAAAAATACTACAAATCAAATTTAATCCCTTGAGCCAATGGCAACTCTGTTGTATAGTTTATGGTGTTGGTTTGCCTTCGCATATATATTTTCCAAGCATCAGAACCAGACTCTCTCCCTCCACCTGTCTCTTTCTCTCCACCAAATGCACCACCTATTTCTGCACCAGATGTACCTATATTTACATTTGCTATTCCGCAATCACTACCTGAGTGAGACAAGAAACGTTCAGCTTCACGTAAATTATTCGTCATTATTGCTGAACTTAACCCTTGTGCAACACCATTTTGAAGATTAATGGCATTCTCAACATCCCCAGAATATTTTAATAAATACAAAATAGGAGCAAAGGTTTCATGTTGTACAATTTCAAAGTCGTTTGATGCTTCAGCTATAGCAGGTTTTACATAACAACCACTTTCATAACCTTCACCAGACAATACTTCGCCTTCAACCAAAATAGTTCCGCCTTCTGCGACTACTTTCTTTAAAGCATCTTCATACATTGTTACCGCACCTTTATCAATTATAGGTCCTACATGATTAGTTTCATCTAAGGGGTTTCCAATTTTTAATTGTTTATAAGCATCAACAACCGCCTGTTTTACTTTATCGTAAATACTTTCATGTATTATTAGTCTACGCGTACTTGTACAACGTTGACCTGCAGTTCCAACTGCACCAAAAACGGCTCCTATAACCGTCATTTTTATATCTGCATCTGGGGTTACAATAATGGCATTATTACCCCCCAATTCTAAAAGAGTTTTTCCTAATCTTCCAGCTACTTCTTTCGCTACTATTTTCCCCATACGTGTTGATCCTGTTGCTGATACTAGTGGAATTCTTATATCTTTCGTCATAAACTCACCAACTTTATAATCGCCATTAATTAAACACGAAATACCTTCTGGCAATTTATTTTCTTTAAGAACTTCAGCAATTATATTTTGACAAGCCACTCCACACAAGGGTGTTTTTTCACTTGGTTTCCACACACATACATCTCCACACACCCAAGCCAAGGCCGTATTCCAAGACCAAACTGCCACAGGAAAGTTAAATGCTGAAATAATACCAACTATTCCCAGAGGATGATATTGTTCATACATTCTATGCCCTGGGCGTTCAGAATGCATGGTTAAACCATGTAACTGACGAGACAATCCAACAGCAAAATCACAGATATCTATCATTTCCTGTACTTCACCAAGCCCTTCTTGGTAGCTCTTACCCATTTCATAAGAGACTAACTTACCTAGAGTTTCTTTTTTTTCTCTAAGCTTTTCACCAAATTGTCTCACAATTTCACCACGCTGTGGCGCAGGAACTAATCGCCATGTTTTAAAAGCTTCTGTTGCGGCTTTCATTACTTTTTGATAATCAGTTTTTGAAGTTGTTTTTACACTAGCAATTAATTTTCCATCAACTGGAGAAAAGCTTTCAATAATAGGACCGCTAGAGAAATAATTCAATCCTGTTGAAGTACCTTCATTTACAGATAAAATTCTTAATTTTTTTAATGCTATATCTAAACCAAATGCTTCCATAACCGCTTAATTTAATATTGAATTTTCAGATATTTAATTATTTATTGCGAATGTAGTAATTAAATATTGTTTTTTATAAGATTTTTTTAATTCTAAAATCATTAATTTTAATAAACAAATAACGTCATTCAAATATGAAAAATACCGTCTTTTTTCTTTCCCTTCTTTTTGTTTTGGTCTCATGCAAAAGGGACACTAAAACAACTTCTAAAAACACTCATAGCAAATCGCAAAAAGCTGAATTTTCAATAGTAATTCATGGAGGCGCAGGAATGATGAAAAAAGACAATTTTTCACCTGAAAAACAAAAAGCATATAAGGAAAAACTGGAAGAAGCGATTCGCGTAGGGTATGATATATTAAATGATGGAGGCACAAGTTTAGATGCTGTTCAAAAAACCATAAATATTTTAGAAGACTCACCACTTTTTAATGCGGGTAAAGGCGCTGTTTTCACTAATGAAGGTACTAATGAACATGACGCATCAATTATGGATGGTAAAACACTAAATGCAGGTGCTTCAGCTGGAACAAAAACAGTAAAAAATCCGATAAATTTAGCACGAGCTATTATGAATAAATCTCCCCATGTAATGTTAGCTAGAGAAGGAGCAGAAACCTTTGCAAAAGAACAAGGTTTAGATATTGTTAGACCAGCTTATTTCTATACCGAAAAAAGTATGAAAGCTCTTGAACGCGTTAAAGCTTCAGAAAATAAAAAAACAACCTCTCTTTATGATGAAACATTGAAAGCCTCTAAATTTGGAACTGTAGGTTGTGCTGCTCTAGACAAACATGGTAATTTAGCTGCTGGCACTTCTACTGGAGGTATGACCAATAAGCGTTGGGGACGCATTGGGGACTCACCACTAATTGGAGCTGGTACATATGCTAACAATAACACTTGCGCCGTATCTAGTACTGGCTGGGGTGAATACTTTATACGTGGTATGGTCGCTTATGACATATCAGCTTTGATGGCATATAAAAATTTAAGCCTAAAAGAAGCTGCCAAAGAAGTTATTCAAAATAAACTACCGAGTCTTGACAACGGACAAGGAAATGGTGGTATTATTGCTGTAGACTCATACGGTAATGTTGCCATGGAGTTTAACACTTCTGGCATGTTTAGAGCAACAATGAATGATAAAGGTGAATTATATGTAGGGATTTTTAAAAATTAAATCCCTACATATAACTTTATTATTTATTCAAGAATATTTGAGTGAAAAAATACGTTCCAGAATTATTTTGAATAGCAGAAATACCCGTATGTGTATAGTTGCCTTCTATATTTTGTTTGTGTCTGGTACTGCCTAACCAAGCATTTACAACGTTTTGAGCAGAATTATATCTAGAAGCAACATTTTCTGCAGTACCAGCAGCTTGCTCTTCTTGGTTTAAACGTTGTGATCTTTCTTGAAAACCATCATGACTTAAAACGTCTTGAGCTATCATATATTCTGTATGTTCTTTTGCCAAAGTATTTGCCAAAGTATTGAAAACTAAAGCATCTTTTCCAATACTTTCTCTATGAGTATTAATTAAATTAAGAATTTCTTGAGCCATGGCACTCACTTCAGTGTTTTGATCTGAAGAAGTGTTATCGTCTTCTTCATCTGTTGAACTTGAATCTACTTCTTCCGTTTTTTCAGATTCATCTACATCCTCTATTTTTTCGGATGTATCTTCATTTTCAGAAGCTTCGTCTGTTGAACACGATGCACTCATAATTACAATAAAAAAGAATAAGACATAGTAAGTCTTAGAAAAAATAACTTTCATAATTTATTAGATTTAGGTGTCCGAAATATACATTTATGAATTGTTTTAAGATTCTTTACATCGAAAAAAATAACTTTTAAAAAATGAAATATGTATTTCATCGATATTATTTATAAAAATCACAGAATTTGCTGTCTTAATTTATTTTTAAGAACAATTTAACAGAAAGATAAAGTCCAGCACATTAATGTAAAGCGTAACTTTATTAACAAGAAACATCGTACTAAATTTATATAATTTCAGAAACGTATTTTCAATTAGATGTTCAATCTGACCTATAAAAAACAATAGATATTTTCAGATTAAACATCGCACGGTTTCATTTATTAAAGCTCATAAAATCCATCAACACTATGTCAATTAAACAATTTCTTCTCACTGTTTTAACGCTTGCTTTAGTAGTTTCTTGTAAAGAAAAAACAGTTAAAACAGATAATATTTTTAAATACAGAGATTATATAAGTTATACAACTTCTGGAATGACTTCTGTATCTAAATCAATTCAAATTAATCTGGCAAAACCAGTAGAAGGATGGGAAACACAACAAGAAATTGATAAAAGTATTATTTCAATTAAACCTCATATTGAAGGTAAATTAGAAGTTGGCAACAACCATACATTGATTTTTACACCCGACGAATATTTAGAGCCATCAACAGAATATACAGTAGTCGTTAAGCTTTCTAAAATTTATAAAGAGGTGCCATCAGATTATAAAAATTACACCTTTCAGTTTAAAACCATTACACCTAATTTCAATATAGTAACTAATAACCTGCAATCTTACAGCAAAAAATGGCAGTATTTAGAAGGTGTTATTAAGTCTGCTGATCTTATTTCTTTAGAAAATGCCGGAAAACTGGTTAGCGCCAAACAAAATGGAAACCCTTTAAGCATTGTTTTTAATGAAGCGGATGCAAGCAGCAACGCCTTTGAATTTAAAATTGATAGTATAAGCCGTTTAGTAGAGGACAGTAATATAGAAGTGTCTTGGAACGGGAAGCCAATAGGCGCAGATAATAAAGGAGAAAATACCGTATTAATCCCTGGAATCAACAACTTTACTATCACAAAAACCGAAGTCTATCAATCCCCAGAGCAGTACTTATTAATTAATTTTTCAGATCCTTTAAAAAAGCAACAAAATTTTGATGGCTTGGTATCCATTCAAAAAGCAAAAAATCCAAAATATGTGGTAGATGGTAACATTTTAAAAGTGTACCCAAGTACTAAATTAGTTGGGAATATTCAGGTTGATGTTTTTCAAGGCATTAAAAATACAGATGGCTTCAAACTTAAAAAACCATATTCTGAAACCATTGCTTTCGAGTCTTTAAAACCACAAGTTCGATTAATAAACAATGGTTCTATATTACCAAATTCTCAAGAATTAAAATTCAATTTTGAGGCTGTAAATCTGAGTGCCGTAGACGTTAGAATTATTAAGATTTTTGAAGACAATGTACTTCAATTTTTACAAGATAATAATCTAAATAGCAATAATCAATACGATATTAAAAAGGTTGGAAGACGTATTGCAAAACAAACTATTCAGTTACAAACAGCTGCTGAAAATACAGGTAAGTGGAAAGCTTATAGCATTGACTTATCAAACTATTTAAAAGCCGATGTTGGGGCTATCTATAGAGTAGAAGTAAGTTATAATAAAAGCTATTCTTTATATGATTGTGAAGCCAATGAAAACACTTCGAATGATGATGAAGGTGATTATTATGAAGAAGACTTTTATGAAGATGAAGTAGACCATTTATCTGATGAAGATGAAGACCTTCGCGAAGAAAAATACTGGGATAATTTATTGTATCAATACAAAAACTATACTTACAATTGGCGAGAAGAAAACAACCCATGTCATGATGCTTACTTTAGTCAAAACAAAGTTGTATCTCAAAACTTAATCGCATCTAACCTAGGTGTTATTGCAAAACAAGGCACCAATAAATCGTACTTCTTTGCAGTTACTAATATCTTAAATACAGAACCTGAAGCAGGCGCTACGGTAGCGTTATACAATTTCCAACAACAACAAATGGAAACTGCCACTACTGATAAAGATGGTTTAGCAATTATAGATGCCGAAAAACATGCAAGTTTTGCTGTGGTTTCAAAAGGAAATAATACGTCTTATGTGCGTCTTTATGATGGTAATGCATTATCATTAAGTAAGTTTGATGTTTCAGGAAGCAGATTACAACGCGGGCTCAAAGGGTACATATATGGAGAACGTGGTGTTTGGAGACCAGGAGACACTTTACATCTTTCGTTTATCTTGAATGATAACGCTAATAAATTACCTAAAGGTCACCCTGTAAAAATGGAAATAACAGATCCAAATGGTAAACTGGTTTACAAAAAGGTTACCAGCAACCACTTAAATAACTTTTACAAATTTATAGCACCTACTTCTACCGAAGGTAAAACTGGTAATTACAATGCAAAAGTATCTGTAGGTGGTGCTACTTTTCATAAAGGATTAAAAATTGAGACTGTAAAACCAAATCGTTTAAAAATTAAAATTGACTTTGATGATGAAGTGCTTACCTCAGCAAAATCACTTACTGGAGATTTAGATGTTAAATGGTTACATGGTGCTCCTGGCAAAAATTTAAAAGCCGAAGTGAAAGTTAAATTCACAACTTCACATTCAGGGTTTAAAAACTATAAAGATTATGTATTTAATGATCCAACTAGAGAGTTTTATCCAGAAGAATTCAATGTTTTTGAAGGTAAAGTAAATGAGGAAGGTTTAGCAAAAATAAACAGTAAAATAAATGTAAAAAAGAAAGCTCCAGGCATGTTAAATGCACAGTTTTTAGTAAGAGCTTTTGAAAATGGCGGCGATTTTTCTATAGATGCCTTTACCAAAAAATACGCGCCATACACATCCTTTGTTGGTTTGCGTTCTCCTAAAGGAAACGCCTATGGTTCTTATTTTACAGATGAAAATCAAACTTTTGATGTAGCAGTAGTTGATGCTGAAGGTAAACCTGTAAAACGCAATAATCTTCAAGTAAAAGTATATAAAGTACAATGGCGCTGGTGGTGGAATTCATCTTATGATAATCTATCAAGCTATGTATCTAGTAGTTATCACAGACCATATTCAACTTCAAAAATTAATACCGATGCTAATGGTAAGGCAACATTCAATATAAAAGTGCCAGATCACGATAGAGGTCGTTACTTAATTAGAATCTATGATCCCGTAAGTGGTCATGCAACTGGTAGAACTGCTTACTTCTATAAAAACTGGTGGCAAAACTCTGGTTCTGGTGATAAAGAAGCGGCTAAAATGCTTATTTTCTCTAGTGATAAAGAAACTTATAATGTTGGTGAAACTGCAAAAATAACTTTCCAATCTGGTAACGAAGGGCGTGCTTTAGTAAGTATTGAAAATGGCACCGAAGTTGTAGATTACAAATGGATCAAAACACAAAAAGGCGAAACTACAGTTGATATTCCCGTAACCTCTGAAATGGCTCCTAATGTGTTTATTAATATTTCACTATTACAACCACATGCTATAACAGCAAACGATTTACCTATTCGTTTATATGGTGTCATCCCAATGATGGTAGAAGATCCTAACACTAAATTAGAGCCACAAATTAAAATGCCAGATGTGTTAAGGCCAGAACAAGAATTCAAGGTAACTGTTTCTGAAAAACGCAAAAAACCTATGACATATACCATTGCTGTGGTAGAAGAAGGTTTACTAGATTTAACACGCTTTAAAACACCAAATGCATGGAATAACTTTTATGCTCGTGAAGCTTTAGGAGTAAAAACCTGGGATATTTTTGATGATGTAGTTGGCGCCTATTCAGGTAGTATAGATCAAGTATTTGCCATTGGTGGTGATGGTAGCGCTGCAGAAGGTAAGAAGAAAAAAGCCAACCGTTTTAAACCTGTAGTAAGATACTTTGGCCCTTTTAGTTTAGGTGAAGGCGAAAAGAAAACACATAGCATTAAAATGCCTAATTATATTGGTTCTGTAAGAACTATGGTAGTGGCAGGAGATCATACTAAAGAAGCTTATGGAAGCACCGATAAGGCAGTACAAGTAAAAAAACCTCTAATGGTATTAGCTACGCTTCCGCGGAAATTAAGCCCAGGTGAAAAAGTAACTTTACCAGTTACTGTATTTGCTATGGAGCCCAAAGTAAAAAACGTTAGCATTAGTCTAAAATTAAGCAATGGTATTACGGTTGATGGCGAAGCGATACAACGACTTACATTCCCAAAACCAGATGAAAAAATGGCTTACTTTACTTTAGATGTGAGTAAAGCAAAAGGGATCAATACCGTTGAAGTTATTGCAAGTGGAAATGGCGAAAAGTCCACTTATAAAGTGGAACTTGATATAACAAACCCTAACCCGTTTACATCTAAATCAATAGACAAATCATTGACAGCAAATACTACTGAAACTATCGCTTTTGAAACTTTTGGTGTAACAGAAACTAATTCTGCAACCGTAGAGTTTTCAACGTTACCTCCAATGGATTTCTCTCGTAGATTACAATATCTAATTCAGTACCCACATGGTTGTGTAGAACAAACTACATCTAGTGTATTTCCACAGTTATTTTTAGGTGATATATTTGATTTAACTGCCGATAAAAAGCAAGACATTCAGGAAAATATAAAGAATGGTATTAAACGTCTAGGTCACTTCCAAAGACCTAATGGAGGTTTAAGTTATTGGATTGGTGAAAACCGAGCCAATGATTGGGGCACAAGTTATGCAGGACATTTTATGATTGAAGCCGAAAAGAAAGGTTATGTACTACCGCTAACATTTAAAAGCAACTGGATTAAATACCAAAAACAAGCCGCCAGAGATTGGAGACCAAGTTATAAAAGTTATAATTCAGATTTAGCCCAAGCCTACAGGTTGTATACCTTGGCCTTAGCAGGAAGTCCAGATTTAGCATCTATGAATCGCTTAAGAGAGTTTTCAGAATTATCTAATAATGCGAAATGGCGATTAGCAGCAGCTTATGCCTTAGCAGGACAAAAAGAAGCTAGTGAAAGCATTGCAAAATTTGCTAATATCAATTTTGTAGCAAATAGATCTGATTATTACTCTTATGGCTCGGTAGACCGAAATAGAGCTATGGCATTAGAAACTATGGTACTTACTAAAAACAACAGACAAAGAGAAGTAGCAGAGTATATAGCTAAAGATTTATCAAGTGATAGATGGATGAGTACGCAAACTACTGCTTACAGTTTATTAGCAATGGCTAAAATGGTAAACATAAATGGAGGAAAAGCCATGAAATTAAACTACTCCATTAATGGTAAAAACAATACTATTGATACTAAAAATGCTATTGCTCAGCGAGAACTAAAAGTAATAGATGGCGCAAATAATATTTCAATTACTAATAGTAATAATAATCTGATTTATGTACGTGTTTTAAACACTGGAAAATTAGCTTTAGGACAAGAAATTGCTGAACAACGCGGATTAAGTATTAGCTACTCATATAAAGATTTACAAGGTAAAAACATTGATGTTACCAACTTAAAACAAGGGCAAGATTTTATTGCCACAGTAAAAGTAAGCAACCTTAAAAGTGCACAAGTTAAGGATGTTGCTTTAACCCAAATTTTCCCTTCGGGGTGGGAAATTGTAAACACCCGATTTACAGATTTTGGGTCTACCACCTCTAGTCAAGCGCGCTACACAGACATTAGAGACGACCGCGTGAATTTCTATTTCGACTTAAGCAGAAATGGAAACACCAATAGCACCAAAACATTCTCGGTAATGCTAAATGCTTCCTATTTAGGCAGCTATTATTTACCTGGAATTCAAGCGGAAGCTATGTATGATAACGACTTTTTAGTGAGAACTAAAGGGAAATGGATTAATGTGATTAAATAACGTGAACAATTTCTAAGGAACCTCGTCACATCGAGTGTCACGCCTCAGCGTGATGTATCGAGATGCTATAAAGTTCTCGATACTTCAATTACTTAAGCCTTAGCTTCAGTAATTGAAACTCGAACTGACGCTAGTCTCCTATGAATAATTTCACATTCAAAAAACTTTAAAAAAATGACAAGATATATTTATATAGTGGCATTATTGATTGTATTCAATATTGCTAAAGCACAAGAAATAAGATACGTAAACGCAGATAATGGTTTATTTTTAAGAGACACACCTAGCCAAGACTCAAAACGTATTGACAAACTGGTTTATGGTTCTGAATTAGAAGTAACAGAACGTACTAATTTAAAATTAGACGTTCAAGATGATAATGAAGTCATCTCTGGAGAATGGGTTAAGGTAACCTGTAAAGATGACATTCACAATAATAGATCAGGTTATGTATTCAATGGATTTTTAACCAATAAAAAACTTAAAAAACGCTTCAGGGTAGATTTTGAAGATTTCACTTTAGAATTTGAAAATTTAAGAGCCGAAATTATTGGAGATGAACAAGTTTCAACATATGAATCTGATAGTATTGATGCTATTTTAGAATTGGGCGAAACGGTTGAAGGTAAAACAATACGTGTAAGACATCATTCAAAATACAAAAGTATTGAAGTCTTTCAAAGACATGAAAACAGTATTTCAATAATTGCTGATGGTCCTCATTGCGACTTAGTAGACTGGAAGCATTTTTATTCTGCTTGGGAGCCTTTAAATCCTACTAAAAAACACGGCGTTTTTAAAACCGTTACTTATGATGTCTCTGCTTGGAATAAGTTTATTCCTGTTGATATGAAAGACTTTAAAAATGCTGTTAAAGAGCACTGCGGAGAAGAGTGGCACAAATTAATAAAAGATACCAAAACTATCAATGATGGCGCCACAGACATCTCAATAAGCAAAATGTATTTCAAAGTGATTTTTACAACACTTCATGATGAAAAGATAGAAAAAGTAATTGCTTTTGATATTCCGATAGGGTGCTAAAAACTAGATAACAGGCTGTTTTATCGCTTTAAGGTAAAATGGCCTGATTATTATTTTATCTAACTAAGGCAAAGTGTCCTCTTAGCACTGATGCATTGCCACTAGTATCAATTAAATCCATAGTATACCAGTAGTCTTCTGCTGGCAACATAGCCCCATTATAGGTACCGTCCCAACCTAAACTTGCTGTACTAAAGACTTTAAGTAATTTACCGTATCTATCAAAAACTCTAATGCTAGAATGCTGGTAAAATCTTGTATCTAGTCCTCTTACTTGCCAATAATCATTGGGGCCGTCATTATTTGGTGTAAAAAACTTAGGCAGCCCAAATACATATATTTCTACGGTTGCATCTGGTCCGCATCCATTTTTATCATTCGCAGTAATCTCATGAATCCCAGAACCTACATTCTCAAATATTGGAGAGTCTTGAAAAGCTCCATCATCTAAAGCAAACCAATAGTCTCCTATCCCTAAGCTAGTTATATTAATAATAACGTTACTATTTGTATTACTGTTTACCTCAACTCTAACATCTTCCTCTCTAAGAAAAGGAGCTCCTGAACTAATAACCTCTATTGTTTCAACCATAGATTCACAAAGTGTTATTGGATTTGTGGCAAATACAGTATAGATTCCTGCTGTACTAACTTCGATACTTTCTGATATTTCTAATGATCCTCCCAAACCTCTATCCCATGAATAATCATAATTTCCATCTGTAGAATCTATTGTTAAAAAAATGGTTTCACCATCACAAAGTGGCTGCCTAGGAATCACAGTTATTTGGGGTATGCTTTGATTAGTTATTGTAAATTCTGCATCGGTGTAACAGCTATTATCAGATATTGCCCTAGTAAACACTCTAATATAAATGGTTTGCTGATTACTTGAATTAGTGATTTCAAAATCAGACGGATCTGAAATCCTATCTGTTCTAAGTATATCTGTAAAATAACCTATATCATAATCACTTGTACTCTCACCACCTAAGATATTATTCTCATTTGAAGTTAAATTAAATACCGTTGTATTGATACCATCTTCACAATTGGCTAAATTTAAATCAGCTCCTGTAGAGTTTATGTTTAATCTAGGTTCTAAAGTAACTGTAACATTAAAAGCATTGCTTTCACAATTTGACATTGTATTTCTGGCTACAGCTTTATAAATAGCCCCATCAATTAATGTTGTAGTTGCCCAATTTGATGAAGGTATTTCAACATCTAAAGCATCTAACCAAACCAATTCTTCATTATTAGCGGTATCTACTGTTGCTATTAAATCACTAACAAAACTATTTTCACAGAAATTTTGTTGTGTATCTGCTATGGGTATATCAGGTCTATTGATTTCAAAAGTAAAGGTATGCTCATCGTAACATCCCTCCGGATTATTAGCTGGATCTATAGTTGAAATATCAGTAATTCTATAAGTAATGTCTGTGGTGGTATTTTCCACTAAGGCAGTAACCGTAATTTCCCATTCGTTTAACGGATTGGTCACTATACTTACATTACTGTTATTTTGAGTCCAACTTATTTGATAATTAGCCCCAGTAGAACCATCGGCTGTTATAGTAGCCGTATCATTTGTTCTACAAACACTAGTAATACTAGCAGGTGTAATTCCAGTTACTATTGGTAATGATACTACTATAATATTCATGGTTTGTGTTATAGCACATTCTCCAATATCTGGCGTAAATGTATAGGTAGTAGTGTTCATATTATCTAATGCTGGAGACCAACTTCCAGTAATTCCCTCGTTAGAAGTTATTGGTAATGGGCTTAATACATCTCCATTACAAATAGCTGATACTTGTGTAAATGTTGGAGTTACTATTGGATTCACGGTAATAGTCATCGTTGAACTTACCGCACATTGCCCCGCATCTGGCATAAATGTATAGGTAGTAGTGGTCGTATTATCTAATGCTGGAGACCAACTTCCTGTGATCCCCTCATTAGAAGTTGTTGACAATGGACTTAATACGTCTCCACTACAAATAGCTGATACTTGAGTGAAAGTTGGAATTAGTATTGGGTTTACAGTAATAGTCATCGTTGTACTTGCAGCACATTGCCCTAGATCTGGCGTAAATGTATAAGTAGTAGTAATTGTATTATTTATTGCTGGAGACCAGTTTCCTGTAATCCCCTCATTAGAAGTTGTTGACAATGGACTTAATACGTCTCCACTACAAATAGCTGCTACTTGTGCAAAAGTAGGTGTCTCTATTGAATTTACAGTAATAGTCATCATTGTACTCGCAGCACATTGTCCTTCATCAGGTGTAAATGTATAAGTAGTAGTGGTCGTATTATCTAATGCTGGAGACCAGCTTCCTATTATACCCTCATTAGAGGTAGTAGGCAAGGGAGATAAAACATCACCATCACAGATAGCTCCTAATTGTGTAAAAGTGGGTATTTCTTGTGCACTTACCATTACCGTAAAAGTAGTTGATAGTTGCGTAGACCCGTTAAACGTAGCTTGAACTCTATAATCAATACTGGTTCCTGCTGCTCCAGCTGTTTCTGTTAATTCAGTTCCTGTTGCATTTGTAATTGTAACCCAACCAGAGCCATCATTTCTAGACCATAGTATGCCACTGGCATCATTAAATTCTATAATAGCACCAGATCTTCTAGCAGGTACTGTAGAACTCCCAACCTGATCTACCCAATCGTTATTTCGTAATTGAAGTTTATCTTCTTCAATATTAAAACTGCTCCCTTCCCAATCATTAGGTTCATTGGCATTCCAATCACTTCCATCTGGATCAATAGGTGCTGAGCTATCATAATAAGTTCCATCTTCCCAGAACCACCCAGCACTAGCTCTTGCTTGAGTGCCTACAGGTGATCCTAAATATTCGTTAGAATTCAAAAATTGAGACATCCCCATCCAATAAAAATTCCCTCCTAGACCTGCTGCGGTAATAGCGTTCCAAACAGCAAGCCGTTCTGCCCTATTTATGTTTAAGTCAGGATCACTAAGCATGTACATACTTACTCCTGGAGTACCAACTGATGAAGACATATTTGGATCGCCATTAATTAAATCGTTATAAAACGCCCAAGTATTTGCAGCATTGTTAACAAAATGAGTATTTCCATTTTGCAAACCTGTATCTAATCGGGTGAACCCTAAACTAACTAATACAGCTTCAAACTCATCCAGCCCTCCTAAGTTCTCACCTACTAATGTAAAGTCCTCACCTTCACAAGCATAATACTGAGAATCAGTAGTGTTTAAAGTTAAACCATCTCCTGCTGTAATAGCAGGGGTATCTGCAAAGTAAATTTTGGTTTGCAATCGCTCACCTATGCTAGCTCCAGATAGTTCTGCCCAATACGATTGATTAGGATCTAAAGCATCTCCAAGATTGTATGCAACACCTCCTACCTTTTGATTATACCATGTAATAGCACCTGTTATGTTTTGTTCCCTAACAGTTAAATTAGCCACCGTTGGGGCATTAACACTATAAAATGTTAATGTTGGATAAACAATGAAGTCTGAAGATTGGCACCAAGATTTGTTAAATATTAATAAACACGTTATCAAATAAAACGTGATTTTTAGTTTAGTAGTCAATTTTTATTTAGTTTAATTGGATGCTTCTAATTTAGTGAAAATTGTCTCTCTTTCAACAATTTAGAAACTTGACAAAAACTATATTATTAAAATTATTCTTTTTCAAAATTTATGCTAAAATTGTCTTAAATAACATCTAAAAAGAATAAGTTTAGAGTATATTTTTTAAGTGAATACAATCATAAATTACATGATGAGAAATAAAAACAGGAATTCTTTTCCTAGTTTTACTACCCAGTTTCATAAATATTTAATATTCCTATTCTATTTTAGAATTCCTTTAAAGATTATCCCTAATCAGCTGTATACTGCCTAGTTCTAGCATTATAACCATATTTAGCTTTGTAATATACTGTTTCGTGAATTACAGTATATCCTTCAGGGTGACCTTTTCTTATAATTTCTTCACTAGTTTGCACAAACTTACCTATGGCACCATCAAACCAAACTTTCTCAGATAGAATTTTAGTATTATGTTTTACTATAATTACACATTTATGCGTTTTTGCAAGCCTTCTTCTGTCTATATATTTGGGTGGTATATTGATATTTTGACTTACTATAGATATATTTACTCCATCATACCCTTTTGTTGTTAAGTTGGTTAATCTTTTAACCTTCGGTCTTTTTTTTACAATAGGTTTTGCTTTTGAAATACTAACCTCAAAAAGATCTGAGTATGAATAACACAAAGCATTATTTAAATTCTGGGGGGTTTCGGCAACTTTTGTCCTGTAAAAGACTTTATCACTGGTAGGAGGTATTTTATAACTATCTTTTTTAGCTCCCGGAATATCGTTCCAATTTACACCATCTTTACTCTGTTGCCATTGGTAGAAGTGACTAGAAAACACAGCAAAGTCTGGCTTTGCTTTCAATGTTGTTGAAAATGGTAAATAACTTTTATTAACAGAAATATTCTTTTTTTTGTTTTCATCAAGAATATCAACTCTATCACCACATGGTTTAAACGCAATATCATCTAGTGCTAGATCGTTACCACAACCGCCAGTTCCATTATTACGAATTTTTAAAATAACCGATGTTTCATTAGGTTTAGTTTGAAACACTAATGCAAATTGCCTCCATGTTGGTTTAGAGCCTCCGTATATTGATCCTGTACTTCCGCTAGCAAGTAATGTTTTATTTGATTTATTCCATATTTCAAAGGTGACATCTATAGGAATTCCTCGACCACATTCACGAGTATACTCTCTTGTTAGATTCACCATCCAAGAAGAGAATTCATAGGACGTATTTTCACAAAGCCCTGAAAAGGGTATTTTAATAAACTCCCCAGGCTTATAACTGGCATTTACAATTAGCATTCTTCCGTTTGTGTCGCCAGGCGTGTGGTCTTTAATATTATACCACTTATAATGTTTTGTAGAATTTGAAACTATATAATTACCATCTCTTGGAGTTTTTTTTGTAAACTTATAGGTGGTCGTTCCAAAAGAAAGCCTCGAATTACCAATGCCTCTACCAAAATCTTCAGTAAAAATAGGATCACCTAAATTTCCATTACAAAAGCCTAATTGTGCTTCTGCATATAGAACACTCAAAATACAAAGTAAAATTGTTGTTTTTTTAATAGCTTTCGACAAAGTTAATTGCATGAATTTTATGTTGATTGATGAAAGATTATTTATATGTAACTTTTATTAGTTTTTTGTTACAAATTTTAAGCCATTAATTTTAAAGCAGTTTCAAAAACTCAAAAAATTATAAAACATTGATATATTAACATTTTACTAAAACATAATGCTAATTAGACTTTTAAAAAAACCAGTAATTCTCACTCACTAATACGTCAAGACTTTCTAAATTGATTATACTTGAAATAATATTCATAAACTTATCTTAAAATACATCTAAATAGGCTCTTTTAGTAGTACATACTTTAAATGAATAAAATAATAGGCTACATAAAAAACCGAAAAATCAGATTCTCAATCTTAATTATACTTTTGGTAATCTATTTTTTTTGTTTACCAAAACAGTTATTTAAAACCCCTACTTCAACAGTCATTACCAGTTCCAACAATCAATTAATTGGCGCTAAAATTGCTAAAGATGGTCAATGGCGATTCCCGCATAACGATAGTATTCCAGAAAAATTCAAAACCTGTATCCTTCAATTTGAAGATGAATATTTTTATAAACACCCTGGTTTTAATCCTGTATCTATTTTTAAAGCTTTAATAGATAATGTAAAATCGGGCTCTGTAAAAAGAGGCGGAAGTACTATTACCCAACAGGTTATTAGACTATCAAGAAAAGGCAAACCAAGAACCTATTTTGAAAAATTAAAAGAACTTATTCTTGCC
Organism: uncultured Flavobacteriaceae bacterium; assembly: GCA_947487895.1. Lineage (GTDB taxonomy): Bacteria > Bacteroidota > Bacteroidia > Flavobacteriales > Flavobacteriaceae > Seonamhaeicola. The sequence continues at coordinate 273,721 of CANKYF010000003.1, forward strand.
ACCAGATTAGAACTGCGAGTTTCAAAGGAAAAAATTTTAGCATACTACAGCAGTAATGCTCCTTTTGGTGGTAACGTTGTGGGGCTTGATGCTGCATCATGGCGTTATTTTAATAGAAGTGCTCATCATTTATCTTGGGCTGAAAGCGCTACTATGGCTGTATTACCTAATGCCCCAAGTTTAATTTATCCAGGGAAAAATGAAATTCATTTGCGCAATAAACGCAATAGACTACTAAGAAAATTGCTAGAAAAAGACATTATAGATTCATTAACCTATAATTTATCAATTGCTGAAGATTTACCTAAAAAACCATATCCGTTACCTCAAATAGCACCTCATTTATTGCAAAAAATATCAAAATCTAATAAAGGTCAATCTTTAAAAACAACTATTAATGCTTCTTTGCAAACTCAAGTAAACACTATTGTAAAACAACACCATGCTTTATTAAGTCAGAATGAAATTCATAATGCAGCTGTTTTGGTTTTAGATGTTAAAACCAGACATGTTTTGGCTTATGTTGGTAATACTCCAACCAATAGAGCACATCAAAAAGATGTTGATATCATTGATAAACCTCGAAGTACAGGAAGTATTTTAAAACCTTTTTTATACGCTGCCATGTTAGATGCTGGCGATATACTACCAAATACTTTAGTAGCAGATGTGCCAAGTCAATTTGGAAGCTATAACCCTGAGAATTTCAACAAAACTTATGATGGTGCTGTTCCAGCAAGTAAAGCCTTATCACGCTCACTCAATGTGCCTTCTGTAAGAATGTTACAAGAGTTTGGATTAGACAGATTTCATCATTATTTAAAAGCTTTAAAACTTAAAGACTTAAAATATAATGCCAATCATTATGGGCTTTCTCTAATTCTAGGAGGTGCAGAAAGTAATTTATGGGATTTATGTAAAAGTTATGGGGCTTTATCTTCAACTTTAAATCATTTTGCAGAAACTTCTAGTGAATATTATAAAAACGAATTTTGCGAACCTGTTTTGTTTCCTTTGGAAGAAATTAACTTTGGAAAATTACAATCTGAAAAAACATTATTTGATGCCGCGTCTATTTACCTAACGTTTGAAAGCTTAAAAAAAGTTAACAGACCTGAAGGTGATGAAAATTGGGAGTTTTTTGATGACTCTAAACAAATAGCTTGGAAAACTGGTACCAGCTTTGGTTTTAGAGATGCCTGGGCTGTTGGTACTACTAAAGATTATGTAGTTGGCGTTTGGGTTGGAAATGCTGATGGTGAGGGGAGACCAGGATTAGTTGGTGTTCAAACTGCTGCTCCTATTCTTTTTGAAGTTTTTGATTTATTACCTAAAAGCGAATGGTTTGCCAAACCTTTTGATGAAATGCAAATGGTGGATATTTGTAAGCAAAGCGGACATAGAGCATCTCAAAATTGTAATAATACTGAAGAAACTTTTATTCAACTCAGCGGATTGAAAACAAAACCTTGTCCGTATCATAAATTAATTCATATAAATAAAAACGAAACGTATCAAGTGAATACGTCATGTGAAGATGTGAGTAATATAAAACATAAGTCTTGGTTTGTGCTTCCACCTCTAATGGCATATTATTATAAGACTAAAAATCCGTTTTATAAGCAATTACCAAAATTTAGAAATGATTGCTTGGGAGAACAACGTGTTTCTATGGAATTCATTTACCCAAAAGAAAACAACAGTATCTTTTTACCCAAAAATTTTGACGGAAATACCAATGAAATGATTTTAAAAGTTGCACATTCAAAACCTGAAAGCACACTCTTTTGGTATATTGATAACCACTTTATAGGCAGTACCAAAGATATTCATGAAATAGCAACTTTACCTAAACAAGGTAAACATATACTAACCGTTGTTGACGAATTTGGCAATGACGCCAAAAGATCTTTTGAAGTTACCAAATAGTTCATCGCTTCATGAAGATTAAACAATACTGTGATGAATTTTATCTAATCCGCATTTTTTCATTATCTCGTTACTAAATACTTCCATAGAAGGGATTGACATTAACTCATTTCTAGCATCAATCCATGAATCAACATTTACACTACCATACATTTTTCTAATCAAAGCCTCATTTAAATTAAAATTAATTTTCCCCCAATGCAGTGTATAAGGAATGTTCTGTTGTTCCATTTTATTCCAAACTTTTGTATAAAAGTTTCTGGCTACATCTCCATCTATACCATCCATTTCTAACACACAAGTATTCGCGAATTTTGTAAATCCTAACGTAGCTTTAGTACCTTTTACATACCGTAATGATAACCCACCAGGGAATGGTGTACTTTTATTAATATCCATTATTAATTCTACAACTTTTGGAGAATCTTTTATATCTATTCCCATGGCAGCACTTGCCACTTTTCCTTTAAACTTAGTATAATTAAAAATCTCTCTTATGGTTCCAGTTTGTGGAGGTTTAGGTGCAAAAGCACGTTTGTACATAACATTTACCAACGGCGGGACAGCTGCATTTGAAATTGGAGATAATCCATCTAAAAGCGTAGAGATTATACCTAATAAATCTTCACCAAAGGTAAATTCGTTTGGTCGTTTTAAAAATTGATGTCCGTTATGAAAAGGCAGCTTAAACATATACTTTAAAAAAGCGCCCTTATCTGCATTGTTAGCTTCAAATCGATGTAAATTAAATAATACTTCAAAGTGATACAGGTTGGTACTTCCATTAGATGCAGAAAGATTTAAATCACTTACATCTAAAGTTTTCATTGCTTTTTTTAAAGTATCATTATATGCAAGATTTCCAATTCTATGTTCTTCTAATAAAAATTGAGGTTCAGTTTCAATCATAACCCCATGTATAAAACCAAAGCTTCCAAAGCTTACTAAAGCAGCATTAAATAAATCATCATCAGCTACAAAATCTGCATCTAACCAATTAACTAATTCTTGTGAAGCAACTGTGTAAGAACTACGTTCTAACCATACATGTTTATTTTCACTTGTAATAATATGCAAGCCAACAACGGCATCATGAACAGCACCCACATCTATAGCTGCTCCATGAGTTCCTGTAGATAAAGCACCTGCAATAGTTTGTCCGTTACTTGCCCCAGAAGCTTTTATAGAACGTTGCGGTCTTTTTTGTGATAACCTTGTATTTAATTCATAAATAGCAACACCGCATTGTACAAAGTAAAGATCATCTGGCGTTTTTGCATAAGACTGACTTACTTGTAATTGCTTTGGTTGAAATGAAAAATTTAGTGAGGCAGTATCTATGAGCCCTCCTGTTGTGATTCCTACTTTTGAAAACGACCAACCTTTCCCCATAGCGCGAAGCTTAAAATTATTATCTATGGCATTCTTAATTAACCATTGGAAGTTTTTAGTAGTAGCTCTATAACGCTCTTTTGCATTATTCCCTGGAGGGTTCCAAAGAGAAAAAGAAGCATTGGCTTTTAAAGAATGTGTAAAATTCTCATGTTTATTGGTCCATGAATTTATAGGTAATTTATCTATTCCTTTAGGTATCATTTTTTAAAGTTTTAAATGTTAAAATTCTTCAACGCCTCCGCATGGTTTTGCACAACCATACTTTACCTTCCTATGGTTAACAATACCCAACGTTACCAAACTCAAAAGAAAATCTCCTACAGAAGTTTTAACTTCTACCCATGCTATAGCTTCAGATCTGCAGGGGCATTCAACACCTTCTGTATCTGGATGAAGATCTACACGCTTAGCTTTTCCAACTCCCCACCAATAGCTCCAATCTGATTTTTCATGGCATTCTAAGTTCACCACATTGGCATCGTGCGGACTAGCTTCAACTCTGGTAACAACACAAGATTGCACCAAAATCATTAAGATCACTAATAAAAGTATTGTTTGTTTTTTACGAACAGACATAGCAACAATTTTAAAAAATTAGACACTAGCCATTACTTATAAAAGAAAATGGCAATAAAATATGCTATATCGTCTAAGGGAAATAAGGGCAAGAGATATATTTACCTCTTGCCATATGTAAAGTAACAACTAAAATTCTTAATATCAAAATGTTATAATCACCTAAACTATAAAGTCTTTTGCCTCAAATTTTATAAGGAAAACACCTATTAAATTCATTTTATAACAAAGAATAAAAGGGTTAACTTAATTATTAATTGGGAAACGAAATGGTTTAGGATTTAAAACTACCTTAAAGGAAATCCTTTTGCAGCCCACCAAGGGTGAATCTCAATTTCCAATCTACCTGCTTTTACTGCAGGATCTGAATTAGCTAAACTATCAGCCATTTTAAGTGTTGGTACGTTATAAATAGTAATACCTCTAATATCTCCTTCATCACCAAAAGGCCCAGAAATATCAGCATACCCTAATTCATACATTTTTCCTAAATGCGCTAAATGCCCTTTTTGAATGAGTTCTGCTTCCTCTTCGTTTTGCGTTCTAATGGGCCCCTTTTTAAGAAATGCCATAAAGTATTGTTGCATTAAAAAAGTATCTTTAGTTGCTACATCAACATCATAGAAAACTTGATATCCTTTAGCAGAAAGCGCTTCTTTTACTTGTTTTGCTGTCTTTTTAATAGGCGCTTCAATAATTTCTTTAGCTTGATCAGCATTCTCAGAAACAACCTCATTAACATCAGGAAGGTTCGCCTTAGCTTCTTCTTTACATGAAACCAAAATTAATACAAGAAATACGGTTAATAATCTTTTCATATGTTTAGATTTTACCATTTGCTAAATGGGTGTTTACTTAATTGAGAGTTATAATATTTTACGATTCCAGTAACTTCATCACCTAACCAATCTGGTATTTCAAACAACTCATTTTCAGAATTTAATTCTACTTCAGCTATAACCAAACCTTTATTATCTCCAAAAAACTCGTCTATCTCAAAAGTATGATTTTTTATAACTACTTCATAACGAATTTTATCAATAACACCTGATTCACAAATATTTAACAAGCTTTTAGCTTCTTCATAGGTAATTTCTTTTTCCCATTCAAACCTAGACAACCCATTCTCTGATGATTTTCCTTTAACTGTTAAATACCCAATATCACCTTTTAACCTAACTCTAACAGTACGCTCTTTGTGAGTGTTTAGAAACCCCTGGATAATTCTAGTACTTGTTGTTGCTGCTTTTTTAAAGTCATCAGATTTTATTAAAAACTTTCTTTCTATTTCAATCATAATTACGGGAATATCTAATTGTAAAATCCCAAAATAGGAATTTAAATCTTTTGTATTCAAAATTAGTATAATTTTGTTTGTATGTCTGCCAATTTACCCATACGAAAAATTATTCATGTTGATATGGATGCTTTTTATGCATCTGTAGAGGAAATGGATAACCCGGAATTAAAAGGAAAAGCTATTGCTGTTGGTGGAGGTGGAAAACGCGGTGTTATTAGTGCTGCTAGCTATGAGGCTAGAAAGTTTGGAGTTAAAAGTGCCATGGCTGGAACACTCGCCGCTAAACTATGTCCTGATCTTATTTTTGTAAGACCAAATTTTGAACGCTATTCTGAAATCTCTAAAAAAGTCAGAGCTATTTTTTATGATTATACAGATTTAGTAGAGCCGCTTTCTTTAGATGAAGCTTATCTAGATGTTACACAAAATAAAAAGGGTAATCCAAGTGCTTCTTTAATAGCCCAAGAAATTAGAGATCGAATTTTTAATGAAGTTGGTTTAACTGCTTCGGCTGGTATTTCTATCAATAAGTTTATTGCCAAAGTTGCTAGTGATTATAACAAACCTAACGGACAAAAAACAGTAAACCCTGAAGAGGTTTTAGAATTTTTAGAACAATTAGATATTAGAAAATTTTACGGTGTCGGTAAAGTAACCGCAGAAAAAATGTACCAAAAAGGCATTTTTACTGGGTTAGATTTGAAACAAAAATCTTTAGAATATTTAGACGATAACTTCGGAAAGTCAGGACGCTATTATTATCATATTGTTAGAGGTATTCATACTAGCGAAGTAAAACCAGACCGCATTAGAAAATCATTAGCTGCCGAACGTACTTTTAGTGAAAATCTATCTAGTGAAATTTTTATGCTTGAAAAACTAGATCATATTGCCAATGAAGTAGCCCGAAGATTAAACAAAAGCAATGTAGCGGGAAAAACAGTCACTTTAAAAATAAAATACAGTGACTTTACGCTTCAAACCCGTAGCAAAACTTTACCATATTATGTAAGTGATAAAAGCATTATTCTTGAAACTTCTAAAGATCTCTTATATCAAGAAAAGCTAAATAACTCTGTTAGGTTATTGGGTATTTCATTATCTAATCTAAATACTGAAAACACAATGAAAAAGCCAGAAAAAAAGAGTGTAAGTGTACAATTAAAGTTTGGGTTTTAGAACTTAAACTAATATAAAACTAGACAATAAGTATAAAGTTTTAATACAGAACTTAATCAACATAAAATTTTGTATAATTACTCTTTCTAAATAAACTAAATATAAACTATGAACTTTAGTAAACTAATTTTTGCAGCTTTTATACTTGTATTTTCTTGTTCTCAAGTTAAAGAGAGCACCAATACAACTAAAGCAGAAGATTATGATTGGGATGAATTAATTGATACCAATCTATCAAAATGGGACAACTATTTAAGCTATCAACATCAACCTGGTTATAATGGAACACAACCTAAAGATGAAAATGGAGAACTCATAGAACCTATAGGATTAAACAACCCTGATTATAACGTGTTTTCAACTTTTAAAGAAGGTGAAGACATTATAATTAAAAATACTGGTGAATATTACGGATGTTTAATCACCAAAGAAGACTATAAAAACTACCATTTTCAATTAAAATATAAATGGGGTGATACAACTTGGGCTTATAGAAAAAATCTTCTAAAAGACTCTGGTATCCTATACCACTCTGTAGGACCAAATGGTGTTGAATATTGGAGATCATGGATGCTTTCTCAAGAGTTCCAAATTATGGAAGGTCATACAGGAGACTTTTGGAGTCAGGCAAACTCTGCAATTGATATAAAAGCTTATAAACCAGAATCTGTATTAGATCCATTAGCACATGAATCTCAAGATTACTTACCTATTAGTTTCAATAGTCCTTATAGAAACTACTGTAGAAGAAGTAATAACAATGAAAAACCACATGACGAATGGAATACACTTGATTTATACTGTTTTGAAGGTAAAAGTTTGCATGTTGTAAATGGTGAAGTTGTCATGATTTTGAAAAACTCAAGATACATTGAAGAAGATGGTAACGAAGTGCCTTTAGTAAAAGGAAAAATTCAATTACAAAGTGAAGCTGCAGAAATCTTTTTCAAAGACATAAGAATAAGAGAAATAGATTCACTTACTCAAAAACAAAAGGCACTTTTTTAAAACTTAAAAGTAGCTATAAAATAAAAGCCTCTTTCTTAATTTGAAAGAGGCTTTTATTTTATATTAAGTTAGTTATAACTAAAAATTACAACTATCAATCTCTGTTACTCGTAAAGTATTAACCATACCTTTTTCTTGAATAGGCATTGCAGCTAAACTTACTAACATATCTCCTTCTTCTAAATATCCTTTTTCACAAGCTATTTTGTTTACATCTTCAATGGTTTCATCTGTACTTACAAACTTATCATAATAAAAGGCTTGAACTCCCCATAATAAACTTAAACGTGTTAAAATACGTTTATTTGATGTGAATACTAAAATGTGACAAGAAGGCCTCCAAGCTGAAATTTGAAAAGCTGTGTATCCACTATTCGTTAATGTAGAAATTGCCTTTGCATCAATCTCATTAGCCATATTAGCCGCATGATAACAAATAGATTTTGTAATATATCTATTTGTTTTAATATGAGGTGGTAATTGTGGCACTTTAATTAATGAAGAATCTTCAACACTTTTTAAAATACTGGCCATTTGTTTAATTACTTGTACAGGATAGTTTCCTACTGACGTTTCTCCTGAAAGCATTACGGCATCCGCTCCATCCATTACAGAATTTGCAACATCATTCACTTCAGCTCTTGTTGGTGTTAAGCTAGAAATCATGGTTTCCATCATTTGCGTAGCAATAATTACAGGAATTCTTGCCTTTTTAGCTCTTAACACTAATTGCTTTTGCGCTAATGGTACATCTGCTGCTGGAATTTCAACACCTAAATCACCACGAGCCACCATTAAACCATCACAGTGACTAACTATTTTATCAATATTCTCTAAAGCCTCGGGCTTTTCAATTTTAGCTATAATTGGTATTTTATGTTCACTATGTTCATTTATTAAATCTCTTAGCTCCATTAAATCTTCTGCATGACGCACAAAAGATAAAGCTATCCAATCTACTTCTTGCCCAACAGCAAAAATTGCATCTTCAATATCCTTTTCTGTTAAAGCTGGTTGAGATATATTCGTGTTTGGTAGGTTTACACCTTTTTTTGATTTTAAAGGCCCTCCTTGAATTACTTTAGCTTTTACCTCACTTTTTTCATCTGTAGAAACTACTTCAAAAATAAGTTTACCATCATCTAAAAGAATACGTTCTCCTGCTTTAGCATCTTGTGGAAACCTATCATAGGTCATATAAACACGTTCTTTAGTTCCTTCAAAACGTTCTCCTGTAGCAAAAATAATTTCGTCTCCTGCATTAACAACCACTTCCTCTTTCATTACGCCAACTCTTAGTTTTGGACCTTGTAAATCTGCCAAAATTGAAGCAGTAAAACCATACTCTTCATTAAGTTCGCGAATCATTTTAATTCTCTCTTTTACATCTTCGTAATCGGCATGTGAAAAATTAATTCTGAAAACATTTGCGCCTTCTTCAAGCATGCCTTTTAATACGTCTTTGCTGCTTGTAGCGGGACCTAATGTTGCTACTATTTTGGTTTTTTTTGTTATTGACATTAGCTAAAAATTAAGTGGTCTTTGGTTTTTAATTGATTAGGTTGAATACTGTAGGCTGTGACAATTTGCGGTATTTTTAAAATGCTATTTAAAATATACCTCTCTTTACTAAAATTAAAATCGCTATCTATTTTTAAAAAATAATTAACGGTTTTATATTCTGGTATTAAATGATTGGTTTTAGTTATTTTTTCTTGTAAATCGAAAAGAGATTCAGTTTTACGTTCTCTAAAATCTTCAGTTTTACAAACATTAGATACTAAGTTCCATAGAGTTTGTTGCTTGTAGTCTTCCCATTCAAAAATAGCATATGTTAACATACCATTTTTAAAATCTAAATCAGATTCCTTTCTACTAAGCGTTATTCCCAAAAACTTGTTTAAAAGATATGCTAACCTATAATCTTCAATGGTGCAATGAATTGCAATTAAAGTAAATAGGTCTGTTTCAATATCATCTAGAACAAGCTTGTGTATTGCCATACCCAAATATTATTGCTGTAAATATAATATTTAATATGTTGAATTGTAACAGGTTTTACTTAATCTTAAAGGTAAAGCTCACTAAAACGTTATAGTTAATTTCTTTTTTAACCCAAATTATTATATCATTTTTGATATCTTATTTTGGAAAGCAAAATAGGCTCTTTTTGATGCTTTTTCTTCAGCCTTTTTCTTTGAAGTAGCTCTTGCTTTTGCTACAATTTTGTCATTTATTGATAACTTAACAGAAAAGTGCCTTACTTCATCATTTCCTGTGTCTTCATAAACGTTGTAACCAAAGGTTTTCTTTTCTTTTTGGCACCATTCAATAAGTAAACTTTTATAGCTAATTACCTTACCTTCAAGTTTTTCTATATCTACATAAGGTATTATAACTTTCTTGAAGATAAACTTTTCACATTGCTTATAGCCTCTATCTAAAAAAATAGCACCTACAATGGCTTCAAAAAGATTCCCATGAATGTTATCACCAAACTGTCCTGGTGGAATTTTACTTTTTACAAGGTCAATTAAATTGAGTTCTTTTCCTAGTTCATTAAGATGCTCTCTACTTACTACTTTAGAACGCATTTTAGTTAAATATCCTTCATCTCCACTAGGCACTTCTTGATATAAATGACTAGCAATTACAGAACTTAACATTGCATCTCCTAAAAACTCTAAACGTTCGTAATTTATAGCATTACCCTCATCGTCTTTTATATTCATTGACCTATGAGTGAATGCTGTTTTAAAAAATTCTATGTTTTTTGGCTTAAACCCAAGAATTTTGGTTATTTCCATAAAAAAATTCCCGTTACTCTTGAAACGGGAATTTAGTATGTTACGAATGTTTTTCATTCGGGATTCTATCTATATTTTCTTGAATAATACACAAGCGTTATGTCCGCCAAATCCAAATGTATTACTCATTGCTACATTCACTTCACGTTTTTGAGCCTTGTTCAATGTTAAATTTAATTCAGAATCAATATTCTCATCAACCGTAGAATGGTTAATTGTTGGAGGCACAATGCCATTTTCTATAGCAAGAATGCTTGCAATAGCTTCAATGGCTCCTGCTGCACCTAACAGGTGACCTGTCATTGATTTTGTAGAATTAATATTTATATCTTTTGCATGACTTCCAAACACTTTAGATATAGCTTTAAGTTCTGCTACATCTCCTAAAGGTGTAGAGGTACCATGTGTATTTATATGATCCACATCTTCTGGTTTAAGTCCTGCATTTTGTAAACAATTTTTCATTACCTCAACTACGCCATCGCCTTCTGGATGTGGTGCTGTCATGTGATGTGCATCAGAAGATAAGCCTCCTCCTGCAACTTCAGCATAAATTTTAGCACCTCTTGCTTTTGCATGCTCATATTCTTCTAAAATTAAAGCACCTGCTCCTTCACCTAAAACAAATCCATCTCTGGTTCCGTCAAAAGGTCTAGAAGCTGATTCTGGGCTTTCATTTCTAGTAGATAATGCATGCATAGCATTAAAACCACCCATACCTGCAATGGTAACTGCCGCTTCACTTCCTCCAGTAACAACTACGTCTGTATACCCTAATCTAATAGAGTTTAAAGCATCAAATAATGCGTTTGCTGAAGAAGCACAAGCAGAAACTGTTGTGTAATTTGGCCCCATAAAACCATGTTTTATGGAAATGTTTGCCGGCGCAATGTCGGCAATCATTTTAGGAATAAAGAATGGGTTAAATCTTGGTGTTCCATTTCCACTGGCATAGTTTAAAACTTCCTGCTGAAATGTTTCTAAACCACCAATACCTGCTCCCCAAATAACACCGACACGTAATTTGTTTACTTCATCTAAGTTTAACTTTGCATCTGCAATAGCTTCATCTGCTGCAACCATAGCGTATTGTGCAAACTTATCCATTCTGCGAGACTCCTTACGATCTATAAAATCTGTAACTTTAAAGTCTTTAACTTCGCAAGCAAACTTTGTTTTAAAATTTTCGGTGTCAAAATATGTTATAGGCGCAGCACCGCTTTTACCATTTATAAGACCTTCCCAATATTCATCTTTGGTATTGCCTATAGGTGTTAAAGCCCCTAAACCTGTGACTACAACTCTCTTTAATTCCATGAATGTAATATGCTTATTTTGCTCCTTCTATATAAGAAATTGCTTGACCAACTGTTGCAATGTTTTCAGCTTGATCGTCTGGTATTTGAATATCGAATTCTTTTTCGAATTCCATAATTAACTCTACAGTATCTAATGAGTCTGCTCCTAAATCGTTAGTGAAGCTTGCTTCAGCTACAACTTCGTTTTCATCAACGCCTAATTTATCTACGATAATAGCTTTTACTCTTGATGCAATGTCTGACATAATCTTTTAATTTTAAGTTTTAATTCAGTTGGCAAAAATAAAAAACTTTATTTTAAAACACACCATTACAATAAAAATGTGTTTGTAATTTAAGAAATTAACTTTTAAGTATTTTAATTTTAGCAACTATTTGTTAATAATTATTCTTTTTTTTGTTCGAAGAATCTTAACATTATAGTCTGTGATATGAAACGTGTAGTAATTTTTGCGTCCGGAAGCGGATCTAATGCTGAAAATTTAATAAAGTTTTTTCAAAACAGTGATAATGTATCTGTTGTTCAAATACTTACTAACAATCCTCATGCCAAAGTACTTGAACGTGCTAAAAGACTTAAAATTAGCGCATTATCATTTAACAGAGTAGCATTCACACAAACAAATGATGTTTTAAACATCTTGGAAATATCAAATCCAGACCTTATTATATTGGCAGGGTTTTTATGGAAATTTCCTGAAAATATTTTGAATAAATTCCCCAATAAAGTTATAAATGTACACCCAGCTTTACTGCCAAAATTTGGAGGAAAAGGGATGTATGGAATGCATGTTCATGAAGCTGTAGTAGAAAATAAAGAAATTGAAACAGGTATTACAATTCATTATGTAAACGAAAATTATGATGAAGGCGCTACTATTTTCCAAGCTAAATGTGAGGTTTTACCAACAGATACTGCAGAAAATATAGCAGAAAAAATTCATGAATTGGAAATGGAGCACTTTCCGAAGGTTGTTGAGAAACTTTTGGGCACTGAGGCTCTCGAAGTGCCACTGTAAAACAAATAATTGTGGTTTCGAGAACCTCAGCCACCAAAAAAATGTCAAAAAAGAAAAAGAAATATTACACCGTTTGGAAAGGTCATAAGACAGGTGTTTTTGAATCTTGGAATGATTGCAAAGCAATGATAAAAGATTTTCAAGGCGCACAGTATAAGTCTTTTTCAACATTTAAAGCTGCTAAAGAAGCTCTAAAAGGCAACTACAAAGACTATATTGGTAAAACAGCAAAGTTTAAAAGTGAACTTTCTAAAGAACAACTTAATAAAATAGGGCAACCTAACTATACATCTATTGCTGTTGATGCCGCCGTAAGTGGTAACCCTGGCAAAATGGAATACCGCGGTGTAGACACAAAAACAAAAAAACAACTTTTTATTCAAGGTCCTTTTGAAGAAGGCACAAATAACATAGGTGAATTTCTAGCAATTGTACATGGTCTCGCTTTTTTAAAGAAGCATAATAGCAACCTAATTATGTACACAGATTCTAGAACCGCTATAAGTTGGGTAAAAAAGAAAAAATGTAATACCAAATTAGAACGCACAGAGAAAAACAAAACTCTTTTTGAATTGGTTAGTAGAGCTGAAAATTGGCTTAAAACAAACACTTACACCACAGTTATTGTTAAATGGGAAACCAAAGCTTGGGGAGAAATTCCAGCAGATTTTGGGAGAAAATAAAGATTAATTTGCAAAAAAAAATCAGGGAATGTGAATTTTAAATTACATACCCCGATTTATTATAAATTGATTAATAGCTATAGATAAGACTCCTATTTTTTTAAAAGGTCACATTTATTTTTGATAAGACCCCTCAGTCCTAAAAAATATTACCAATAAAGCATTTAAAAGGTTTATATTTGCAAAAAAATTATAACCTCTCTTTATGAGTAAATTAGTTATTGTTGGTTCATTAGCATTTGATGCTATTGAAACGCCATTCGGGAAAACCGATAAAATTTTAGGTGGAGCTGCAACCTTTATAGGATTAGCAGCTTCTCATTTTGAAATAGACGCTGCTGCTGTTTCAATAGTTGGTTCAGATTTTCCGCAAGAATATTTAGACTTACTTTTAAATAGAGGTATAGATTTAAAAGGTGTTGAAATTGTTAAAGATGGAAAAACCTTTTTCTGGAGTGGTCGTTACCATAATGATATGAATTCTAGAGATACTCTAGTAACAGAACTTAATACTTTAGCAGATTTCAACCCTATTATCCCAGAAAACTATAGAGATGCTAGCATTGTTATGTTAGGTAATTTACATCCCATCGTCCAATCTAGTGTATTAGATCAAATGACTAAAAAACCAGATTTGGTTATTTTAGACACAATGAATTTCTGGATGGATTCTGCTTTAGAAGATTTACATAACGTTATAAAACGTGTTGATGTAATCACAATAAATGATGAAGAGGCACGACAACTTACAGGAGAATACTCTCTAGTAGTTGCAGCAAGAAAGATTCATGAAATGGGACCAAAATATGTAGTCATTAAAAAAGGGGAACACGGCGCACTGTTGTTTCATGATGATAATGTGTTTTACGCACCTGCTTTACCATTAGAGGCAGTTTTTGATCCTACAGGAGCTGGAGATACATTTGCTGGAGGGTTTGCAGGTTATTTAGCAAAAACAGGAGATATTTCTTTTGAAAACATGAAAAATGCTGTTATTTACGGTTCAACGTTAGCCTCTTTTTGTGTTGAAAAATTTGGAACAGAACGCATGGTCAATTTAACCAGTAATGAAGTCCATAAGCGGTTACTGCAGTTTAAGCAATTAACGCAGTTTGAAATAGAATTAACATAAAATAACGCGCTCAAAAATGAGCGCGTTTTTAAATAAAAAAAGAATTCTCCGTATGCTTGCATCGGAGTTACATTAAAATTGTCTTTCCCATGTGTTACACTGAGCTTGTCGAAGTGAAAACGGGAATCTAAAACTCTAGACATCTGTTCTAGTTTAACTATTTTTATTATTTCCGTACGTCTAACTAAGGAATGTTAGAGGCGAAAAAAAAATTAAATATGAGTGATATCTTAAAACACGAATGTGGAATAGCGGTCATTAGACTTCTCAAACCGTTAGAGTATTACAAAGAAAAATATGGTAGTGCTTTTTATGGTGTAAACAAAATGTACTTAATGATGGAAAAACAGCACAATCGTGGGCAAGACGGTGCTGGTTTTGCAAGTATAAAACTAAACACCAAACCTGGTGAACGCTACATTAGTAGAATTAGATCTATTGAACAACAACCCATTCAAGATATTTTTGGAAAAATAAACAAACGTATTAATGATGAGTTTAAAACACACCCAGAGTATTTAGAGGACGTTGAAGCTCAAAAAAAGAACATCCCTTATATAGGTGAAGTATTATTAGGCCACGTTCGCTATGGCACCTTTGGTAAAAATAGTGTAGAAAGTGTTCATCCTTTTCTAAGACAAAATAACTGGATGCACCGTAACCTTATTATGGCAGGTAATTTTAACATGACCAATGTTAAAGAGCTTTTTAGTAACCTTATTGAACTTGGTCAACATCCAAAAGAGTATACAGATACCATCACAGTAATGGAAAAAATTGGTCATTTTTTAGATGATGCTGTTAGTAAAATATATAAAGACTTAAAAAAAGAGGGTTACAATAAACGTGAAGCTTCTCCTCAAATAGCAGAAAGACTTAAAGTATCTAAAATTTTAAAGCGCGCTGCTAAAAATTGGGATGGAGGTTATGCTATGGCAGGTCTTATTGGTCATGGAGATGCCTTTGTTTTAAGAGACCCAGCTGGCATTAGACCAGCTTACTATTATAAAGATGATGAAGTTGTTGTTGTAGCTTCTGAAAGACCAGTAATTCAAACTGTTTTTGATGTAAAATTTGAAGATGTTAAAGAACTAGAACCTGGGCAAGCTATTATTACTAAAAAATCTGGCGAAGTAAGGTTTAAACAAATTTTGGAACCTTTAGAACGTAAAGCATGTTCCTTTGAGCGTATTTATTTTTCTAGAGGAAGCGATGCTGAAATTTACCAAGAACGTAAAATGTTAGGTAGACTTTTAATGCCAAAGGTTATGGAGGCTATTAATAACGATACTAAAAACACTGTCTTTTCATTTATACCAAATACAGCTGAGACTTCATTTTTTGGATTGGTAGAAACTGCAGAAAACGAACTCAATAAAAGTAAGATAAAATCTATTTTAGACGGACAACGAAATATTTCAGCTGAAGAAGTTACAGATATGTTGTCTGAAAGAATTAGAGTTGAAAAAATTGCTATTAAAGATGCTAAATTAAGAACATTTATTACAGAAGACAGTAGTAGAGATGATTTAGTAGCTCATGTTTACGATATTACCTATGGTGTTGTTAAGCCCAATGATAATCTAGTAATTATAGATGATAGTATTGTAAGAGGCACCACTTTAAAGAAGAGTATTTTAAAAATGCTTGATAGGTTAGGTCCTAAAAAAATTGTTGTAGTATCTTCTGCTCCTCAAATTCGCTATCCAGATTGTTATGGTATAGATATGGCTAACTTAGAAAGTTTGATTGCATTTAGAGCTGCTTTAGAACTTCACAAAGATCATAACTCTTATAACACCATTGAGACTATTTATAATAAATGTAAAGCACAACAAGACTTAGAGGATAAAGATGTAAAGAATTTTGTTAAGGAAATTTATGATCCTTTCACAGATGAACAAATTTCTGATAAAATTGCCGAATTATTGAGTGATAAAAGCATAAAATCTGAAGTAAAAATAATCTTTCAGCCTGTTAAGAATTTACACAAGGCTTGTCCTAAGAATCTTGGAGACTGGTACTTCACTGGAAATTATCCTACAGTAGGAGGAAATAGAGTGGTAAATAGAGCTTTTATTAATTTCTATGAAGGTAACAAAGAACGTGCGTATTAGATTATTTTTCATTACGGTTAAACCGTAATGATTACTTTTCACCCAATAAATATACCTTTCACCTAATAAATGATTTCCTTTTCTAAAATAGATATACCTTGGCATCACCATAACATAAGTAGGTTAAGTTCATGGTAGATTTGGGGCAAAAAAAGGTGAACACTTGTTCGCCTTTTTTTATACATTTTAATGAACAAAACAGATTACTTTTCTTTCAAGCACATAATTACATTTCCTTTAAACGTTATTTTTGGCACTAAGTTCTATTAAGCCAATATATTAGTATTTCACCCAAAAAATTTCGTAAATATTTAGAACACACATACTTTTGAAGAACCATAACATAAGTAGGTTAAGTTTATGGTAGATTTGGGGCAAAAAGGTGAACGAACTAGTTCACCTTTTTCATTTTTCATAATTATATATATTATTCTTTAATAAAAAGGAAAGATTGTTTTTCTGTATAACCATACAATTTTAAAAAATACATTCCCTTCTTTAAAGCTTCTGTGTTTATTAATTGTCCAGATGAAATTATACCTCGCTTTATTTCTTTTCCAAGTATTGAGTATAAAGAATAGTTTGTTGATTGTTTTAAATTTTTAATCCCTAACCCTGTTGAAACTGGATTAGGATATAATAATAGTTTTTCTTTTTTTATGTTGTTAGAAGTTGAAAGTGTTGGTTTAAAGTCCAAATAAAACTTATCCATATTCCACTGCCAATCATTGCTCCCATTAGCTAATACCCTAACAGTATACACTCCTGCGTCTATGTTAATTAAAGTATTATGTCTTAAAAACCCATAATCTTCCCAACTTCCATTATTTGGTACTACAGTATTTGCAACAATATTTCCATCGATCTGCATTTGTACATTCGCGTTATTCATTGGTGTACTAATAAAGTATGTAAGTTCATAATCTCCAGATTGTGGTATGTTAACTGTAAAATCCATCCAATCTTGCCTATTAACGTAATTAACACCAACACTAGTTGCATTAACACCATCAAATCCCCCAGGTGTAAGACCAACTTCATTTTTTGTAGCCTCAAAATCTTCAGCTTCTATTACAATAGCATCATTAGATGGTGGGTCTACTGGTTCTGGCGGTTCAACTAAATCGAATCTTTTTAAATACATCCAACCTCCTTGTACTTGATCCCATCTAAGTTCATGTGCTAACCCCCATTGTACTCCATGTTTTGGATTATCTCCTAGAGAATCGGGTCTAAAAATCCCTAAAGCATCTGGAACATTTGTAGCAGATCCCATCATTTCAAAGTTTAAACCATCTTCAGCATATTGAATGGTACCTCTTTCTGGTCCATCAAGTTTTTGTATAATGGCAATACCTCCATCATAATTCCATACACTAACTTCATGGCCAGAAGTTGTTACTGGATTATAAACAGATTTTACATAAGGTCCTGTTGGATTATCACTTATAGCCACTCCCCATCTAATCTCTCGCTCTCCACAAAAATTCTCTTCTCCCATTCTTTCTCCCTTATAATAAAGATAAAATTTATTGTTATAGAACCTTAAGCAAGGATCGTGTACTTTATGGCTATCAAAATCGCCTTTTTCTATAACATCAAATCTACTAGTTGAATTATTAGCCCATGCCCCATTGTCTGTGGCTCTTAAAATAGGTTCATCTAATTTAGTCCAAGGACCATTAGGCGAGTCTGCAACAGCCATAGCAACAGTGTTTTTTACGCGCTCTATATATGGATGCTGTACCGCCTGATATATTAAATAGAATTTATTTTCATGTACAAAAACTTCTGGTGTAAACACAGATCTATCATCAAAACTGCCAGAAGCTCCTCTAGCTACAGCTACACCTTGTTCATGCCAATCATAGCCATCAGTTGAAGTAGCGTAGTATAGATCGCAATAATCCCATGGAAACACGTTATCGTTTTCATTATTTGTTCCAAAATATGTTGAAGGTTGCGACAACTTATAACTGTACCAAACATAATACAAACCATTATGCTGAATAACTGCACTTGGGTCTCTTCTTGTATATGTGGAATTTGGCGCAAAATCACCTTCAAGTTCTGTATCAGTAAAAGAGACATTCCAATCGTCATTATCAGGTATATTAGGATTATTATAAACAGTGCAAGAAGTCAGGTAATTTTCCCAACGCGTGGTAGCTACACTTTTAATTTTTAATCTTAATTCAACCGATAAATTTGTCACAGGAGCTAAATTTCTCAAATCCTCAAACATATACCCCTCCATATTAATTTGCAAAGTTCTAGCTGTATTATTAGATACAGAAAATGAAAATGCTCCATTGGTTCCAGTAAGCATTTCCTCGTTTTCTTCAACTAAAACAACTTTTGCCCCTTCAATAGGAGCTCCAGTATTTTTGTCTGTCACAACCCCAGAATAGTTTTGAGCAATAAGTTGAAACGAACAAAAACAGATTATAATAAAAATTCTCATAGTAATTTAACTTTTGGATAAAGTTAAACAATTTATTAGCAATGAATTATAAACAAAAAACGCCCAATATAAATATTGGACGTTTTTAACTTATTTTAAAAAGACTTACTACCTATTTAGCTTCGGCATAACGTCTTTCAACTTCATTCCAGTTAATTACATTAAAAAATGCATTGATATAATCTGGACGTCTGTTTTGATAATTTAAGTAGTAAGCATGCTCCCAAACATCTAAACCTAAAATTGGAGTACCTCCACAACCAACTTCTGGCATTAACGGATTATCTTGGTTTGGAGTTGAGCAAATTTCTAATTTACCTCCTTTATGCACACATAACCAAGCCCATCCTGATCCAAAACGAGTTGCAGCTGCTTTACTAAATGCTTCAATAAAATCATCTTTTGAACCAAATTCTGCTTCTATAGCATCTTTTAATTCTCCAGATAAATAACCTTTATCTTCTGGATTCATAACTGTCCAGAATAAAGAGTGGTTATAGAAACCACCACCATTATTTCTTACTGCACCGTTAGACATATCTAAGTTAGTTAAAATATCTTCAATAGATTTTCCTTCTAAACCTGTTCCCTCTATTGCTCCATTTAACTTTGTAGTATATCCATTGTGATGTTTTGTGTGATGTATCTCCATAGTACGAGCATCCATATGTGGTTCTAATGCATCATAAGCATACCCTAATTCTGGTAATTCAAAAGCCATAATTTTTTGTTTTTTCTATTAGTAAATAATTTCAATTCAAATTTACATATAAAAGGCTTCAATTAAAAATAATATATTGTTATCAAACCATTGATAGTTTTTATCTTGTAACAAATTATTTTAATGACCCAAAATCGTGCCTTTACCATATACAATGCTTCTGCTGGTAGCGGAAAAACATTTACGTTGGTAAAAGAGTATTTAAAGATTTTACTACAATCTAATTACCCCGAAAAGTTTAAGCACATTTTAGCTATTACGTTTACTAATAAAGCAGTAGCAGAAATGAAAGATAGGATTATTGAAATGCTTAAGCAATTCTCTGAACCATCTATAGTAAATGTTCCTAATAGTATGTTTCATATTATTTGCGAAGAATTACAATTAGACCCAACAATTATTCACAATAAATCTAAAAAAATACTTAATAGTATACTCTTTAACTATGCTGCTTTTGATATTTCAACCATTGATGGTTTTACACATAAATTAATTAGAACATTTGCTCATGATTTAAAACTACCCTTAAATTTTGAAGTTGAATTAGATCAAGACTCCCTTTTAAATGAAGCTGTAGACAGCCTTATATCTAAAGCAGGAACAAATGAAGCACTAACCAATATCTTAATTGAGTTTGCTATTGAAAAAGCTGATGATGATAAAAGCTGGGATGTATCTCTAGATTTTTACAAAATTGCCAAACTATTGGTAAACGAAAACGACATTCCTTTTATAGAAACTCTAAAAGATAAAACTTTTAATGATTTTAAAACCCTCAAAATTCATTTAGTAAAAGAGGTAAATACTATCGAAATTTCTATTAAAGAAAAAGCTCAAAGTGTTTTAACCTTAATTAATGAAGCAGGTTTAGAACACAAAGATTTTTCAAGAAGTACTTTGCCTAATCACTTTAAAAAAGCATATCAGCTTAAATTAGATGGTCTTTATAGTAATAAACTTGATGAAAATATCGCCGAAAGAAAAGGCCTTTACCCCAAAAGCATAGCTCCTTTATTAGCAGATACCATTGATGCCATTTTACCTGAAATTGAAATACTTTATAAAACTATAAAAGCACAAGTATTTCATTTAAAATTTTTAAAAAACTTTTATAAAAATATCACACCTCTTTCGGTTTTAAATGCCATTAATAAAGAATTAGAGCTTTTAAAAAACGAGCAAAACAAAATGCTTATTTCAGAATTCAATACCATTATAAGCAATGAAATAAAAGGTCAACCAACACCATTTATTTACGAGCGTATAGGAGAAAAGTTCAAGCATTACTTTATAGATGAATTTCAAGACACATCAACAAAACAATGGGGAAACTTAGTCCCTTTATTGAGTAATTCATTATCTACCGAAAATGGAACTGTAATGTTGGTTGGTGATGCTAAACAAGCTATTTATCGCTGGCGAGGAGGTAAAGCAGAACAGTTTATTGGTTTGTTTAATGATGATAATCCGTTTTTTATTGAAAAACAGATAGAGAACCTACCAACAAACTACCGGAGTTTTAAAGAGATTGTCACCTTTAACAATGACTTTTTTAAATTTTTATCTAATACCGTTTTTAGTAATAACGATTATAAAGAATTATACGAATTAGGATATCAAAACACTTTCTTAGAAGATTCTGGTTATGCTGAGATCTCATTCTTAGATTTTGATAAAACGGATAATAGAGACGACCATTTTTGTGCAACAACCTTGAACAAAATAAACTCATGCTTAAAAGAAGGATTTAACCTTAAAGATATTTGTGTTTTAGTTAGAAAGAAAAAAGAAGGTGTTGCTGTAGCAAACTTTTTAAACGCACACAATATTCCAATAATATCTTCTGAAACCTTACTAATTAACAATTCTCTCGAAGTAAACTTTATAATAAATGTCCTTTCGTTATTAGTGCAACCTAAAAATAACGAGATAAAAATTTCAGTATTAAATTACTTGGTAAGTTTATTTTGCATTGAAGATAAGCATTCTTTTTTTACCTCACATATACAACTGCCGTTACCGGATCTTTTTAAAAGTTTTCAAACATATAATGTTTTTGTAAACAGCAACCTTTTACAGCTTCCTCTCTATGATTTAACAGAAACTATCGTTAGAAGTTTTTGCTTAGTTAAAAGCTCTAATGCCTATATTCAATTCTTTTTAGATTTGGTTTTAGAATTTTCACAAAAGAAAGGTTCTGATGTTGCTTCATTTTTAGATTATTTCGAAAAGAAAAAAAATTCCTTAAGTATCGTATCTCCTATAGGACAAGATGCAGTGCAAATAATGACTATTCATAAATCTAAAGGTCTGGAATTTCCTGTGGTTATTTTTCCTTATGCAGATTTAGATATTTATAGAGAATTAGAGCCTAAAGAATGGTATACCTTAAATAAGGACGTTTATTTTGGTTTTAAACACACATTATTAAACTATAACAAAGACTTTGAAAATTTCGGAGATGAAGGCCTTAGAATATTCAACAAACATCAATCTGAATTAGAATTAGACAATCTTAATCTTTTATACGTAGCACTAACACGTGCTGCCGAACAATTATATATAATATCTAAAAAAGACATTACTTCAAAAGGAGTTGTAAATGCAAAAAAATATTCTGGTTTATTTATTTCCTACCTTCAGCAAAAATCTCTGTGGAATGATACACAATTAACATACAGTTTTGGAAATTCTATAAAAACATCAGAACCATCCATTATAAGTAATGATATGGTCATTCAGAAAGAATTTATATCTACAGCTAAAGAAGATCACAATATAAAAGTAGTTACAAAATCTGGCTTCTTATGGAACACCAATCAACAAAAAGCCATTGAAAAAGGAAACTTAGTTCATGATATTATGTCTAAAATAAAAACGGTAAATGATGTGGACTTTGCTTTAAACTATTTTATTAGTGCTGCTATTATAAATAATAATCAGGCTGAAGAGTTAAAAAGTACCATTTTACATATTGTCAATCACCCGTTACTTTTAAAATATTTTAATTCAGCTGATACAATTTACAACGAAAGAGATATTATTACAAAAGAAGGCACTATTTTAAGACCCGACAGAATAAATATTAGTGATAAAAAAGAAGTAACCATTATAGATTATAAAACGGGAGTAGAAAACACAATATATTTTCAACAACTACAAACATATCAAGATACCCTAGAAGAAATGGGCTTTACTATAAAAAATAAATTACTGGTTTACATAAATGAAGATATTTCTGTAAAAGGCGACATCTAAAAAAGTAAATGTGACGTATTTCTACTAAATGGGTCTATACTCATTAAAAAGGCAAAATATATTATTAAAATTTAAGCCGAACTATAGATGATCAGTTCTTTTGTACGTTTTTTTTATATATTTGTCTTTGTTAATAACATTTAACAACTTACTTTTGTTTACAATTAACACTTAAAAATTAAACTTTTTGAATATGAAAAATCTTAGCAGATTATTGTTAGTATTTGTATTAGTTCTTGGTTACAACTATGCAGATGCACAAGACAAAAACAACCCATGGCAAATTACCATCGGTGCAAATGCCGTTGATGCGTACCCATCAGGAGATGGAGCTCTATTTACAGGTGGTGGTTTTGCAGGCGAAACCATTTTTGAAGAATTCGCTAATGCGGCTGACCACTGGAACATTTTACCTTCTTTATCTACTATCTCTGTATCTAAATATGTAGGAGATGGTTTTTCTTTTGGTATTGCAGGTTCTTTGAACAAAATAGATAAATGGGGAGACATTAGTTCAGACCCAGATGTTGCTAACGGTGTTGATGATTTATCTTATTATGGTATTGATGGTACAATTAAGTACAACTTTTTAGAAAACACTACTATAGATCCTTTCTTAGGAGTTGGTGGTGGTTACACTTGGATAGATGAAGTTGGTGCTGGTACTGTTAATGGAACTGCAGGATTAAACATTTGGTTCAATGAAAATATTGGTTTAACTGTTCAAACTGCTTATAAGCATGCTTTTGAAGATTATTTAGACACTCACTTCCAACATACTGCAGGTTTCTCTATTAGATTTGGAGGAACTGATACAGATGGTGATGGTATCTATGACAAAGACGATGCTTGTCCAGAAGTTGCTGGTTTAGAAGCTTTCAACGGATGTCCTGATACAGATGGTGATGGTATTGAAGATAGTAAAGATTCTTGTCCTAATGAAGCTGGTTCAGCTGAATTAAATGGGTGTCCAGATGCTGACGGTGATGGAATTGCAGATAAAGATGATAAATGTCCTTCTGTAGCTGGTTTAAAAGCTTTAGGTGGTTGTCCAGATGCTGACGGTGACGGTGTTGCTGATGGTGATGACAAATGTCCTAATACTTCAGGTCCTGCTGCAAACAGTGGATGTCCATGGCCAGATACTGATGGTGATGGTGTATTAGATAAAGATGATAAGTGTCCAGACGTTAAAGGAACTGTTGCTAACAACGGATGTCCTGAAGCTCCATCTGAAGTAGTTCAGGCTAAACTTAATGAATATGCAAAAACAATTTTATTTGACTCAGGTAAATCAAGTATTAAATCACAATCTGAATCTGTATTAAATGATATTGTAAAAATATTAAAGGAATACCCTACAGCTAAATTTACTGTAGAAGGTCATACTGATAGTGCTGGTAGCGCTAAATTAAACCAAAATCTTTCTGAGTCTAGAGCGGCTGCAGTTAAAGATTATTTAACATCTCATGGTATAGACCAATTTAGATTATCATCTAAAGGTTACGGTGAA
Source organism: uncultured Flavobacteriaceae bacterium (assembly GCA_947487895.1). Lineage (GTDB taxonomy): Bacteria > Bacteroidota > Bacteroidia > Flavobacteriales > Flavobacteriaceae > Seonamhaeicola. The sequence goes on from CANKYF010000003.1 coordinate 298,141, forward strand.
GATAAACCAATCGCATCTAACAAAACTAGAGCTGGAAGAGCTCAAAACAGAAGAGTTGAAATTAACTTAGTAAAAGAATAAGTTAATTCTCTAAATAACTTTTAAAAAAACGCTTCGGGAATCCCGAAGCGTTTTTTATTTTTATAAAATGACTACTTTCATTTTTGATGTTCTAAAAGATTTACAAAGTCAAGGTATAAACTTTTCTAACCTTACCTTCATTCTTCCTAGTAAGCGTGCAGGTCTATTTTTAAAGCATCAAATTCCTAAGGTAGCTAAACAGACAAGTTTTGCTCCTGCCGTAATAAGTATAGAAGAATTTGTTGAAGACCTTTCTGAATTAAAAAGCATTGGTAATACAGAATTGCTTTTTGAACTCTACAACACGTATTTAGAATTAACAGATAAAAAAAATATTGATAGTTTTGACTCTTTTTCTAAATGGGCACAAATTCTATTGCAAGATTTTAATGAAATAGACCGATATTTAATTCCTCAAAAAAACATTTTTGATTATCTAACTGCCATTAAGAAAATTGAGCACAATCATTGGTCTCTAGAAGAAAATCAAACAGATTTTATAAAAAGTTATTTGTCTTTTTGGAACAAACTCAACACCTATTACTCCCATTTCACGGCATCTCTTATTTCAAAAAACATAGGTTATCAAGGGCTTATTTATAGAGAAGCTGTAGAAAACCTTGAATCTTATATTCAAAGTAATTCACAAAAACAACATGTTTTTCTGGGGTTTAATGCACTCAATACCGCCGAAGAAACTATCATACAAGAATTTTTACAACATGAATTAGCCAAAGTATATTGGGATATAGATAAAGCCTTTATAGATAACCCTAAACATGATGCAGCTCTATTTACAAAACAACATAAAAACAAATGGCTTCATTTTGAAGACAACCCTTTTAATTGGATCACAAATAACTATACCAAAGACAAAAACATTGAAATATTTGGCGTACCAAAAAGTATTGGGCAGGCAAAATATATAGGATCTCTTTTAAACAATTTACAAAAAGAGAATTCTACTCTATCAAATACTGCGGTCGTTCTTGGTGATGAAAATTTATTAATTCCAACCTTAAATTCACTACCAAATAATATTGATGCTCTCAATATTACAATGGGGTTTCCTTTAAAGTCAATTCCTTTAGCATCATTATTTGAAAGTTTATTTTACCTTCATAAAAATGCATCTAAATCTTTTTACTATAAAGACGTTATTACTATTATTTCGCATCAATTTACAAGACCTCTTTTTCAAAATGCATCTAAAGATTTTGCATCAATAATTGTAGAAACAATAGAATCTAATAACTTAATTTATATTTCTATTGATAGATTAAAAACACTTGCTGAGGATACTTCAGAAATTATCGATCTTCTTTTTAATTGGAACATTACAATCGATAGTGTTCTAAAAAAATGTTCGCAATTAATTCTTCTAATAAAAGACTATTTAGACGAAAATAAATCGGCTAATATTTTGTCTTTAGAATATCTTTTCAGGTTTAATGAACTTTTTAACGAGCTTAGTAGATTAAATTCAGAATACCACCATATTAAAGATATTGCATCATTGTTTAGTGTTTACAAAGAGTTATTAGCTTCAGAAACATTAGATTTTCAAGGTGAGCCACTTCAAGGGTTGCAAGTCATGGGAATGCTAGAATCTAGAGTGCTAGATTTTGAAACTGTTATTATTAGTGGCGTGAACGAAGGTATTCTTCCGTCAGGAAAAAGTAATAATTCTTTCATCCCTTTTGATGTTAAAATAGAAAACAAATTGCCCACTTATAAAGAAAAAGACGCAGTATATACCTATCACTTTTACAGATTACTACAACGTGCAAAGAACGTTTTTATTCTTTATAATACAGAAGCTGATGTTTTAACAGGTGGTGAAAAAAGTAGATTTATAACGCAATTAGAGCTTGAAAGCATTCACAATATTAAACATCAAATTATAGCACCACAGGTCCCTGCTATAAATAAAAAATTAAATGTAGTTGAAAAAACATCAAGCATAATTGAAATTCTTAAAGCTATTTCAGAAAAAGGTTTTTCGCCTTCCTCATTAACTAATTATATAAGAAACCCCATTGATTTTTATTATCAGAAAATTTTAAAAATTAAAGAGTTTGATGATGTTGAAGAAACCGTAGCTTATAACACCTTAGGTACCGTGGTACATAATACACTAGAAGATTTTTACAAACCTTTAGAAGGCTCTTTTTTAACAGTTGAAATTATTGAAGCTCTTAAAAAAAATATTGTTAAAACGGTATCGCATCACTTTAGTAAAACCTATAAAGAAGGCGATATTAAAAAGGGCAAAAACCTTATTATTTTTGAAATTGCTAAGCGTTATGTGTCTAACTTTTTAAATCTAGAGATCAAAGATCTAAAAGTAGGAAATAACATAAAAATCATTGCAATAGAAGCCAATAATAATATTTCTATTAATATTCCTTCGCTCAATTTTCCTGTTAAACTAACTGGAATGGTTGATAGAATTGATGAGCACAATGGTATTACTAGAATTATAGATTACAAAACCGGAAAAGTAGAACAAGGTGATATTGAAATTGTAAATTGGGAAGACATCACCACAGATTATAAAAAGTATAGTAAAAGTTTTCAAGTACTTACATATGCCTTAATGATGCAACAATCTAATAATATTACGCTTCCTATTGAAGCTGGTATCATTTCCTTTAAAAACTTAGGTAATGGGTTTCTAAAATTTTCTAAAAAAGATAGAGCAGGTGCCTATGCTAAGAAAGAAGCTCTAATAACACAAGAAACACTCACTAATTTTAATACCGAATTAGAGCAATTAATTTTAGAAATTTGTAATCCAAATATTCCGTTCACAGAAAAAGAATTATAATGTTAAAAAAAGACCATTTTGTAATTGAAGGAAAGCACAATAAACCCATTGTTATTGATGTAACCTCAATTGAAAGCGCTACAAATAGCCCTATTATAATTTTTTGCCATGGTTATAAAGGTTTTAAAGATTGGGGCGCATGGAATTTAATGGCTGAAGCTTTTGCCAAAGTAGGTTTCTGCTTTTTAAAGTTTAATTTTTCTCATAATGGCGGTACTGTTGAACAACCCATTGATTTTCCAGATTTAGAAGCTTTTGGAAATAACAATTATACCAAAGAACTAGACGATTTACAATCTGTTATAGATTGGTGCTGTAAAAATCAAACCATAAAAACCATAGGTAATTTAGATAATCTTTCTTTAATTGGCCATAGTCGAGGGGGAGGTATCGTTTCGGTTAAAGCTTTTGAAGATGACAGAATAAAACAAGTTATTAGTCTAGCAGGAATTTCAGATTTCCAAAAAAGGTCTGTAACCAATACAGATTTAGACAATTGGAAAAAAACAGGTGTTAAATATGTTATTAATGGGCGTACTAAACAAGAAATGCCACATTTTTATCAATTCTATATAGATACCATTGAGAATAAAAAACGTTTAAATATCAAAAAAGCGGTTTCAAACTTAAAAATCCCTCATCTTATTGTTCACGGAGATAATGACACCAGTATTTTCATTGAAGAAGCTCAAAACCTCCACAAATGGAATCCTAATAGTTCTTTGGTAATTATTAATGACGCAGATCATGTGTTTAATGCGCGTCACCCTTGGAATAAAAATGCAATCCCAAATGAGTTACAGGAATCTATTGATGCTATCGTGAACTTTATAAGCTCTTAATAAATTCTTTTTAAGAAGTATTTAATCTCAATAAAACCTAAATTTTATATATTTGCGTGTACGCACACGAAAAATATTAAAATTCTATTTAATTCAGTATAAATGACCCTTTTTAACCTAAAAAACAAAGTAGTAATAATCACTGGAGGCTCTGGCGCTTTAGGAAGCAATATGGCAAAATATCTACTAACTCAAGGCGCTAAAGTTGTGATTCTTGGTCAGACACCTCAAAAAGTTGAACAAAAAATTGAGAAACTCAAAGAAGTTGGTGATGACATATTAGGTTTTACAGGGAGTGTTTTAGAAAAAGCATTTTTACAATCTGTTAAAACCGATGTTATAAATAGGTGGGGAAGCATTGATGTTTTAATAAATGCAGCAGGCGGTAATATGCCTGGTGCTACTATTGGTGAAAACCAAACCATTTTTGACCTTAAAATGGAAGATTTTAGAAAAGTATCTGCACTTAATTTAGATGGTACAGTGTTACCCTCTATAATATTTGGAGAAGTTATGGCTAATCAAGGTACTGGAAGCATCATCAATGTTTCATCCATGGCTGCTCAAAATATTATTACAAGAATAGCTGGTTATTCTGCATCTAAAGCTGCTATTGATAATTTCACCAAATGGATGTCGGTAGAATTAGCTTTAAAATTTGGTGAAGGTCTACGTGTTAATGCTATTGCTCCAGGGTTTTTTATAGGAAGCCAAAACAGAAGATTACTAACCAATGAAGATGGTAGTTATACAGACCGTGGTAATACCATCATAAAAAATACGCCAATGAATCGATTTGGTGAACCCGAAGAATTAAATGGAGCCATTCACTATTTAGCATCAGAGGCTTCAAAATTTGTTACAGGTACCATATTAGCTATAGATGGTGGATTTAGTGCATTTAGCGGTGTTTAAAATTTAGAAAATAAAACAACATTTAGGAAAATGAAACAAACATTTAGATGGTTTGGGGATTCAGACCCTGTTACATTATCATACATAAAACAAGCAGGAGCTACAGGTGTAGTGACCGCTTTACACCATACACCAAACGGAGAAATTTGGACTGTTAAGGACATCATGAAAGTAAAAAGTACCATTACATCTGCCAGTTTAGAATGGTCTTTTATTGAAAGCATACCCATACACGAAAACATCAAATTACGTACTGGAGATTACCTAAAACGTATTGAAAATTACAAGCAAAGTTTGATTAACGTAGTAGAATGTGGCGTTAAAAATGTATGCTATAATTTTATGCCGGTGTTGGATTGGACTAGAACTCATTTACATTGGGAACTAGACAATGGTGGCACTGCATTACGTTTTGATAAAGTAGACATGGCAGTTTTTGAGTGTCATATCATGAAAAGAGAAGGTGTAGAAAATAGTTATTCTAAGGAAATATTGAAAAAAGCCCATACGCGATTTGCATCTATGGCTTCTATAGAAAAAAAACGATTAGAAGACAGTATTTTAAAAGGATTACCAGGCACTGTAGATGATTTAACCATTCCTGTGTTTAAAAATATGATTGCTCAATACGATGATTTATCACACCAAGATTTAAAATCGAATCTCTCATATTTCTTAAATGAAATCATTCCCTTAGCCGAAGAATTAGGCATAAAAATGGCCATACATCCAGATGACCCACCCATGGATATTATGGGATTACCAAGAATTATTAAGTCTGAAAGTGATTTAGATGACTTGGTTGGTTTTATTGACAGCCCTTCAAACGGTATTACATTTTGTACAGGTTCTTTAGGAGCAAATCCTGACAATGATTTACCTAAAATGATTAGAAAGTTTAAGGACAATATTCATTTTCTGCATCTGAGAAATGTAAGACGTGAAGCAGATGGTAGCTTTTATGAAGACAACCATTTAGAGGGTTCTTCAAACATGTATGAGGTCGTAAAAGCTGTAAAAGACATTGAAAAAGAACGTGGTATCGAATTGACTATGAGACCAGACCATGGTCATCAGATGCTTAATGACTTAGATACGCAAAGTACCTATTCAGGCTATACGGCTATAGGCAGGTTAAAAGGATTAGCAGAGCTAAGAGGATTAGAAATGGGCATTAGTAAAAGTTTAGATTTATGAGTTCAATAAAGGCTAAAAACTTTATAACCGACAACTTTCTACTTCAATCTAAAGAAGCAGAAATACTATATCATGAATATGCTAAATCAATGCCAATTATTGATTATCATAATCACTTATCAGCAAAAGATATTGCAGAGAATAAACCTATTGAGAATATTACCAAAGCATGGTTAAGCGAAGACCACTATAAATGGCGCGGTATGCGTGCTAATGGTATTGAGGAAGACTATATTTCTGGTGAAGCATCATTAAAAGAAAAGTTTGAAAAATGGGCTGAAACTGTGCCAAATACACTTAGAAACCCATTGTTTCACTGGACACAGTTAGAATTAAAGCGCTATTTTAATATTGATGCTATTTTACAACCCAATAATGCTCCTGATATTTATAAAAAGGCTAACACCATTTTAGAAAATAAGACACCTGCACAACTTTTAAAAGATATGAATGTTGAAGTTGTTTGTACTACAGACGACCCAACCGATGATTTAAAATACCACCAACAAATTGCTAAAGGTGATTTTTTCACCAAAGTCTATCCTACATTTAGACCTGATGAATTATTCTTTATAGGTGAAGAAAAATTTAGTAACTATATAGAAAAATTAGCCAATTGTGTTCCGTTTAAAATAGAAAACTATGCAACATTATTAAAGGCAATTTATGAACGCATTGAATTCTTTCATGAAAATGGATGCAGATTATCAGATTACGGAATTAATGGTGCTTTTTCATTTGTAACATTTACTGAAGATGAAGTTTCCTTAATTTTTGATAAAAGCCTGAAAGGAGAAACACTTTCAGAAAATGATATTCAGAAATACCGTTCCAGCTTATTACTCTATTTGGGTAGAAAATACCATCAAAAAGGTTGGGTACAACAATACCATTTAGGAGTTATAAGAAATAATAACACACGTTTAAAAGAACTGGTTGGTGCAGATGCTGGTTGCGATTCTATTGCAGACTACCCTATTATTGAAGGGCTTTCTAAATTTTTAAACACCTTAGACAGTGACAATCAATTAGCAAAAACAATTACTTATAATTTGAACCCGTCACAGAATGAAACCTTCATCACTATGATGGGAAATTTTAATACTGGTGGTATTTCAGGAAAAATGCAATGGGGAGCAGCTTGGTGGTTTTTAGATCAAAAAGACGGCATTGAAAAACAACTTAATGTACTCTCAAATATGGGGCTGTTAAGTCAGTTTATAGGTATGCTCACAGATAGTAGAAGTTTTTTATCGTTCCCAAGGCATGAATATTTTAGGCGTATTTTGTGTAATATTATAGCAGAAGATATAAAAAATGGCTTAGTGCCAAATGATATTGAATTTCTCGGAAAGATGATAGAAGATATTTGTTATAATAATGCTAAAAATTATTTCAATTTTAAATAGAAATAAAAAAATACAATCGATTGTATTTTTATTATATTTGTCCCGATAGCTTCCAAATTATCAAGCCACCTAAACAAAACTAAAGATGAATTATAAACTATTTTTGGTGCTTACATTTTGCCTCGGTCTTTTTGCTTGTAACAAAAACTCCGATAAAAAAGTACTGTACTTAGCGCACACTCTTCCGCAAACGCACCCAGTGCATAAAGGTATTGTAGAGTTTCAAAAAGCTTTAAATAAAAAATCTAAAGGTGCACTTACTGTCAAAATATTTCCAGATGGTCAACTGGGTTCTGAACGTGAAGTTTTAGAATTATTACAAATTGGTAGTGTTGCCATTACTAAAGTAAGCGCCGCTACACTTTCTAATTTTGTACCTGAATATCATGTACTAGGTATACCTTATTTATTTAGAGATAAAGATCATCAGTTTGAAATATTAGAAGGTTCAGTTGGAAAATCTATTTTAGAAAAAGGTGAAAAATTCTGGTTGCGTGGATTATGTTATTATGATGCGGGAAGTAGAAGTTTTTACACCTCTAAGAAAGCAGTGAGAACACCTGAAGACTTACACGGATTAAAAATTCGTGTAATGAACAACCAAATGGCCATTAACATGGTAAATGCCTTAGGAGGTTCTGCTACACCAATGGCATATGGCGAATTATATACTGCCATTCAACAAGGTGTGGTAGATGGTGCAGAGAACAATCCGCCTTCATTTGTATCTTCTAACCATTATGAAATTAGTAAATACTATACCTTAGATCAGCATTCATCAGTACCTGATGTATTACTAATTGGCACCAAACAATGGGAAAAATTATCTGACCAAGAGAAAATTTGGGTACAAGAAGCAGCTAACGAATCGGCGCAAGCCCAAAAGCAATTCTGGAAGACATCTGTAGAAGAATGTATGAAAATTGTAAAAGAAGCTGGTGTTGAAGTTATTATTCCTGAAAAATCGTTGTTTGCTGAAAAATCAAAATCGGTTTTAGAAGCGTTTGAAAAAGAGCACCCTGAGTTGACAACTATTGTAAAAGATATTAAATCACATTAAATATGAAAACATCCAATTCTTTATTTGATAAAGTTGTTAGATTCATGGAAATCTTTCTTGTTATCATTTTCGCTTTGTTGGTATTTGATGTATTGTTTCAAGTATTTTCAAGATACGTTTTAAAAGCTTCTTTTTCTTGGACTGAAGAGCTAGCTCGTTTTTCATTAATCTGGATGTCTATTCTTGGAGCTGCTTATCTCAATGCGAAGAGAGAGCATCTTTCTATGGATTTTTTATACCGAAAATTTTCAGACGCCACTAAAAAGAAAGTATCAATAGCTATTGAAATCCTTATATTTTTATTTGCATTAATAGTGATGGTGATTGGCGGATTTAATTTGGTGTATACCACATTGCATTTAGGACAATTATCAGGAACACTTCGTATTCCGTTAGGTTATATTTATGCCATTCTTCCTCTTAGCGGACTTTTAATAATGTGGTTCTCTATCATTCATATTTCAAAGATTTCTAAAAATCAAATAAAAGACTAATTATGAGTATTGAAGTAATAAGTATCATTGTTCTATTTGCCAGTTTCTTTATTCTTTTAATGCTTAAAGTACCGGTTGCTTACAGTATTGGTATATCTACAACCATTAGCTTATTGCTCAATATTGATAGGCTGCCAGGTTTAACAACTATTGCACAACGTATGACTACGGGTATAGATAGTTTTGCACTTCTAGCTATCCCATTTTTTGTATTAGCAGGTGAAATCATGAAACAGGGCGGTATTGCCAACAGGCTCATAAATTTCGCAAAATCTCTGGTGGCTAGTTTACCAGGAGGATTAGCTTATGTAAACGTATTGGCATCTATGTTATTTGGTGCTATTTCTGGTTCTGCTATAGCGGCAACTTCAGCTATTGGAAGTATTATGACAGATAGAATGGAGGAAGAAGGATATCCAAGAGAATTTAGTGCATCCGTTAACATTACCTCATCAACTACTGGATTATTAATTCCACCAAGTAATATTTTAATTGTTTATGCGCTTGCCAGTGGCGGTGCAGCCTCAGTAGCTTCATTATTTATTGCAGGATATCTGCCTGGTGTTTTATTAGGGTTAGCCTTAATTGGTTATATTATTTTTGTAGCCGTTAAAAGAAAATTTGCTAGAGGACAAAGAGCCTCTTTAAAAGAAGTATGGAATCACTTTAGAAAAGCCTTTTTTAGTTTATTACTACTTGTTATTGTTGTAGGAGGTATCGTGGCTGGTATTTTTACAGCTACTGAAGCTTCTGTAATAGCTGTTTTATATGCTGCTATTTTGTCTTTAATTTATGGTAATGTTACTATAAAAAACTTTCCTAATATTTTATTGAACAGTGCTAAAACTACTGCCGTAGTGATGTTTTTAATTTGTACTTCTATGGCTATGAGTTGGCTGTTTTCTTTTGAAAGTATTCCTGAACTTATGAGTAGTTTTTTATTGGAGCAATTTAGTAACAAATTCGTCATATTCTTAGTCATAAATATCACCCTTTTAATTGTTGGTACTTTTATGGATATGACCCCTGCCGTACTGATATTTACACCAATATTTTTACCTGTAGTAGTGGCTTTGGGTATGGATCCTGTACACTTTGGTATTGTATTAGTTCTTAATTTATGTATTGGCTTATGTACCCCACCCGTAGGAACCATTTTATTTGTAGGTAGTGGTATTGCAAAAGTCTCAGTATCTCAAGTAGTGAAACCACTATTACCTTTCTTGTTTATAATGATATTAGTTCTTATGCTAATTACTTATATTCCTGAAATATCTATGTGGTTGCCTAGACTCTTTGGATTGTAAACTAACTCGATACAAGTTGAAATAAATATATAATGTTAGGATCTTCGTCATTGCGAGCACAGTGAAGCAATCTATGAAATAGTGACGAGATTACTTCGGTCGTGCCTCCCTTCGTAATGACATACTTTTTTGTTAAAGTATTGATTTACATAAAAAATAAGTTGAGTTAAGCTAACAGCAAACCAATTTCAATTAGTCTACAATAGGTTCTATAAAAAAAGTATATTTCATAGGCTCTGGAGTAATTAAATATTGATGATAAGGTAATTGCCCCCAACTAGTATCTCCACCAACACCCATTTGCTTATAATCTATATTCAAGTTGATGTGATTCTGCGGAACTAAGTCTATAGTATGTTTGTTGATTTTAGAAAACTCAAAATCTTCATTATTAAAATGATTGATATTAAAATTAAGGTTTTGTGCACTTGAAAATCTCAATCCTTTATTTTTATTGTTCGTGACTTCTAACCAACGTACATCTGTTCTATAGCCATTTTCTTGAGGTCTTATGTAAGGCACATAAAAATCTTCCGCTTTTGAATTATACACACCAAGAAAAGCCGATTCTTTTCTATCTGGGTAGTTTTCGTGCGGACCCCTTCCATAGTAATTCACATTGCTAAAAGCTTTGGCTAACTTTAAATTCATGCCTACACGAGGAATTAACACTTTACCATTTGTTCTTTCTAAAACATATTGCGTCTTTATCTTTCCTGTAGCATCAATAGTATAGTTTATAAAAAAGTTGGCTACATCAGGGTTGTATTTTTTAACGCTTACCATAATTCTATTATCTGGTAATTTTTTCCAGTTAATGATATTGGTTTTTACCTTAGATTCAATGTCTTTCCATTTTATAGACTTTACTGGTGTTCCAGCTCCTATATCATTATCAAGCGCAGCTCTCCAAGTATTCATTAAAAGCGGAGAAGTCATCCAGTTGTCACCATTTACTTTATAAGCAGCAAGGGCTCCTTGTGTTTTATTAAATGTTATTGATATAGCATCACCACATTCAACAGTTATTTCGTCTTTAGTTTCACTTACATGAATAGTTTCTTTTGAAATTTCATTTGAAATAACAAGTGGTTCTGTTTTAATAATAAACTGGTCTTTTGCAATTTCATGTCCCTTTTCTAAAAGTGATATGGGGGTTTTAAGTTTCCAGTGGAAATTAACTAGGTATTCAGACCCTGAGTCTAAGCTTCCTATCTCATTTTTAAGGTTGATCGTTTGTTTTGATAAAGGTTTACCTTCTAAAGGTAAATTACCATTTTTAACTTGTTTACCGTCTTTTAATAAAACCCATTCTAAATCAAATTCAGAAAGGTTGGTGAAAAAATGCTCATTAAAAACTTCAAATGTTAATTCATCTGAATTTAGCTCGCTTATATGTATATTTTGATATTGCTTTTTCACTTCCCAAAGGGCAGGTTGAATCGTTCTATCTGGGAAAATAATACCATTTAAACAAAACGCTCTTGAGTGCTTAACACCTTCTGGTTCAAAATCACCTCCATAACCCCAGTATTCTTGACCGTCATTATTTTTTATAGTGATACCCTGATCTACCCAATCCCAAATAAAACCACCTTGTACTCTTGGTTCTTCTCTTACAAAATCCCATAATTCTTTTAGGTTTCCTGTACTATTCCCCATTGAGTGCGCATATTCTACCCAAATAAAAGGTCTTTCTGGATTTGCAGGTAAATGCTCTTTTTTAATATCTACAATTGGCGCGTACATATAGCCAATAATATCGGTATGTCTTATATGATCAAAATCTGGATCTACCTCAGCACGATCATAAGACACCAATCTAGAATCATCCTTTTGTTTTAACCAAGCATAACTGTCTATAAAAGGTTGCCCTGTTCCAGCTTCATTACCCATAGACCAAATAATGATGGAAGGGTTATTTTTATCTCTATTGAACACACGTTGAATTCGGTCTGTAATAGCTTTATAATAACTAGGGTCTCTGGCTACTTCGTTTACAATCCACCCATAACCATGCGCTTCAATATTGGCTTCATCTATTACATACAAACCATATTTGTTACAAAGCTGATACCAATAAGGATCATCAGGATAGTGTGATGTTCTCACTGCATTGATGTTAAATTCTTTCATTAATTTAACATCTTTAAGCATCATTTGCTTTGTCATAACATGTCCTAACTTAGGGTCATGCTCATGACGGTTCACTCCTTTAAGTAAAATAGGTTGTCCGTTTACTATTAATTGTCCGTTTTTAAGCGCTACACTTCTAAAACCAATTGGATGAAAAGCACTTTCTAATAGTTTACCATTGGTATCTTTTAGAGTTATAAGAAGTGTATATAAATTAGGTGTTTCAGCAGACCAAGCCTTTACATTATTTAAAGTTGTATTGAAGTTTAATGTTTTAGACTCTTCTTTTTTTACGATAACATCTTGATTTGAATTATAAACAACACTATCATCTTGATATAATTTAACCGAAACATTACCAGATTGTTTTGATGAGAAGTTTTTAATATCTACTGAAAGGTCTAACACCCCATTAGTAAAAGTATCATCTAAAGTTGCTTTAGCAAAAAAATCATGAAGCATTAATTTTGGTCTGGCATGTAAAAACACATCACGTTCTATACCAGCGAAACGCCAAAAATCTATGTCTTCAATATAACTAGCATCAGTGAATTTGTAAACTTCAACGGCTACTTCATTTTTACCTGGTTTAATATACTCAGTAATATTGAATTCAGCTGGTAATTTACTACCCTGACTATACCCTACTTTTTGGCCATTAATCCACAAATAAAAAGCACATTTTACAGCTCCAAAATGAATAAATATTTCTTTGTCTTCCCAAGAATTATCTATCGTAAATTCTCTTTTATATTGACCAACAGGATTATAATCATGTGGCACATAAGGTTTGTTTTTTGGAAACGGGTACGTGATATTTGTATAGTGTTTATAACCGTATTCATGCATCTCCCAATTAGAAGGCACTGGAATGCTATCTCTTAAATCTTTACTGTTAAGTTCATAAAATGCTTTGGATCTTTCATTAGGGTTTTTACTCCATTTAAATTTCCAAATACCGTTTAAAGATTTATAATGATTTGTTTTTAATTCATCTTTAAAAGCATTTTTTTCAGAATTATAAGATATAAAAAAGGCATGCGATGCTTCTTTATTTATTCCTATAACTTCAGGGTTTTCCCAATCATTATTTTGGGCAAAAGACAATAAACCGATACTTAAAAACAGAATTATTAAACGATACTTCACTTGATTATTTTTTATGGCTAATACAAACAAATATAGATGTTTGATTAAAATAACCGTAATTGTGTAAGTTTAATAATTCTATACAAAAACTAGATATCTAGCATTATAGAATATTATTGAACTTAAAATATTCTTATTTAAAAAATATGTTTCGTTTAAAGTTTGTGAAAAAATCTATAATAAAACTTATTTAACTTTTAATATCCATTATTTTGAATTACTCCAGGATTTAAATCTACTTCCAATTGAGGAATTGGAAATACATACTTATGAGGCTGGTAACTTTTTATGTTTTGTGGATTATTTAAATTGTGAGACTCTATAACACTTTCTAATTTCTGTGTTCTAATTAAATCATCTTTCCTATGTCCTTCATAGCATAGTTCAAGCCGCCTTTCGTTAAGCACTGCATTTAGAAACTCTTCTTGATTAATTCCTGAATCTAGATCATTATTAGTATTTCCAAAAGCTCGCCTTCTTATTTTATTAAACGCATTATATGCTTTATTTGTGGGGCCATTAATTGCGTTTTCAGCTTCAGCTACCATAAGCAATATATCTGAATATCTTAAATATGGCAAATTAAATGGTTCTTCATTATGATAATTTTCACTGAACTTAAATGGGCGCCAATCAGATAAATCTTGAGCATTAATAGTTGAACTACTTTGGATAGTAAAAGGTGCTATATTTTCAAAAAACCTAGAATCCTCAGGGCTTAATGGGAAATTAATTGTTCCTGTCAAATCGTTTGGATCCTTGAAATAGCTTTCAATAAAGTTAGTTGTTAATGAATAAAAATCTCTCTCAGTAACATTTTTAGGTCCCCAATAAAACCAATCCCAAGAACTAATATTTGGATCTTCGGGAAAACTAAAATCTATTGCAAAAATAATTTCATTGCTTGTAATTGAAGTTTCCGTTAAAAAGTTATTCTTATAGTCTGTTTCTAAACTAAACTTCCCTTCAAGTTTAGCGAACTGTTCTAATGCTTTAGAATATTTATCATTTTGTAATAGTGGAAAACCAGCCATTTGAATGTAAGCCTTACCTAGAAGTGCTTGAGCAGCAGAATTAGATGCTCTACTTTTTAAAGTAGAGGTTCCAAGATTATTTTCTGCAAAAATTAAATCTTGTTCTATGAGTTCATAAATTTTTAAGGCATCTTGAGTATTGTTTATTTCAGAAATATCAGTTGATGTAACTAACACGGGATTTCCAAAAAGTTTAACTAGATTAAAATATACAAGTGCTCTTAAAAACTTAAAATGAGCCATAGCAATATTTTTATCAGTATTGAGCTCACTAGTAAATTCTGAACTTTCTATAGCTTCAATACCTATATTGGCTTTTCTAATAACCTTATAATGATTAGTCCAGATATCTTCTATACTTTTATCACTAGGGCTATATTCATATTTATCTAGTTTATTTACTATAATATTAGAATTGTTAGCAATAAAAATATCTGAACCAATATCACCCCAAATAGAAGCATATCCTTTTGCTCCAAAAATATCATCAGATATTAAACTAATATAAGTCGAATCAATCCATTTATCAATATCTAAGATAGCTGGTGTTATAACATTAGGACCATTGACTAGTATCGTAATATCTGCTGTTTTATTTAATTCAATTGTTATTATTTCCTTGAGAATAACATTACTAAAAGGAACTTCTATAGAAACCTCATAATCACCAACTTCAATATTTTCAAAAAAAACACTTCCCTCTACACCTGTAAGTTTTTCTTGAGAAATTAGAGGAATTGATACCAAAGCATCAAAAACTGGATCAAGACTATCTTTAATTAAAATACTTATTTGAATACTCCCCGTTTGAGGCTCGTTATCTTTTGAGCATCCAAATAAAATTATAACGAGTAGAATAGAGAAGTAGACTTTAAATTTCATAATAGATGACTTATTAGAATACAAATAAAGAAAAAATCTGACAAACTTATTTAGTCATATTCTAATTCTTTTTGGAAAACTAAATCTCTCTTTTATTCCTAATATGGTACAATTATTTACCAAAATACTCGGTAGGTGTTTTTCCTGTGATATCTCTAAAGGCTTTGTAAAAAGTAGATTTAGAACCAAAACCAGATTCTTGTGCAACACCATATAGTGTAAGATTTGAATTTAGATTACTCTCAACACGATCCATAAAATCTTTAATACGATAATAATTGACCCATTCAAAAAAATTATATCCAAACCCTTCGTTGAGAATTCGAGATATATCAGGTTCCGAAATTTTAGTCATATTCGCAATATCTTTTCGGGTTAGTTTGCTATTTAAATAAGGTCTTTGCTCTAACATTAAAAGTTCTAGCTGTTGTTTTAGCCTAGAAATATCTGATTTTTTAAGTTTTGATGAGCTATATTTTTCTGTAATTTCTTCTAAATAAAATTGATTAGGGTTTTGTAGTAAGCTATAGGCAATAAAACAAATGGTTAAAGAGAGTACGCCCCAAAACATGCCATAGTCAAATAATGATGGCGCATTAAATAAGGTGCTTTTTATAAAATAGAATATCCAAAAGGCATAACCAATACCTAAAATTATTAAGAACCTAATGTAATATTTACTTTCTACTTGAAAACTTAACCTATTGTTCATTTTCTTAAAAAACTTCTTTGTAATAACTATTGAAGAAGTATAATAAATAAGATGATATAGGATTATAATACCCATAAAAATATTAAAAAACCGTATTGTTTCTTCAGATTGAAACGTAGCTCTTATATCTTCATTAGGATTTAAAAAGCCAAGGATAATAAAACCACTTTGAATGAGTGAAGGAATAAAGTGTAGCCACCCAAAACGACTAGGTTTTAATTTAAACTGATCTTTTAAATATAAAAAATAGCTTACTGGTAATGTATAAAGTACAATGTCTGCTATCCCCATCCAAGTAGGGCTACCTCCTTCTAAAAACTCAACATAACTGAATCTTCCTGTCTGACCTATGGTAAGGAACAAAATTAATAGCACAAGAAAACGATTTTTTTTATTGCGCAGTTTTGGAGTACTTAAAATAATCAGTAATAAAAATATACCCTGAAGAATTCCAAAAATTATTAACCATTCAAAAACTTTAGTCATGACTTAATTAATTTGCTCAATAATCGAGATTTAAATACTCCGAAGCTTACTTCGAAATGTTAGGTGTTTTTCTTGTAAAATTCCTCATGCTCCTGCCTTGAGGTAATTCACATCAAATTAAAGAATAATAATTAAGGCCAGCATATTTTTTACTAGCCTTAACAAAACTAATTACCAATTATTTATTGGCAGCCATAGCAATTTTACCAATAAAATCTTTAAATCCATATTGCGTTGCTCCACGAAACTGATCTTCAGTAAACTGAGGGTTTTTTATAAATGATGTATAATTTGTAGACCATACAACCTTAGATTTATTGTTTCCTAAGTCAACAACTTTAAACGTGTTAACCATATCTTTTGCCGGCGCACCTTCAAGAACTGCATAACTGTATGAACGTTCTGCATCGTTATACTTTACAATCTTTTCTTTAACATAAAAACTATTATCTTTTCCATAACATTTGCGTTCACCTCCAACTCCATGTTTACCAGACCATTCTACTTTATCAATTGCCAGTGAATACTTATCAACATCGTCCATTTTTTTTAAGACATTCCAAATTTTATCAGCTGGAACATCCACTACCTCGTTTACTGTTATTTTTTCGTTTGAATCCTGTGCAGATAACACGTTTGTAAATAATGCTAAAAATAAAGTCATTATTATTAGATTGATACTTTTTGATTTCATTGTTTTTTGATTTAATTTTTATCGAATTTTTTAATTGAAGAGTTTAACTTCGATACAAACCTATACTTGAAGAAGAAAGCTGCCAAAAATTTAGGGCGCTTAAGAGTTCGACTTCAGAAATCGAACAGTTTTAGCTTAAAAAACCACATTTACATAATAAAAAAGGTTTTGAAAGATAATATCTTTCAAAACCTTTTGTGGAGAAGACGGGATTCGAACCCGTGACCTCTTGACTGCCAGTCAAGCACTCTAGCCAACTGAGCTACATCCCCATTTTTAGCAAATGTAGCTTTTTTTTGTAACCAAACACATAAAAAATCGTCATACCAATGATTTTCAATTCATTCAATCATTAAAAACACGTTATGCTGACATTTAAATCAATAAAAACAATACTATTTTCTGCATTTATTCTTTTAGGGACTTCCATTTTAGTTGCTCAAAACTTAGAATCAAAAATAGATGCGTTAGTGAGTAAACAATTTTCTTCCAATGACAGTGGTATTTCAATTTTAGTTGCAAAGGATGGAACAGCTATTTATCAAAAAGCATTTGGATTATCTAACATTACAGAAGAAAAACCAATGACCACAAAACATGTTTTTGAAATTGGCTCCATTACTAAACAATTTACTGCTATTGGTATTTTAATGTTAGAAGAACAAGGCAAATTAAAGGTTACTGATACCATTACAAAATACATCCCAGATTATCCAATGGGTACACAAGTAATAACTATTCATCATTTATTAAATCATACATCTGGAATAAAAAGTTATACTTCAATGCCTGGCTTGTTAAACTTTGCTAAAAAAGATGTAACTCCAACAGAGTTGATTAATTATTTTAAGAATCACCCTATGGATTTTTTACCAGGCGAAGAATACAAGTATAATAACTCTGGCTATATTTTATTAGGACATATCATTGAGGTAGTTACCAATCAATCTTATGAATATTTTATTGAAAAAAATATTTTTGAAACTTTAGAGATGCATTCATCTTACTACTGCCACAAATCTGAAAAGATTCTTAATAGAGCTAAAGGTTATTCTCAAAAAAACGGAGTATATAAAGATGCTGAACTTATAAGTATGACTATACCCTATGCTGCTGGTTCTTTGATGTCTACGTCTTCAGATTTATTAAAATGGAACAACGCGCTTATTAACAATACCCTTATTTCTAAAGCTAGTTATGACAAAGCCACAAATGGTTCATATTTAAACAACGGAGAACATATTCAGTATGGCTACGGGTTACAAGAAGGCAATGTTAATGGTTCTATAAGCATTGAACATGGTGGTGCTATTTTTGGATTTAAATCTATGGGTATTTATTTGCCAGAGGAAAAAGTATATGTGATTGCCTTAAGTAACTGTGATTGCCAAAGTCCTACCTTGCTAACAAGAAAAATTGCAGCAGTTGCTATAAACAAACCTTTTCCAGAAATTGAAGATGCGATTGTTTTAAATAAAGAACAGTTGCAAAAGTGGGTGGGTGCTTATCAATTTGATGAAAAAGACATAAGATATGTTTCTGTTGAAAATCACAACCTATTTATTCAAAAAGAAGGAAAACAAAAAAAGAGATTATACCCTCTATCTGAAGATACTTTTTTCTTTGAAGCTGGTTTTCCTAAATGCAAATTCTCTATAAAAGAGAATAACAAAAAAAGTCTAAAGATTATAAATGGAAAGAATACAAAAATTGCTGAAGAAATTGAAAAAGCACCTCCTGTTGAGAAAAAAGAGATTGAAGTAGCCGCTGAAATTTTAAAGCAATATGTTGGAGTTTACGAATTGGCTCCTACATTTAGTATAACAGTTACTTTAGAAGACAATAAACTTTATGGACAAGCGACCAATCAGCCTAAATTTAGACTATTTGCTAAAAATGAAACTACTTTCTTCCTAAAAGTTGTTGAGGCTAGTATTGTATTTAATTTTGATGAGAATAAAGCGGTTGAAAGCCTAACATTACATCAAAACGGAACACATATTGGGAAAAAGATCAAATAAAATGTAAAAACACCTTTTGACTTAAGAAGTCAAAGAGGTGTTTTTTTATATCTGAAATATTACTTTCTTTCCCAAATTCTAGATTCAAATATTTCATCAACAGGTGTATCATAAACATGATTAAAATAATTACTCATTGTTTTAACACCTACACCAGCAATTACTCCTAAAATATGTTCTTCACTATATCCCGCTGCCATAAAATTATCAATATCTTCTTCTGATGGTTTTCCTCGTTTTAATGTAACGCTTTTAGCAAATAAACTTAATGCTTTTAACTTTTCATCTGGTATATCAGAATTATTTCTAATAGCATCGGTTACTTCAGTTGGAACTTGAGTCATATTATCACCTACAAAACTATGAGCTGCCATACAATAATTACAATTGTTTTCATATGCAATTGACAAGAACACAACTTCTTGTTCCTGTGGACTAAATCCTGAATTAGCTCTAAACGAATTATATGCATAAGTGTACCCATCTAGTAATGCCGCATTATTTGCCATTCCTGAGTACATATTAGGAACAAACCCTAATTTATCTTTTGAAGCTGATAGAATTTTACTAGAAACTGCATCTGCATTTTCAATTGTTTTCTTTTCTAAATTGATTTTTGTTGTTGTCATAATTAATATTCTTTGTTAAAATTTATTTCTAAGCAATCGCTTTGTTATAAAGCAAAAAAAACTACAATCTCTCGAATGTACTTTCAATAAAATCTGTTAATTGTTCATCATTAAACATTTTACTTGCAACAGATACTCCTTGTAAAGCCACCATTAAATAGTTAGATTGTTTTTCTATAATTTTTTTTGTTTTAGATGTATCTAATTCTAATTTTTCAATAAAAAGTGTTTTAACATTTGCAGCAAAATTTAGAACGCTATTAAGTATTTCCTTGTCTGCATTTTCCCCTAACTCATTTACAGTATTGGTAATAAGACACCCTTTTTTACCTTTCGCATCTCTAGAAAACGCTATAAAGTCATAAAAATATTGCTTAATAGCATCAACACCATCAACAGAATTTTTAAGTTTATCTATCAACTCTTTTTTTACCTTTTCTTTATAACAAGATAAACTCTTTAAAAATACACCTTTCTTATTTCCAAAACTTGAATAAATAGAAAATTGATTAATTCCCATTTCTTTTTCTAATTCTCTAATAGAAGTAGCCTCATAACCATTATGCCAAAACAACTGCATTGCTTTTTCAATGACTTCACTCTCTATATATTTCTTTTTTCTTGGCATAAAATTTATCTATATTACAAAACTAAGCAATTGCTTTGAAATAAAAAATAATTCAATCTATTTCTTATATGAGTTCTTTTAATCAAACGTTGCTATGGTATAGCTTACTTCAGCCCACTCAACACTAACACTGGTATAGAACTGTGAAAATCTTTTTTAAGAATGGTATTTTTCTCCCATTTTTTTGCAAAAAACCCTCTTCTACGTCTTACTACACATAGCATATCTGGGTTATGAGATTGAAAATGTTCTAATACACCTTGAAACGTAGTGGCATTTTCAGTAGTAGAAATACTAGACATTAAAGTCTTTAAATCATCCTTTACATCAAAGTCGCCATCTTTATGATAAGGTGTTTTTACTAACAATAAATTTATTGCAGATTTAAAAGTGTCTTGAACAGATTTTAACGGATTCAAAACACCTTTCTTTTTAATAACAGCAGATTTGATTGCCATTAAAATAGTTGTTGCAGGTTTAAAGGTATAACCTTCAGGTACAATTAAAGCAGGTATATCTGTTTGCTTAATGATCTTACCTGAAGTTTTTCCCAAGTAAACAGAATCTTTGATAGACGTTGTTCTTGGTTCAATTAAAATTAAATCTATATCTGCTGTTTTACTTGCTAATTCTAAAGTATCAACTAAACTTCCTTTTAAACTTCTAATTGCTATATCAACACCTTTATCATCAACATTAGAAACTAAATTGTTTAAGAACTCTAAACTTTCTCTTTCAATAATCTTGTCTACATTCATCATGGTTCCTGCTTTAGTAAACACATTGTAGATTTGTACAACATATAATTTGGCCTCAAAAGTCTTAGCAAAGTCTATGGCATATTGTAAATGGCTTTGAGCGTTTTCAGATGAACCAATTGGAACTAGAATATTCTTCATATATGAAACTTTAGTAATTAAATTTACAATAAATTTGTTGCAAAATTACGTATAAAACCTAATTAACCAAGCTTGAAAAATGCTATAAATCTTAAATCAATAAATAAGTTAGCAATACCAGCTTTAATTTCAGGTGTTTCAGAACCTATTTTATCTATTACAGATACAGCTATTATTGGTAATGTTCAGGTAAATGCTATAGAATCTCTAGCTGCTGTTGGTATAGTAGGCGCATTTATGTCTATGCTTATTTGGGTATTTGGGCAAACAAGAAGTGCTATTTCATCAATAATATCTCAATATGTTGGTGCTAATAATTTAGATGCCGTTAAAAATTTACCAGCTCAAGCTATTTTTATAGTTACATCTATCAGTGTTTTAATTATTCTAGTTACGTATCCTTTAGCTCATTCTATTTTTGAACTATACAACGCTTCTGGTTTAATTTTAGACTATAGTGTGATATATTATAAAATTAGAGTATTTGGTTTTCCGTTTACCTTATTCACAATAGCAGTTTTTGGTACTTTTAGAGGCCTTCAAAACACCTATTACCCAATGATAATTGCTATTATTGGAGCACTTTTAAACATCGTTTTAGATTATATTTTTGTTTACGGTATTGATGGTTATATAGAACCTATGCACATTAAAGGCGCTGCCTATGCTAGTGTAATAGCTCAAATTTTAATGGCCATACTTTCGGCTATTTATTTACTAACCAAAACTTCTATATCACTAAAAATTACGTTTCCGTTTAACAAAGAAATAAATCGTTTTGGTATTATGGTGGCTAACTTATTTGTTAGAACAGTTGCCTTGAACATAACCTTATATTTTGCCACAAGATTTGCCACAGGATATGGTAAAAATTACATAGCAGCATATACCATAGCAATCAATCTATGGTTTTTGGGAGCTTTTATAATAGATGGATATTCAAGTGCTGGCAATATTTTATCAGGTAAATTTTTCGGAGCAAAAGATTATAAATCTCTTGTATCATTAAATCAAAAGCTTATTAAAATAGGAATCATTCTTGGTATTATTCTTGGGTTAATAGGAGTTGCTATTTACAAACCAATTGGGTTATTATTTACCAAAGAAACTCCAGTTTTAAGTGAATTTTATTCCGTATTTTGGATTGTACTCATCATGCAACCCATTTGTTCAATTGCCTTTATTTTTGATGGTGTTTTTAAAGGTTTAGGTAAAACAGAAGTACTTAGAAATGTGTTACTCATTTCAACATTTGTAGTGTTTGTACCAACGATTTATATATTAGATTATTTAGGCTTTAAACTTAATGGTATTTTTATAGCGCTTACCCTTTGGATGCTTGCTAGAAGTATTCCCCTCTTAATTTATTTCAGGAAACAATTCATTCCTCTGGTGAAAAACCATTAATTTTGCATCAAATTATATTAAAGCAACCCTTATGGATATATTGAGCTTTTTAACAGGTAACGGATTATTTTTAGTTCTTGCCATAATTTTAATAGTAGTTTACATTGTAAACAGAAACCGAGGAAGACGCAGATAATGGGAAATAACATACGTATTACCAAACAATTTTCTTTTGAAACAGGTCATGCACTATATGGCTACGACGGAAAATGTAAAAATGTTCACGGCCACAGTTATAAATTAGATGTAACAGTAATAGGCAAACCAATTGCAGATACCAATAATGTAAAATATGGTATGGTAATAGACTTTGGTGATCTTAAAAAAATTGTTGAAGAAGAAATTGTTGATGTTTTTGATCATGCCACTGTATTTAACAAAAACACGCCACATGTTGAGTTAGCAAAAGAACTAAAAGATAGAGGTCATAACGTACTCTTGGTAGATTATCAACCTACTAGCGAAATGATGGTGATAGATTTTGCTCAAAAAATAAAAATACGCTTACCAGAAGATATTAAATTACACTCGTTAAAATTACAAGAAACAGCTACAAGTTTTGCAGAGTGGTTTGCTTATGATCAAGATTAGTTTTTTTAGAAAGCTATTAAAAAACACTTAATAAAAGGTAAAGTCCTAAATTCCGACTTTGTCGGAATCATCAATCTGCAGAAATAGAAAGCTTAAAACGAAACTGCGAAGCGCAGCTTCAAGCATGAAGTTTTATAAGCGAACGATCCGCAGGAATTTCCTTAGATTGATTTGACTTTTTTGATTTTGCTACGCAATATACTTTCATTTAAAACAGTGTTTTAAACTTCTGTAGTGTGTCAAGACAAAAATGAATTGAATAAAAAAGAGATTCCTGCCTTCGCAGGAATTACTATATTTACACATGCAAATTCCAAAAGGAAAAAAAATATACTTTGCCTCAGATAATCACTTGGGAGCACCAACAAAAGAAGCCTCTTTGCCTCGTGAAAAAAAGTTTGTAGCTTGGTTAGACCAGATTAAAGAAGACGCTGCTGCTATTTTCCTTCTAGGTGATTTATTCGATTTCTGGATGGACTATAAACATGTAGTTCCAAAAGGCTTTACCAGAACATTAGGTAAGCTAGCAGAAATTAGCGATTCTGGTATTCCAATTCATTATTTTGTGGGGAATCATGATTTATGGATGAATGGTTATTTTGAAGAAGAATTGAATATTCCCGTATATCATAAACCCAAAGAATTCACTTTTAATAATACCACCTTTTTTATTGGTCATGGCGACGGATTAGGTCCTGGAGACAAAGGCTATAAACGCATGAAAAAAGTGTTTACCAACTCACTATGTAAATGGTTATTCCGTTGGTTACACCCAGATTTAGGAGTCGCTTTAGCGCAACATTTATCAGTAAAAAATAAACTTATTTCTGGCGATGAGGATGCTAAATTTTTAGGCGAAGATAATGAATGGCTGGTACAGTATTGTAAACGCAAACTTGAACAAAAACACAGAGATTATTTTGTGTTTGGTCACAGACATTTGCCTTTAAATATAGACCTCAACAACAATTCAAAATACATCAATCTAGGTGATTGGATTCAGTATTATACCTATGGCGTGTTTGATGGAGAAACATTAGAATTGAAAAACTACAGTAACAATCCTCTTTAAATGAAAATTATTTTTAATGTAAATATTACCAGAAGACTATTAAACATATTACTTCTTCTTTTTCTTTCTAATTACCACAGTTATTCCCAAAACATAGAGGAATGTGTATTAAAACCTTCAGAAAAAAAATTAAAACTATTAGGGAAAAAAGAAGGTAAAAAGCCTTTATATTTTATTAACAATAAAGAAGTCTTAGAAAAATACGTTCTGGGATTAGATTGTATTTCAATAGATTCTATTGAAGTAATAAACCCGAAAAAAGCCGAAATTAAATACGGCAAAAAAGGACGGAACGGTGCTATTTTGATAAAAACTCACAAAAACTGGAAAGCAAATAAAGTTTTCAAAGCAAATTCAAAGACTTCAATTTATTCCTTTCTAAAAACCCAAAAAAATAGACCAGGAGTAGTTATAAACATTGATAAAGCTTTAATTGTTGTAGATGATAATATTTCTAATAAAAAAATCATTGATTCTATACCTTTTGATCATCTTGTTAGATTAAAGCTATTAATAGCAGATGATGAAGATGCTTTAAAATATGGTGATGCTGCAAAAAATGGAGTTGTTCTTATTCAAACTAAAAAACCTTTTTTAGATTTCTTAGAAAAACATAAATCTCATTTGTTTGTACTCAATGGTAGACCAGTTAGTTTGGAAGTAATATCTAATATTCATCCTTCCAAAATTAAATCTATTGATGTCTTAAAAGAAAAGCCGTCTACTGCTATTTATGGAAGTAGAGGGGCTAATGGAGCTGTTTTAGTTACTCTTAAGAAAACGGAAAAGAATTAAATTTTCATTACCCTTAATATCTTTAGTGAAATCCAGATATACAAGCATATTATTTTTTAGTCCTATTGTATTTACTGTAATTAAATTTAGACAAGCATCAATTACAACAACTTAGGAAAAACACACCTAAAGTTTATTAAAAAAGTATTTTATAATAGTATTTTTAGACCAAGTCAATCTAATTAAACTAATTATACAATGAAAAAATCAATTTTCTTATTTTTATGTTTTGTAACGCTTTTAGTCTCAGCTCAAAACACCGTTAGTGGTACTATGCTACACGATAATGTAGAGCGTATTCATAAAATATATGTTCCAAGCTCCTATTCTAAAGATAAACCAGCACCATTATTATTACTTATTCATGGGTATAGCGAACCTGCCGGCTGGATTTTAGAATACACCAAATTTCAGCCTTTAGCAGAAAAACATGGTTTTATTATTGCTTGTCCTGAGGGAAAGATAAATAAAGCTAAAGTGCCATCTTGGGATTTTCAAAGTACCAATGATAAAGGTGGATTAAAAGACATTGATTACATAAGCTCTCTTATAGATAAATTGGTTACAGATTATAGCATAAACGAAAAGAAAATATATATCACTGGTTTTTCTCAAGGTGGATTTATGAGCTACATAGCAGGTTGCTCTTTAAGCAAAAAAATTGCAGCAATTGCTCCAGTATCTGGTTTAATGCCTTCTTCAGATGTGTTTAAATGTAATATGGTTCATAGCACACCTGCAATAATAATTAATGGTGACAATGATACTGCAGTAGCGTACAATGGTAACCAGTTTGGTAAATCTGTAGAAGCGACTTTAAATTTCTTAGCAGATTTTAATAAATGTGATAAAACACCAGTAATCACGTCTATTAAAGATCAAAACCCTAATGATGATCAAACCATTGAAAAGTATGCATATCTTAATGGTGAAAACAACACTCAAGTGGTGCATTATAAAGTTATAGGCGGTACGCATTTATGGCCAGGAAGAGAAGGCAATAACAGTTTTGAAGCTACCCCTGCAATTTGGGAATTCTTATCTCAATTCAAGCTAGAGTAGATTTCTACGTTTTTTGATAGTCTAAATTTAGTACGTAGGTTTTTTAGTTTGCTCACGACTTATTACATGTAAAGCATTGAAAATGACCTATTCTCAATTTAGAAATGAACAAGAATCTTTCTTATCTACACACGGTACTATAAAATATATAGATAAAGGGAAAGGTGATGTTATCGTTTTATTACATGGTGTGCCTACTTCAGGATGGTTATATCGTAAAATGATAGATACTCTTGCAATAACACATCGTGTTATAGTTCCTGATATGTTAGGTTTCGGTTCTAGTGATTCCCCAAAGGGTTATGATATCTATGAACCAAAAGAACATGCTAAAAGACTATTGGCTTTAATGGATGCTTTAAAGATAGCTCAATGGAACCATGTGTTTCATGATGCAGGAGGTTTATGGACTTGGGAATTATTGAAACTTGCCCCTCAACGTGTTCAAAATCTCGTTATTCTGAATACTATTATCTATGAATCTGGGTTTAAACCACCTATTAGATTTACTAAAGGATTTATTGCCAGATGCATCATAGCACTATACAGTAATTGGATCTCTACAAATGCCATGTTAAAAGGCTTATTTAAATCTGGTTTAGTTGACGATGACATTATGGATAAAGAGGCGATTGAAGGTTATAAAAAACCACTGCTGGAAGGTAAAACAAAAGCCATGTATCAATTTTTTAGTAATACATGTAATCTCCTTCCAAACTATTCAAGAGTTATTAAGTCTTTAAAAATACCTAAATTATTAATCTGGGGAAAGCACGATGAGTTTTTAGTATTAGAAAAGATGAAAGAACAAGTGATTCATGATTTAAAACTAGATTCTAAAAACATTCATGAAATTGAAGCAAAACACTTTATTCAAGAAGAACAACCTGACCAAATCACTAATTTAATAGGTGATTTTCTAAATACTTAAACGTCTATTTTTTCCTGATCTTCCATATCCTCAGTTAAATCTAATTCTCTAAGCGATTTATTTTTAATCCCCATAGTTATTACAGTAATAAGGGTAGCACAACCACCCAACATAACCGCTAACGGAGCTCCAAATATTTTTGCGGCAATACCACTTTCTAAAGCTCCTAGTTCATTAGAAGACCCTACAAACATAGAATTTACAGCACCAACTCTACCACGCATTTCATCTGGTGTTTTTAATTGAAGAATGGTTTGTCTTATTACCATAGAGACACCATCAAATATTCCAGCTACAAATAATGCAATTACACTTAATAAAAATAATTTAGAAGCGCCAAAAACAATCATAGAAACTCCAAATCCAAAGACCGCTACCAATAATTTTTTACCAGTATTTTTAGTTATGGGCAAATAAGTAGTTACCAACATAGTTAGAATACTTCCTATAGACAGGGAAGCATTTAATATGCCAAACCCTTTTGGTCCAGCATCTAAAATATCTTTAGCAAATACAGCAAATATAGCCACTGCCCCTCCAAAAAGAACAGCAATCATGTCTAACGTTAAAGCTCCTAAAACAACCTTGTCATTAAATACAAAACGAAGACCAACTTTTAAACTTTCTTTTACAGACTCATTGGTTTTTGTATTTAAAATTGGCTTCTTTTTAATTAGAAACACTAACAATAAAGCAATAATAACTAATAAAAATATAATACCTAATGTTAGATGAACACCTATCCAAGCAATTAAAAACCCACCAACTAAAGCACCAGTTACAGAAGCTCCTTTCCAAGTACTACTACTCCATGTAGCTGCATTAGGATAAATATTTTTTGGAACCAATAAGGCAATTAATGAAAATATAGTTGGACCGAAAAAGGCTCTTAATATCCCACCAAAAAAGACAAGACAATAGATGCCTAGTACAATATTATTTGTATTCCATAATGCTTCTATACTTTGAGAGGTTAACCAAAATAATCCAAAACTAATTAAAGAAAATAAGGCTATTATTAAAGCAAATAAATTGCGTTTTTCCTTTCTATCTACAATATGACCTGCAAACGGTGCCATAAAAAAAGCTGGAATAAATTCGCATGCACCAATAATGCCCAAACTTAATTTATCATTGGTAAGTGTATATACTTGCCATTCAATAACCACAAATTGCATAGACCAACCAAAAACTAAAGCAAATCTTAGTAACAAGAAAATATTGAATTCTTTTATTCGTAGTGCTGCGTAAGGATCGTTTTTTGCCAATTTTATTGTTTTATAATCTGTTCTTAAATTTCTCGATTTCTTTATCTGTCTCAGCCAAAAAAGTTCTTTTCTTAAATTTCTTATTGAATCCTGTTTCTCTTTTCCACCAATCGTAATCGATTTCATATTTGCTTATGTCAGAAAATATTCTACACGATTTATAATTTGTAACATGATTTACAAATTCTCTCGGAAGTCTCAAGTTGTGTTGTTCTATATAGTGAGTTAATTTTTCAGGGAATATATATTTTCCATCTGTTAAGCAACTAGCTCCCATACCACTTTCCCCACATCGATAACGACACCAACTTGTTCCCATCCAATCAGCAATTGACTTACCTTTTTTTAGGTGTTCGATGACTAAGTTTTTTTCCTTTAAATTCCAATTAGAGTCTTCAAAACAAGCAGGGTTAGGCAATTCAGGTTCATAAATACTATACCAATATCCAATTGCTATAAGTTTTGGTTTCATCTTATTTCTAATTACTTCTGTTTAATATCTCTCAACCTCAATTGCAAAGACACGTTCCCCTGCCATTCATTTTCATCAATAGAATAGACTGCTCTAAACGGTTTTTGTTCAGAAATTAGTTCATATTTATCTCCCATTCCAAAACCAATACAAACAATACCATTAGCATCAGGTTGTGTAGCAGTTAACCTTAAATGCGTTTTATCTTCACCTACACATTTACCATAACCTGTATCTGTTAAACCTTCAGTCATAAAAACAGGTGTCATATTACTGGGACCAAAAGGCGCTAACTGTTTTAATATTCTGTAGAATTTAGGTGTGACTTCTTTTAAATCTATTTGCCTATCAATTTGAACTTCAGGAGTCAATAACTTTTTATCAATAGTTTTAGCGACTACTTCTTCAAAAGCCTTCTTAAAAGCTTCATACTTTTCAGGTTCAATAGTTAAACCAGCAGCATATTTATGACCTCCAAATTGTTCAATATGTTCACTACAAGCATCTAATGCATTATACACATCAAAGCCTTTTACAGATCTGGCAGAAGCCGCTAATTTATTGCCACTTTTGGTAAAAACTAATGTTGGTCTGTAATAAGTTTCTGTTAGTCTAGAAGCCACAATACCAATAACACCTTTATGCCAAGTTTCATGGTAAACAACAGTAGTAAAACGTTCCTGTTCTTTTTGTTCTTCAATTTGTTTAAGAGCTTCTGCTGTAACTTGTTTATCGGTTTCTTTTCTATCATGATTATAAGTTTCAATATCTTTAGCACGCTCAATGGCCGCATCATATGCTTCTTCAGCTAATAAGCCTACTGCGTAATTACCATGCTTCATTCTGCCTGCTGCATTAATTCTGGGAGCTATGGTAAAAACTACATCTGTAATTGTGAGTTGTGTTTTTTTAAGCTGATCTAAAATAGCTTTAAATCCTGGTCTAGGATTCGTATTTATAACTTGTAACCCAAAATATGCTAGCACTCTGTTTTCTCCATTAATAGGTACAATATCTGCACCAATAGCGGTTGCTACTAAATCTAAATAAGGCAATAAGTCTTCAGTAGTTAAACCATCTTTTTCAGCTAGAGCTTGAATCAATTTAAACCCAACACCACAACCACATAATTCTTTGTATGGGTATTCACAATCTGAACGCTTAGGATCTAAAACCGCTACTGCATCTGGTATTTCATCGCCTGGTCTGTGATGATCACAAATAATAAAATCAATGCCTTGTTCTTTAGCATATGCTACTTTTTCAATAGCCTTGATACCACAGTCTAAAGCAATTATTAAAGTGAAATCGTTTTCTAACGCAAAGTCAATACCTTTATAAGACACTCCATAACCTTCGTCATATCTATTGGGTACATAGGTATATACTAATTCATGCTTGGTTTTTAAGTAAGTAGACATTAACGCTACTGCCGTTGTACCATCAACATCATAATCGCCATAGACCAAAATATTTTCACCATTAGCAATGGCTTTTTCTATACGAGCCACTGCTTTATCCATATCTTTCATTAAATATGGATCATGCAAATGACTCAAACTTGGTCTGAAAAAATCTTTGGCGCTTTCAAACGTATCAATACCCCGTTGTACTAATAACGAAGCAATAGGTTCACTTACCTGCAGAGATTCTTGTAAGTGTTTAACTTTTGATGGTTCTGGTTTTGGCTTTAGCGTCCAACGCATTTCTATGACTTGTGAAAATATGTTTCAACTTTTACCTCAGCAAACTGACGAAACATTTCCATAACACCACAATATTTTTCAATAGAAAGATCAACCGCACGCTGTAATTTCTTCTCGTTTAAATTATCACCATAAAATTTAAATGCCATAGTCACTTTATCGTAGTATTTAGGATGCTCTTCAGTTAAATTTGCATCAACTTCAATGGAAAAATCGGCAACATCCAATTTCATCTTCTTTATTAAGGCAGCAACATCTAATCCGGAACAACCTGCTAAACCCGAAAGCATTAGTGCCTTGGGCCTATAACCTTCACTATTGCCTCCGTTTTCTAGTCCTGCATCAATAAATAAATTATGACCTGAAGGGTTAGTACTTTCAAACCTCATATTCCCTAACCACTTAGTTGTTATAATGTTTCCCATATATTTTTGAATATTTTTTGTTTCTTGTAGTATTCAAAAATACTATTTAAAAATAAAAATATGCCTTTAGTAACTCCTTTATCTTCAGATCACGATTTAGAAACCAAAGAATTGGCTGAGTTCTTTAATGAAACACTAGGATTTTGTCCAAATTCTGTGTTAACAATGCAACGTAGACCCTCTATAAGTAAAGCCTTTATTAATTTAAACAAAGCGGTGATGGCTAATGAAGGTAGCGTTACTTCTGCCCTAAAACGTATGATTGCTTGGGTAAGTAGTAATTCAACAGGATGTCGCTATTGTCAAGCACATGCTATTAGAGCCGCGGAACGTTACGGTGCAGAACAGGAGCAATTAGATAACATTTGGGAATACAGAACACACCCAGCGTTTAGTGATGCCGAACGTGCAGCATTAGATTTTAGTTTAGCAGCTTCTCAAGTCCCCAATGCTGTTGATGAAAACATTAAAAAACGTTTATACGAACACTGGGATGAAGGTGAAATTGTTGAAATGCTAGGAGTTATCTCTTTATTTGGATACCTAAACCGTTGGAACGACTCTATGGGAACCAGTATTGAGGACGGTGCTGTTGAAAGTGGTGAGCAATACTTAGGGAAACATGGATGGGAGAAGGGGAAGCATGTCTAATTTGACTAATTACTATTGGAAACTCGTCATTGCGAACGCAGTGAAGCAATCTCTTAAATATAAAGACAAAACTTTAAATAGATTACTTCATTGTGCCTCCTCGTATGACATCAATTAAAATAAAACAACCACCCATCAGATAAATCATTCCAATTTAAATTCATAGAATTTATTAAATCTTCTTTTCGTTTTCTATTGCCTGACTTTAATTGTTTTTCTCTAGCTATAGCTTGATTTATATCTAAAAACTCTTCAAAATAAACCAATTTATTACAGTTATATTTTGATGTAAAGCTTTTTATAGCTTTCGTTTTATGTTGATAAACTCGTTTTAGTAAATCGCTAGTCACACCTATGTAAATAACAGTATTGTTTTTATTAGTCATAAAATATACATAGGATTTTTTCATAGTTAAATATAATAATTATTGTTATTGGCAATAACCATAAACATTGAGCCTTGTATTAAACAGATTACTTCAGTCGTACCTCCTTCGTAATGACGTTAGGGGTTTGGTCATTGCGAACGCAATGAAGCAATCTCATGAATAAGCAATGTCAATTACAAAGATTACTTCGTCGTGAACTCCTTGTAATGACGTCTGTTATATTAGCTCTTTTACCCGCCTCCTCAACCCTGGCAATACCTCGACCTCAAACCAAGGGTTTTTAG
The DNA here is from genome assembly GCA_947487895.1 of uncultured Flavobacteriaceae bacterium. Taxonomy (GTDB): domain Bacteria; phylum Bacteroidota; class Bacteroidia; order Flavobacteriales; family Flavobacteriaceae; genus Seonamhaeicola. The sequence goes on from CANKYF010000003.1 coordinate 330,599, forward strand.
TAAGCCAAAACCTGTTACGTGGTAATGGTAAAAACTTTGGCAAGTATTCGATGAAATTTTTAACCGTCTCAGTTAAGGTTTCTTCGCTTGCTTTTCTAGATAGTATTTTTGAGTGTACATACCAACTAGAATAATAAGCTCTACGCTTTTTAAGAGTTTATGCCATTATTGCGGTGCACAGAGCCTGATCTGGGTGGTAAATCATCCGGTTTTCTTTTTCCTAAATAGCAAAGCTTCACTCACCCAAAAGACCATTTCCCTCATTTTAAATTTTAATTATAGTTTTTGTAAGATAAGTTTGAAGTAACAAAACTATCCTTATGAAAATACAACTAATCAAAAAAGCATTACTCTTAATGTTATTATTTATTCCTGAATTATTAATGGCTCAACAAGGTATTATTTCAGGTGTATTGAATGACAACTACGGAGAACCAATTCCTGGGGTAAATGTTTTAGTAAAAGGAACAAGCACTGGTGTTACCACAGACTTTGATGGCATTTACAATATTGAATGTAGTGTAGGAGATATTTTGGTATTTAGCTTTGTAGGAATGAATACTAGAGAAGTAGAAGTTAATGCTTCTATGTTTGGAGAAACATTAAATAACACCGTAGCTGTTAAAAAAATACCCGTTCAAATCATTGAAAGTAATGCTTATAAAAAAGCCATAAACAACATTAAAAAAACTTCTGCTTTAGCACCTTCTATTGAAGATTCTAACAAAACTTACAATAAAGGTTCTTTCTTTTTATTTAACAGAATTAGTAATATTGAAAATAAGACAGATAAAGTAAAACTAGCTTATTTTAAGCCTGACACATATTATGAAATTGGTTTTAAAAACATCACTAGCTTACAATTTGTAAAAAACAGCAACCTACCTAAACTACAAAATAATTTTGCTCAAGGAATTTCAGATAATGGAGTATTAAGGTTTCAAGGACCAGAAATAGGAAACGTATTTTCATACGGGCCAGAATTAAATCTACTTGAATTTGATAACTCAGATTATAACTATGATTTAAATGGAAGGCTCGTTTTAGCAGGAAACGGTAATGGTAATTCGGCTAAAGCGTATAACAATTCCATTTTCAATACTAGTTTAAAATCTGTAAATAACCTGTTTTTTAATATCACTACAGACTATTCTTCTTTAGGATTAGATATTACCAATACCTCCCAAAAAGATACATACAACATTGAAAACAATACATATAACCATATTACCTTTCATTATAAAAACCCATTAGATTCTTATGATAAAATAGGTTGGGACACATTTATAAAGTATCATACTTATACCAATAACCAACCCAATATAAATGGATTTCAAAACAATGTATTGTTAAACAATTGGGTAACCCCTATTAGTTTTCAAAATTCTCAAGGTTATCTTTTACAAAATGGTGAACAACGTAGTTTTAGTCCAAACAACTATAACAACCCTTATTGGCTATTAAATAATAACCGAAACAAAGAAAATAATGGTTTATTAGTTACTAGTTTAAAAAACAGATTTAAAATTTCAGATGATATTACTCTGAATACAAAACTTAATTATAGCAATCATAAAAACACACAAAATTTTGGTCTTAGTAAAAATACTATTGGTTTTAATGATGGTTATTTAAGTAATAGAATAGTAGATAAAAATAATTTTAATACCGCATTAAATTTTAAGTTCAGTAAAGATTATGACAGATCCAACCTAACTATATTTTCTAGCTCAGATTATTTTTATGAAGACTTAAACTACTCATTATTTCAAGCTAACGGTTTAGATAACTTTACTTTTAAAAATCCTGAAAACAGTTCTTTAAACAATAGGTTTGTTCACAGAAATACATTGCGGTTATCAAATAATATAACCTATAAATGGCGTAGAAATGCTTTTACAACTTCTATAATTAATAACTCTTATATATCATCTGTTCAAGACAATAAATGGTTTTTGCCAACATTACAATTTAAGTTTGACTTAGATAAACTTTTACGTATCTATGATTTTAGTGAATTAGCCATAACTGTAAGTACCTCTTTTGACGTTAATGACACACCACTACTCTATAATAACCAAAGCCATAACAGCCTAATCATTAGCCCTGAAGAAAGTTTGAGCTACAGAGCTATTAATGATTTATTCATTGATGCATCATTAAAACTTGAAGAAAAAGAAAGTTATGAATTACAATTAGACCTTAAGTTTAATGCCCTAAATACACACTTTGATATTGGCGCTAATTATTTTAGCACTGAAACAAAAAACACTGTTTTCCCTGTTATAGATAACAACACGTTTGAACTTAAAAATGTTGCAAACGTAAAGAACTACGGTATAGAATTTAGTATAAACTCCAATGTCCGTTTAGGTTATGAATTTAACTACTACCCCTCATTAACCTTTTCAACTTACAGAACAAAAGTTTCAAAATTATTAGATAATAGAACTATTGTTCCTGTAGCAGGATTCTCAACAATTTCAAAAAATTTAATTGAAGGGCAACCAGCTGGCGTTATTGTAGGATCTGCTTATGCCAGAGATAGTCAAAACAATGTCATTATTGGTAGCAACGGATTTCCAATAGTTGATCCCGAAAAGAAAGTTATAGGTAATCCTATTCCAGACTTTAACCTTGGTTTTACCAATACATTCAAATGGAAAGACTTACAACTAAACTTTTCAATAGACTTTCAAAAAGGAGGTGATATTTGGAATGGCACCCAAAACGTGCTTAATTATTTTGGCACTTCACAGCAATCTGCAACCCAGAGAAATATTAGTAATTATGTGTTTAAAGGTGTCAATGAGCAAGGAACTGTAAATACTACTCCTGTAGATTTTTATAACATACAAAATGATATTTCAGAAAACAGATTTGTTCGCTATGGTTTTGAAGGTGTAGCTGAAGATGCTATTAAAGATGGAAGTTATATAAATCTAAAATCTATCGATTTAACTTATACCATAAACCATAATAAGAAAGATAAATTCATTAGAACCCTAGATATTGGAGTATATGCTAACAACCTTATTACCTGGTCTAAATTTAACGGTGCTTCTCCTTATAGTAACCTATATAACAACCGTTCTGCTAAAGGCCTTAACTTTTTTAATGCTCCTTTAATGAGTGAAGTAGGTTTAAAAATGAACTTAAAAATATAATTGCATGAAAACTCTAAAGCACAATAAATTTCTATTAATAATATTATTTATAAGCATCATTTCTTCGGTGTCTTTTAAAGCTGTTGAAACTAAGAAAGCTTTTTTAGAAAAAATATACACGCAAACAGATCGTTCCTTTTATTTTCCAGGAGAAACCATTTGGTTTAAATCATACATTACGGGAACAGATCATAACATTTCTACTTTAAGTGATTTTATGACTGCTGAATTAATCTCTCCTAAAGGTGTGGCTGTTAAAAAAATTAGACTTTCTGTTGAAAACGGATATAGTTATGGCGACTTTCACCTTGATCCTAATTGGGTTGGAGGTATCTATACTTTAAAAGTGTATACCAATTGGATGCGAAATTTTGGGGAAACTGCTTTCTTCACGAAAAAAATAACTGTGCAAAAAATAGTAAAACCCAATTTACTATTAACTCTAAAATTTGAAAAAGAAGGTTATGGAAAATCATCTCAAGTAATAGCAAATTTTGAAGTAAAAGATTTAAAAAACAACCCTCTAAAACATAAAGATATCACATTTGAAGTTTCAGCTAAAGGGCAAAAAATACTTTCAGAATCTATCACAACTAACACTAATGGTAAAGCAACACCAACATTTACATTACCAGTAGATTTAAAGACAACCGATGTAGTGTTAAATGTTTTAATTCCATACAATGGCACAACAGAATCTATTTCAAGAAGTATTCCTGTAGTTTTAGATAATATAGATTTACAATTTTTTCCAGAAAGTGGAAAAATAATTGCTGGTACCAATAACAAAATAGCTTTTAAAGCTTTGAACGAGTTTGGAAAACCTGTCGATGTTTCAGGAGATATTATTGATAACAAAGGTTCAATAGTAAACACATTTAAAAGTTTTCACGATGGCATGGGAGCCGTTAACATTTCAGCTAAAAACAATAAAACCTATTATGCCAAAATTAAAGCCCCATTTGTATCAGATAGAAAAATAAAACTTCCTGAAATTCAAAGTAAAGGAACAAGGTTTTCTATTATTCAAGATAGTTTAAAAACTACGCTTAACTTGTTTTCATCAGAAAAAGGGAAGATGTACCTTAAGATAACCAATGCATCAAAATTATTAGTAAATAAAACAATTAATTCTTCTCAAAATAAGATTGAAATCAATACTCAAAACTTCCCCATTGGTATTACAAAACTCAGTCTTCTAAATAAAAACCAGGTTGTTGTAGCAGAACGTTTGGTATTTATAAATGCACATAAAAAGCTAAACATTGATATTGAATTAGATAAGACTGTTTATGAAACACGTGAAAAAGTAACAGCTCATATTACTACCACAGACTGGAACAACAACCCAATCTCCTCTAACCTTTCAGTATCTGTAGCAGACAATAAATTACTCTCTTTTGCCGATGATAAACAAAATCATATCCTATCTTATTTACTATTGTCATCAGAACTAAAAGGGAAAATTCATAAACCTTCATTTTATTTTAACACTAAAGAATTAAAATCTCATAAAGCATTAGATTACTTGATGCTTACTCACGGATGGAGAAACTACATTACTCAACCAAAAATCACTTTAGAAAATGCCATATATCAACCTGAACAAAAAGGTGTTCAATCTGGTACTGTAACAGACAAAAAAGGAAATCCTGTAAAAGCTAATCTACTATTATTTGAATACAACAGTAATAAGGTTTTGACCTTTACTAGCAATGAAGAAGGTAGGTTCTATTTTAAAACATTCCCAAAGCAGCACTTTACATTATTAGCCTATACTAAAGATGGAAAAAAATTATCAATTAATGCTGATAAACGCACACCAGATATTATTCAAAAAACTGGTAACGCTTTAAGCAAACCTAACTCAGATAAAATAAAAGGGCTGTTTAAAAACAATAAACCTCTTGAAAAACCAATAAAACAAAAGGCCACAGCTAATATTGCTTTAACAGAAGATGCTTCAGCTTTAGACGAAGTAGTTGTGATAGGTTACGGAACGGTTAAAAAAAGTGAGGTAACGGGAGCTGTTTCTCAAGTTAAAGTTGAAGATATTTCAACAAATGAAAATGTGGCAACTACACTTCAAGGACGTATTGCGGGTGTTCAAATTTCTGATGATTTTATTCTTGGAAATGCTTCAAAAATTATGATTAGAGGCGTAGCTTCTATATCTGGAAACAATACACCACTTTATGTAGTTGATGGTGTTCCCTATGAGGAAAATTCACTTACAAACCTTCACCCAAGTCAAATTAATCATATAAGCGTATTAAAAGACGCTTCAGCTACGGCTATTTACGGATCAAGAGGTGCAAATGGAGTCATTTTAATAAATACAAAAAATGGAAAGTCATACAACAACTGGAATAAGAAAAAACTAAACAATGCAAAGTATAATAACTATGCTGTGAAAACTTTTTATGATTATAGACCAACAAATACTTATACATCCAAAAAGTTTTACATGCCAAAATACTCCAGTAAAGAGTTACCTGAAGAACGTACTGATTTTAGACAAACTATTTATTGGAACCCAGTGATTCAAACCGATGAAAATGGAAATGCTAAGTTTGAATTCTATAATTCTGATGCTATAACATCTTTCAAAATAGTAGCTGAGGGTATTGGTTTTAATGGTTTAATTGGAAAACAAGACAAAGAATACGCCACAAAAAAGTTATTGAATATAGATTTTAAAGCACCAAACTATATGACTTTAAACGATACGGTTATTTTACCAATTTTAATTACTAATGAAACCCAAAAAGATATTAAAGCTACGCTTGAAATTAAACTACCTAAACATTTTAAACTACTCAAACCTTACAGTACGCAAATAAAGGTAAAAGCTAATAGTTCTAGTATTAACAACATTGCTGTTGTTCCTATTAAAAAAGCTGAAGATGCCTCTATTCAAGTAAGCTTAAATTCTAATGCGCATTCAGATATGGTAAAAAGAAAAACAACTATTTTAAGCCCATATTTCCCAACAGAATTATCTATTGCTGGATCTAAATCGCAATCCTATAATTTTAATATTAACAATGTAGTTGATAATAGTCTTAATGCAGAATTTAATATTTACACCAATGTTGTTGGTGATCTTATGAATGGTATAGAAGGTATGATACGTAAACCTTATGGTTGTTTTGAACAAACCTCATCTGCTACTTACCCCAATATTATGGTTTTAAAATATTTAAAAGAAACAGGCAAAAGCAATCCTGAGGTTGAAAAAAAGGCTATGGATTTCATAAAAAAAGGCTATAAACGTTTAGTTGGTTTTGAAACCAGAAAAGGTGGTTTTGAGTGGTTTGGAAAAACGCCTCCTCATGAAACCCTTACTGCTTATGGTATTTTAGAATTTACTGAGATGAAAGAGGTCTATGATGGAGTAAACCAAAAAATGATTGATAGAACGGTAAAATGGTTATTAAGTCAAAGAGATGGTAAAGGTGGTTTTAAGAAAAGTAAACTTGGATACGATAGTTTTGCCAGCTCACCAAAAGATGTTGCCAATGCATATATAGTTTATGCATTAAGTGAAGCCAAAATTAATTCAAACTTTAAGTTAGAATATATTACGGCTTACCATGATGCTTTAAAAAGCAACGATTCTTATAAAATGGCTCTATTGGCTTTAGCAAGTTATAATTTAAATGAGTTGAAAAAAGCCGAAGTATTATTGAACAAGATTAAAAATAATATTGATACATATGGGTTTGAAAAACTCCCTGTTAATAACACCATAACGCGTTCTTACGGAGACTCAAAAAACATTGAAACTTTAGCCTTTACATTATTAGCATTAATGAATGAAAATCCCAATAACGACACTTTAGTTACAGAAGGCATTCAATATCTTGTAAGTAAACGAAAGTATAATAGATTTGGTTCTACACAATCTACTGTAATGGCTTTAAAAGCTTTAATTGACTATACAAGAATACAAAAGCAAAAAATAATTAATGAGAATGATACCGTAGACATTATAATAAATGGAAGAAAACTAACTGAAAAACTACATGTAAATAATGAAGGCAAAATTACCCTTAATAATATCACAGATTATCTTGTTAAGGGTAGGCAAACTCTAAAAATTCAGTACCCAAATCCAGATACTACTTATCCATATTCACTAAACATGGTATGGGATAGCTATGTCCCCGACAGTTCAAAAGAATGCCCAATAAAATTAGAAACGGTAATTACTAATCAAGCTTATAAAGTTGGAGATAATGTAAGTATGACCATAAATGTATCTAATAAAAAAGAAGAACAATTAGGCATGGTAACTGCTATTATAGGAATCCCATCAGGCACTACACCTCAACCTTGGCAACTCAAAGAAATTTTAGAGCAAAATAAAGCGGCATATTATGAGATTTTTGACAATTATTTAGTGTTCTACTGGCGCGAGTTTGATAAGGCAGAAACTAAAACCATTCGTTTAGACCTTAAAGCTGATATTGCTGGTAAGTACAAAGCACCTGCAAGTACAGCTTATTTGTATTACGGTGATGAATTTAAAACTTGGATTTCTGGGAATACTTTAGAAATAAAAAACTAAGTAGATTGGTTAATTATTTAGCTATTTTTGTTACACACATACTAATAAGTGTCCCCCAATTAATCTATGTACCCAAATATTGACCTTATAATTCAAAAAGCAAATTCTTTTTTAAAATCTTTAAATAATAATGATGAAAAAGAATATGTTGTTGACCCTAAGACAATCAAAGAATACAAACATTGCTACGCATTTGATTGGTGTGATAAAAATTTACTATGGATGTCTAAAAAACAGAGACCTGGTAGATTGGGAGTAGGTTATTTATTAGCTGATAAAAACGGAGGGTTATTTGATTTAATCGGACATTGTTGGTCTATACAAGAATTTGAATTACTAATTCATGGGCATGAATTATCTTCAATAAACATTGATTGTAATAATGATATTACTTTCAATGAGGTTTTAGAAGCTGTTAATAGCAGCTACTTAAATAATATTACTAAAACTGAACTTTTATATAGATGGAAACAAAATAAAATAGTTTTCGATAAAACTGATATTCTCAACTACTTCCCAACCACCCCTTTTAATCTTTTAGAAGAAATTCAAGAGAATGAATTTTTAAATGTAGGGTTAATTTATAGAGAAATATCAAGTCCTAATTATCCATTGTTTGCGGTAGATGATAACAGTTCTGTTTATATTTTAAAAAGTGATGCTGAAAACTATAAATTATTAGATGTTGTTATACCTCAAAAAGTTTCTGGTCATGTAGTTGGCTGGAATAAAGATGGGTTGTATCACAACAAAAGTTATTTACAAAATGGGGAGTTAGTTTATCATTGGTTAAAAAGAGGAGAAGAAGAAAACCTTAATCATATTAAATCTTTATTAAGATATAAAAGCCCATATACTTCAAAAGAAAAAAATGAAAAATATAGATCTATAATTACAGATTTTGAAAGTATAGACGAAATCATTGAATTTTTGATTCAAAACGATTTAGAATTTCTTAAGTAATTAACTTAAAATATCCTTAACCCTCCTCCTCAACTCAGGTACCACCTCAACCTCAAACCAAGTGTTTTTAGTGAGCCAAAACCTATTACGTGGTGATGGATGTGGTAATGGTAAAAACTTTGGCAAGTGCTCATGAAAATTATCTACAGTTTCTGTCAGTGTTTTTTTAGCAGCTTTTCCTAGATAATACTTTTGAGCATACATACCTATTAAGATAACCAACTCTACTTTTTTTAATTCATCAAACAATGGCTTATGCCATTTCGGTGCACATTCTGGTCTGGGTGGTAAATCGCCCGTTTTTCCTTTCCCTGGATAGCAAAACCCCATAGGGATTATGGCAAACTTGGTGTCATCATAAAAGTCTTCATTAGAAACATCTAACCATTTTCGCAATTGTTTTCCGCTAGCGTCATCCCAGGGCACACCAGACGCATGTACTTTAGTTCCTGGCGCTTGCCCTATGATTACAATTTTAGAATCTGGATGTGCAGAAACTACAGGTCTTGGACCTAACAATAAATGCTCTTGGCATATAGTGCATTGCTTTATGTCTTGGAGTAGTTGATACATATATAATGTTTTGTCATTGTGAGGAACGCAGTGACGTAACAATCTCTTCATTTAATTTAAGCATAAACCAAAAAAAATAGTCAATTCATTCAACAGATTCTTACGCTCGTATCTCGCTCAGAATGACAGGTTATTTCTTTGTTAAAGGCTCTTTCTCAAAAGTCAACCCTTCAAAACTGGTATTCATAAAATTTCTAATGTTTTGGTGTCCTGTTCCGTTTGGGTCTTTTAAAACATCTTCAAAATAATATTGCCCAAAACAAGCTAAGGTTTCATCTTTGGTTAATGCTTCGGCTTTTGCAAAGCCAAATAATTTACATGACCCTGAATTTTGTCCTTCAGCATTTTCTAATGTTCCATTTTTAAAGGCTGTTGGTGTAAATTCATAATTTGACTCTATGACTTCCATAGTTTCTGAAAATTCTACTTCCTTTGGATTGTTTTTTAGTTTGTTTTTAAATTCTTGTATGTTCATTTTTTAATTTTAGATTCTTCTTTTTATTTCAACTACGCACTTCTACAAGCTAAGTGTATCACTCAATGACCGTGCAGGAATGACATATTACTTTTTACCTCCTACAATAACAACTATCTCACCCTTTGGAGGTTTGTTGGTGTAATGCTCTAAAACATCTTTAGCTGTTCCTCTTACGGTTTCTTCAAATAGTTTGGTCAATTCTCTTGAAACAGATACTTGCCTGTCTTCGCCAAAATACTCACAAAAATGCCCTAAGGTTTTTACTAGTTTATGCGGACTTTCATAAAAAATCATGGTTCTGGTTTCTTCGGCTAATAATAACAGTCTTGTTTGGCGTCCTTTCTTTACAGGTAGAAAGCCTTCAAAAACAAATTTATCATTTGGTAATCCTGAATTTACCAACGCAGGCACAAAAGCTGTGGCTCCTGGTAAACATTCAATGTCTATATTATGTTCAATGCAAGCTCGCGATAATAAAAACCCAGGATCTGAAATAGCAGGTGTCCCCGCATCGCTTACCAAAGCAATAGTAGTTCCTGCTTTTAGCTTTTGAATGATGCTATCTACTGTTTTATGCTCGTTGTGCATGTGGTGAGATTGCATGTGTGTGCTAATATCAAAATGCTTAAGGAGTTTTCCAGAAGTACGCGTGTCTTCTGCTAGAATTAAATCAGCTTCTTTTAGAACTTCTATAGCTCGAAATGTCATATCCTGTAAATTCCCAATAGGTGTGGGTACTATGTAAAGTTTGCTCATGTGTTAGTGATTGTCCCGATAGCTATCAGGATTTTGAACTCTTTTGTGAGATACTGAAACAAGTTCAGTATGACAAACAAAAAGCAAGTGGTAAAGGCATTATCACGTGTTTCGTGTGGTAACACAAAATTATTGAAATTTAGCTTCTATAATTTCTAAGAAACGCTCCGAAAATTCATCTTTACCAACCCAATCTTGATAGTCTGGTTTCACAATATCATTAATAAAACGTTTAGCATCTGCTAAAGAAACGCTTGTATTTATTTGGGAAATAACGCGGTCATAATCTTCTGGTTTACCATCAAACAAATGCTTTATAAAGGCTAGTTTATCGTTAAGCCCAATTTTTAATCCGCCACTTTTAAGTTTGTCATTTAAAGATTTTTTGTCATCACTTGCTCCATTCTTTGAAGTAGTAGCTGGTTCAAAAATGGGCATTTCTTTAAAATCTTCGGTTATCTTTTCAAATTCATCTTGTTTAGCCAAACGTTCGGGCATGGCCTCTTCAAAAACTGTTTCTACTTTTGGAGTTTCTTCAGGCATAAACTCTACCATGTCTTTTATGGTTGAAATACCTGGCTCCATAATAGCTTCTTCTTCTACATCATCTAAATTGATGTAAATTTTATCTTCAACCTCTATATTATCACTTACTTTATTATTAAAAGCAGTATCTAACATGCCGAAAAAAGACGAATCATTACCAATTACGGGTATGTCATCTTCAAAATTTTCATGGGCAAATTTTAAAACCGAAAGTGCCTCATAAAGTGCAGAAACCTCAGCATGCATTTTTATAACGTCTTCTTTCCCTTTTAGTTTCAATATTCTGTGCGCTATACTTACTAACTCAGATTCTAACTTCTTCTTCATTAATTTAAATTTTTTACGGTTTAATCTAGTTCAGGTTTTTGTTATTTAAAAAATTTACGCCACCTTTATACAAACGAAAAATCGCCTCGTTTAATGAACTAATTTAAACTTTAATTATTGGCTAAAAATTGCCTTTTTGCATCTATTTTTTGTCTTTTATAATTCCGTAGCGCTGCTATGCAACTTAAAAGAGTCTTTAACTAGCTACAAAATGACTAATTTTCGCTTCAATATAAAAGTTGAAACAAGTTCAATGTTAAAATTACGAAATGTTTCTTGAAAATACTGTAAATCATAAAGAACAATTTGGGTGGATTGAAGTTATATGCGGATCTATGTTTTCTGGTAAAACCGAAGAGTTGATTCGTAGACTAAAACGTGCCCAATTTGCAAGACAAAAAGTAGAGATTTTTAAACCTGCTATAGATGTAAGGTATGATGAAGATATGGTAGTCTCTCATGACGAAAATCAAATCCGTTCTACACCCGTACCAGCTGCTGCTAATATTCCTATTCTGGCAGACGGTTGTGATGTAGTAGGTATTGATGAAGCTCAGTTTTTTGATGACGAAATAGTAAGGGTATGTAACGACCTTGCCAATAAAGGCATTAGAGTTATTGTTGCTGGTTTAGACATGGATTTTAAAGGCAACCCATTTGGCCCCATGCCAAATCTTATGGCAACCGCAGAATATGTTACCAAAGTACATGCTGTTTGCACACGCACTGGAAACTTAGCACAGTATAGCTACCGTAAAGCAAAAGATGAAAGTCTTGTGCTTTTAGGTGAAGTAGATGAATACGAACCTTTAAGTAGAGCTGCTTATTATAAAGCCATGTTACGTGAAAAGGTAAAGAAGATGAATGTTAACGACCCAAAGGAAGTCTCTCCAAAATCCAAAGATAACAATGCCTAAAGCGGAAGAAACCGTACTTGAAATAGATTTAAAAGCACTTAAACACAACTTTTTACATCTAAAATCAAAACTTAAAAACAACTCCAAATTTATGGCAGTTGTTAAAGCATTTGCTTATGGTAGTGATGCTATTGAAATTGCCAAATCTTTACAACATTTAGGAGCAGATTATTTTGCTGTTGCCTATGCCAACGAAGGTGTTGAACTACGTAAAGCTGGCATTACATTACCTATTTTGGTGTTGCACCCAATACCTTCAAACTTTAAAAGTATTATAGAATATAATTTAGAACCTAACTTGTATAATGCTAAGGTTTTAAATGAATTTATTGAAATAGCTACGAATCAAAATAAAACCGATTATCCTGTTCACATAAAATTTAATACGGGGTTAAACCGACTAGGTTTTTGGAAAAATGATGTTGATTATATTACTTCAAAACTAAAAGCGAAATCTTCTGTAAAAGTAGTCACTCTATTTTCACATTTAGCTGCAAGCGAAGATTTAAATGAAAAAGAATTCACCACAAACCAAATCAATTCTTTTAAAAATATAGCAGATAATTTTATAAATGCTATTGGGTACAAACCCATGCTTCATATTTGTAATACGTCTGGTATTTTAAATTATCCTGAAGCACATTTTGACATGGTTAGGGGAGGTATTGGTTTATACGGATTTGGTAATTCTGATAAAGAAAATAAATTCCTAAAACCTATAGCAGCTCTTAAAACCATGATTTCTCAAATTCACACTATAGAAAAAGGTGAGTCTGTGGGTTATAACAGAGCATTTATTAGCGATGGATTCTATAAAACAGCCACCTTACCAATTGGTCATGCTGATGGTATTGGCAGACAATATGGAAATGAAAAAGGGTACGTTTTAATAAACGGAAAACAAGCTACTATTATTGGCAATGTTTGTATGGATATGATAATGGTAAACATAACTGGTATTGATTGTAAAGAAGGGGATGAAGTTGTTGTTTTTAATGATAATGCAACTGCTGAAGCTTTGGCAGCAAAAGCAAACACAATTTCTTATGAGCTTATAACTTCTATCTCTCAACGTGTTAAGAGGCAATTCATCTAATATTTTGGTATTTTGCTTTTTTAAAATGTGACTTTTTTGCCTATCTTGGTCATAATAATACTAACCTAAAATTTAAAATTATGCTTAAAGAATTTAAAGAATTTGCAATGAAGGGCAACCTTGTGGACATTGCAGTTGGTTTTGTAATGGGTGCTGCTTTTAATAAAGTTGTGGCATCTTTTACAGGAGGAATTGTATCTCCATTAATTGGATTGTTATTTGATACAGACTTCAAAGACTTAAAATATAAATTAAAAGATGGAACTTTAAATGATGCAGGCGAGATGGTTGGAGAAGTTTATTTAGAGCACGGTCAATTTATTACAAATGTTTTAGATTTTATTATCGTTGCCTTTGTAATGTTTATGGTAGTAAAAGGTGTTAATAAAATGAAGAAGAAAGAAGAGCCAGCACCAGAAGCTCCAGCTGGACCAAGTCAAGAAGATTTACTTTCAGAAATTAGAGACTTACTTAAAAAATAACTATTTGTTAAATAAATAACAACCTGTTATTTGTTGTTAAAAAGACCTCGTTTTCAAAAAATTGAGGTCTTTTTTTTAGTTTAAAAGTATAATTAATCCCTAATTTTGTTCGCTCAAAGTATCCACATTGAGTGTCACACTGAGCATTGCTGAAAACAAAATATATTTTGTTTGAAAGTAGCTAGCGAAGCTAGTAGAAGTGAGAAGTCAAAGTGTAATTGTAAAACTAAAAATTTTAAACAGATGAAAGTAGCTGTAGTTGGAGCCACTGGAATGGTTGGCGAGGTGATGCTAAAAGTTCTTGCAGAACGTAATTTTCCAATAACTGAATTAATCCCAGTAGCGTCACAACGCTCAGTAGGTAAAAAATTAGCCTATAAAGGAGAAGATTATACTGTAGTTGGTTTAGAAACTGCAGTTTCTATGAAACCAGACATTGCTTTATTCTCAGCAGGTGGAGACACCTCTTTAGAGTGGGCTCCTAAATTTGCTGAAGCTGGAACTACTGTAGTTGATAATTCTTCGGCTTGGAGAATGGATCCTACTAAAAAATTAGTAGTGCCAGAAATTAATGCAGACGTATTAACTAAAGAAGATAAAATTATTGCTAACCCTAACTGTTCTACTATTCAGTTAGTAATGGCGTTAAACCCGTTACATAAAAAATACAACATGAAACGTGTTGTAGTTTCAACATACCAATCGGTTTCAGGTACTGGTGTTAAAGCGGTTCAGCAATTAGAAAATGAAATAGCTGGTGTAGAAGGAGAAATGGCTTACCCTTACCCAATTGGTAGAAATGCATTGCCTCATTGTGATGTGTTTTTAGAAAATGGGTACACTAAGGAAGAAATGAAATTGGCTAGAGAGCCACAAAAAATAATGGACGATAAGACATTTTCTGTATCGGCTACGGCAGTTAGAATTCCAACAGCTGGTGGACATTCAGAATCTGTAAATGTAGAGTTTGAAAACGACTTTGACTTAGCTGAAGTTCGTAATATACTAAGTGGAACTCCTGGTGTAGTTGTTCAAGATGATTTAGAAAACAATTCGTACCCAATGCCTATTTACGCTCATGATAAAGATGACGTATTTGTTGGAAGAATTCGTAGAGATGAGACACAACCAAATACTTTAAACATGTGGATTGTTGCAGACAACTTACGTAAAGGTGCTGCCACAAATACTGTTCAAATAGCTGAGTATCTTGTTGAAAACAACTTAGTATAAGCTATATTTCATTAAAAGATTGTTAAAGGCTTCTGTTTCTTGCAGAAGCTTTTTTTATTTTTGATAAAATAAATATACAATCTATGAGAACTATTATAGTTATACTTTTAAGTTTTTCAATGTTTGTTACTTGTAAAAATAAATCGTCCCAAAAAAATACTATTGTTGTGAATTACCCAAAAACTAAAACTGTTGATACCGTTGATACTTATTTTGGGGAAGCAATAAAAGACCCTTATCGTTGGTTAGAAGATGATATGAGTGATGAAACCGTTGCTTGGGTAAAAGCTCAAAATCAAGTTACTTTTGGTTATTTAGATAGTATTCCGTTTAGAAAAGAATTAAAAGAACGTTTAGAAACGCTTTGGAATTATGAAAAAGTAGGTGCCCCTTTTAAAGAAGGCAACTATTCATATTTCTATAAAAATGACGGCTTACAAAATCAGAGTGTTATTTACAGAACCAAAGATAATGGTAAAGAAGAAGTCTTTTTAGATCCTAATTTATTTTCTGAAGATGGAACAGTATCTCTAGGTGGTTTAAGCTTTTCAAAAGATGGAAGCATATTAGCATATTCTATTTCTGAAGGAGGAAGTGATTGGAGAAAAATAATTCTCATGAATGCTGAAACCAAAGAAATCATGGAAGATACTTTAGTTGATGTAAAGTTCTCTCAGATTTCTTGGTATAAAAACGAAGGCTTCTACTACTCTAGTTATGATAAACCAAAAGGAAGTGAATTATCAGCTAAAACAGACCAGCACAAAGTATATTATCATAGACTAGGAACCTCTCAAGAAAATGATATTTTAGTGTATGGTGGCACACCTGAAGAAAAACATAGATATATATACGCTACCGTTACTAAAGACGATAGGTACTTAGTAATAACACCTCGTATTTCAACTACGGGAAACAAGTTATTTATAAAAGATTTATCAGTTGAAAATAGTCCATTAATTACTGTTTTAGATGACACTAATAGTAACACTCATGTAATTGATAACATTGGAAGCACATTATATCTTGTTACCAATCTAGATGCGCCAAACAAACGCATTGTTAGAGTAGATGTTGCTAACCCTACAACAAACAACTGGGTAGATGTCATTCCAGAAACGGATAATGTATTGTTAGCATCTAGTTCTGGTAAATATTTCATAGCAGAATATATGGTTGATGCCATTTCTAAAGTAAAACAATACGATTATAATGGTAAATTAATTAGAGATATTAAATTACCAGGCGTTGGTAAAACAGCTGGTTTTGGAAGTAAAAAAGAAGAAACTACAGACTACTTTACTTTTAACAATTACAGTACACCAAATAGTATTTATAAACTAGATTTAGAAACCGGTGAAACAAAATTACACTGGAAACCAACCATTACCTTTGATAGTGAGAGCTATGAGAGTACACAAGTATTCTATACATCAAAAGATGGTACAAAAGTGCCAATGATTATCACTCATAAAAAAGGTTTAGAACTTAACGGAAAAAACCCAACCATTTTATATGGTTATGGAGGGTTCAATATTAGTTTAAACCCTGCCTTTAGTATTGGCATGGCTGTGTGGATGGAACAAGGTGGCATTTATGCTGTTCCTAACCTACGTGGTGGTGGTGAATATGGCAAAAAATGGCATGATGCTGGTACTAAATTGCAAAAACAAAATGTATTTGACGACTTCATTGCTGCTGGTGAATACTTAATTGAAAACAACTATACGTCTTCAGACTATCTGGCTATTAGAGGTGGTTCTAATGGTGGCTTATTAGTAGGTGCTACTATGACGCAACGACCCGATTTAGCTAAAGTAGCATTACCTGCAGTTGGTGTTTTAGATATGCTACGTTATCATACATTCACCGCTGGTGCAGGTTGGGCATACGATTATGGTACTTCTGAAGATGATAAAGAAATGTTTGAATATTTAAAAGGATATTCCCCTGTACATAATATAAAATCAGGCACACAATACCCAGCAACTATGATAACCACTGGGGATCATGATGATCGAGTTGTTCCTGCTCATAGTTTTAAGTTTGCTGCCGAATTGCAAAATAAACAATCAGGTAACAACCCTACAGTAATTAGAATTGAAACTGATGCTGGCCATGGCGCTGGAACACCTGTTAGTAAAGTTATTGAACAATATGCAGACATCTTTGGTTTCACACTTTACAATATGGGTTTTGAAGTACTACCTATTAAAACTAAAGACAAAATTAAGGGTTAAGTTTTTTTATTTCTGTAGCAAAAAGAGGTTTGTCAACCTGAACTTGTTTCAGGTTCTCAAAAGTCCTTGAAGGATTCAAATTAGATTCTAAAATATACTTCGACTTCGCTCAGCACAGGAATTCAGAATGACAAGATTACGTCGCTTTTAGACAAACCATTTTTTTACATTACTTTTACGCCTTAAAAATATGCTACAAGTAAAAAACATAGCGTTTGGATATGATGATACTCCCGTTGTAAAGAACATCAACTTTAAAGTTAGTGCTGGCGAATACCTTGCAATTATTGGTGAGAGCGGTTCTGGGAAAAGCACTTTACTTAAAGTACTTTATGGTGAATACGATTTAAATGAAGGTAGCATCTTCTGGAAAGACACGCAAATTTTAGGCCCAGCCTATAACCTTGTTGTTGGTTATGATTTTATGAAATATGTAGCCCAAGAATTTGACCTAATGCCTTTTACTTCAGTAGCTGAAAACATAGGTGAATTCCTTTCTAATTTTTATCCTGAAGAAAAACAAGCTCGTGTAAATGAGTTGTTGGAAGTTGTTGAATTAACACATCTAAAAGACATCAAAGTAAAGCTATTAAGTGGCGGGCAAAAACAACGTGTTGCACTTGCAAGAGCTATTGCAAAACAACCTGAAATTATTTTACTAGACGAACCTTTTAGTCATATTGACAACTTTAAAAAACAGTCTTTAAGACGCAATCTTTTTAAATACCTAAAGGAAAAAAACATTGCTTGTATTGTAGCTACACATGATAAAAATGATGTATTAGCATTTGCCGATAATATCATAGCTATTGACAACCATGAAATTATTGCAAGTGGTATACCTCAAAGTCTTTATAAGAATCCAAAAACTGCTTTAATAGCTTCCTTTTTTGGTGAATTTAATACCATTGAGCCTTATGGTTTTGTATATGCACATCAAATTAAAGTAGTTAAGCAATCTGATTTAAAAGCTATTGTAAAATGTTCTTATTACAACGGAAATCACTATCTAATTGAAACTGATTTGAATGGTGAAGTTGTGTTGTTTGAAAATGAATCAGAAATTAAGAAAGAGGAAGAAGTGTACTTAAAAATATGTAAGTGATTAAACTATATTTTC
Source organism: uncultured Flavobacteriaceae bacterium (assembly GCA_947487895.1). Classification (GTDB taxonomy): domain Bacteria; phylum Bacteroidota; class Bacteroidia; order Flavobacteriales; family Flavobacteriaceae; genus Seonamhaeicola. The sequence goes on from CANKYF010000003.1 coordinate 349,070, forward strand.
AATACTAAACTCCTGATTTCTAAAACTAATAGTATCACCAACAGTTTTCCCCAATAATAATTGAGCAATAGGCGTACTTGCTGAAATAGCATAAAAGGTTTTATTTTCAACTTTTAACTCTCCAACGCTAATAGCTATAAAATAATTTAAATGAGATGTATAAATAATACTGCCTAAACTAACTGTATTTAAAGATTTTGAAATATCAATTTTAGATAAAACCGCTTTTATTTTTTGAATTTCAGCTAATTGTTTGCCTGCTTTTTCACGTTCTAGTTGTAGCATAGCTCTACCTGTTTCATGCTTATCTCCAGCAGTACTTTTGGTTTCTGTAGTGAGGGATTTTTGTATGTCTTTTATTGTGTTTTCAACGGTTCTAAACCTATTATCAACAAAGATTTCGCATTGTTGGTAAAGTGCTTCTTTAATGTTCATGGTACTAAATTACTGTTTTTGCTGAAAAGGTTATTGTCATTCAGAACGAATGTAATGAAGCGAAGAATCTTCTCTATATTCAAAGATTATTCAGTCATCCCAATAGCCTATCGCGACCTTCTGAAGGACAATAAAAATATAGTATATTATCTTATAGATGCTGAAACAAGTTCAGCATGACAAATTAAAATCATAAAAAAACTCCGAAATTGCTTTCGGAGTCTTAATATATTAATCTTCTGATATTTTCTTTATTTTGAAGTCTTCCATGAATTTAGTGGTATAATCACCTGCTAAATAATCTGGATGTTCCATAAGTTGTCTATGAAACGGAATTGTTGTCTTAATTCCTTCAATCACAAACTCATCTAAGGCACGTTTCATCTTATTGATGGCTTCTTCTCTAGTCTGAGCTGTTGTAATTAACTTTGCAATCATAGAGTCATAGTTGGGTGGAATAGAATACCCCGCATACACATGTGTATCTAATCTAACACCGTGACCTCCTGGCGCATGAAGTACCGTGATTTTACCTGGTGATGGTCTAAAATCATTAAACGGATCTTCAGCATTAATTCTACATTCTATAGAATGCAATTTTGGTTCATAATGCTTACCAGAAATTGGTACACCTGCTGCTACTAATATTTGTTCACGTATTAAATCGAAATCAATAACTTGTTCAGTAATTGGATGCTCTACTTGAATACGCGTATTCATTTCCATAAAGTAAAAGTTTCTATGCTTATCTACTAAAAACTCAACCGTTCCAGCGCCTTCATACTTAATGTATTCTGCAGCACGAACCGCAGCTTCTCCCATTTTCTGACGTAACTCATCTGTCATGAATGGAGAAGGCACCTCTTCTGTTAACTTTTGGTGACGACGTTGTACCGAACAATCTCTTTCTGATAAATGGCAAGCTTTACCTGAAGAATCTCCAACAATTTGAATTTCAATATGTCTTGGTTCTTCAATCAATTTCTCCATGTACATATCATCATTTCCAAAGGCTGCTTTACTTTCCTGTCTTGCAGAGTCCCAAGCGTCTTTTAAATCTTCTTTTTTGAAAACACCACGCATACCTTTACCTCCACCACCGGCAGATGCTTTAAGCATAACTGGATAACCTACTTCTTCAGCAAGTTTTTCACATTCTTCATAAGATTCTATAATACCTTCACTTCCTGGAACACATGGTACACCTGCAGCCTTCATGGTAGCTTTGGCATTAGCCTTATCTCCCATTTTATCAATCATTTCTGCTGATGCTCCAATGAATTTTATACCGTGTTCTGTACAGATTTTTGAAAACTTAGCGTTTTCTGAAAGGAATCCATATCCTGGATGAATAGCGTCTGCATTTGTAATTTCTGCAGCAGCTATGATATTAGACATTTTTAAATAAGACTCACTACTTGGAGCAGGCCCTATACAAACAGCTTCATCAGCAAACTTAACATGTAAGCTTTCTTCATCGGCTTTTGAATACACCGCTACTGTTTTAATGCCCATTTCTTTACAGGTTCTAATAACACGCAGTGCTATTTCACCTCTATTGGCTACTAATATTTTTTTAAACATAACTTTTAATGGTTATGAAGGGTCTACTAAAAATAAAGGTTGATCAAATTCTACCGGAGAAGAATCATCAACCAAAATCTTAACTACTTTTCCTGAAACTTCAGATTCAATTTCATTGAAAAGTTTCATAGCTTCTATAATACAAAGTACATCTCCTTCTGCGATAGTTTGTCCTACCTCAACAAATAATGGTTTATCTGGCGAAGGTTTTCTATAGAAAGTTCCAATAATAGGCGATTTTATTGTAATGTATTTAGATTCTTCATTTGCAGGTGTAGCTGGCTCTTTTGTAGGTTCAGCAGCTACGGGTGCCGCAGCTACCGGTGCTGGAGCAGCAACTTGAGTAATTTGTGGAACAGCAGCAGGTACATGTTGTACTATTGTTGCTTCTGAATCTGATCCTGTTTTAATGGTGATTTTGATATCATCCATCTCCAATTTAACCTCACTTGCCCCTGACTTGGCAACAAACTTGATTAAGTTTTGAATCTCCTTAATATCCATAATTTTACTAATTAGTTATTTGGTTAGTTATCTGAATTATATGCCCATTTTAAGTAAATGGACCCCCAATTGAATCCGCCACCAAATGCAGCGAATATTATATTATCTCCCTTCTTAAGTTGGGATTCGTAGTCGTTTAATAATAACGGTAAAGTAGCAGAGGTAGTATTACCATACTTTTGAATATTCATCATTACCTTTTTAGGCTCTAAATCCATTCTTTCTGCAGTAGCATCAATAATTCTTTTGTTGGCTTGATGCGCTGCTAACCAAGCTACATCATCTTTACTTAAATTATTGCGTTCTAAAATTTTCATGGTTGCATCTGCCATATTAAAAACAGCATTTTTAAATACTGTTCGTCCTTCTTGGTAAGCATATTGCAAACCTTTATCTATGGCCTCATGAGTTAAAGGTTGTACAGAACCTCCTGCTGGAGCTTGTAAAAACTCTCTTCCTGTTCCATCACTTCTTAAGTATTCATCCTGTAATCCTAAACCGTCTTCATTTGGTTCAAATAAAGCAGCTCCGGCACCATCTCCAAAAATGATACAAGTGGCTCTATCTTTATAATTAATTATTGAAGACATTTTATCTGCACCAATTAAAAGTATTTTTTTATATCTGCCAGATTCAATGTAACCAGCAGCTATAGACATACCGTATAAGAAACTTGAACAAGCAGCATCCATATCAAAAGTAAAGGCATTAACAGCACCTATTTCTGAAGCTGTATAGGCAGCTGTAGAAGCCGCTTTCATATCTGGTGTGGCAGTGGCAACTATAACAACATCAATTTCTTTAGGGTCTAAACCCTTTTTACTGATTAAATCTTGAGCAGCTTTTATTGCTAAAAACGAAGTTCCTTTACCTTCTTCTTTTAGAATTCTACGCTCTTTAATCCCGGTTCGAGTAGTAATCCACTCATCATTTGTATCAACCATTGTTTCAAGTATTTGATTGGTTAATACATATTCTGGCACATAAGCACCAACAGCCGTAATTGCTGCAGAAATTTTACTCATAACTTGGTAGCTAAATTGACTAAAAAATCATTAAATTTTAACAAAAACACTCAAAATTTGGTGAAATCTACTAAATTTTGAGTTAAAAACACATAAATATGCTGTTTTTGTATTTAGAAAAAGCATATCATAAAAAAAACGCCCAGTAGTGAGCGTTTTATACTATGCGCGCATATTATTTATGCTACGTTTTCTTCTTCAGAATTGTCAATTAACACCTGACCTCTGTAGTATAATTTTCCTTCGTGCCAATGAGCTCTATGATATAAATGAGCTTCACCTGTAGTAGGACAAGTAGCGATCTGTGGCACAGATGCTTTGTAATGTGTTCTTCTCTTATCTCTTCTGGTTTTAGAGATTTTTCTCTTAGGATGTGCCATTTTTTATGTTATTTTTTATCCGTTAATAGTTTTTTTAATGTATTCCAACGAGGATCTATGTCCTCTTCTTCTTCCTTTTCTTCATTAAGCTTTGGGCTTAATTGTTCTAATTTTTCAAGTATATCAGAATTTAGCGTACCATCTTCAACTCCTGGGTGTACTCTTTTTGCTGGTACAGCTAGTACAATTAATTCATATATATATTGTGCAATATTAATTTCATAAGTACCATGTGGAATAATTAGAATATCTATATATTCATCATTATACTCATCACCAAATTTGACAACCAATTCAAACTCATTTTCAATGGTTTGATCATATGGTTCATTGGTTAAATCACAATTAACATTTACAAATCCAGAAGCTTTAAAATGTAATTCTAATAAAGTTGACTTCTTCTCTAACTCAACTTCAATATCAATTGCTACATTGTTAAACTCTTCATACTCAAAATGATCAAAGAACGCCTGCTCAATTTTGTGCTCAAAATGATGCTTTCCTATTTTTAAACCTACAAATTGGATTATGAATTCTTTCAATGGCTTCATTATCACATCTATTTTGAGCCTGCAAATATATGAATTTTTATATTATGCAACATTACTTATAAACATTTTTTTGTTTATATCTACTGTTGCTTTTTTTTCATGGCATTGGCCATAAGTTGCTCGTAATCAATTCTATTTTCATAAATCTTAATTGCTGCATGTAGTGCTTCTTTAAATGAACTAGCATCTGCTTGTCCTTTACCCGCTATTTCATAAGCAGTACCATGATCTGGCGATGTTCTAACTCTATTTAAACCTGCAGTATAATTAACACCTTGACCAAAGGATAACGTTTTAAAAGGTATTAAACCTTGGTCATGATATGTTGCTATTATAGCATCAAAATTTTTATAATTATTAGATCCAAAAAAGCTATCGGCAGCATAAGGTCCAAAAACCAGCTTTCCATTCTCTTTAATTTTCTTAAGTGTAGGTCTTAGTACTTCATCATCTTCTTTTCCTATAACACCATTATCACCAGTATGCGGATTTATGCCTAAAACAGCAATTTTAGGTTTAGTAATTCTAAAATCCTTTTTAAGAGAATCATGAATAGTCTCAATCTTCTTTGTAATTAATTCTTCAGAAATATGATTTACTACATCTTTTACAGGCACATGATCTGTAAGCAACCCAACTCTAAGATTTTCGGTAATCATAAACATCAAACTCTCACCGTCTAATTCTTGAGCTAAGAAATCTGTATGTCCAGGAAATTTAAAATCTTTAGATTGTATATTGGCTTTATTAATTGGCGCCGTCACCAAAGCTGCAATATCTCCTTTTTTTAAAGCATTTGTTGCCGCTCTTAATGACTTTATTGCATAAGCACCTATTTTTTCATCTTCTTTACCAAATTCAATTTTTACAGGTTCATTCCAACAATTAAGAACATTTACTTTACCATCAGCAAGCTGACCAATATTGTTGATGTTATGAAAGTTTATCTTAGATTTAAAATGCGTTTTAAAAAAATTCATCGTTTTTCCAGAAGCAAAAATAACTGGTGTACAAAAATCTAAGACTCTATTGTCTTCAAATGTTTTTAAAACAATCTCTCCTCCAATACCGTTTAAGTCTCCTATTGATATTCCTACTATTATATTTTCTTCTGTCTTCATTAATATGACAACTTTTGTTTGTAATTTTCTTTAGTTAATACTAAAGTTTTGATTTAAAAAAATCATGTACTTTTGATGCTGCAAATTTAACCAAATAAACAGATTAAAGCATGTTTACAGGAATTATTGAAGACATAGGAACCATTACAGGCTTAAAAGAAGAAAACACTAATCTTCATATTAAGGTAAAAAGCAACATTACTTCAGAATTAAAAATAGACCAAAGTGTGGCTCATAATGGTGTTTGTTTAACTGTAGTTGAAATTGAGAACGATGAATATACTGTAACTGCTATTAAAGAAACTCTAGACAAAACTAACTTAAACACTTTACAAGTTGAAGATAAAGTGAATCTTGAGCGTGCTATGAAACTAGGTGATAGGCTAGACGGCCATATAGTACAAGGTCATGTAGATCAAACAGGTATTTGCACTAATGTAAAAGAGGAAAACGGAAGTTGGGTTTTTACTTTTGAATATGATGCTTCTTTAAATAACATCACCATTGAAAAGGGCTCCATAACTATAAATGGTACAAGTTTAACAGTTGTTAATTCCAAGGCAAACTCTTTTAGTGTAGCAATTATACCATACACTTATGAACACACAAACTTCAATACCTTCAAAAAGGGCACTGTAGTAAATCTAGAATTTGATGTTTTAGGCAAATACGTGACTAAATTGGCTAGTATGAATTCAATTAACCAGTAAAAATTTTAATTAGAATTCTTCTGAAAGAGAAGTTTTTTAACTCCATAACACAAAGCAAAAACTGCTCCTAAAATAATTCCTCCATCTATAGGTACGTTTCCAGGCGGTGGTGGTGGCGTACCTGGAGTAGGCGGAATCTGGGCTACGCATACAAAACTTATTAATACAAATAAGATTGAGGCAAATATTCTTCTATTTTGTATAGTCATTTGAACACAAATGTATAAAAAAAAGTGTGTTGAGTAAACAATTATGGTTGTTTTTCGTTGCAAAAAAACCTTTTAACCGCAAAAAAAACCGATGAATTGATTGTTTTGTGTTTTTACTCTTAATAAAAAACGCCTTTCTTAACTAGATATTATAACTAACTAAAAAAGTAATCAACTTCCTTCTTTATCGTTCAACACAAATATATACATTATTTAAATTGAAAAAACATTTATTTTTTTTAATTGAATAACTCTTAGTTTTTTTGAAAATAAATACGAATATATTACTCTTAGATATTTACATTAAAGCCTTTCTTAAAATACTAATAGGATGAAACGATTTTTTTTGAGTGCCATCTAGTATTTGATGTCTACAACTAGTTCCAGAAGCCGCAATTAAAACAGAAGTTTCCATATTTCTAATTTTAGGAAATAGTGTGTCTTCACCTACTTGCATACTTACCTTGTAATGCTCTTTTTCGTAACCAAAAGATCCTGCCATTCCACAACAACCAGAATTTATAATACTTACTGTATAGTTTTTAGGTAAATTAAGCATCCCAAAAGTTGCCTCTATATTACTCAATGCTTTTTGATGACAATGACCATGTATTTTTACAACTTTAGATTCTGTTGTAAATTGATCTGCTATAATATTTCCTTTCTCAATTTCGGATTTAATGAACTCTTCAATAGTAAAAGTATTTTGAGAAATTTGGTTTGCATCTTTCTTATTTGAAGCTAATCTCAAATATTCATCTCTAAAAGATAATATAGCAGAAGGCTCTAATCCTATTAAAGGCTTTTCTTTGGATATTAATCTGGAAAAAATAGAAATATTTTTATCAATAACGTCTTTAGCTTCGTCCAAAAACCCTTTAGATATAAAGCTTCTACCACTTTCTTCATGTTCCACAATATTAACTTCATAACCTAAATTTGAAAGTAATTCTATGGCATCTATTCCTAAATCTACGTCATAATAATTGGTAAACTCATCTATAAACAGGTACAGTTCTCCTTTAACATATATCTTAGCTGCTAACTGGTTTTTATTTTGCTTATACCAGTTTCTTAAAGTAGTTTTTGCTAAATTAGGTATGCTTCTTTCTGCAGCTATTCCCATTACATTTTTAGACAAAGTAGTATTTAAAATAGCATTCGTTAACCTTGGAAACTTACTTCCTAATTTATTATACTTAACATTATTGGCCATCATTTTAGCTCTAAAAGACGGCGGATTTTCTTTTTGATATTGATATAAAAACTCTGCTTTAAAACTTGCTACATCAACATTGCTTGGACACTCACTAGCACAAGCTTTACAGCTTAAACAGAGATCAAAAACTTGTTTTAATTCCTCGTGATTAAACTTATTCTTTTTATCTGAATTGGTTAAAAATTCTCTTAAAGCATTAGCTCTTGCTCTAGTAGTATCTTTTTCATTTTTTGTAGCTCTATAACTGGGACACATCGTACCACCTGCAGATACTGATTTTCTACAATCTCCTGAACCATTACATTTTTCCGCAGCTTTTAAAAGCCCTTCAGAATCTGAAAAATCTAGTAAAGTTTCAATTTCAGGTTCTTTTCTATCAATTTCATAACGCAACGATTTATCCATTGGAAATGCATCCACTATTTTCCCTTTATTGAATACATTATTAGGGTCAAAAATGTTTTTAATTCGTCTTAATAATTGATAATTTTTATCCCCAATCATTAATGGTAAAAACTCAGCACGCACAATCCCATCGCCATGTTCACCACTAAATGATCCCTTATATTTCTTTACAAGTTTAGCTGTATTAGTTGTGATTTCTCTAAATAGCGCTACATCTTTAGAATCTTTTAAATTTAGAATAGGGCGCAAATGAATTTCGCCAGCCCCAGCATGTGCATAATAAACCGCTTTTTGATTGTAGCCGTCCATCATTTTTGTAAACTCAACTATGTAATTTGGCAAATCTTTTAAATCTACTGCAGTGTCTTCAATACAAGCGACAGCCTTAGCATCTCCAACAATATTACCTAACAAGCCTAAGCCTGCTTTTCTAAGATTTAAAGCTTTATTAATATCTTCATTATACAATTCTGGGAAAGCATAACCAAAACCTGCTTCCTTTAAATCTTGAATTAATTGAGTAGTTAGCTTTTTTAAATCTTCTTTAGTTTCTGCTCTAAGCTCTAGCATTAAAACAGCTTCTGGATCACCCTCAATAAAAAACCTATTTTTAAGTTGCTCTCTATTGTTTTTAGTACAATCTAGAATGGTTTTGTCTAACAATTCACACGCATACAAATTATGCTTCATAGCAATAACAGTAGCTTCTAAACTTTCATGTACACTTGTAAAATGGGGCACAATTAATACCTCTTCTTTTGGAGGCAGGTTATCTAACTGTAATTTAATAGCTGTTGAAAATGCCAAAGTCCCCTCACTACCAGATAATAACTTAGCTATGTTAATTTTATCAACTAATCCATTTTCAGAATCACTATCTAAAAAAGTATCTACAGCATACCCAGTATTTCTTCTATGTATGGTTTTATTAGGGAATTCTTTATGGATTTCCTCTTGAATTTCTGTATCTGAAAGTTCTTCAATTAAGGATTTATAAATATTACTTTCTAAATCTTTCCCTTTTATTTTTTCAGCCAGCTCTTCTTCATTTAAAGAATTAAAAACAACTTCTGACCCATTTGATAATATCGTTTCTAATTCTAGAACTTTATCTCTAGTAACACCATATTTTATAGAGGTAGAACCAGAGGAATTATTCCCAACCATACCCCCAATCATACATCTATTACTGGTTGATGTATTTGGTGAAAAAAACAATCCGTGAGGTTTTAAAAAAAGGTTGAGATCATCTCTAATAATACCTGGTTTTACTGTTACGGTTTTTTCTTCTTTATTAAACTGAATAATCTCGGTAAAATATTTTGAAACATCAACCACAATACCATCACCCACACATTGTCCTGCCAAAGATGTTCCTGCTGTTCTAGGTATTAAAGTGGTGTCATTCTCATAAGCAAATGCAATAAGTTTTTTTAAGTCTTGTTTGTCTTTTGGAAATGCTACTGCTAATGGAATTTTTCTATACACCGATGCATCTGTAGTGTAGATACTTTTATGCAAATCATCAAAAAACAACTCCCCCTTTAATTGATTTGAAAGGTGTTCTAATTGTTTTTTGAGATTTGCTTCTTGCATACTAGTGTTTTAAGCGAATATAGGTCATTCAACAAAAAAAGCCTAAACTACAAATGTAATTTAAGCTTTGAGGAATGTTCCTGCTGTTCCAATAAATCATGAAGGTAGAATTCTCTAAATTAATAAACTAAAACTACCCCATAACACTACTCAGTTTAAACATAGGTAAGTACATTGCAATTAGTATAACACCAACCAAAACACCTATTATAAGAATTATAAAAGGTTCTAAAAGTGTAGATAGCATTTTAGATTTTTGTTGCACTTTACTATTGTACTGCTTATTCAATCTTTCAAATATGTATTCTGTTTCATTAGTTTCTTCAGCAACTTTAACTAAAGCTATCATTTTATCATCAAAAATTTTATGCTTTTTTAAGCTTTCACTCAAACTAGCGCCTCTTAGAACATATGTTTCAACTTCAGATAATGCATTTTCTAATGGTATAAACTGAATCATTTGTTTTACAAGTTGTATGCTATTGATGATGGGCACTTTTGATGCAGTTAATAGTGTAACAGCCTGTGTAAACTGCGATAAATAAACCGTTTTAATAAAGTCTCCAATAATAGGAATTTTTAATGTTAACTTATCTAAAATAGCTTTAGCTCGTCTTCTTTTCTTTATAATCATTTTTAATAAAACCAATAGAAATAGAAACAATAGTAGTACCCAACCATAACTACTCAATAATTCAGAAGCCCTTATAATAAGTTTAGTTATAGCTGGTAATTCAACACCTTGTTGTTCAAAAATATCCTGAAACATTGGTACTACATAATGCAACATAAAAAACACTACTAACACTGCTGTGCTTAAAATTATTATTGGGTAAGTTAATGCACTTATTAGGTTTCTCCTTTGTTCATTTTTTCTTGCAAAAAAACTTCCTAACTGGTCAATCACCTGAGATAAGGTGCCCGTTTCTTCTCCAATCTCTATAGAATAAAATTCATAATTGGTAAACTCCTTATGGGCTTTTAAAGCTTCTGACAGGCTGTTTCCTGAAATAATACTACCTGATATTTTATTTGTAAGGTCCTTGTTTTGAGATTTCTTTTGAGATTTTTCTATAAGTTCTAATGCTTCTTTTAATGATACTCCAGCCTTTAACAAAACTCCCAATTCAGTATAAAAGGCCTCTTTTACTTTATTTGAAAACGCTGTATGAAACAGTTGAATGTCCTTCTTTAAAAATGACACTTCTTTAGAAACGTTCTTTTTGTTTTGTTCCTCTTTTAAAATTATATTTTCAAGCTGAAATCCCATATTTAATCTAAAAATGATGCTGCCGAATTTTGTTTATATACAAAGAGTGTTTGTGAAAATGCTACTTTTGAAGTTATTAACTTCAATGCATCTATTCTGCCTTCAGATATCCTTTCTCCATTAAAATAAAACTGTTTGCTTTCAATTTTAACATGTAATGTATCAAAAGGGGTTACTAAAAAATTTTCATGGAACTTATAAGTGGTTGTATCTATTTCAGACGAAAACATCAACTCATCTTCTAATGGCCTGTAACTTATTTTAGAAAATCTATTAAAATCTAAATTTATAAGTTGTTCCATCTTATCAATTTCAAGATTCCTGCTTAAGTTCACCTGAATACCCTTCATATGTTTTTGTACCATAGATAATACAGAAAATGCCATACCCATAACAATGGTAGTGATAATAATAACAATAACCATTTCACTTAAGGTATAGGCTTCTATTTTATGTTTAGTTTGCAATAAAATTTCTTGAGATTAGATGTTTAGAGTCTGTATGTATTGCTTCAATAATTACAATTTGCTTATCTTTTTCCTTATACTTTTCTATACTTATATGCCATTGCCCAAACACATCATTATAAGGTACAACTATCTTATCATTTACATACAAATATTCCATCTCATTTAAATGAGTTTCTATAGATCTTGTATTTGACTTTATATTGCTTGAAAACAAATTGTTTAGTATCATACTTGCCAACATAAAAGCAACTACAATTAATACAGAAGCCACTAGAGTTTCCATTAAGGTTGATGCTCTTATCTTTTTTAATACAACCATTTAGTTATTCCTTTTTTAGAATTAAGAAAGCTTAACCCGACGTATTCACCTGATAGATTATCAACTATAATCTGTCCATTATAAATATGATTTTGATACATTGATCCTGATTGATTTGCAACAAAACCCGAAGTAAAAACAGCGCCTTTAATCTCACCTAACAATTCTATATTTTTATTGCAAAATACTTCACCATATATTTTCACTTTATCTTGTATTATAATTTGAGGGTGATAATTTTTATCATTTCCCAAAAAAATCACCACCCCTTTTACTAATGACCCTTTGCTTAACTCAATAAAAGATGGATTATCTAATTTGTTTTTTTGATGATTATATGCATCTGTATTATTTAAAACCAATGCAGAAGGATAGGTGAGTTCACAATTTTTTCCAACTGTAATTTTTTTAGTTGCAAAGGCTTGAAAACATCCTTTTACATGATGTTTTACTTCTATTTCTGGTGCAATTAATAAGACATCTTTAAGCTTAGATTGTGAATGCACTGTAATTTTTGTGCCTGATTGTACTACAATATTCCCTGTAAAAGCCTCATCAAATAATTCAATAGCATAAGAGCTATAGAGTAGTTTAATGGGGTTGTAAAATGAATTTTCAAGTTTTTTACTGTTCTGTACATCTAAAAACATTGTATTTTCTGCATTCTTGTATTTATAAGGGGTTATTTCAATCTCGTTTTTCAATGAGTTTGAAAATTGAGGTAATTGACCACTAAATTTTGTATTGCCATAAATAAGGGCATTGCCATAATATGAATGTCCTGAAATATTACCAGTTCTTATACCTTGTTTAGGCACATAAGCAAGCCCTTGTATTTTTGTATTTCCAACCAATACTAATGGCTTATTATGGTCTTCTAAATAAAGGGCTGTTCTTTTTGTTTTTAATTGCCTTCCCCCCACCAACGCTATTTTTTTTAAAACCTTATTTTTTATTTTAGAAACCGACGTCACCTTCTCAAAAACACCCCAATGGGTCTTATGTATTTTTACTGTTTTAAACGTCTCATTAAAAATATTTAGTTCTAAAGTATCTCTAAGTAAATCTGAATTTTGAGTTGCATACAACATCCCTTTATCACAATTTTTAATAACTTCTAAAGAGACATTTGTTTGTATTTTAAAATGCTTATGAGTGTGAAGTAGTATAATGAATGCTCCCAATACCAATGCTATAACTACAACAACGTACATAGTAAACTGTAAAGCACCTGCATTTAGCTTTTTTACTATCATCTTCTTTTAATTATTTTATGACTTCCTTTAAACGATATTTTTATTTGCTTTGAGTTACCACTAATTAATTTAATGTTATTTAATACTTGACCTTGCTTCATTAAAAATTGCTGCCCGTCTATAGAAATAATAAAAATGTGGGTCTTAGTATTTCTTTTAGAGATATTACCATGATATAGTATAGGTTTCCATTCTATTTGTCCTGTTATAGTTTTCTTAGCTTTAACTTCTTTTTTAACTTGTAATGTTCCTAAGAAAGGATCTCTATTTACTGCTGTAATTGAAAATGTATCTACTTGTTTAATTGTGTCTGGTTTAAACGAGATATCAACACGTTTTTGGCGTAATTCTGGGACACTTGGTTTTATAGTACTAAGTACCTTATAACCAATAATACCCCATACAATAAGAACCAATACCAAAAGCATATATGTTTTGGTTTTATTCTTCAATGGTAAAACTTTGTGTGCTGTAGTCTGTATTATACCCCGAGTTTTCTGCTCTTATACGCCATTCATAGTTATTATTTTCTAAGGCGATGTTAAAACTTGTAGCATTTAAGATAGAATCTGCAATAATTTGATTAGCCTCAGCAAAATTTGGAGTGGCTATTTGTAATTTGTAAGATTCGGCATCTTCCACATTTTCCCAATTAAAAACAATGTCTCCAGCTTGCAAAACTGTTTCATTTTTTGGTGCTAAAACTTGTACCGTTGTATTAGAAATATCAACAACCTCAATGAGTTCTTCACATGAAATAACACCAAATAAAACAATCAAATAAAACAACAACTTCTTCATTATTTATAACTTGAATTAATTTGCTTTTGGGTTCTTACTTACCAAATAGTGATATAAATTTAATGTAGAAAAATAGTGCGTTTAATGGTTTAACTAATATGGTTTAACCTTAGTTTGAGTAAGGTTGCTAAATTATTTAGACATCTTTGGTATTATTCTAAGTCTGTGTTCGTTTATAACAAGTGGAAGTTAAATTATGTATTGTATAACAAACCACCTCGTTAAAGGTGGCTTCTATCTTTATTTGTCTTACTCTTACCGCCACTCGTGAGGACACGAGCGGTAGCCGTTACTTTGACAAACTATGACCCAGCGGGGGTCTTTAATATAACTATAAGCAAAGAAAAACAGCAATTAAACGTTTTGTTAACTACTGTTTTTCAATGATTTAAATTTTATTTTATAGTAATGTCCTATTTTGACCCATTACCATTTTGACCCATTACCCAAACTCGAACTAGCGCACATACTATAACCCAGCGGGGGGATTAAAATCTTCAATAATGGTCTCTATATAACTTTCGTCAAGATCTATTTTTTCAACAATATCTTTTAAAGTTTTTATATCATTTTCCTTAATAGCCTTGTCAAATTTGTCCATAAGATCACTAACATATAACCTCTCGTTAACTGTCATTCCTCCGTAATCCATAATTTAAGTTTTTAGTTATTATTAGAATAAGTTTTATTCTTTACATTTTTTGGGTCGATAATATATTCTGGCAACCCTCCTTTTTGATTGTCAATACGTAATGCTGCTCTTTTCTTAATAATATGCTTATTTTTTACTTTACCAGAAACAAGAAATTCAGCAGTATTAACTTTTCCTTTAGCCTGTACGCCTCCTGAAGGTAAACCTGCTGCATCCCTAAAATTATCAATTTTTCTAGGGTCTTTAGGTGTCCAAGAAAAACCATCTGCTTTTGCATCTCCACCAAAAACTCTAAATACTTTTACTTTACTATTAGCTTTTATTGCTGTAGAAATAGTCTTTGTTGCTGCTGTTGTACCTTTAGTACCTGCAACAGCTCCGCTGGCGCTAGTTTGTAACTAGTGCCCACAATACTGTATCCGTCCTAAAAAAGTTTACATATTTTACATTTAGAACATTGTATGTTTTCCATGTCCTAATTTAATACACAACAATTTAAAGATTCCTTATTTTAAAAGCTTTAAGCAATTTTAATACTCTTTAATATAGTAATAAGCAAAGAAAAACAGCAATTAAACGTTTTGTTACCTGCTGTTTTTCAATGATTTAAATTTTATTTTATAGTAATGTCCTAATTTGACCCATTACCAAGGTGTGCTATTTTCTTTTCTTTTCGAAAAATACATCCAATATTGTTCTTTTTCATTATTAACGACATAATCTTTAGGAGTGATGCCTTTAGAAATTTTCAAATAACTTACATGATCATCTTTTTTTTCAGAGTTAAAAATTATGAGTTTTTTGTTTTCGTCAATTTCAAATCTAGATTTGCCAATTACATTTTTGCCTCTATCTAAAAAAACTATAGTATCATTAGAAACCTTAAAATCTACTATTTGAGTTAAACCAGCTTCTTTGAATATATATATATATTCTTCACTAAAGAATAATTCTTGATATTCTTC
This sequence comes from uncultured Flavobacteriaceae bacterium, assembly GCA_947487895.1. GTDB lineage: Bacteria > Bacteroidota > Bacteroidia > Flavobacteriales > Flavobacteriaceae > Seonamhaeicola. The sequence goes on from CANKYF010000003.1 coordinate 364,542, forward strand.
TACATTTTGATTGTTTTTTAAATCAATACCCCAAGATTGATAAATTATATTAACATCTCTGTTTCCACAATTCATAAATGATATTACATATATCAATAAACTCAATATTTTTATATTTTTCATAATGACAGACTCTTTATTTTAAAAACCTAAATCTATTTTCTTTCTCCAAGGAGTTATTCCATATATTTTTTCATTAATTTCTCTTCTTAGATTATTCCTTATATTTTCAATCAATCTACCTCTTCCTTTTCTTATCCAGAGGATAAGTGGTTGATTCGAATGCCCCGTTCTTTGATCCTTAATTGGTGTCCCTACAAAATTAATTTGATCTTGATGAGTTTTATGGTTTAATAAAGAAGCATAGATGATTTTATGATCACTAAAGGCATTTTCTAACCAATATTCAAATTCAAATCCTACAGATACACTCTCTCCAAATTTGTTTTTATATACTTTAGACTTTACTGAACTAGGACCTAGAATATATGAATCAGCTGTTTTTCTTGCAAAGGATTTTTTATTCTCAACTTTAGCTTCAAATATTTCATTCAGGCTAGAGGGATTTCCTGAATTTATATAAACAGCCCATAAAATTAAACCGTTAATAACTTTATCTCCTTTATCATTGATAAAATCTATCTTATTTGGGGCATCACCAATATAAGAATATTTTATTCCATCTTGCAATTCCCCAGTACTTACAGTAGCACGTCTATTCCATTTTTCAAATAAAGCATCCGACTGCGCCTGAGCATAACCAGCAGTAAAAGCACCCCTATCACGTAATGAGGTATACATGCCTTCATTCCATATTTGGTTTACAACACTACCACCATCGGCGTAATAAATCATAGTTTCCATTGCATCCGCTCCACTAGGGTCTGCCCAAAATATAGGATTGTTATCAAAGGCTACACTTGTACCTTGAGAAAAATGCGTTACAGGATCTAAGCCGTTAAACCTTGCAATAGCTGGATCACACATACGAACATCCATCTCATATAGATCCAAACCTAAAGCTTCTTCATATTCAACACCATTGTATTTAAATTTAAGTGCGGGATTCGTTGAGTTCACCACAGAATTATAACCCTTATGACGCATACCAAAAGGATAGTAATTATTCTCCTCCAGTATTTCAGAACTATCTACTGAGCCATTGTTGTTACTGTCCATATACGATAGTCTCACATTACCCAAATGGTCTTTATACTGATAGATATAATCATACCCTCCTGAACCGTCTGGTTCCACATAACCTTCTGCATGATTAAAGAATTTCAAAGAACTGCCACTATTATCTCCTGTATACACATAGTTACCTGCGTAATAGGTGTATTTATTAGGCTGCATATACTGCACCACCTTTTTTTCTAGTTTTACACCAGTGGCATCGTAAATATAAGAAATTGCGCCGGGTCTTATGGGGTGTAATTTATCTGATTTCTTTTAGTACAAACGTTACATTTAGAACATTGTATGTTTTCCATGCCCTAATTTAATACACAACAATTTAAAGGTCCCTTATTTTAAAAGCTCTAAGCAATTTTAATAGTCTTTAATATATCTATAAACAAAGAAAAACAGCAATTAAACGTTTTGTTAGCTACTGTTTTTCAATGATTTAAATTTTATTTTATAGAAATGTCCTAATTTGACCCATTACCAATTTGACCCATTACCGTAGCGAAACTTCAAATTTTATACATGTTTCTATAAGATTAGAATTTCCATTTTCGAATATAATTTTATTATAATTTAAAATTTTATCAATACTGAAAGCTCTCTTAAATGTTTTTTCTTCACATATATACAAAATGTCGGATTTAAAATTAGGATTAGTCCATTCATTAAGTGATTTTTCATCTCCAAAATGTTTGTATAAAAATTCTTTCTCTTCTATTTTAATATCCATTGAGTAAAAAATGGCAGCCCCTTCAGAAAATGACTCAATTATTTCAACCTCTTTCGCATTAAACAAATTAATTAATGAATCCAGTGACTGAACAGCAGATTGTCTTTTTAAAATCAAACCTTGTCCATATCCTTTCCCATCAATTTTTGTTAATTCGTTCTCAAATCCATGAATTTCTACTTCTACAAATTCTTTCGTAAGACTATCCCATGCTTTTGTGTCCACTTTTTTTTCTACATTACATGAATAGATTATTAAAAGTGATAATACTATAAGTTTTGTCTTCATAATTTCAAAATGTTATTTTTTAGATAAATAAAGAAACTCTAATTTGTTTAAAGGAGTTCCTCCATTTATCGTATTTGAATTCATATTAGATTTGCTTTTCCCATCTCTTTTCTCTCTCCTAGCAGATGCACTTTTTCTTTCTAGTTTTGTCTTTGTGCTTAAATATATTAGAATAGAACCTTCTCCAATGAATTTACCCTTTTTGTTTTTCTTATTACTATCAACTAATTTGCCAGCATAGCCTTCTGGGTGAGGAACAAATATTTTGTTATATACGTCAACAGCTGTCCCTAATCTACCTGTATAAGTTTTCCTGTGAGGTTCATTAAAAGCATCTGCATGTCTATTTCCAGCTGCAACTGCGCTTGCTTCAGACCCATCAATTTGTTCAGGATAACCCTCATAACTTTTTCCAGTATTCACTTTACCTAAAATGCCTTTATTAAAATGGTCTAATTCATGAACTAATAAATCATCTGGACTTAGTTCTACTCCATCTGCCTTAACAGTCTGAGTTGGGTCAAAATCCATGAATCTAGTATAAGTTCCATCATCTTCTTTTTCCCATCCATAAGTTTGCGGGCCATCTTTTTTTGCATTACCCATTTGAATCACTATTGTGTTCTTGGATTCTATTGCTTCTACTAATTGATTAAATCCTTCTTCAGAACGGGCCGACATAATCAACTGATAATATACTTGCGAAATGTATTCATCGGAACCAGTTATAATAATTCTTTCGCCTGTAGGGTCAGAAGCAACTATAGGACAATTTGCAACATAGCTATAAGGTGAAAATTCATAATATTCATTAGCAGCATTATCAATATTCATCCATCTTCCTAAACTGGCATCATAATTCCTAGCGTGGAAGTCATACCAGCCCAATCCAAGCTCATTATTCATTTCCTTCCCACCAAACTTATACTTCAGCGCAGGATTCGTAGAATTCACTACATTATTATATCCGTTGTGCTTCAAACCAAAAGGATAGTAATTATTCTCCTCCAGTATTTCAGAACTATCTACTGAGCCATTGTTGTTACTGTCCATATACGATAGTCTCACATTACCCAAATGGTCTTTATACTGATAGATATAATCATACCCTCCTGAACCGTCTGGTTCCACATAACCTTCGGCGTGATTAAAGAATTTCAAAGAACTGCCATTGTTGTCTCCAGTATACACATAGTTACCTGCGTAGTAGGTGTATTTTGTAGGCTGCATATACTGCACTACCTTTTTTTCTAGTTTTACACCATTGGCATCGTAAATATAAGAAATTGCGCCGTTACCTTTAGGAATAGTTTTAGGTAAATTTAAATGGTTGTATGTAATATTTGCAAAAATACCTTTATTGTAGTCCTTTAGCATATTGCCATTGGCATCATAGGTGTAATCATCCCCTGTATGGTTATTTAAGTAATCCTTAAACCCTTCATGATGATGCCCTTCTTCTAATACATCTATTAATTTATTGCCTGCATCATAGGTATAGGTAAGGTGGTCTAAATATTCAGCAAAAGAATTATTGGACAAATACCCATTTCTTCTTAGTTTGGTAATATTACCATTCTTATCATATGCCACTAATTTTAAATTATGTTTATTGTTCCACGAGGAATTCGCACTACCTGTCAAACCACTTGTAATCCTGTTAAGGGGATCATAACTGTATGTGTACCAGTGTAAAACATTATCATTAGCGGTTTTCCACTCAGTTTCAGAGATATTACCATTGTATAATTTTGTTGCACTGTGGTCTTCTGTATTATAATTAATTTTAAAACTAAACAGATCATTTCCTAAACTCGTTGGGTTATTAATCTCTTTGAGCCAGCCCCTAATGTTATAGCTATAGTCTATTTCTTGTAAAGGGTTGGCCTGTGTATTCCCTACATCTTTTTGTTCTAACTGCCCTAGGGCATCATAATGGTTATGGGTAATAAGCGCATCTCCCTGCCCGTTAATGTTCTGTTTGTGTGTTAGTAACCTATTGGCATGGTCATAGGTATACTTGTCTACAGTGGTAATAGTGGCATGCCCTGTTTTGGTATGTGTGGTGGTGCTCTCTAAAACGTTGCCTAAAAAATCTAATTTGTACTTTACCTTATCGGTGGTTTCTAAATAGGCATTGTATGTGTAGATATAAATAGGCCTTGATTTATTGTCATAATAGGTTACGGTGGTGATCCATTTATCACTGGCTTCTAAGACCTTTACTTTGCTACAGGTTGCCAGTCCCTTAACATTGGTTATGGGCGTGACCCCATAGGCATCTTCAGAGGTGCCGCCTGCCAGATCAAAATCATTGTAATTATCATAATAGTTAATGGTGAATAATTCTGTGATATGGGTATTCACATCATAGTATACCTGCTGGTTAGACAGGGTTGCAGACGCTGTTGTAGTTCTGTCTACAGAACCAACGGCACTTGCCGTAGTTACTTGGAGCATAAACCTACTTACCCAACCAGGGGTGGTTTCTAAACCTGAACCTGTGTAGGCTACCCTACCAAAATCGTCATATCTGGTAATGAGCCATCTGTTGGTTTCTAGTCTATATTTTGTGTCTGTGGTTAGGTAGGGTCTGTCTAGTACATCATATATAATATATTCCCAACGTTTGCCTGGTATTTTTTTCTCTACCAGCCTGTTCTTATCATCATAGATGTACTGATAGCATAATTCTGAAAGTTCTGTAGATGAGATACCATCACTGGTATCTGCCTTTGGTGGGATGACATAACTTAAGTTGCCGTAATCATCATATACATAATAGGTATCATGTGGTATTTGCTTATCGCCTGCATCATTGGTATCGCCATCGCCATTGCTATCAAAATGGGCATAGGTACGTTTTAGTACCACCCGCCCCTGCTTATCTTTAAATTCTTCTGTGGTATGTAGTTTTAAATAGGTTTGTGTAGGGCTCCAGTTTTCATCTTTGGTCACGGTTTTATATAATTCTCCTTGATCATAATATACCGTACCATTACCTGTAAGGCTTGGGGTATAGGTAAAATTAAAATAGGATAGGTTAACTGTAAATAGCCTCACCTCATTGGTGGTATTGGCACTGTACTCAAACTTTATGGTGTGGTCTGTATCTAAGGTTTTATCGAGTATCCAATCTGCTCCCGGGGCGCCTTGTTCTAACACCCTACTAAGGGGAGAATGTTCTAAATTCTTTTCTGAGTAGGGGTTTAGTGTGTTCTCATACTTTGGGGCATTGTAAAAATTAAGTGCGGCATTGAGGGCACCTGTTTGGTAAGTACCACCGGTACTGGTCATGGCATAGGGCAGGTACTCTTTATCCTGCCTGCCATAGGCATCATACGCTGTATGTGAGACTATATCCTGATTGTTACCCCCAGCTCTTATACCAATATGTTGTTTTTGGCGCCCCAAACCATCAAAATAGGTAATACTTTCTTCTTTATCATTGTTTGCTAAATTCCCAGTGCCATCTACTTTGGTAGTACCATTAGTGGTCTCTACCTTGTAAACGGTAGTCTTTATATAGTTTTCATTGCTCTGACCTGAAAGTAACAGTGTGAAAAACACAGTAGATATGAATAAAATAGCTTTTTTCATGTTATGTAAATATTTTTGTGTGCTGTTTATCTATGATTAAATACTAGCTGATAGTCTACCTGGTGTAGCACCAAACTTCTGTGGGTATGATATGGTCTTCTGAATCTCTAAGTAGTACAGAAATGTGTAGCTGGTTGGCAGTGAGCTGATGAATTTGGTATTCTTGTCTGCTCCCTGAACTGTTGATTAACACTAATATGCCATCACCTGAGGTGTGACTCCAATTACCCGAACCGGTCTTTCCAAACTCCAGAATTTGTGTATAGGAGCCATCTCCATTTAAGGAGATCTGGCAGTCCTTATACCGCTCTTTAAGGGCATTTATAACCTCCTCTCCCAGATTGTCTGTGATCACTTTTTTTGCTTGGGGTAATATGTTATAGGAACATTGGTAATTAAACTTCCATAAGCCCTCAATCTGTGTGGATTGGGCAAAGGTCTGTATGCCCACAAAAAGGCATATTAATACTATGAATTTATATATTTTCATTGTTTTGACTTTATATTGTTATTGCTGATTTATTGTGGTGACCCACCACTATTACGGTAATGGTATTCGTTCTCACTCAATACATGCCCATTGGCATCCATGATTTGCTTAAGCCTGTTGAATGCGTCATACTCATAGTACATGGTATAACCTCTTGGGTCTGTGACACTGGTGACGCCTATTAGTGGATCGTAGGTATAGGTAGTAATTTGTGCATTGTTTAATGCTGTATGCGCTCTTATGTCTGCCAGTTTTTGGCGTAAGGTGCCTTCGTCTCCTTGATAATTCATACTGCCGTTAGAATTGATGATATCTATAGTTCTATCGTCATCTGTATCTGAAGCATTTTCGGCTGCATTAATTAAACTCATTACTGTTAAAGCATCATCATGAGTAAAGTTTTCTATCTTGGCTATAGGGTATTGATTATTATAGCCCCAGATATAATATATATGTGCACCATCCTTTTGGCTTACTTCTACTGGGTTGCCAAAATCATTATACCTGTGATATTCCAGTTGGTCTTTTAAGGTGTTAGAGGTAGCATGGTATACCCCTTTTAGGCTTTGAACATCGTTAGGTACCACTAAATTATTAGTACCCCATTCCTTAAAGTTGGTACGTTGCAGGCTTATCAGCTCATCGGTGTTTGCTATACCATCTTCATTTTCATCTTTATAGACCTCGGTTTGTATTGGAGTTGCCATTTGGTGCAGGTCATCATCCTTTAATCTATGAATGGCTGTAAGATTGTTTACAGTACCTCCTGTAATAACACTATCGTCCTGTAAGGTGGTAGCTGTTTTTATATCATCTGGATAGAGCGTTTTAGTGATTATTGATTTAGAATCGCTAGTCGTTACAACTACCTTAGAAGGCTGGTAATTTTTACTGTTGGTATTATAACTATAATTGATGGTTTTTGCAATAGGATCTGTTCCATAACTATTGTATGTAGTATCTATGGTTTGATCTAAATGCCACCATTGGCTTTTTATTTTGTAATCACTGTACTTCACAATGTCTTCCCATGTGGATCTACATCCAATGCCTGTTGTACATGGAGAAGCACTATAAAGTTTATCTTCACTATTACCATGACTTCTGCTTAACCCGTACATGTATGGTTGATAACTATCCACAGAATAATTATTTACCAATTTAGAGAGTAGTGTTCCTGAGCTATTGTACACCTCTTGTTGCAACAGTTGGCCATTGTCTAAATGTACTTCATTGGGTATGGTGGTACCGTAATCGGCCACAGTCTCTAATTGGTTTTGGTAATTATATACCGTTTTACCTAAGGTAATACCCTGACTATCTATTTTAGACACCGTTACCTGATCATAACCTATTGATTTTCCATTGGCAGAACTTGCCACAGGTATAATTGGTGAACTTGAATAAGATTTACCCACTGAAATAACTCTTATTTTATTAGCTGTTTGCCCTCCAATAGGATTATGTAATTCCTGATATGCTTCATAATCATGAATTTTAGCCTTTCCATATTGAATAGGGGATAACAGCTTTCCTGATGATTTTGTCACCAAGGTTTGGTCATAAGGCAAAAGGTCGGGGTCGTTTTCATATTTAAAACCTTCGCGGGTATAATCGTAATGTGTTGTTTCTGTTAACGTGCCGTCTGAATCGTAATTTTTTATCTCTTTGACCCGTAAGCCTCCTCCCAATTGATAATCAAACTCTGTTAGCTCTTTTTGTCTTAAGTCCACATAATTTGCAGTGAATTCGGTGAAAGATGAAGAACTTGTATTTTGTATTTCTAAAATATAGTCACCAGCTGGAAGTTTTACGCCTTGAACGGATTTAAAACTGGAACTAAATTGTGAGTCTGGTACAAAAGCTAATACTTGAGTGCCATCTTGTCGTTTTAGAATACCTTTAGCGCCAGCAGTCCAAATATCGACTTTAAATTCTAAACGCACTCTTGCACCATGAGCTAGTGTAAACGATTTTGAAAGCCCTGTGTTTGATTGTTGACCATACGCTTGTATGTAAATTTCTTTTTCTGTGAATTCATATACGGGGGTCTCAGGACCTTCGGGTAAACTTGTGACTGCTATACTTGCATTATCAGTTGTTTGCCACGCAGCAAATTTAGCCGCTGTATATTTTTTATAAAAATTCCCATATCTATTGGTTTCCAAGATAAATTCGGTCTTTCCTTTGGTAGGATAGATAATACTCTTTAAGGAATATATTTTATTTAAAGTTGTATCAACCGCATGATGCAAATATTCATAGTTAAAGTGATTATGACCAGGGCTAGGTGGTACACGTTCATAAGTACTAAAATCAGTAACTATGGGATCTATGATAGGTGTATTAACATTACCATTAAGGAATTCAGTACCGTATTCATGCCTTTGGTTTGTTATTTCAAAATAGGGTGTATTACTTTCAATATCTATATCTAATGGAGTAGATTGTAATATTTCAAATTTATTTTCTTGTTTGCCCCAATACCCCCAATGGTCAGTATTATTAGAGTTTTTAGCTATTGGAAATATCGTTGAAGGTCTTTCTACATACTCAAAAACATGAGGGTTTTTATAGGTTTTAATCCCATTTACTTCGGTGTATTCTGTAAGCTTTTCTAATGATAATTTACTAGTATTTGTAGATATTGAATTTTGGTTTGTTGTATTCACATATGTATACTCAAACTCAAATCCTTTTATAAACTTATTGTTTTTATCATATATCTCTATTTTGGATAGCACCTGTGGAATTCCTCCAGCAGGTTGCAGATCAAATCTATCGGTAGTTATGAATTTTACATACCCCTCATCAAAATCTATACGGGTTAAGTAAATATCATCTATATATTCTGTAGTACTTATTTCATTGCCAACGCCTCCTTTTATTGGAAGGTGATGATCTATCAATATAACATTTGGATCTTCTGACGTAAAGAAAATACTATTAATATTTAATGTGGAGTTGTAGGATTTAAATGATGGTGTTTGAATTCGGCCATTATTCAAATAACTAAAATTTACTTCCTTATTAGTATTAGATTTTATTTTTTTGAGCATCCAAGAACTTATAGTCTTTTCAACTGGAACATTGGAAGAATTGACTAAAGAATGAATTGATTTAGTAACAAGTTCATCAAAAGTATAAATATTGCCTTTTAAATCTTTTACACGATAATCATAGTTCCCAGGATACCCAGATGTAGGGTTAATCATGTCAAATTTTAAGCCGTCTCCTCGTTTTAATGAAACCCCTTGTGGGAAATTATCAAAGATGAATTGCCCAGAATAACTCAGGAAATTATAGAAGTATAGATCTGGAAAAAGATCTCTTCTGTTACTCTCAAAATATTGTAAATATTGTGCATCTGTTAAATTTATGCCATTTTTGTTATCTTCCGTTAACTCAATTATTGGATCTCTAAAATGATAGTTATTCAAAGAAGAATTTTCTGAATAACCAAAATCATCAAAACTCCGCTTTTGCTTACTTAAACTACCACCAGCATTAAGTGACCATCCCAGACCTACCCATGAAGCTTCTTGGGCTACTTTAATTCCTGAAGCATGATAATTGAGAGAAATAGGTACTTCAATATCTCCAGATTTAATCATATATAAGGGTATTGATATGCTTGGAACTCCCGTATAATTACCAACAGGGTATGTACCATATTGTTGCATAGCCTCTGTATTAGGTGAATTAGGCATTAAATCTGGAAGTTGGGTTTGTTGGGCAAATGCTTTGAACAAACAACATAATCCAACTAGAATTGAAAAAACGAAGCGCAAATTTACATTTGCTAAGCGCCTGTATTCTATGTAATGGAAATGTGGTATGATAGATACTTTGCCCAAGGCATTGTATTTAAAATTTCGGAAAATGATATTTAAGTATTCCATTTAGCATTAAGGTTTTATGTTTTACTAGGGTAAACTTATAATCAAACACAAAAAGAATTGTAAGGCTTTACCTTATTAATACCAAGGCTGTAAAAAATGATAAGTTTACCTATCTTCAGGTTGTCTTTTCTACAACAAGAGGTTTTTTAAGTCTTAGAATAAAACCTTACTAAAACTAATGCAAAGCCTTACTTTTCATTGTCAATAAATCTATAGATTTGAATCTATAATTCTCATTAAGAGCACTTTAAGAATACTACAAAATAATAAACCTTCTTATTAGAGCACTTATAAGATTTAATTTATGACCAAACTAAAAACACTCATTGTTGAAAACCACCAGTTAATTATCGATTCCTATATTAAGGCCTTAGAAGAGGTTTCAAAAAAAATACCTGAGATAACCTTTGATATCATTGTTGCAAAAAATTGTGACGAGGCCAATATTGAAGTGGAACACGCTATAGCTTTTGGACGCTTAGATTTAGTACTTTTAGATATAAGTCTTGCGCCCTCTATAGATGGAAAAATAATTGCTGGAGATGATATAGGAATTAAGATAAGACATCATTTTCCAAATACTAAAATTATTGTTTCTACCCATTTAACAGACAACTTTAGGCTCATTAATATTTTAGAATCTTTAAGCCCCAATAGCCTGCTTCTAAAAAATGAACTGAATTTTAAAAAGCTAACCGAAAGCATTGAAAACGTTATTTATGAAATTCCTTATTACAGTCATTCCATTTTAAAACTTGTAAGACAGTTAATTTCTAATGATTATGATTTAGACCAAATAGATAGAAAAATGCTATATCATCTTTCTTTAGGAGCTAAGACTAAAGATTTGCCAGATATTATAAACCTGTCTTTAGCTGGTGTTGAACGACGGAAACGTAGACTCAACCAAATTTTTAACAATGAAAAAAAATCTGATAAAGATTTACTGAAATTGGCCAAAGACAAAGGATTTATCTAATTACCTAAATAAAGTCATGAATACACATCATACATCTAGAAATATTAAGATAAAGCTAGAGGCTTACAACCTGCAAGAAGTACTAATTGTTCTGGTAATTATAGGTATTCTTCTATTATTAGCCTTGCCAAACTTAATGCCTTTAATTACTAAAACTAAAAGTGTTGAAGCCCAAACACAATTAAAATTCATCTATAATTCGCAAACTACTCATAGATATATGTATTCTAAATACGCATTAGATTTAAATGAGATAGATTTTGAGGCGCCACGTACTGTAAACAATAATGGTACAAGTAACTATGCTTATGAATTATTAAACGCAGATAATAACAGCTTTAAGGCAAGAGCCACTGCCATCACTGATTTTGATGGTGATGGCGTTTATAACGTCTGGGAGATTGATGAAAATGGTGTACCAAAACAAATTATAAAAGATTGATGGTTATTTTTAAAATAGTACTCATCATATCATTTGTTTTGATTTTTATTCAAGATTTGAATGAACGAAAAATCTATTGGTTTTGGATGCCGTTAATTGCTATAACATCAGGAATGCTGTTCTACAATGGTACACTTCCAGAACTATTTATTAGTGCCTCAATTCTTAACCTTTGCTTCGTTTTAATATTGATTCTAACCATCTTTATTTATGCAAGATTAAAACTTAAAACAAACATAATTAATGTAATAGGAATTGGTGATGTTTTACTATTTGTTGCATTAGCCTTTTCATTTTCAGCTATTTCGTTTATAGTCATATTTCTAGGAAGCCTTATTTTTTCGCTTACTATTCATGTATCATTTAAACATCTTTCTAACCAACACCCAACCGTACCTTTAGCTGGGTACATGAGTTTATTTTTTTTAGGAGCCTTCCTTATACATTGGTCTGGTATCTCAGTTAATCTTTATGCATTTTAAACGCAATGAATACAGCATATAAAATACCAACCTCTTTATTACAACTCATTAGTAGTGAACAAGCTTACCATTATAAAATTGTACCTGTTCTATTAGAAAATAATACCATTACATTTAAGTCTAATACCTCTACTAAAAGTTTAAAAACAGAACTAAGTATTATCTTTGGGAAAGACATTCAGCTCATTGAAGATTCTTCTGAAAATATAGATTTATACCTCACTAATAATTTTAGGAAGCATGCTTCTTTAAAAACAAAAAATTTACAATACTCTAATGATTTTTTAGAGAAGATTCTAGTATCTGCCAAAGATATTGGCAGTAGTGATATTCATTTTGAGCCTTACGAAAACAAATGTAGGGTACGTTTCCGTATTGATGGGAAACTTAAAGAGTACTTCATAATAAGCCTGTCGGAATATCCTGTTATCGTTAATAAACTTAAAATTAAAGCAAGTCTTGATATTTCAGAAAAGCGGTTACCACAAGATGGGCGTATCGCCCTTAAAACAACCTCTGGTGAATTTGACATTCGTGTTTCTAGTTTACCAACACTTCATGGCGAAAAAATTGTTTTAAGATTATTGAGCAAAGATGCAAATCATATAGAATTGTCTCATTTAGGGTTTACTAAAAAAGAATTAAAGGCCTATAAAGAAGCCATTAAGAAACCAAATGGTATTATTTTAATTTCTGGCCCCACAGGGTCTGGAAAAACAACCACTCTTTATGCTACTTTAAAGCAGCTAAATAATGATCTAACAAACATATTAACTATAGAGGACCCCATTGAATATACCTTAGAAGGTATCAATCAGGTTCAGCTTAGGGAAAATATAGGTTTAGATTTTTCCAGTGCTCTAAAAACATTTTTAAGACAAGATCCAGATATTATAATGGTGGGAGAAATTAGAGATGTAAAAACGGCAAATGTAGCTATTCGCGCTGCTCTAACCGGGCATCTTGTTTTATCAACCATACACACTAATTCTGCATGGGCTACTGTGTCTCGTTTAATTGATATGGGAATACCTGCTTTCTTAATTGCCAACACTTTAAATGTTAGTATTGCGCAACGATTGGTTAGAAAACTTTGTAGTAACTGCAAAAAGAAAGCACCTGTAAACCAATCCCTATTTCCCGAGACCTTTGTAGTTCCTAAAGATTTATTATGTCATTATAAGCCTACTGGTTGCCCTAACTGTTACCACACTGGCTATCAAGGAAGGAAAGCCATCTATGAAATTATCCCAATTCTAAAAGACTTAACACCCCATATTAAGAATAATGATCTGGAAATTGACACCTATTTAGAGGAAAAACAAATTTCAACCCTAAAACATAATGCTATTGAATTAGTAAAACAAGGGGTAACCTCAATAGACGAAGTATATGCACTACTGATTGATTAAACTATTTAAATGAAAAAAATTCTATATATATTTTTGCTTTTAAGTGCTATTGCTTTTTCACAATCTTCTAATGGACCCATAGATAATGACCACTTATTATCTATAAAACATCAATTAGATGCATTAGCTGTTGATATTCCGGGGTTAAATGATCAATCTGCAACAGACATTAATGTGGGTAATATCTCTTTGGCAAACTTTATTTTAGGCATCTCTAATGCACATGAGCTAAATATTAATATTTCTAAGGAATTAGAGCAAGTGGTTATTATAAACAATAACTTTTCTAATGTAAAAGTATCAGACCTTTTAATTTTTCTCTGTAAAGAATATCAGTTAACTATTCGGTTTACTGGAAATATTCTATCTATTAAACCTTATAAAAAACCCGATATAGTTCCAGAAGAATACCCCATAAGTGTTGAATTTAATCCGAGTACTACTACTGTTTCTATTGACGCAAAAAGTAACAAACTTTATGACGTTTTTAAGGTTATCATGGATAAAAGTTCTAATAATTTAGTATTCACACCTGGTATTGAAGATAAGGTGTTGACTACATATATAAAAGATATGCCTTTTGATAATGCCATGCAAACTATAGCATTATCTAATAATCTTTATGTAGAAAAATCTATGGATGGTTTTTTTCTATTTGAAGACGTTACTAAAAATAATAAGGCTAACAACACATTACGTTTAAGAAACGAACAAAACCTGAATTATACCATATTAAACATTCAGAATAACATACTGGAAGTTGACTTTAACAATACTTCTATCGCTTCAATAATTAACAATCTGAGTATTGATCTTGATCTTAATATTTTTACCGCAACATCACTGGAAAAAGCAGGCTTTGTGACCTTTAAAAGCAAATCTATATCCTTTGATGAGCTATTGATAAAAATGTTTGAGCCTCAGGCAGATTATCAAGTAAACACAAATTCTGATAAATCTACAGAATCTGATAATCGCACTAGACTAAATAGAAATCAAACAAATACAACATCTAATTCTTCACAAGCCTTCACCTTTAAAAAAGAAGGTAACACTTACTACTTTGGAACTGAAAATCAATTAAGTGTTCGCAAAATTGAAACCATTCATTTAATGCACCGTTCTGTTGAATTGCTTTCTGATCCTGAGGGAGGAAACTCTAGAAGTAGAACTGTAGGTAGAAATCTTGGGAACAGTTATAGAGATTATAACCAAAATTTCAATTCGGGGCTTAGCCAGAACAATTTTTCCAATAGTTCTGTTAACAGATCAAATATTAATAGACCACAAAATACAAACAGGTTTAGAAACACTAATAACACCTCAAATCAAGATTCTCAAACAATAGATAAAATTATTCCCCCTGAAATATCTGAGGGTTTAGATATACGTGTTGACAAAGAATTGAACAGCTTATATGTTACAGGTTCCAGCACAAAAATTGAACGACTAAAAGACTTTATAACATACATAGACAAGACCATTCCTGTTGTTTTAATTGAAGTGATGTTTGTAGAGGTTAGTAGAAATAATACCATAGAATCTGGTATAAGTTGGGGCATTGGAGATGCTCCTGTAACAACAAGTGGTCGTATTTTCCCAACAACAGATTTAACTCTGGGAGCAAACACCATAAATAAAGTAATTAATGGCTTTAGTGGTTTTGATCAGGTAAATCTCGGTAAAGTAGTTCCCAATTTTTTTGCTACCGTAAAGGCTATGGAAAGTAATGGGTCTCTTAAAGTAAAATCTACTCCAAAACTATCTACGCTTAACGGGCATAGAGCTACTTTCTCTAATGGAGAAACTTCATACTATACGGTTACCCAACGTAATATTTACGGAACTGATAACCCACAAACTTCAGAGATAACCAATTATGAACCAATAGATGCAGAATTAGGTTTAACTATTAAACCTTTAGTATCAGGAGATGGTCAGGTTACTTTAGATATTTTTGTAATACAATCTAGTTTTGGTGAGCGAATAGATGAAAATGCTCCGCCAGATATAAGCTCTCGAGAATTCAGTTCTATAATACGAGTACAAGATCAAGATATTGTTGTTTTAGGTGGACTTGAAGAACAAAAACGCAGTAACACTGGTACAGGAGTTCCATTTTTAGCCAGAGTACCTATAATTAAATGGCTTTTTAGCTCCAGAAAAAGAGAGGCTTCTAAAGCCAAACTTACTGTATTTATTAAACCTACAATCATCTATTAATGGTTCAATATTTAAAATCATACCTTTTCTACGGCAATTACTTTTGCGCTGTTGAACACACCTCAAAAGATGATAAGGATTACTTTTATTGTACTGTTCTTAAGAAGAAAAAAAAAGAAATAATAATACATAATATATTTGAAAGTGATTCCCTAAATGCTATCACTAACAAAATAAAAACGAATTGGCCTATAGTTTTAATTATTAACAACAGCAAAACATTAACTAAGAACCTATTAAATTTAAATCACCAGAAAGATAATTTAGGAATCATTAGTTCTGCCTTTCCAAATGTTGATATTTCAAATTTTTATTTTGAAATTATAGAAACAGAAAAAACTCATATTGTTAGTATTTGCAGAAAGGCTTTAATTGACAACATCATACAAAAATATACTTCTAAAAAACTCAATATTATAGATTTCTCTATAGGTAATTCTTGTATATCATCCATTGTTAATTATTTAGAAACCAGCCACATATACACGTCTAATTCAAAAATAAACTTCTTAGATAATAACATCCATTCAATTGAACAGACACAAAACAAAGAAAAAATCATTTATTACGTTAATGGTTTAGAAATATCAAATAAGAATATACTATCATTTACCGGAGCTTTAGGAGCTATAATTTTTGGCCAATTAAACCCAACAAATTTTAAAAAGAAGAAAGAAGAACTTATAGCAACTTTTAAAAATACACGTATTTTTAATTTACTACTAAAGACTGGTCTTGTATTTATACTAACAATACTACTTATTAACTTTTCATTATTCAATTTTTATTTTGAAAAAGTCAAAAAACTAGAAGAGAGTTCGCAAGTAAATCATATAGTTAAAAACGATGTACAGCGTCTTATGAATGACGTTGATAAATCACAAAAAATTGTCAATGAGATACTTAAAAATAAAACTTCTAAAAGCTCTTACTATGTAAATGACTTAATAAACAGATTACCAAAATCAATATTATTGTCTGAACTCAATTTTCAACCCCTTCAAATTCGTATTAAAAAAGACAACCCTATTCAAATAGAGAAAAACATGATAAATATTTCTGGAACTTCAAACAACAGCTCCATGTATTCTTTATGGATTAAAGACCTTGAACAAAGTTCCTGGATTCAAAAAATTGAGGTTGCAAATTACAGTCACATAAGTAAAACGAAATCAAACTTTACCTTAAAAGTCTACCTAAAAGATGAATAGTAAGTCTAAAAACATAGTATTAATAATAGCTTTTGCCTTGTTGGTGTTTCTTTGTTACAAGTTTGCAATTTCCAAAACTATAGACATTAGAAAAAAATACCATGTTTTAAAGAGAGAAGAATCTCATTATAAAAATACCCCCAGACAACTTTCTCTTTTAAAACAAAAAGAGAAATACTACGACTCTATCTTGGGTAAATATCAAATTAGCAAAGGCTCTATTCAAAATAACCTCTTGAATGTATTAACCTCTTTTTCTGAAGAGACTAATTTAAAACTAATCCATTTTGCAGAACCTCATACAGAATTAAAGGAAGCGTTATCTATAAACACATATCGATTCATACTTGAAGGCAATTATAATAGTATCTTAAAATTGATTTATCGTCTTGAACAGAAGACCAAATTTGGTGAAATCATTAACCTTCATTTTGAAAAAAAAATAGATTTTAGGAAAAACAGAACGTATCTACAAGCTAGCGTTTTGCTGAAAAGTTATGGGTAATTATTCTTGAAAGTTTAAACATATATTTTGATGTCTATATATTTATACATTGAACAATCAAAATTGAATTAAACAATTGTTTTTAAGTATACTTACTCAACTAAACAAAAAAAGCCCAAACTAAAAAATAGTTTAGGCTTTAAGGTGGTCCCACCTGGGCTCGAACCAGGGACTTTCTGATTATGAGTCAGATACTCTAACCAACTGAGTTATAGGACCTGAAATTGGAGTGCAATATTACTATTATTTTTATTATACTGCAAACCTTTTTTTAGTTAAAAATAGTCTTCTAGACACTTTGTGTCTAGATTTCTAATAAAACTGTCATTCTCGCCTAAGCGGGAATCTACATTTCTTGGCACAACTCTATAAGCACACCATTAGTACTCTTAGGGTGCAAAAAAGCTACTAACTTATTGTCTGCTCCCTTTTTAGGTATTTCGTTTAATACAATAAAGCCTTCATTTTTTAAACGTTTTATTTCAGCTTCAATATCATCAACATCAAAAGCTATATGATGAATTCCTTCCCCTTTTTTCTCAATAAATTTTGCAATAGGGCTATCTTCTTTTGTAGCTTCTAACAATTCTATTTTGTTGGTACCTACATTAAAAAACGATGTTTTTACTCCTTCACTCTCAACCTCCTCAATTTTATAATGAGGCTGACCAAATAATTTAGAAAATAGATCATTGGACTCTTCTAAATTCTTTACCGCAATTCCAATATGCTCAATTTTATTCATTACATTTTCAGTTTGCGAGGAAGGTACAAAATTTGTAATTTAAAATATTATTATCTTTAAATAACCTGTATTTTTGCATAGTGCTAATTTACAATGGCATATTAAAACAAAGATAAACGTGGAGGAAAGTCAAAGACAGAGAAAAATAGCATCGGTTTTACAAAAAGATTTGGTGGATGTATTACAAAGAGCTGCTACAGAAGGTGGGCTTAAGGGTGTACTCATATCTGTAACTAAAGTTTCTGTTACTGTAGATTTATCGATTGCTAAAGTATATTTAAGTATCTTTCCAAATGAAAAAGCTAAAGAACTTGTTGAAGGAATTAAAACAAACACCCCTTTTATAAGACATGAATTAGCACAACGCACAAAAAATCAATTACGAAGAATGCCTGAATTAGCATTTTTAATAGACGATTCTTTAGAATATATTGATGGTATTGAGCGTTCATTAAAAGGGTTAGACAACCCTATTGAAGACCCAGATTTACTAGATAAAAGAAAAAAATCTTAATTGAATGTCCCTTTACATATAGCGCAACGTTACTTACGCTCTAAGAGCTCTAACAATGCTATTAATTTTATTACATACATAGCACTTATAGGTGTTATTCTTGCATCTGCTTCGTTGTTTGTAGTACTTTCTGGTTTTGCTGGTTTAAAAGACTTTACACTACAATTTACCAATGTAGTAGACCCAGATTTAAAAGCACTACCCGCCTCTGGAAAATCTTTTATTTTAAGCGATCATGACATTGAAAGACTTACAGAACTAGATGAAGTTGCTGTTTTTTCTAAAATTATTGAAGAACGCGCTATCATAACCTCACAAGAAAAAAAAGGGTTAGTAACTATAAAAGGAGTTGACGGAAACTTTCATGATGTAGTTAACATTCAATCACAAATTGATAATGGTCGTTGGTTAGAGCAAAAATCTAATCAATTAGTCACTGGTTGGGGCATAGCAAATAATTTATCTATTGGTGTTTTAGACTTTACTAGAGCCATTAATATTTATGTGCCCAAGCCTAATAAAAAACAAATAAGCTCAATAAAAAGTGCATTTAATACTGTTAAAGCCACAAATGTTGGTATATTCTTTATAAACGAAAACTTAAGTGATTCTTATATTTATGCGCCTATTAGTCTTACCCAAGACCTTTTACACTACGAACCTAATCAGGTTACTGCAGTAGAATTCAAACTAAAAAATGGTGTAGATCAAGAAATTGCAAAAGAAAAAATACAGTCTGTACTTAGTAGCAACGTAGTTATAAAAAATAGAGTACAAATAAATGATGGTCTCTACAAAATGCTAAACAGCGAATACCTAATTGTATATCTTATTTTTACGCTCGTTTTAATCATTGCTTTTTTTAACGTAGTAGGTTCGCTTATTATGATGATGCTAGATAAAAAGCAAAGCCTTAACACCTTATTTAACTTAGGTGTTAATATAACAGATATTAGAAAAATATTTTTCCTTCAAGGAAGTTTAATGAGTATAGTAGGTGGTTTTATTGGTGTACTTATTGGCTTGATGCTCATACTAAATCAGCTTTACGGACCAGACTTTTTAAAAGTTTACATAACAGCGTCTTTAGCATACCCAGTAAAAATTAAGATTATAAACCTGATAATTATTTTTGTAACCATATCTTCTCTAGGCATTCTTGCTTCAAAAATAGCTTCGGTAAGAATTACGAAAAAGCTAGTTCAAAATATTTAATTTGGGCAAGTTGCCATATAGATGGCAAACAGGCTTTCGGTAGTCGCTTCCCGAAAAATATCGGAAGAGCTCCAACAAAACCTCAATCCTTCTTGCAAAAGCGATAGCAGTGACAGCTTTTGTAAAATTTCAATCTATGATTTTACAAAACTAAAACGGATAGCGCGGTGGCTTGCCATTTGCCATAAAAATTAATGTGTAAACTGAAAATCTCCAAACTTCTCTAGCACCTCATCAAACGCAGCAAATACATCCTCAGGTTTATCACTAGTAACCATTTTGGTTCTGTAATCTTTAAAGTGCGGTATCCCTTTAAAGTAATTGGTATAATGACGACGGGTTTCAAAAACACCTAAAACGGGTCCTTTCCAATCTATAGACATTTGTAAATGACGACGAGCAGCCTCAACACGTTCTACCATAGAAATAGGCGGTAAATGCTCTCCTGTTTCAAAAAAATGTTTTACTTGTTTAAAAAACCAAGGGTTTCCAATACTTGCACGCCCTATCATAGCGCCATCTAATCCATAGCTATCACGCATTTCTGCAGCTTTTTCAGGAGAATCTACATCACCATTACCAAATACAGGAATGTGCATTCTTGCGTTGTTTTTTACAGCTGCAATAGGTTTCCAATCGGCATTTCCTTTATACATCTGCGCACGTGTACGTCCATGAATTGAAATGGCTTTACAACCTACATCTTGTAATCTTTCTGCAACCTCAACAATTTTAATAGACTCATGATCCCAACCTAAACGGGTTTTTACTGTAATAGGTAAACTAGAACGTTTCACCATTTCTTCAGTCAATTTCACCATTAAATCTATATCCTTTAAGATACCTGCTCCAGCTCCCTTACTTACCACTTTCTTTACTGGGCATCCAAAATTAATATCTATGATATCTGGCTTAGACTTCTCAACAATATCAATAGTTTGAAGCATGCTATCTAAATTTGCTCCAAAAATTTGAATTCCTACAGGTCGTTCTTTTTCGTAAATATCTAGTTTCATAACACTTTTAGCAGCGTTACGTATTAAACCTTCACTAGATACAAATTCTGTATACACAACATCTGCACCTTGCTCTTTACATAAGGCACGAAAAGGCGGATCGCTTACATCTTCCATTGGTGCTAAAAGCAATGGGAAATCCGGAAGTTCTATGTTGTCTATTTTTACCACAGTGTTATTTTGGTTTGCAAAATTACTGTTTTTTGTTGAAAGAGCTATATTTATAAAAAAATCAGCCTTTGCAAATACCTTTTGAGCCACAATTATTTGGTTACCAAATAAACATACATTTAGTATTAGAATATTTAGCATTCTTTTTGGCATATAGATATTATGTGTATTTAAGAAGAACACAAAGCGATAGTATTTCTTCAAATAACAGATTATCGATAATCTTAGGCGCAGCTTTAGGCGCATTAATTGGTTCTAGGCTGATGGGGTTTTTAGAAAATCCGTTAATTGAATTTTCACAACAAAATATCATTCAACTTTTAAACACTAAAACCATAATGGGTGGGTTATTTGGTGGGCTATTGGGCGTAGAACTTGCTAAAAAATATATTGGTGAAACCAACTCTTCTGGAGATTTGTTTACGTTTCCTATTATTTTTGGAATATTTATTGGGCGTATTGGGTGTTTTTTATCTGGTGTTAATGAATTTACCTATGGTAAAGAAACGTCTTCTTTTTTAGGAATGGATTTAGGCGATGGTATTCTACGACACCCAACATCATTATACGAACTCTTCTTTTTAATCTTTTTGTTTTTCGGATTGAAACGGCTTCAAAAAACAACAACTCTACAAAATGGAGATCTCTTTAAATGGTTTATGATACTATATTTTTCATTTCGCTTTTTTATAGAATTCATAAAACCTAATGTATTTTACCTCTTTGGGGTTAGTTCAATTCAAATATTATGTATAATTTGTTTGCTGTATTATGTAAAAGCCCCTCCTAACCTCCCCAAAAGGGAGGAACATGAAACGGAGTGAAACTTTTAAAGTATGAGTTTCCCCTCTAAAAAGAGGGGAGTAAGGGGTGTGTTATGATTTCGGACTTTATAAATTGACTAGAACAAAAAAATGATAAAAACGATAGAAACCACCATGTAAACTAACCCCAACAAATACACTCGCGTTAGGGATAGAACGGCATGTTTGAAAGCCCCGAGGCAGGAGGGATTGAGTAGTGAAAGCCCGACCTGTCACATTGAGCGTGGTCACTAAGCTTGTCGAAGTGCAGTCGAAATGCTAGGGTAACCTGCCTGCCGGCAGGCAGGCGCTAAAATATTTAAAAATTTATGCCAGTTAGAAAATATACCTATTACGATTTTACCTTAAGCCTTTGTCCAGAATGTTTAAAAAGAATAGATGCTAAAATTGTATTTGAAAACGAAAATGTTTACATGCTTAAACGCTGTAATGAGCATGGTAATTCTAAGGTATTAATTGCAGATGATATTGAGTATTATAAAAATATAAGAAACTATAATAAACCAAGTGAAACACCTTATACCTTTAATACCAAAACGCATTATGGTTGCCCGTATGATTGTGGGTTATGCCCAGACCACGAGCAGCATTCTTGTTTAACAGTGGTGGAGGTTACAGATAGGTGTAATTTAACTTGTCCTACTTGTTATGCAGGCTCGTCTCCTTCTTATGGAAGACACCGTACTTTAGATGAGGTGAAAGCAATGCTTGATACCATTGTTAAAAACGAAAAAGAACCTGATGTAGTTCAAATTTCGGGTGGAGAGCCTACAATACATCCACAGTTTTGGGAGATTTTAGATTATGCAAAATCACTACCTATTAGACATTTAATGTTGAATACAAACGGCATAAAAATTGCCAAAGATATTGCCTTTGCTGAACGCTTAAAAACCTATACTCCAGACTTCGAAATTTATTTACAGTTTGATTCTTTTGAAAATTCAGTATTACAAGAATTACGTGGAGCAGATTTGAATGATATTAGAAAACAGGCATTAGATCATTTAAATGCGTTGAATTTATCAACAACCTTAGTTGTTACTCTTCAAAAAGGGCTAAACGATCATGAAATTGGAAAAATAATAGATTATGCATTAAAACAAAAATGTATAAGAGGGGTAACGTTTCAACCAACACAAATAGCTGGGAGATTAGATAATTTTAATCCTGAAACAGATAGAATGACACTTACTGAGGTACGCCGAAAAATTCTGGAGCAAACCACTATTTTTAATCCGGACGATTTATTACCTGTACCTTGTAACCCTGATGCCTTGGTAATGGGTTACGCCTTGAAACTGAATAATGAAGTATTTCCGTTAACCCGATATATCAATCCCAATGATTTATTAGACAATAGTAAAAACACCATTATCTATGAGCAGGATGAGCAATTACATGGTAAAATGATTGAGCTATTTAGTACCGGTAATTCTGTTGAAGTAGCTGAAGAAAACCTAAAATCTATTATGTGCTGCCTTCCAAATATTGATGCTCCAAACCTTGGTTATGATAATTTATTTCGTATTATTATAATGCAATTCATTGATGCCTATAACTTTGATGTTAGAGCTATAAAAAAATCGTGTGTACATATTGTTGACAAAGACAATAAAATCATCCCTTTTGAAACCATGAATTTGTTTTATAGGGATGATAAAAAACAACGATTAGAGGTATTGAGAAACGAATTAAACTAGTTGACCATGTTATTTCTTGAATACAAAGGTTTAGGCACGTTAATTTTAGTCTGGCTATTCGTAGCGTTTGGAGTGCCATTAATTCTATTAATTACTGGAATTGCATTGCGAAATAAAAACAAGAAAAAATCTAAAGGATTTTTAATAGCTACCGTAGTATATGTGCTTATTGGCTTGGGTATATGTGGTAGCCTAATGATATAAATACATTATGACATTATTATTTGAACCTAATCTTGATGGTCTAATCTATTTAATCTTAGCAATCATGCTAGGTCCTGCGATTTTATTAGCTTTTATTGGGTTATTGGTTAAGAAAAAAAACAAAAAAGCGGCAAAGGTTTTATTTATTCTTGCTGTTGTTTATACAATTGTAAGTCTTGGAATTTGCGGCGGCATTATGTTATGAAAGCCAAATACGATAGCATAGGAACAGGGTACAATAACACCAGAAAACCAGACCTTTATTTGGTAAACCGTATGCTGTATCATTTACAACCAAAAAAAGATGCTATTTATTTAGATATTGGCTGTGGCACTGGAAACTATATCAACCAATTTCAAAAAAGAGGTTACAACTTTATTGGTATTGATCCTTCTGAAAAAATGCTGAGCGAAGCTAAAAGTAAAAATCAGCATATTGATTATAAACTAGGAACTGCAGAAAATACCCATTTGCCTTCAGGGTCTGTTGATGGAATTGTAGCAAGCCTAACCATTCATCATTGGAGTAATTTAACTAAAGCATTTTCTGAGCTTAACAGAGTTCTAAAGCCCAATGAAAAAATAGTGATTTTCACTTCTACCCCCAAACAAATGGAAGGCTATTGGCTAAATCATTATTTCCCAAAAATGTTGCAAGCCTCCATTATTCAAATGCCTTCTTTAGACATTGTTAAGCAAGCTATGAAAAAGGCAAACTTCAATCTTATGTATACTGAATCTTATTTCATTCAACCCGATTTAGAAGATAAATTTTTATACTGCGGAAAAGACAATCCAGAGTTGTATTTTGATGAAAATATACGAAATGGTATTTCCTCATTTTCAGATTTGGCAAACAAAGAAGAAATAGATAACGGACTAACTTCTTTAAGAACAGATATTAATAATGGAGCTATTGAAAAAGTTATGAAATCTTATAAAAATAACTTAGGAGATTATCTGTATATTGTTGCTAAGAAATAATTGGTGCCAAGGATACTAAAAACTCCCTTTTATCTTATATCTTTGCGCCTCTATTGATGTTAAGTAAACTACCTCAGTATAAGCTCATGAGGCATTTTATAGGAAACGAATTTTAATTTTGAGGCAAGCCTCTAAGCATTTAAATCTCGATTATCGAGTCACAGTATTGATGAAGAACATTAGAAACTTTTGTATTATAGCTCATATTGATCATGGTAAAAGTACCTTGGCAGACCGTTTATTAGACTATACAGGCTCTGTAACAGCAAGAGAAAAACAAGACCAATTACTTGATAATATGGACTTAGAGCGTGAACGTGGTATTACCATAAAAAGTCACGCCATTCAAATGGACTATGAGTATAATGGTGAAAAATATATACTAAATTTAATTGACACTCCTGGTCATGTAGATTTTAGTTATGAAGTATCTCGTTCTATTGCTGCATGTGAAGGTGCGCTTTTAATTGTAGATGCTGCCCAAAGTATACAAGCACAAACTATTTCTAATCTGTATTTAGCTTTAGAAAATGATTTAGAAATTATTCCTGTTCTTAATAAAGTAGATTTACCAAGTGCTAATCCAGAGGAAGTAACCGATGATATTGTAGATCTTTTAGGTTGCGATCCTGAAGAGGTCATTCACGCCAGTGGTAAAACTGGTTTTGGAGTAGATAATATTTTAGCAGCAATTATAGATAGAATTCCAGCTCCAAAAGGAGACCCTGATGCACCGCTTCAAGCTTTAATTTTTGACTCTGTATATAATACTTTTAGAGGTATTGAAACATATTTTAGAGTTTTTAATGGTGAAATTAAAAAAGGCCAACATATTAAATTTGTTGCTACAGATAAAGATTATTATGCAGACGAAGTTGGTACTTTAATGCTTAATCAAGTTGCAAAACAAAGTGTAAAAACGGGAGACGTTGGCTACCTAATTACTGGAATTAAAACAGCTAAAGAAGTTAAGGTAGGAGATACAATTACAGATTTCGCTAAACCAACAACCAATATAGTTGAAGGATTTGAAGATGTAAAACCTATGGTTTTTGCAGGTATTTACCCTGTTGACACCGAAGATTATGAAGAGCTAAGAGCCTCTATGGAAAAACTACAGCTTAATGATGCTTCTTTGGTTTTTCAACCAGAAAGTTCTGCTGCTCTAGGGTTTGGTTTCCGTTGTGGATTTTTAGGAATGCTACACATGGAAATTATTCAAGAACGTTTAGAACGTGAATTTGACATGACGGTTATTACCACGGTTCCTAACGTGTCTTACCATGCATATACTAACAAGGAACCTGATGAAATAATAATTGTAAATAATCCTTCAGATTTACCAGAGCCTTCTACATTAAACCGAGTAGAAGAACCATATATTAAAGCTACTATCATTACTAAAGCCGATTTTGTTGGTAACGTAATGAGTTTATGTATAGAAAAAAGAGGTATTATAACAAACCAAACATATTTGACCACAGAACGTGTTGAATTAACGTTTGAAATGCCTTTAGCTGAAATAGTTTTTGACTTTTATGATAGGTTAAAAACCGTTTCTAAAGGGTATGCTTCTTTTGATTATCATCCTATTGGAATGAAACCTTCAAAATTGGTTAGATTAGATATTCTTTTAAACGCACAATCTGTTGATGCGCTTTCTGCTTTAATTCATGCAGATAATGCGCAAACAATTGGTAGAAAAATGTGTGAGAAATTAAGAGAGCTTATTCCACGTCAGCAATTTGACATTCCTATTCAAGCAGCCATTGGAGCTAAGATTGTATCTAGAGAAACTATAAAAGCTTTGCGTAAAGATGTAACTGCTAAATGTTATGGTGGTGATATTTCGCGTAAGCGTAAACTTTTAGAAAAGCAGAAAAAAGGTAAAAAGCGCATGCGTCAGGTAGGTAATGTAGAAATACCTCAACAAGCGTTTATGGCCGTTTTAAAGTTGAATGATTAAATCTAATCTTGCTGTTTTCAATAGCCCTTAATCTTTAAAACCCTAATAGTACCAACTAGAAGGGTGCTTTGTTTTTTATTAAAAATTAGAATTAAAAAAGTAGATTTAGTATGTTTTTTTAATGATAATTTCAATAATACTATTTTTTATTTAAAAATTGTCTTACACGGCTTTTATAAACAATATTTTCGTAAGTTTATGACAGACACCCGTGTAGTAGTATGACAATAATACATATAAGTGCCGAATGTTATCCAATCGCTAAAGTTGGTGGTTTGGCAGACGTAGTTGGAGCACTTCCTAAATACCAGAATAGCTCTAAAATTTCTTCAAAAGTTATCATGCCTTTTTATGATAATAAATTTACGCAATCTAATAAGTTTGAAAAGGTTTATAGTGATTCAATATTATTAGGAAATGATCGTGAAGACTTTAGCATATTAACTCTTGTTAATAATACTTTAGGTTTTGATATTTTCTTTGTTGATGTACCTTCTTTAATTTTTAAAGATTATGTGTATTCTAGTGATGATACAGAACGCTTTTTAGCCTTTCAAATTGCTGCCTTAGATTGGATGAGTACTTGGAAGAAATTACCAGATATCATTCATTGTCATGATCATCATACAGGGCTAACACCATTTATGCTTCAAGAAAGTAATAAATATGAAGCTTTTAGAGAAGTTCCTAACATTTTCACCATTCATAATGCGCAATACCAAGGCTGGTTTTCTCATGAAAAAGTAGGTCTAATCCCAGAATTCAACTTTGATAATGTAGGGCTTTTAGATTGGGGAGGGCAAATAAACCCATTAGCAACTGCCATTAAATGTGCTTGGAGCGTAACAACCGTATCTCCAAGTTATATGGAAGAATTAAAAAGTGCAGCCAACGGATTAGAAAGTTTACTAAGTAGTGAAGCTTCAAAATGTATTGGTGTTCTAAATGGAATAGACGTAACAGTGTGGAACCCTGAAACAGATCCTTTTATAGAAACAAACTACAGTTCTAAAAACATCATAAAAGGCAAATCGGGTAATAAGAAGTACTTATGTGATAGATTCAATTTAGATTATAATAAACCTCTTTTTGCTTTTATTGGCAGATTAGTCTTAGAAAAAGGTGCCGATTTATTCCCTGAGTCTTTTAAAACTATTATTGAGGATAAAAATGCCTCCATCTTATTATTAGGTTCTGGTAGCGAAGACATACAAAACCCATTAACAGAGCTTTTAGCTAACAACGAAGGAATTTACAATGCTTTTATTGGCTATGACGAAGCCCTTTCTCATAATATCTATGCAGGTGCAGACTTCTTACTAATGCCCTCAAGAGTTGAACCTTGCGGACTTAACCAAATGTACGCTTTAAGATATGGTACCATTCCAATTGTTAGAAGTATTGGAGGGTTGAAAGATACCGTAAAAGACATTTCTGAAAAGAACGGGTTTGGTATCTGCCATCAAGAAATCACAGTTCCAAGCATAGTAAATGCCGTAAATAGAGCTATAGAACTCTACACAGATCAAAAAAAATATAAAAACATACAGAAACAAATAATGGCTTTAGACCATTCTTGGAATAACTCTGCACAAACATACATAAACTTATATAATTCACTTAAACATCCAATCAATGATTAATGACAAAGTTTTAGCCATAATTTTAGGTGGCGGCCAAGGTTCTAGACTATACCCCTTAACAAAAGATAGATCTAAACCCGCAGTACCAATTGCTGGTAAATATAGATTAGTTGATATACCTATTTCAAACTGTATTAATGCAGATATTAAACGCATATTTGTATTAACACAGTTTAATTCTGCATCTCTAAACAGGCATATAAAAAACACCTATCACTTTAGTTTTTTTAGCAGTGCTTTTGTTGACGTTTTAGCAGCAGAACAAACACCAGAAAACAAAACCTGGTTCCAAGGTACAGCAGATGCGGTTCGCCAAAGTATGCACCACTTTGTAAGGCACGATTTTGATTATTTCTTAATCCTTTCAGGTGATCAATTATATCAAATGGATTATGATAAAATGATTAAGGCGCATAAAGAAAGTAATGCTGAAATATCTATTGCAACAATTCCTGTAAGTGCTAAAGATGCTCCTGGTTTTGGAATCATGAAAGCAGATGATGAAAATGTGGTCACTTCATTTATTGAAAAACCAGATGCAAGTTTATTATCTGACTGGACTTCAGATGTAAGTGATGAAATGAAAGGCCAGGGTAGAAACTACTTAGCTTCCATGGGTATTTATATCTTTAACCGAGAGCTAATGGTTGAATTAATGAAAAACCCTGACACCATTGATTTTGGAAAAGAAATCATCCCTCAAAATATTGAAAAACATAAAACTGTTAGTTATCAATACGAAGGGTATTGGACAGATATAGGAACTATTGAATCGTTTTTTGAAGCTAACTTGGGTTTAACAGATGATATTCCTGAATTTGATTTGTATGATAAAAGCAGACGTATTTTTACTAGAGCCCGCATGCTTCCAACCACAAAATTAGCAGGTACAACTCTAGAGAAAGCAGTAATTGCTGAGGGGTGTATAATAAGCGCTGCTAACATTGAAAAATCTGTTATTGGTATACGCTCTAGAATAGGAAAAGACTCAAATATTATTAATACCTACATGATGGGGTCTGACTATTATGAAACCTTAGAAAAAATTGAAAAAGATAATATTGATATTCTTTTAGGAATAGGAGAACGTTGTTATATAAAAAATGCTATTATAGATAAGAACTGCAGAATTGGTGATGATGTAAGAATTAATGGAGGAGATCATTTAGAAGATGTTGAAACAGACACGTATTTTGTAAAAGATGGTATAGTAGTAATTAAAAAAGGTGTAACCATTCCTAAAGGGTTTACAATTTAATATATGGCACATGTAAAAGCGTATAGCCTGTTCACAGATTTTGACATTGATTTATTTAAATCTGGTAAACATTATAGACTCTATGAGAAATTTGGCTCTCATACCGTTACGGTTGATGGTATTGAAGGTACTTATTTTGCAGTTTGGGCACCTAGTGCTAAAGAGGTTTCTGTAATAGGTGATTTTAACTTTTGGACTGGAGGCGAACACCAACTTAATGTAAGATGGGATTCTAGTGGTATTTGGGAAGGCTTTATCCCTTTTGTAGGTAAAGGTAATTTATACAAATACAAAATTCAGAGCAACCATAGTGATATAGTTACCGAAAAAGCAGATCCTTATGCAAGACGTTGTGAACACCCTCCAAAAACAGCCTCCGTAATATGGGATGATGATTATAAATGGAAAGATGCAAAATGGATAAAAAAACGTAAGAAGCATAATGCACTCGATGCACCCTATTCTGTTTATGAAGTACATATTGGTTCATGGCGAAAAAATGCTCAAGAAAATCGTTCTTTATCGTATTTTGAGTTAGCAGATGAATTAGTAAGCTACGTAAAAGATATGGGCTTTACACATGTAGAGTTTATGCCAATTATGGAATACCCTTATGATCCGTCTTGGGGCTATCAATTAACAGGTTACTTTGCACCAACCTCTAGATTTGGTTATCCAGAAGAATTTAAATATTTAGTAGATAAACTGCATCAAAACGATATAGGTATTATTTTAGATTGGGTACCGTCTCATTTTCCAGAAGATGCTCATGGCTTAGGTTTCTTTGATGGGTCTCACCTTTATGAACATCCAGACAAACGAAAAGGCTATCATCCAGATTGGAAAAGTTTAATTTTCAATTATGAAAGAAACGAAGTTAGATCCTTTTTAATTAGTAACGCTATTTTCTGGTTGGATCAATACCATGCTGATGGTTTACGTGTAGATGCCGTAGCGTCTATGTTATTTTTAGATTATTCTCGTGAAGATGGCGAATGGGAACCAAATATATATGGTGGAAGAGAAAATTTAGCTGTAATCGACTTTTTAAAAGAACTAAACTTAGAAGTTTATAAATCATTTCCTGATGTTCAAACCATTGCCGAAGAATCTACAGCATTTCCAATGGTTTCTAAACCTGTTTTTACCGGAGGCTTAGGCTTTGGTATGAAATGGATGATGGGTTGGATGCATGACTCACTCGAATACTTTGCTAAAGACCCAATACATAGAAAATACCATCATAATGAAATAACATTTAGTTTGGCATATGCTTTTACAGAAAACTTTATGTTACCATTATCTCATGATGAAGTAGTTTATGGTAAAAATTCTATCTTAGGAAGAATGCCTGGTGATGAATGGCAACGTTTCGCAAATCTTCGTTTACTATATGGTTATATGTTCACGCATCCAGGAGCTAAATTGCTTTTTATGGGTGGAGAATTTGGGCAATACGATGAATGGAATTTCCAAGAAAGTTTAGATTGGAATTTACTAGATTTTAAACCACATAAAGACACACAAACTTATTTTAAGGCGCTAAACCATTTCTATAAAGACACACCTGCCTTATATGAAAAGGCATTTAGTCATGAAGGTTTTGAATGGATTAGTCATGATGACGGGGAAAATTCGGTGATATCATATCTTAGAAAAGGTTATAAAGATACTGGCAATGTAATTGTTGTTTGCAACTTAACACCAGCTGTTAGAAAAAAATACAGAATTGGTGTTCCCATTAAAGGCAAACTTATAGAAATTTTTAATTCAGACGCTAAAGAATTTGGTGGTAGTGGCATTGGTAACAAAAGAGCTATTTCTATCAAAGAACAAGAATGGAATGGTAAAGATTTTTCAGCAGAAATAACCCTTCCTCCACTTGGTATAATTGTCTTTAAACTTAATTAATACTTTACACTTGTATAATCTATAATTTACACCTTAAATATTTAATATTAACTTAATAAAAGCAGCTAATTTTTAAAGAAAAACCACGCACAAAATTAAGCGATTTTTTTACTTTAGCCTGTTCCTAACTAACTGGTTTTATTTATGATACTTAACACTGAATTAGAATATAAAGGCGATTTATTCCCATCAACTGTTGTAGAATATACCAAAGATGTTGATGTTTTAAATTTCACAACTTCTAACAATGTACTACTTCAACTTACTGTAATGAGAGACAGTGTTTTGAGGTTTAGATATTCAACTGTTGGAAAGTTTAATAAAGATTTCTCATATGCTATTGATGAAGATGCAAGTAGAGGTTATAATCATTTGGAAATTATAGATGATGAGGAGAAATATATTGTTACCACTGCAAAATTGATTTGCCATATTTATAAAGTAGATCTTAGAACTTCAATTCTTGATGCAAAAGATGGTACAGTTATCTGCCAAGACGAGCTAGGTTTCCATTGGGAAGAAAGTTATGAATTGGGTGGAGACATTGTTAAAATGAGTAAAATGGCTCAAAATGGTGAAAGCTATTATGGTTTAGGTGATAAACCAGAGCACATTAACCTTAAAGGACGTCGTTTTGAAAATTGGGCTACAGATTCCTATGCTTTTGGTAAACATACAGATCCTATTTATAAAGCAATTCCGTTTTATACTGGTTTACACAATGGGAAATCTTATGGTATTTTCTTTGATAATACCTTTAGAACCTACTTCGATTTTTGTCAAGAAAGAAGAAATGTGACAAGCTTTTGGGCATCTGGTGGAGAAATGAACTATTATTTCTTCTATGGACCAAAAATGCAAGATGTTGTTGTTAGCTATACAGACTTAACTGGTACACCAGAATTGCCTCCTCTATGGGCTCTAGGATATCACCAATGTAAATGGAGTTATTATCCAGAGTCTAATGTAAAAGAAATAACAAAAAAGTTTAGAGATTTAAAAATTCCTTGTGATGCCATCTATTTAGATATAGATTATATGGAAGGGTTTCGTTGTTTTACATGGAGTAAAGACTATTTCCCTGACCCTAAACGTATGGTTAAAGAATTAGCTGATGATGGGTTTAAAACTGTGGTAATTATAGATCCCGGAATTAAAATAGACATGGAATATGATGTATTCCGTGAAGGTCTAGAAAAAGACTATTTCTGTAAACGTGCTGATGGTCCTTACATGAAAGGTAAAGTATGGCCAGGGGAATGCTATTTCCCAGATTATACCAGACCAGAAGTACGCGAGTGGTGGGCAGGTTTATTTAAAGAACTTGTTGCTGAAATAGGCGTTAAAGGTGTATGGAATGATATGAATGAACCTGCAGTAATGGATGTTCCAGGTAAATCATTTCCGCCAGATGTTAGACATGACTACGATGGTAACCCTTGTTCTCATCAAAAAGCGCACAATATTTATGGTATGCAAATGGCTAGAGCTACTTACCATGGCCTAAAACGTTTTAATTATCCTAAACGTCCGTTTGTAATTACACGTTCTGCCTATTCTGGTACGCAACGCTATACCTCAACATGGATGGGTGATAATGTAGCCACTTGGGAACATTTACAAATAGCGAACATTCAAGCACAACGTTTAGCACATTCTGGTTTTTCTTTTGCAGGGTCAGATATTGGAGGTTTCGCAGAACAACCAAACGGTGAGTTATATGCGCGTTGGATTCAATTAGGTGTTTTCCACGCATTTTGTAGAACACACTCTTCTGGAGACCACGGAGACCAAGAACCTTGGACGTTTGATGAAGAAATTACAGATGTTGTTAGAAAGTTTATAGAGCTTAGATATCAGTTATTACCTTATTTATATACTGTTTTTTACCAGTACCACAAAAATAACATTCCAATGTTAAAATCGTTGGTGTTATTTGATCAAGAAGATACTCAAACGCATTATAGAACAGATGAGTTTATCTTCGGAAATAAAATCTTGGTATGCCCAATAAATGAACCTAACTCTAAAGGTAGACGCATGTATATACCTAGAGGAGAATGGTATAATTACTGGACTAAAGAAATGGTTGTAGGAGGAAAAGAAATGTGGGTTGATGCAGACCTTGATTCTATGCCTTTATTTGTTAAAGCTGGTGCTGTTATTCCAAGGTACCCTGTACAGCAATATGTAGGCGAACTTGAAATAGATCAAGTTACACTTGATGTTTACTACAAAGAAGGAAAAGAAGATTCACAATTATATGAAGATGCAGATGATGGTTATGATTATACGAAAGGACGTTACAGTTTAAAAAAGTTTAATGTGTCTGGCAAAAAGAATGATAGGTTTATAGTTAGAATTCATAAAACAGGACAATTTACAACACCATACAGCACATATAAGATTAATATTATTGGATTGCCTTTTGAAGTAAAAGCTATTAAAGTAGACAATGAATATGTAGACTTCAAAGATGTTCAGTTTGAAAACAACACACTAGTTGTTAACAAAGAGTTTACAAATTTACAGTTAAGAGCAAACGCAAAATAATAGTTTTAAAACACTTTAATTAACAACAAAGCTTTCTATTTTTTAGAAAGCTTTTGTTTTATTAGATTAAGCTAGATTTTAACAAAAAGAAATTATATTTGTCGCTTATAATTTATAAGCAAATACATGTATAACATGTAATAATTAGCTTATTTAAAACTGATTAATGAAAATAAAACTAATAGCCTGTATGCTATTTGTTAGTATACTCTCTTATGGGCAAGAAGAAGACAATGCGTTTAAAATTGCAAAAAACACATGGACTTTAGGAGGTCTGTTTAACTACAATTCTAATACAGATAATGAACCATTTAGAAATAGTGAAGTTAAAAACAAACGTTTTATCATCTCCCCTAATGTAGGATACGCCATTAGGGATAATCTGGTTGTTGGAGCTAGTATAGACTACCTTTATGCAAAAACAGAACGCGGTTTTGTGCCAGATTTTATACTACCTAATAATGAAAGCAACTTTATTGGGTTTACTACTTATATTACAAAATATTATAATATTACTAAAAACCTATTATTCAATTTACAAGGTGGTTTAAGTTATTCTATAGGTAAAACAGAAGGTATAGAGTCTGATTTTAAATTTGATAGTACACTTCTTAGATTTTCGATCGTTCCAGAAATAACCTATGGTATCAACAAAAAACTAGCCTTTAAACTCAATTTAGGTGGGCTAGGCTATTCAAAATTTAAAATTGATTCTAATGAAGGCACTCAATTTGACTTTAAACAGGAGCAAGAATCATTCAACTTTAACCTTCAAACTTCTAATTTGAGTATTGGTGTTATCTGCCTGTTAAATTAAAAAGCAAAGAAAATTTAAAATATGAAAACAAAAATATACGTATTACTTGTGCTATTCACTTCATTAATATATAGTCAAGAAGAACATAATTTTAATATTAATAAAGGCACTAAAGAAATAGGTTTAGCGCTAAATTTTAACTACCAAAAAAACAAGACTGAGGATGTCACAGTTAACCCGCATACTACCACATTGGTATTTAGACCTTCTTTTGGCTATGCTATAGATAATAATCTAGTACTAGGAGCACAAATAAATGTATCTGCTATAAGAGAAACATCAGATGGGGAGCTATCTCAAAGACGATTGACACCAGACTTACAAACGTTTAGCTTCGGTTTTTCTCCTTACATAAAAAAATATTTTAGCATTGGTAAATCTTTATTATTAAATATAAATGGAAGTATTGGTTACCAATCCATGAAAATTGAAGATTATAATGCTAACGAAACTATTAAAGCAAATCAATTTAGTATAGGTGTTACCCCTGGACTTACATTTCGTTTAAGTAATAACCTAGCATTAATTGGTGATTTTGGGTTTCTAGGATATTCCAGTACTAAAAATGTAGATTCAAGAGATTTTGTAGATGACTCAAAACAAGAAAACTTTGATTTTAATATTAGCTCGCAAGAGATATTAGTAGGCTTGATCTATTATTTCAACTAAAGATAAAATTTAACTCTCAAAAGGCTTTCCAAGGTATACCAAACGAAAGCCTTTTTCTATTTTCATAGCTTTACTAAATGCCGAAATAATTTCAAGTATCCCTTTATTGTTTTTAACTAATAATGGTACCATATCTTCATTAGTGGTGGCTTCCTTTATTAATTGCCCATAATGTTTTTTGTCTTTAATTTCAATTTCATTAATTGAAGGATATTTTAAAGCCACTTCAGTTAAAGAATTAAAATCATCAGTATTAGAAAAGAGTCCTACTTTTGGGTTCATTTCTGGGTCATTCATTTCTTCAGCAGTGATTAATCTAAACGACCCATTTTCACCAAATTGCTCGCTAAATTTATTTATGGCATAGTTATTAATGTCTGCACTTCCTGTAAGTGCCATTAAAAACCCAACATCATTTAATTCAATATTGTCTTCTAGTGTAACAGAATAAATATCTGTATTTATAGCCTCTAGTCCCATTTCTTTGGCCTGTTGTACATTATTTGGATTACTATCAATTAATACAACATGTCTATTATTTTCTACTAAATATTTACCTATTAATCTTGATACATGAGAAGCTCCCACAATTAAAACACCATTAGAATTAGTTAAAAATACGCCTATCAATTTCGCAAAATATCTGGCAGTAGTAGCGTTCAATAATACAGTTCCAAGTACAATCATAAACACTAAAGGTGTTATATACTCTGCATTCACAACATCTTCAGCCATTAATCTACTTCCAAAAAGAGATGCTATACCAGCAGCTACAATACCTCTAGGTCCTACCCAACTTATAAATAACTTTTCATTAAATGATAATGAACTCCCTATAGAACTTAAAAACACACCCAATGGTCTTATTATAAAAACAACTACTGCAAATAATGCTGCCGTTTTCCAATTAGCAAGCAACATTAAGTTATCAAAATCAATATTAGCAGCAAGAAGAATGAATAAAACCGAAATTAGCAATACACTTAAAGATTCTTTAAAGTAGAGTACTTCTTTTAAGTAAGATCCGTTTTTATTCCCTAGTACCATACCCATAACTACTACCGATAATAAGCCAGATTCGTGTGCAAAAGTATCAGAAAGCACAAACAGACCTAAAACCGCAGATAAAGCAAACACATTCAATAAATAGTGTGGAATGAGATTACTCTTTGCCAAAAAATGAAATCCGTGAGCAAATGTAAATCCGAAAGTTACACCAAATAGAATAATTTTTCCAAACTCAATAAGCGCTGTTTTAGTAAATCCGCCGCCGCCGCCAACAAAAATAAATTCGAATACTAATACCGCTACTAATGCCCCTATAGGGTCAATTAAAATACCTTCCCATTTTAAAACGGTTGATACATCTTTTTTAA
Organism: uncultured Flavobacteriaceae bacterium; assembly: GCA_947487895.1. Classification (GTDB taxonomy): domain Bacteria; phylum Bacteroidota; class Bacteroidia; order Flavobacteriales; family Flavobacteriaceae; genus Seonamhaeicola. The sequence goes on from CANKYF010000003.1 coordinate 401,563, forward strand.
GCGGTATATTTCTTAAAATTGGGGTTATTACAGTAGGCCCAGTAACTATAATTAACCCTGAAAAAAGAAACGATAACTCAAGGTCTAAATTAAAGATATAATACACAGCTGCTGCACCTCCAAAAAATGTTACTAAAGACCCTAAAGAAATTAGTTTAGTAATAACACCTGTAGTATTTTTTATTTCTTTCAATTTTAATGTTAGACCCCCTTCAAAAAGAATTACGCTAATGGCCAAAGACACAAAGTAGTACAATCCGTCTCCGGGAAATAAGCCTTTTTTACCGTTCCAAATAGGTTCAATCCACTTATATCCATCATCACTTAAAAACTCAGCTGCAATAGGCCCAACAAATAAACCAATTAGAATTAGAGGTAAAATAGCAGGGATTTTAAATTTCCACGCAAACCATTGTGCCAAAATTCCTAAAATAATAATTCCTGAAAGCTCTAACATTTAAAACTTATTTTTATCAAATGACTAATATAACTAAATCCTTTCATTTTATTTTTTTAAAAAACAGTATCTTTCCGCCTTTTAAAAAAAACTGGTAATTATTTGATACTAAAACCTTTCAACACCATTGGTGTAGGTGCTGCATTTTCGCCCAACTTAAAAGCCAATATATATGAAGCCGCTCGTTTGGCGACTTTTTTTAATTGCAAGTTAATTTTAATTCATGTAGGCGCATCTTCTGAAGATAAAATAAAAACACTTAGTGACCTTCTCAATGTCTTTAAAAATATAGATTTTGAAATAGTCTTTAAACCAGGAAACCCTGTTGATGCTATTTTGGGAGTCACCAAAGAAAAAAATATAGACCTTTTGGTATTAGGCGCTATGCAACGTGAGCGTTTTATAACTTATTATGTAGGTTCTATTGCTAGAAAAATTACAAGAAAAGCTCAGTGTTCTGTACTGTTATTAATTAAACCTTCGGTTGAAAGAGTACCTTGCGAACATATTGTTGTAAATGGCTTAAAAGACCCTAAAACAGAACAAACTATTACCTCTGCTTTTTATGTTGCAAAACAACTTAAAGCTGAAAAAATAACCATTGTTGAAGAAATAAAACAGGAACAAGTTTCAGTAAAGGTAGAAGACGATAGGTCTTTAAGAAAGGCTAACCTTATTAAAGAGAAAATCAGTTTACGAGAAAACTCTAGAATTAAAGAGATTATAGGACATATTCCTGAAGATTGCACTAAAGATATTCCTGTAAAATTACAGCCTATTTTTGGGAAACAAGGTTACTCTATTGGGCATTATGCTCAAATATCCAGAGCAGACTTATTAGTTATGAACGCCCCAAGTAAAATGACTTTTTGGGATAGATTATTTCCACATGACATTGAGCATATTTTAACCGAATTACCAACCGATGTATTAATTCTTCAATGAGTTCAAAGAAAAACAACATAAATAATTTTTTTAAGGCACTACCAAAGAATATTTTTTCTGGTTTTGTAGTAAGTCTTATTGCATTGCCACTAGGTTTAGGATTAGCAATGGCTAGTGATGCGCCACCAATTGCTGGTATTATTGCGGCTATTGTAGGTGGTATTGTCGTTTCAATTTTAGGAGGAAGTCATGTTACTATTGCAGGTCCCGGAAATGGGTTAGTTGGTGTGCTCTTAGTAGCCATATCAACTCTAGGCTTAGAAAGTGCTTATGCAGCTATTGTTTGTTCAGGAGTTGTAATTATGCTGCTTGGTTTTTTCAGACTGGGAAAACTAGCAGATTTCTTTCCTTCCTCAGCTATTCAAGGTATGTTAGCAGCTATAGGGCTTATCATTCTCGGCAAGCAGTTTCACATCATGTTAGCTCATAAAATTAAGAGACAAGATACCTTAGATTATCTTATTGAAATACCTTACTCGATTAATGATGCGCTTCATTATGAAAACAAAGGACTTATTTATGCTGCTTTAGCGGGCATTTTAAGCTTAACAATCATGATGTTTTACGCAAAGGTTAGAAATAAGTATTTACAGCTTATACCAGCTCCTATGTGGATTGTTCTGTTGTCTGTTGCTTTTAGTTATTATTTTGAATTGGTATTGCATGAAGAAAATCCTATTTCAAAACAATACATGATTTCTGGTATTCCAGAAGTACAGCAGATTATTGCTGATATAAAAATGCCTTTATTTTCTAAAATTGGAACTATTTCTTTTTGGTCTAGCGTATTAGCCATTACTTTAATTGCCAGTATTGAATCTCTATTAAGTATTAAGGCTGTTGATAAATTAGACCCTCAAAAACGTAGGTCTAACGTCAATAGAGATTTAAAAGCGTTAGGGTTAGCAACTATTGGCAGTGGTTTTTTAGGTGGTCTTAATGTGGTTACGGTAATTGCACGTAGCTCAGTTAATGTGAATAACGGTGCCAGTAATAGGTCTGCTAATTTTATGCATGCTACTTTTTTAGTTCTGTTTATTTCTTTATTCAGTTCTCAGTTAACGCGTATTCCATTACCAGCGTTAATGGCTATTTTGGTATATACAGGTTATAAATTAGCCTCTCCTAAAATAATTAGAAAGATTTTTTCCATAGGAAAAGAACAATTAATTATCTTTTTTGTAACACTTTTTATAACACTCAAAATAGGAATCATAGTAGGTATTATTGCTGGTGTTTTAATGACTTTTGCTATTCATGTTATTTTGAATAAAAGCATAGCACTTTTTCTTAGAAATATTGTAAAACCTAATGTTTTAATGTATCAGGAAGCTGGAAATAATCACAATTATTACATTAGTGTGAAACATTTTTGTAGCTTTTTAAACTACTATAAACTAAAAAACAAATTAGAAGCAGTTCCAGAAGACCATGATGTTATTGTTGATTTTTCTCTTTGTAGTTTTGTAGATCACACAGTAATGGAAAACATGCATAACTACCAAGAACTGTTTAAAAAGCGTGGTGGTCATTTTGATGTGATAGGCTTAGATATGCATGAAACAGATTCTGAGCATCCTTTTGCTTTAAGACGCTTACTACCTGTACCAAATATTCTAAATAACCTTACAGGTAGACAAAATGGAATGGAAGTGTTTTCTATAGAGTACGAACTAATTTATTCTCATGAAAAACAAAAGAACGTTGATTTTTTAAGCAATTTTTTATTCTTCAATACAAAACACATCAACCATATTTATAACATGTTATCTTATAAAAGTGGCTCCATAAATATTTTTGATATTGAATTTTCTGAAGGTGAATTTATTGCAAAAGAGGAAGTAAGAAGTACTATGCTACACATAAACCTTGAAAAATCAATTCCTGAATTTACTTTAGACAGAGAAGGTTTTTTAGAACGTGTTTATGCCTTTGCTGGTTATAAAGATATTCCTATTCAAAACCACTCAGATTTCTCTAGACGTTTTTATTTACTTGGTGATAACGAAAAAGCTATTTGTTCATTCTTTAATGATGACATTATTCACTTTTTTGAGAGTAATCCGTATTATCATGTAGAATCTAACGGTAGATCTTTACTAATATTTGGTAAAGAACGTTTGGCTAGTGTAAAAGAAGTTAAAGCTCTTTTTGATTTTGGAAAGCGCTTAAAAGAAGTTGTAAATAATCAACCAAAAGCATTTAAATTGGAGTTAGTTGATTAATGACAACATTCGTCAGTTCGAGTGATTTTGAGAATCAAAATAATGTACAATGCTGTCATTCCTGCGAAGGCAGGAATCCATTAAAAATGAAAACATCCTAGATTCCTGCCTTCGCAGGAATGACAAATCATTTCATTTTACACTTCTTTTGGTTATGAGGTTAATGATCAACCTCAAGTAAATTTACTTATACTATTATTCCCTTCTTTTTCCTAAAAACCTCCACGAGAAAAATAACTAGTACACTAGCTCCAAATAACGGAAATATAATTCCTAATAAAACAATTAAACTTACTAAAACATACCCCGTTTTAAAACTTTCAGGTGCTTTTGGCACTCCCCATTTTCCTGAAGGTTTTCGTTTTAAATAAGATATTAAAGCAGCTACTGAAACGAAGGTTAATAATAATGCAACGCAAATCATGAGCACCCAGTTCCAAGTTCCAAACTGCCCTTGATGAAATGCCATAAACCACATGCGTCCTCTCATTAAAATACCCACATCTTCCCAATTATGATGCACTAACTGTTCACCTGTATATTGATTAAAATGAAAACGCTTTTGCACTTTTAAATCGAAGGTCGTATTATAAATACTAAAAACACCTTTTTCACCTTTAGGCAACCCAATACTCACTTCGCCTTTTAAATTCATAGATTTAGCGAGTTGTACCATATCATCTAAAGAAATGGAGGTTCCTTCTCCTTGAGATTTTAAGCCTCGAGCATTCCAAGTTTTAGGAAAACCTGTATTAGTCACTTTTTGTACCCATTTAAAATTATCACCAAAAACATCTGTCCATGGCATACCTCCAGCAAGTGTTATTAATAACAAAACCGATATCCAAAACCCTAAAACTACATGTAAATCTCTAAAAAGAATTCGTTTTCCTTGTTTAAACCTAATGGTAAAAAAGCCTTTTAGCCCTTGCTTTTTAGAAGGCCAAAACACATAAATGCCTGTTATGATTAATACAAACATCCAACTGGCTATGAGCTCAACTATTTTGGTGCCAAATTTTCCTAAAAGTAATTCCCCATGTAATTTTCTAACGTTATGCATATTAGAATCTTTAGGGCTAATTTTACCTGTTACCTCCCCACTATACGGGTTTATATAAACACTGTTTTTATGGCTAAACATGCCCGATGTAAATTGGGTTGCCTGATCATCTTCTGTCGATACAACCATTGAAAAAGGAGGTTTATGCAATAAAGGTTTTGCTAAGTCCCATTGCTCTTGATAGGACTTAGCGTTTCCATTAACCTCAACAATTTTTATGTGTTCTTGCTTTGGAGTTTCATAAGCATCTTTAAACAAGTAAATGCCTCCAGTTATTGCTAAAAGAATAACAAATGGCAAAGAAATAAGGCCAGCTATAAAATGCCATTTCCAGAGCCATTGATTTAATTTTTGATTTTTTTGAAACATCATTAAAACTTGTATTTTACACCTACATGTAATGCTCTTGGATTACCAATGGTATAACTGTTTTCGCCTCTAAATCTATTGTAACTAGCTCTTGCTGCATATAGCTCATCAAAAAGATTTAAACCATGAGCCCAAAATTCAAATTCTTCGGTACTGTATGAAATAAGCATATTAAATACATTGTGTCCGCCATAAGTTGCAGTACCAAAAGTACCATCACCATTATCTACCTGATCTTCAAAACTGGTGTTATACTTTCCAACCAATTCATGAGTAACATTCAATAAAAGCCCCTTAATTCCTTGCGGTTTATAAGTTATTTTTGATGTTCCTAAAAGCTTTGGTGCTGTTTCTCTATCAGTATCAGAGTAGTCTACTCCTCTATCAAAGAAATTTACGTAACGGTGTTTTGCAAAACTTCCGTTGTGACTAATTGTTAATTCTTCTATTGGTGTATAATTAAAGCCATATTCTATACCGTAAGAGCGCGTTTTTCCTGCGTTAGCATTAAAAAATTCGTCATTCTCATCACGTAGTGTTACCAATGTATTTTTTCCTTCTAAAAGATATACAGCCACGTCTGCTTTTAAGGTATTTGATGCTTTAAAATAAGTGCCTATTTCGTAGTTATTATAGCTACTTGGTTTTAAATCGAACACATCGCCTCCAACGCCTACAAAACTATTTCTATAGAGTGTTGATGTTTGTGGTGGCGTAAAACCATTAGAATAATTAGCATAAACACCTGCATTTCCAGAAGCGTTATAGTTCGCTCCTAATTTTGGAGAAAAATTGTCATAACTGTTTTTAGAATCTTTTGGTCCTGCAACACCATCAACCAAATTGTTATAATCGTATTCAAAACCATCATAACGTAATGCTGCTGTTAATTTTAGATTTTCAATAGGATCTATTTCAAATTGTAAATAGCCAGCATAATTAAAAATACTAGCATCGTAATTAAGAATATAATCTCCAGAATTAACTATGTAATCTGTATTCTGACCTGTTGTTGTATTTACAGTGACTCCAATTCTTTCAGCTTCATAATCTTGAGGGGAATAATCTAGAGATGTTCCTGCTATTAACGAAGCATTATTAAAATTAAAATCTACTTTATGCTGAATTAATCCAACTACACTATTAAAGGCATTTTCATTCACCTCTCCACTACCGACGCCCGTTAATTGTCCGTTATTTCTAGATTGTCTTATTCTATAAGATGGAATTTGCCCCATCACATTTTTTCTGTAAATAAAGTTAGCGGTAGTTTTATTTTTGTCATTCCACACTTTATTTAAAGTACTTCTAAAACGGAATGCAAACGCATCTCGCTCTGCAAAGGTTTGATCGCTTTCATAATTGCCACCTGAATAATCCGCTTCACTTAAAGATCCCGCCATATCAGATCGGTAATCAATAATATCAAAAACATTGGTCCACTTTAAATTAGGCGACAAATGATTCACGTTTTTAAATGTTAAAGCAAACTTTTCATAATCACTATGCTGTACAGGTCCGTCTTTACGTTGCACATATTGTGCACCAATATAAAAACCAACATTCTCACCAGCATATCTGGAAAATTCTAAATCGTATCTGGTTAAGCCCATATCGTTTATTTGAAAGCCTACACCTCCAGATACATTTCTTGTTGGATCTTTAGTTATAAAGTTAAAACTACCACCAATGGCTTCACTTCCATAGATACTAGATGCAGGTCCTTTTAGAACCTCTAATCTTGAAAACGCCACATCATTCATTTCTAAAAGCGCGTTGTGATTAAATACTGCGGTTGGACGAATGGGCAAACCATCTTCAACATATAAGAATAAAGAACGCGTTGATATTGGCGAACGTACCGCCATAAAGTGTTGCTCGTTACTAGCTACTCTTGAGGTAGACATTAAAACCCCTGGCACATCATTTACTAATTGATCTATTCCTAATGCTTTTGTTTCGGCTATATCTGCAGATGATATGACTGATATTGAAGCTGGCACATCTTTTCTTTTTTGTATCTCTCTACTGGCTGAAATAACAACTTCATCTAACAAGGCCTCATCTTCTCTTAAAACAATAATATTATTACCTTTTTTAAGTGTTCGTATGGTTATTTTATAGCCTATGTATTTAATTACAACATTAGTATTTTCTTTAAGAGAGATTGAAAAACCACCTTCACTATCTGTTATAACTGCATTTTGTAAATCACCTTGAGATTGTACTGTCGCTTGTTCTAATGGTTTATTGTTAGCATCAACAACTTTTCCTGTATAAGTATTTTGCGCAATAGCGCTTAAGCCTACTAATAATATAGCAAGCATAAAAAAATGTTTCATTTATAGTTTAAATATGAAATATTGAATACACACCCTATTCATAAAACAGGATGTATTATGTGAAATTTTATTTTTTTTCAATGTGAATTGCCTCTGGAAATATTCCAGAAAAGAATTCTTATAAAACCTGAAAAGAATTTTAAGCCCAAGGCGGCGGACTTATTTTATCTATATTTCTTGAAGAAAATGTGTTGATATAATTCCAATTATTTTTAATTGAAATGGCTACAGTTTGTAAATATTCATGTTGCTTATATTCTTGAAAATAAAGAGGTACAAAAGCCTCTATTATAGAAGCTAAGGCAGAAGTCTCATTGGGGTTTTCATTAGAGTTTGCTGCTAATTTACTTGCCAAATGGCACTTACCATTACATTTTAATTCGGGCTTTTCTTTATTTACACAATACGTTTCAATGATGTAATCTATATTTAATTCAAAATAAGCTACATAACCAATATTATAAATTGGTCTAAAAGCAAAGGCTAGAAACAATATGAAAGTAAAAAATCCTTTCAATTAAAATGTGTTAAATAAATAATTGGTGCAAAATTACTACTATTTCTTGCTTAACCCTTAATTATTATAATTTATTTTAATCTTAATAAATTCTTAACAAATCTCTGTTTTTGTTACGATTTTTTTAATTTTACCACTTATGACTTTATACCCAATTAATGCAGGAAATTTTAAGTTAGATGGTGGTGCTATGTTTGGTGTGGTTCCAAGAACCTTGTGGCAAAGAACCAATCCTGCAGATTCCAATAATATGATTGACTTAACAGCTCGGTGTTTACTCATTGAAGATGGCAATAAGTTGATCTTGATAGATAATGGTATGGGTAACAAACAATCTGATAAATTTTTTGGTTACTACCATTTATGGGGAGATGCGTCTTTAGATGCCTCATTAAAAAAATACGGATTTCATAAAGATGATATTACAGATGTCTTTTTAACTCACCTTCATTTTGACCATTGTGGAGGCAGTATTGAATGGAATAAAGACAAAACTGGCTATCAACCTGCATTTAAAAATGCCCATTTTTGGAGCAATAAAGACCATTGGCAGTGGGCCACACAGCCTAATAGACGCGAGAAAGCATCATTTTTAAAGGAAAATATTCTTCCTATTGAAGAAAGTGGGCAATTAAAATTTACTACAGTTCCAGAAAATGATACTTTAAAACATTCAGAATTAGGTTTTGATATTTTTTTTGCAAGCGGTCATACAGACAAACAAATGATTCCTATGATTCATTACAAAGGAAAAACCATTTGCTTTATGGCAGACCTTTTGCCAACTGCTGGTCATTTACCGTTACCTTACATTATGGGCTATGATACTAGACCTCTTTTATCTTTAGATGAAAAAGAGAAGTTTCTTGAAATAGCAGCCAGTAAAGGGTATTATTTGTTCCTAGAACATGATGCTCACAATGAAATAATCACCGTTAAAAAAACAGAAAAAGGAGTAAGATTGAAAGATACGTATACTGCTCTAGATATATTTAATTAATTAAAAGACACTTATGAGGACATTAAAAGTTTTAACTGTTACAGTATTTTCGGCTGCATTAATGACTGGTTGCGGTTCTACTGCACCAATTATTTCTACGCCTGTTGAAAAAATTGATAATACACCATTAAAAGTTTCAGAATTAACTAAAGCCGAAAAAGAAAATTGGGGACATTTAGACTTAGTAAAAGACACCATTCCAGGAATGAGTGTAGATAAAGCTTACGCTGAAATTATTAAAAACAAAAAAGGCAAAAAAGTCATTGTAGCGGTTATAGACTCTGGAATAGATATAGATCATGAAGATTTAGATGATGTTATTTGGGTCAATAAAGGCGAAAAACCAAACAATGGTATTGACGATGATAAAAACGGTTATATTGATGATGTAAATGGTTGGAACTTTTTAGGCGATGGTTATGATGAGCAATTAGAGTTTGTTAGAATTTTAGCAAGCGGCGATAGAACAAATCCTGACTATGCCAGAGCACAAACTGAATATGATGCAGAATATCCAAAATGGACGGAGCGTAAAACTCGTTATGAGCAAATATTAACGCAAATTACGGGTGCTCATGAAACCTTTAAAAAACATTTTGGAAAAGAAGATTACACAAAGGCTGAAGTTCATGCTATTAAAACTGAAGATCAAAGTTTACAGCAAGCCGTTCAATTAGCAAAATTTATGTATAGTAATGATTTAGAGTCGTTACCAGAAGCAATAAAAGAGATTACAGATGGCTTAGAAAGCATCAATGAGCGTTTAAATTACAACCTAAATAAAACGTTTAAAGGTCGTGTAACAGGTGATGATCCTAATGACTTTTCTACAAAATATTACGGAAACGGAAATGTAAAACCCGTTAAGAAAACTGAAAGTCATGGTACGCACGTAGCTGGTATTATTGCTGCAGAGCGTAACAATGGTAAAGGGGCCAATGGTGTTGCTAACAATGTTGAAATTATGAGTATTAGAACCGTACCAAATGGTGATGAGTACGATAAAGATGTCGCTCTAGCTATTAGATATGCTGTTGATAACGGTGCAAAAGTTATTAACGGAAGTTTTGGTAAAAGCTTTTCTCCTCACAGTGCTTTTGTACGTGAAGCCATTGCATATGCTGGTAAAAAAGATGTTGTTTTTGTACATGCTGCTGGTAATGATAGCAAAGATGTTGATACAGAACCAAACTTTCCAGATGACAATGTAGATTACAACGAGGTTTCAAACACTTATATTAGAGTAGGTGCTTTAGCTCCAAAATATGGGTCTAACTTACTTGCTACTTTTTCAAATTATGGAAAGAAAAATGTAGATATTTTTGCTCCTGGAGCTCAAGTTTATTCTACTACTCCAGAAAATGAATATGATACTAAAGGGGGTACCTCTATGGCCGCTCCAGGAGTAGCTGGTGTAGCTGCTTTAATTCGTTCTTACTACCCTAATTTAAGTGCAGCTCAGGTAAAACAAATTATCATGGACTCTGGGTTACCAATTAAAACAAAAGTGATTGTTGGTGGTAACAGTGAAGATGTAAGATCTTTTGCAGATGTTGTTAAATCTGGGAAAATAGCCAATGCTTATAATGCATTAATTATGGCAGATAAAATGTCTAAAAACTAAATAATAATTTAAGTTTTGTCACCCTGAACTTGTTTCAGGGTCTATGTTCATATTAGACTATTTATTTGCGTATACTATAAGATGCTGAAACAAGTTCAGTATAATACAAATTATATAAAACGCTTATATAAAATTAAAAAAATGAATCGATTTATTCTTGCCTTTTTCAGTATCATTTTATTATCGTCTTGTGGCGGATCAAATAAAATTGCTTCTGTATCAGCACCACCTAACTCACCTATACCTACAGATTTTATACAAATGCAACGTGCTGCTTCTGCATATTGGCAACAGCATGTAGATTATAAAATGGATATTGATATGGATGTTAATACTTATCAATATAAAGGCAAACAAACATTGATTTACACCAATAATTCACCAGATGTTTTAAACAGGGTATATTATCATTTATATTATAATGCCTTTCAACCAGGTAGTGAAATGGATGTGCGTTCACGCACTATTGCAGATCCAGATCCAAGAGTTGGAAATAGAATAAGTGAATTAAAACCTAATGAAATTGGGTATATTAACGTATTGTCTCTAAAACAAAATGGTACTAATTTAAAGTATGATACTGTAGGGACTATTTTGGAGGTTGATTTGGCTAAACCTATTCAACCGGGTGAAAAGGTAACTTTTAATATGGTGTTTGATGCGCAAGTACCTCTACAAATTAGAAGAACAGGAAGAAATAATAAAGAAGGCGTTGCTTTGTCAATGACACAATGGTATCCTAAATTAGCCGAATATGATTTTGAAGGTTGGCATGCAGATCCTTACATTGGTAGAGAGTTTCATGGTGTTTGGGGGAATTTTGATGTGAAGTTAACTATCGATAAAAGCTATACTGTTGGAGGGTCTGGATATTTACAAAACCCTAATGAGATAGGTCATGGTTATGAAGCAGGCACTATAAAACCTTCAAACGGAAATAAATTAACATGGCATTTTGTTGCACCAAATGTACACGACTTTACTTGGGCTGCAGACCCAGAGTATATTCATGATACAGCTCAAGTGCCTAACGGACCAACACTTCATTTTTTATACAAGAATACCTTAGATACCGAAAAACAGTCTTTTTGGAAAAAGCTACAGCCAAAAACAGTTGAGCTCATGCAATATTTTAGTAAGAACATTGGCAAATACCCATATAATCAATATTCAGTAATTCAAGGAGGTGATGGTGGTATGGAATATGCCATGTGTACACTTATAACAGGACAACGTAGTTATGGTAGTTTAGTAGGTGTCACTGCTCATGAATTGGCGCATACCTGGTTTCAGTTTTTATTAGCCACCAACGAGGCTAAACATGAATGGATGGATGAAGGCTTTACTAGTTACATTAGCGATGCTGCTATGAATCATGTAATGAAAAGTGGCAAAGAAAATCCGTTTGCAAATGCTTATAAAGGCTATTACTATTTAGCTACCTCTGGTAAGGAACAACCGTTAACTACTCATGCAGATAGATATGCCTATAACCAAGCCTATGGTATTGCTGCTTATAACAAAGGTGAAGTGTTTTTAGCACAATTAGGGTATATTATTGGCGAAGATAATTTAAAGAAAACCATTAAAAAATATTTTGCAGATTGGGCGTTTAAACACCCAACACCTAATAGTATTATTCGTTCTGCAGAAAAAGTATCTGGCTTAGAGCTAGATTGGTATTTAATAGATTTTGCACAAACTACCAATACCATTGATTATGGTATAAAATCTATTGAAGGCAATACTATTACGTTAGAACGAATAGGTATTATGCCTATGCCTATAGATTTGCAGGTATCTTATACAGATGGCACAAAAGAAGACTTTTATATTCCGTTACAAATGATGCGCGGTGAAAAACCAACTTCGGCAACCATTATTAAAGATTGGGCTTGGGCATATCCTGAGTATTCATTTAAAGTGCCTAAAGAAGTAAAAAGTGTCATTATAGACCCCAGTGGTTTAATGGCAGATGTGAATAAAAATAATAACAAAAAATAGCGTTCCATCATAGTTTTAATCTGTACAATAATATAGTAGGGAATAAATAATTTTGATTTTTTGTATTATTTTACCTATGTTTAACGTATGTATAATACTCTTCCAAATGTTACGCTTGAAAATAGACTACACAGAAACCAAGAACAAATTTTAATAAAGTTTACATATAATGAAGCACTTATTAAAACAATTAAGTCGGTTCCTGGTACGCTTTGGAGCCATCGTTTAAAAAGTTGGTATATCCCTCTTTCATCTAAAAACTTAAGTGCTTTAAAACAGGTTTTAAAGCCTATTACCAATATTAAAAACAATATTACAACTACTCAATTAAATAGTATCAAGCACCAAAAACGCAAACGTATTTTAAATAAAGAATCAAGAGAAACATTGTTGGGTTACATGCAATACTTAAAGGGCAAATGTTATAGTGATAGTACTGTAAAAACCTATTTAACACTTACTGCAGACCTTCTTGAATTTTATAATGATAAAGATGTTAAATCTATAAATAATAGAAGTGTTGAGATTTTTATTGAACAGGTTATGATTCCAAAACGCTATGCAATAAGTACCCATAGACAGTTTATAAGTTCCCTAAAACATTTTAAAGCTTATTATCCAGAATGTGCTATTGAAGAATTAAAACTAGAGCTTCCAAAGAAAGATAAACTACTACCTGTAGTACTTTCCAAAAAAGAAGTTATAGACTTGATTCGCGTTACTTCAAACCTAAAGCACAGGTGTATTATTGCACTGTTATATTCTTGTGGCTTACGTGTAGGCGAGCTTTTAAATTTAAAACTTAGTGATATTGATATAGACAGGAGGCAAGTACACATTAAGCGTGGTAAAGGAAGAAAGGATCGATATGTTATTTTAGCAGATTCATTTTTGCCTTTATTGAATAATTATGTAAACACCTTTTCTCCCAAAATCTTTGTGTTTGAAGGTCAAACTTCTAAAAAATATAGCTCAGAAAGCATTAGGGCATTTTTAAAACGTAGTTGTAAAGCTGCGCAAGTTAACAAACGCGTTACACCGCACACCTTAAGACATAGTTATGCCACTCACCTTTTAGAAAACGGTATAGACATACGTTATATACAAGAACTATTAGGGCATTCAAGACCTGAAACTACTATGGTGTATACACATGTTACTAAAAAAGATTTATTGGATATTAAAAGCCCTTTAGACATTGCTGTAAAAACTGTAGAACAAACAAGCCACAAACAGTATTTTCTACCAAATAATAATTTGTAGCTTTTTTATGATAAAAAGTAATAATTTATTCATGGAGATTACTTATTTTTATTTTATAAAAACAACCTCAAACTTTGTTTATACCGTAATATTATACGGTATAAACAAAATTAATGTTGGGTTATAACAAGTTGTGGCACATTAGAAAAAAAATGAGCGTAAAAAACAGAAAAAAAGCTGACGGAGAGAACATTCTTTATCATTTTATTCAAAAACATCTTTTGGATTCTGATGAAGTTTCTGAATTTCAAAAAGAACTAATAGAGCATTTTATTATTGATTTAGGGATTTGGATTCCTGCTAATCTTTATCGAATTAATCCTCTACTTTTACCTTTTGTGCTTCGCGATTCAAGTTGTAGAAAAAAAGACCCAAAAACAGGAAAACACGAATGGGGAATGTCTAATGAAAAAGGTTATTTAAGAGATGACAATTCTCTAATCAAAGATATATTTAACACTTGCCCAATCAAAAGTCCAGAAATAAAACAATACAACAAGCACTTTTTAGGAAAGGGATTTGTTGCAAGTCATATATGGCGAGAAGTAAACAATTCTGACAAACTTGCTTCAACATTACCATTTACAAATTCATTCATACCGAACTTAGTATGGCTACCAAAACAAATATCAAAACTGACAGATAGAGAAGGTAGTTATGCACAAAAATTACTTCAGTCAATATCATATAAAATATATAGAGATATTAATAATGATGATTACACTAATAAAATATGGGAATACCTTCCGAATCCTAAAATTGAATCAAGGTTTGATATAGAAAAACTTAATTTCTTTGATATATCTGAAATATGGATAGAAAAACGATTAAAAAAACTCAATAATGAGTTCGATTCAATTCTCAACGTAATTGATAAGAAAGAGCCAATACTTAAAAAAGTTAAATGTTCTGTCTATCTACCAACACTTGAAAACAACTTGACTAAAGAGAATCGTGAAGAATTTAAAAACTGGATAATTAAGAGTAAGAACCGAATAAATAACGTGCCACAACACGGTGTATAAAACATAGCTAATAAGTGCTAAACCGAAAGGTTTGTGTATATTTAGAAAGTCCGCCAAATTTTTAATTTGGATTTTAAAAAGAGAAAATTAAAAACAAAATATAAAAATTTGGCTCTGTGTTAACCCGAAAGTTAGTGTCTTTTTGTACGCTACGTTTCATACACAAGTCCGTTACCTGCAAGCTAAAAATCCAACCGCACAGTCAAGCACATTTCATTTTTTTCGTGCCTCAAAAAATAAAAAGAGCTTGCCTTTTCCAACGCTCAACCAGAACAAAAATCAGAATTAAATAGGAATTTCAAAAAATGTCCGTAAATTTGTCCGTGTACGCAAAAACGTCCGCGAATAATTATGGCAACAATTAATTTCTATTTAGATAAACCTGATAAAAAAGGGTTTGCACCAATCCATCTTCGAATAAACTGTAATGGTAGCCAAGTTAAGGTTTCCACAGGACAGAAAATAGAACCGAAAAACTTCAATAAATCAAAACAAAAAGCGATTGGATTGAGTGTGGAATCACACGAAATCAATCATTATTTAGATTTCCTAAGAGAACGAGCGGATGAACTTTTGCATCATTCTAATAAAAAAACCTTTATACAAGACGAAGTTAAAAGCGTATTGAACGAACACATAGAAAATTATAAAGAAAATAGCAATGTAAACATTGTAAAAGAGCAAGTTGCGCTTTATGGAAAACCATTCACTTTTGTAGATTTATTTGCTGGAGCTGGTGGTTTTAGTGAAGGTTTTTTGCAAGCTGAACATAACAATAAATTCTTTGATTTCGTTGTTGCCAACGATATAAATGAAAATTGTGAATTAACTCACGTTGTCCGTTATAATCATCAATTAGGTTTGGATGCTGAGTTTTTAAAACAAGATATTACTGAACCTGACTTTTTAGACAATTTATTAGAAAAAATTGATGGACGTAAAATTGACGTTGTTTGTGGCGGACCACCTTGTCAAAGTTTTAGTCTTGCAGGAAAGCGGAAAAAATTTGATAAAAAAGACGACCTTTTTTCTCACTACTTAGAAGTTATTAAGGTTTTACAGCCTAAATACTTTGTGATGGAAAATGTAAAGGGTATTTTGACCAAAGAAGGTGGGAAAATAAAAGAATTGATTATCAAAGAAATCAACTCTATTGTTGACACAAAAGAAATTCCATTACTAAATACATTCATCAAAAAAATACGGACAGAATCAAACTCTTTCCTTTTCGATAGTATTGTAAAAAGAGTTGAACTCGAAAAACTACTTGAAAAAGACAAGGAAATTGGAAAAGCTGATTTTATAAACTTCGTAGAGAATAGGTTTAAAAAACTAACACCAAAAATTGCAGATTACAAAACCAGTAAAACAGACGAAAATATTAATACAATTCGTCACGGTTTTAATCTTTTGGCTCGAGCAAAAGAATGGGAGAAATTAAAACGGGATATTATCAAAGAAAAGGATTTTTGTAATATCGATAGTGATGACTTTGTGAATTCATTTACAGATTTTTTAACGGAGATAAGCTCTGAAAATGTCATTACAAAAATTGAGAATTCATTTAAAGTTTTAAAAGTTCCAACCAACTACAAAAAGGATTGTGAAGATATTATAACTGCTTTAAAAATATACACAACATCTTTCGATGAATCCATTGAGATTTTAAAATCTCATTGTAACAAATCACAAAAAAAGGACTTAGAAACTATTCTTGAAAATATTAGACTTTATAAAATAGAACAACCTTTTGTTGCAAACGCATCAAATTACGGTGTACCTCAAAATAGAGAACGAGTACTTTTTATTGGGTGTCGCAAAGACCAAAAGTATATTTCTGAAATTCCTGCAACAGTTTCAGAAGAAGAAAAAGTAACCATTTTTGAAGCTTTATACGATTTAGACTTTATTGGCAACAACCAAGAAGCACATCGATATGAAGAAGTTGATATTTTTGCTCAATATAACGGAACTGCGAAGAAAATGGCTAAGCTTCTCAAAAAAAGAAAAATTGACGGAAAACCTATTCCCAAAGGTGGAAAATCATTTGCAGAATGGTCAAAAAAGGGCAGGTTAATTGAGCGTTTTAAACCTCAAACAAAACCATTTTACGTAAGGAATACGGAAGGTTTGGAAAACGGAGAGAAATATTTTGACATACTTAACAATCACAAAACAAGTAATCAAAACGAAACCGTTATTGAAAGACTTGGTGTGATTTTAAAAAATGGTAACTATAAAAAAGCACAACCAGAACTAGAAAAATTAAATCTTTCTACAAATAAAAGAAATTACAATGTTTTAAAACCAGATGAGCAAAGCTCTACAATAATGACTATTGCAGATGATTACATTCACTACAACTCACCAAGGTCTTTAACAGTTAGAGAAATGGCACGTTTACAATCCTTTGACGACTCATTTGTATTTCAAGGAAAACGGTCTACAGGTGGAAATAATAGAAAAACAGAAGTGCCACAATACACTTTAGTTGGAAATGCTGTTCCTCCTTTATTAGCTAGGGCAGTCGCAAGTGAAATTTTAAAACATATCAAGTGAGAAAGCTTACAGACGTAGAACAAGAAAAGATAAAATTACTTACTAAAAATCAAGTTTCTCTTACTTTAATTGAACCTACTGAAACAGGTCTTAAAAAATCAATAATGGATGCGACAGGTTCTGTACGTAGTTATTTGAAAAGTGAAAATATTCACGATTACGAATTACAAAAACAAGGTACAGAAAGTAAAGTAATGATTCCAACAGTCATTCATACTAGTTTTAAAGCAATAAAATCGCAAGCATCTTTATATCGTCCTTCCACTAAAAAAGGAGACCCGCGGATTTGGTTTTATAGCTTAACAAAGATTGCAGACCCAAACGACATTATTGCAATAACGTATTTTGATAATCAGTTTCAGGTTTTCAACTTGACAAAATTAGAAATCAGAGAATTGATTAATTCTTCAATTCTAAATCCATTTCAAGAGTTAATTAATACAATTAACACAACTGAGAACGAAGTCGCTTTTGAACTTTTGACTATGTTAAGAAAAATAGCAAATGCTGGCCCAATTCCTTCAATGGTTGACGCTGACACTTCTGTTGGCAGAACACTTGAAACTGCATTAGGAATTGACATTAACTCTTCTAAACAACCAGATTATAAAGGAATTGAACTTAAATCATTCAGAAATAGTAGAACAAACCGTAAAAATCTATTTGCACAAGTTCCGGATTGGAAATTAAGTAAGTTTAAAAGTTCGGCAGAAATTCTCGACAACTTTGGTTATGAACGAGAAGAGGATTTTAAATTGTATTGCACAGTTTCTGCAATTACTAGAAACTCGCAAGGTTTAAATCTAAGAATTGATAGCGATATTAAACAACTAATTGAAAACTCTGATAAACCAGAAGTTGGGGATTTTGTGGTTTGGACATTAGACAAACTTCACAATCGACTAAAAACAAAACATAAAGAAACGTTTTGGGTAGAAGCCGAAAGTACTACAATAAATGACCGAGAGCATTTTCAATATAAATTGGTGGAACACACAAAAAAACCAATTACTTCTCAATTTGACTTATTAGTTGAACAGGGAATAATTACGCTTGACCATTTAATTAAGCGAAACTCAAAAGGAAAAGTAGTCGAAAAAGGTCCGTTGTTCAAAATCAAACCGAAAGGAATCGAATTATTATTTCCGCCAAGTGAAAGCTACAATTTAATGGCATAACAGAATTGCCAACGCTGAAAGCCATACACATTTCCAGTCGCGCCATCCACGCTACATCAAAACTGTAAAAGAGTATGTCTTTGCCAACGCTAGTAAGTTTAGGAATAAAAAAGCCAGCCAGGTAACAAGGTATAAAAAACATAGGGCGCTTGTGCTTAACCGAAAGTTCTGTGAATATTAACAAAGTCCGCTAAATATAAAATTTGGCATTTATAGTAGAAAAGGTAAAAGCAAAATATTTATATTTAGCTAAGTAATAAACCGAAACGATAGAGCTTATCACCTGCCCTACGTTTCTTATACTGAACGTTGTACGCAAGCTGGTACGTTAAACAAACATCCTTTACAAAGTTAAAGAAACATAGTTTACACTTTTTAAGGTATAATTTGAGGAAAAAATCAAATTATCATGCCTT
>CANKYF010000004.1 GCA_947487895.1 uncultured Flavobacteriaceae bacterium
TTAAAATCATTATTTAAATTTTGAACTAAGCTTGCCCTGTTGGTCCAAAATTTAATGGCATTGGTGGTTGCTCATAATCTTTGATTTCACCATGAGCACTTTCAAACTTATTTACATTATCAGCTAAAGCTTTTAATAATCTTTTAGCATGTTGGGGTGTCAAAATTATTCTTGACTTTACTTTGTTTTTGGGTACACCCGGCATTATGTTTATAAAATCAACTACAAATTCAGAAACTGAATGATTAATAATAGCTAAATTAGAATAAGTTCCTTCAGCTACTTTTTCATCTAATTCTATATTTATTTGACCTTGTTTGGGTTTATCGTTTTCGTCAGCCATTTATTTTATTTTTTCACTTCCACAAAAGTGGAAGTCTTATTATTATATACTTGTTTAATAAAAAAGCCTTCAGGTTATTAAACATGAAGGCTTTTGTTTTTATTTGATGCTTCGACTACGCTCAGCATAAATTCGACTTACAAGTTTCACTTTGCCTTCGGCTTTGTTAAACTTGAGTCTCATTTAATTATAATTCAACTCTTGCTTAACTTGCATCATTTCGTCAAATTCTTCTTTAGAACCTACAATAATATTGGTATAACTTCTCATACCTGTACCTGCTGGAATTCTATGACCAACAATTACATTTTCTTTAAGTCCTTCTAAAGTATCAACTTTTCCTGCAACTGCCGCTTCATTAAGCACCTTAGTTGTTTCCTGGAACGATGCCGCAGAAATGAATGATTTAGTTTGAAGCGAAGCTCTAGTAATACCTTGTAATATTGGTGTTGCAGTAGCTGGTTGCGCATCTCTTGCAACAACAAGTTTCTTATCTTCTCTTCTTAAAATAGAGTTTTCATCTCTTAAATCACGAGGCGTTATAATTTGTCCCGCTTTAAGGCTTGTTGAATCTCCAGCATCTTCAATTACTTTCATTCCGAAGATATCATCATTTTCTTTAATGAAATCAGCTTTGTGAACTAATTGATCTTCTAAGAAAATAGTATCACCAGAATCAATGATTCTTACTTTACGCATCATCTGTCTAACAACAACCTCAAAGTGTTTATCATTAATCTTCACACCTTGTAAACGGTATACTTCTTGTACTTCGTTTACTAAGTATTGTTGTACAGCTGAAGGGCCTTTAATATTTAAGATATCATTAGGAGTAATAGAACCATCAGATAATGGCATACCTGCTTTTACATAATCGTTTTCTTGTACAAGAATCTGATTAGATAATTTCACTAAGTACTTCTTAATTTCTCCAACTTTAGATTCTACTATAATCTCACGGTTACCACGCTTAATTTTTCCGAAAGAAACTACACCGTCAATCTCACTTACTACAGCAGGGTTAGATGGATTACGTGCTTCGAATAATTCTGTTACACGAGGCAGACCACCAGTAATATCACCAGCTTTAGCAGATTTTCTAGGTATTTTAACTAATACCTTACCTACATTGATCTTCTCTCCATTATCTATCATTATATGTGCTCCAACTGGTAAGTTATAAGAACGAATTGTTTCTCCGTTAGCATCTTCAATATGAATAGTAGGAATTAATTTTTTGTTTCTAGATTCAGAAATTACTTTTTCTTGGAACCCTGTTTGTTCATCAATTTCTACTTGGTAAGTAATACCTTGTTCAATGTTTTCATACTTAATTTTTCCAGCAAATTCTGAAATAATTACACCATTATATGGATCCCAAGTACAAACTACATCTCCTTTTGCTAATTTCTGACCATTCTTAATCATTAAGTGAGATCCATAAGGAATATTGTTAGTACTTAACGTAATTCCAGTATTCTCATCTACTAATTTGATTTCAGATGTTCTAGAAATAACTATTTCTACATTATTACCTTCGTTATCTTGACCTTTAACAGTTTTTAAATCTTCAATTTCAGCTATACCATCAAACTTAACAGCTAACTTATTATCTTCAGAAATGTTACCTGCAATACCACCCACGTGGAATGTACGTAACGTTAACTGTGTACCTGGTTCACCAATTGACTGTGCAGCAACTACACCAACAGCTTCTCCACGTTGTACCATTTTACCTGTAGCCAAGTTACGTCCGTAACATTTAGAACAAATACCTTGCAATGCTTCACAACTTAATGGAGAACGCACCTCAATACTTTCAATTGGAGAATCCTCTATAGACTTAGCAATAGTATCTTCAATTAACTGTCCTGAAGCTACTAATAACTCATCAGTAATTGGGTTATATACATCATTTAAAGAAACACGTCCAACAATTCTATCTTCTAATGTTTCAACTATCTCATCATTCTTCTTTAATGGCTCAACTTCAACTCCTCTTAATGTACCACAATCTTCAATATTAATGATAACATCTTGAGATACATCAACTAAACGACGTGTTAAGTAACCTGCATCTGCCGTTTTAAGAGCGGTATCTGCAAGACCTTTACGAGCACCGTGAGTAGAAATAAAGTATTCTAAAATTGAAAGTCCTTCTTTAAAGTTAGAAAGAATTGGATTCTCAATAATCTCTCCACCACCTGCGTTAGATTTTTTAGGTTTTGCCATTAATCCACGCATACCAGTAAGCTGACGAATCTGTTCTTTAGATCCACGAGCTCCAGAATCAAGCATCATAAATACCGAGTTGAATCCTTGTTGATCCTCACGGATACGTTTCATAGATAACTCAGTTAATTCAGCATTGGTAGATGTCCAAATATCAATTACCTGATTGTAACGTTCGTTGTTAGTAATAAGTCCCATGTTATAGTTACCCATAATACCATCAACTAATCCGTTAGCTTTATCAATCATTCCTTGTTTTTCCTTAGGAATAATGATATCACCTAAACTGAATGATAATCCGCCTTGAAATGCGAATTTGAATCCTAAAGTTCTAATAGAATCTAAGAATTCTGCTGTTTCAGGAACTGATGTTACTTTAAGAATGTTTCCAATAATATCTCTTAAAGATTTTTTAGTTAATACCTGATTGATGTATCCTGCCGCTTGTGGTACGTGTTGATTAAATAATACACGACCTACAGTAGTTTCAACAATCATTCTGTCTAACTTACCTTCTTCGTTGATATCTAAAGTTCTAACTTTAATAGCAGCATTTAAGTCAATTCTCTTTTCATTAAAAGCAATCTCTACTTCCTCTGGAGAATAGAATGTTAAGCCTTCACCTTTTATTTCTAATTCTGGTGTAGACTTACGCTCTTTAGTCATATAATAAAGACCTAGAACCATATCTTGAGATGGAACTGTTACTGGCGAACCATTTGCAGGGTTTAAGATATTATGAGATGCCAACATTAATAATTGACATTCTAAAATAGCTTCTGGTCCTAATGGTAAGTGAACCGCCATCTGGTCACCATCAAAATCTGCGTTAAATGCAGTACACACTAATGGGTGTAATTGAATTGCTTTACCCTCAATTAATTTAGGTTGAAAAGCTTGAATACCCAAACGGTGTAACGTAGGAGCACGGTTTAGTAATACTGGATGTCCTTTAAGAACATTCTCTAAGATATCCCAAACAACAGGCTCTCTTTTATCTATAATTTTCTTTGCAGATTTTACAGTTTTTACAATGCCTCTTTCAATTAATTTTCTAATTACGAAAGGCTTGTAAAGCTCTGCTGCCATATTTTTAGGCAATCCACATTCAAATAATTTTAATTCTGGACCAACAACAATTACAGAACGTGCAGAGTAATCAACACGCTTACCAAGTAAGTTTTGACGAAAACGTCCTTGCTTACCTTTTAATGAATCTGATAATGATTTTAATGGTCTGTTAGAATCTGTTTTTACTGCTGAAGATTTACGTGTGTTATCAAATAATGAATCTACAGATTCTTGTAACATACGTTTCTCGTTACGTAAAATCACCTCTGGTGCTTTAATCTCAACCAATCTTTTAAGACGGTTGTTACGAATAATTACACGACGGTATAAATCATTTAAATCTGAAGTAGCAAAACGACCACCATCTAATGGTACTAACGGACGTAATTCTGGTGGAATTACTGGTACAACTTTCATAATCATCCACTCTGGGCGATTTTCGCGGTTGTTATTAGACTCACGTAATGCTTCTACAACTTGTAAACGTTTTAAAGCTTCTGTTTTACGTTGTTTAGACGTTTCAGTATTTGCTTTATGACGTAATTCGTATGATAATGATTCTAAATCAATTCTTGCTAAAAGTTCTATTAAACATTCAGCTCCCATTTTAGCTATGAACTTTTCTGGGTCTGAATCGTCTAAATACTGGTTATCTTGCGGAAGTGCTTCAAGAATATTTAAGTATTCTTCTTCAGTTAAGAAATCCATTTTTTGTAATGGCTCTCCTTCTTCATTTTTAGCACCACCTGGTTGAATTACTACGTAGCGTTCGTAGTAAATAATCATATCTAATTTCTTAGATGGCAACCCTAGTAAATAACCTATTTTGTTTGGTAACGAACGGAAGTACCAAATATGTGCAACAGGTACCACTAAGTTTATGTGACCAACTCTATCTCTACGAACTTTTTTCTCAGTTACTTCAACACCACAACGGTCACAAACGATACCTTTATAACGTATACGCTTATATTTACCACAAGCACATTCATAATCCTTAACAGGACCAAAAATACGCTCACAAAATAAACCATCACGCTCTGGTTTATGTGTACGGTAATTAATAGTTTCAGGTTTTAAAACTTCACCTCTAGACTCTGCTAAAATAGATTCTGGAGAAGCTAAACCAATTGAGATTTTATTAAATCTCTTAACTGTATTTTTATCTTGTTTTCTTGCCATGTTTTTTCAGTTTTCAGTTTTCAGTACTCAGTGCAAACTGTTTACTGTTAACTGCTTACTATTTTTTACTCTTCTAATCTAATGTCTAATCCTAAACCTTTTAATTCATGCATTAATACATTGAATGATTCTGGTAATCCAGGATCTGGCATTGGTTCTCCTTTAACAATACTTTCGTATGTTTTAGCTCTACCAATTACGTCATCAGATTTTACAGTTAATATTTCACGTAAAGTACTTGATGCACCATATGCTTCAAGTGCCCAAACTTCCATCTCACCAAAACGTTGACCACCAAACTGTGCTTTACCACCTAATGGTTGTTGTGTAATTAATGAGTAAGGTCCAATAGAACGTGCATGCATTTTGTCATCTACCATGTGTCCTAATTTCAACATGTAAATAACACCTACAGTTGCCGCTTGATCAAAACGTTGACCTGTTCCTCCATCATATAAATGTGTATGTCCAAATCGAGGTACACCCGCTTCGTCTGTTAACTCATTTATTTGATCTAGAGTTGCTCCATCAAAAATTGGTGTAGCAAATTTTCTACCTAAATTTTGACCTGCCCAACCAAGAACAGTTTCGTATATCTGACCAATGTTCATACGAGATGGTACCCCTAATGGATTCAATACGATATCTACAGGTGTTCCATCTTCTAAGAATGGCATATCTTCTTGACGAACAATTCTTGCTACAATACCTTTATTACCGTGACGCCCTGCCATTTTATCACCTACTTTAAGTTTACGCTTCTTAGCAATGTAAACTTTTGCAAGTTTGATGATTCCTGCTGGTAACTCATCACCTACAGAAATAGTGAACTTCTCACGTCTTAAAGCTCCTTGTAAATCGTTCTCTTTAATTTTATAGTTGTGAATTAAATCTGCAACTAAACTATTAGTATGATCATCAGTAGTCCATTTTCCAGATACTAAATGCGCGTAATCATCTACTGCATTTAACATTTTTAAAGTGAACTTTTTACCTTTTGGTAATACTTCTTCGCCTAAATCATTAAAGATACCTTGAGCTGTTTTACCATTTACAATAGCAAATAGTTTATCAACTAATACATCTTTTAACTCATCAAACTTTCTATCATACTGCGCTTCTAAAGCTAAAATATCATCTTTATCTTGAGCTCTTTTGCGCTTATCTTTTACTGCTCTCGCAAATAACTTCTTATCAATTACAACACCATTTAATGAAGGTGAAGCTTTTAATGATGCATCTTTAACATCACCAGCTTTATCTCCAAAAATAGCACGTAATAATTTTTCTTCAGGAGTAGGATCAGATTCACCTTTTGGAGTAATCTTACCAATTAAGATATCACCTGGTTTCACTTCAGCACCAACGCGAATCATTCCGTTTTCATCAAGGTCTTTTGTAGCCTCTTCAGAAACATTAGGGATATCATTCGTTAGCTCTTCATTACCTAATTTAGTATCTCTAACTTCTAAAGAATATTCATCAATATGGATTGACGTAAAGATATCTTCACGAACAACTTTTTCAGAAATCACAATCGCATCCTCAAAGTTATACCCTTTCCAAGGCATAAAGGCTACTTTCATATTTCTACCAAGTGCCAACTCTCCTTTTTGAGTTGCATATCCTTCACATAAAACCTGACCTTTAGCTACTCTATCTCCTTTTACTACAATTGGCTTAAGGTTGATAGATGTACCTTGGTTAGTTTTTCTAAACTTAATTAATGGATATGATTTTACATCAGAATCAAAACTTACTTTTGCTTCGTCTTCAGTTCTATCATATCTAATTCTAATTTCATTTGCATCAACATAAAGTACTTCTCCATTTCCTTCAGCATTAATTAATACTCTAGAATCTGAAGCTACTTGACGTTCTAAACCTGTTCCTACAATAGGTGCATCTACTCTTAATAATGGTACAGCCTGACGCATCATGTTAGATCCCATCAATGCACGGTTTGCATCATCATGCTCTAAGAATGGAATTAATGAAGCCGAAATAGAGGAAATCTGATTTGGTGCTACATCTGTATAATGCAATTCGTTAGGATCAATCACTGGGAAATCACCTTCCATTCTTGCAATTACTTTATCATGTAAAATTTTACCATCATCATTAACTTCAATAGTAGCTTGAGCAATTAATTTCTCTTCTTCTTCTTCAGCACTTAAATACGTTGGTTCATTTTTAATATCTACAACACCTTCTGTTACTTTTCTGTATGGTGTTTCAATGAATCCCATTGAATTCACTTTAGCGTAAACTGAAAGTGAAGAGATTAAACCAATGTTTGGCCCCTCTGGTGTTTCAATAGGACATAATCTTCCGTAGTGTGTGTAGTGAACGTCACGAACCTCAAAACCTGCTCTTTCTCTAGAAAGACCACCAGGTCCTAAAGCCGATAAACGACGCTTATGAGTAATTTCTGCTAATGGATTTGTTTGATCCATGAACTGAGATAACTGATTTGTTCCAAAGAATGAATTAATAACAGAAGACAATGTCTTTGCATTAATTAAATCTATTGGTGTAAACACCTCGTTATCACGAACGTTCATACGCTCACGAATGGTACGAGCCATACGAGCTAAACCTACGCCAAACTGAGATGATAACTGCTCCCCTACTGTACGTACACGACGGTTAGATAAGTGATCAATATCATCAATCTCTGCTTTAGAGTTAATAAGCTCTATTAAATATTTTATAATAGTTATGATATCCTCTTTGGTAAGCACTTGCTTATCCATTCCAATATCTAACTGTAATTTTTTGTTCATTCTATAACGACCAACTTCTCCTAAAGAGTAACGTTGGTCTGAGAAGAATAATTTATCAATTATTCCACGTGCAGTCTCCTCATCTGGCGGTTCTGCATTACGTAATTGTCTATAAATATGTTCAACAGCCTCTTTCTCTGAGTTTGTTGGATCTTTTTGAAGTGTGTTATGTATAATTGCATAATCACCTTGTTCAGACGTTTCTTTATGTAAAAGAATGGTCTTAACATCTGCTTCAATAATTTCTTCAATATTCTCTTTATCAAGAATTGTATCACGATCAAGCACAATTTCATTACGCTCAATAGATACTACTTCACCTGTATCTTCATCAACAAAATCCTCGTGCCAAGTGTTAAGTACACGAGCTGCTAATTTTCTACCTAAATATTTTTTTAATCCTGTTTTTGATACTTTAACTTCTTCAGCTAAATCAAAAATTTCTAAGATATCTTTATCACGCTCAAAACCAATTGCTCTGAATAATGTAGTTACAGGTAACTTTTTCTTTCTATCAATATAAGCATACATTACTTGATTGATATCTGTAGCAAACTCAATCCAAGATCCTTTAAAAGGAATTACCCTTGCAGAATATAATTTTGTTCCGTTAGCATGGAAAGATTGCCCAAAGAATACACCAGGTGAACGGTGTAACTGAGATACAACAACACGTTCCGCACCATTGATAACAAACGTACCACTTGGCGTCATGTAAGGAATAGTTCCTAAGTATACATCTTGAACAATGGTTTCAAAATCCTCATGTTCAGGATCTGTACAATATAACTTTAACCTTGCTTTTAAAGGAACACTGTAAGTAAGTCCTCTTTCAATACACTCATCAATAGCATATCTTGGAGGGTCAATAAAGTAATCTAAAAATTCTAAAACAAATTGATTGCGAGAATCAGTGATTGGAAAATTTTCCATGAAGGTATTATAAAGACCCTCATCACCTCTCTCTTCCGACTTTGTTTCTAATTGGAAAAAATCCTGGAAGGATTTGATTTGAATATCCAAGAAATCTGGGTATTCTGTTCTATTTACAATAGACGAGAAATTTAATCTTTCAGCTTGTGTTGACAACATCAATGAACGGAATTTTGATTAAAAAAAATAAAAATAGAGTACGTACTCTTTATATACGCAAAATGGTTTAGGTCTTAGAGAACTACTCTCTAGACCTAAACCTTTATGTTGTTAGGTTATTAAGCTTACTTAAGCTCAACCTCAGCTCCAGCCTCTTCTAAAGAAGATTTTAAGCCTTCAGCTTCATCTTTAGATACACCTTCTTTAATAGCGCTTGGTGCATCATCAACTAATCCTTTAGCTTCTTTTAATCCTAAACCAGTTAATTCTTTAACTAATTTAACTACAGCTAACTTAGAACCTCCAGCGGCTTTAAGGATTACGTCAAATTCAGTTTTTTCTTCTGCAGCGTCTCCTCCACCAGCAGCACCTCCACCAGCAGCAACAGCTACAGCTGCAGCAGCAGGCTCAATACCGTACTCATCTTTTAATATAGTAGCTAACTCATTAACTTCTTTTACTGTTAAGTTAACTAATTGTTCTGCGAAATCTTTTAAATCTGCCATTTTCTATCGTTTTAAAATGTGTTTTTAATAATAATTTATGTTGTAAAAAAGTGCGTACTTTTTAAGACTATCCTTCTTTTTCAGATAGTGTTTTAATAATACCAGCCAGTTTTCCACCACTTGATTGAAGTGCTGAAACAACGTTTTTAGCAGGAGATTGTAATAATGTAATAATCTCTCCAATCAACTCTTCTCTAGATTTGATATCTACTAATGTGTCTAACTGATCATCGCCAATGTAAATAGCTTCCTCAATGAATGCTCCTTTTAATAAAGGCTTTTCAGATTTCTTACGGAAGTTTTTAATTAGCTTAGCTGGTGCATTACCTGTTTCAGAATACATCACAGATGTATTTCCTTTTAATACAGACGGAAGTTCTCCAAAATCTTTATCTGAAGCTTCCATTGCTTTTTCAAGTAATGTATTTTTAACTACAGCCATTCTTACGTTTGCTTTAAAAGCAGCACGACGTAAGTCTGAGGTTGTTCCTGCGTTTAATCCAGAAATATCTGTTAAATAGATATTAGCACTATTAGCTAATTCACCAGTTAACTCCTCAATTACTTGTGATTTTTCTTCTCTTGTCATAATAAAAGTTTTTAACTAATTGTATTAACCAATCTTAGGATCAACAGCTACACTAGGACTCATTGTAGAAGACATAAAAATACTCTTCACATAAGTTCCTTTTGATGCAGTTGGCTTAAGTTTCATTAATGTTTGTAATAATTCATTTGCGTTACCCGCAATTTTATCAGCACTAAAAGATGATTTACCTATAGCTGCGTGAACAATACCTGTTTTATCAACCTTAAAGTCAATTTTACCAGCTTTTACTTCACTTACTGCTTTAGCAATATCCATAGTTACTGTACCAGTTTTTGGGTTAGGCATTAAACCACGAGGACCTAATACACGTCCTAAAGGACCTAATTTACCCATTACACTAGGCATAGTAATAATAACGTCAACGTCTGTCCAACCACCTTTAATTTTATCAAGGTACTCTTGTAAACCTACAAAATCAGCTCCTGCTTCTTTAGCTTCTGCTTCTTTATCTGGCGTTACTAATGCTAATACTTTTACGTCTTTACCAGTACCATGAGGAAGTGAAACAACACCTCTTACCATTTGATTTGCTTTTCTAGGATCTACTCCTAAACGTACTGCAATATCAACTGATGCATCAAATTTAGTATTGGTAATTTCTTTAATTAATGCTGAAGCCTCATCTACAGAATAAAGTTTTCCTTTTTCAATTTTTGCTTTAGCTTCTTTTTGCTTTTTTGTTAATCTTGCCATTTCTTAATGTTTTAAAGATTAATTAGGGAATTGCCCTGTTACAGTGATACCCATAGATCTCGCTGTACCAGCTACCATTTTCATAGCAGATTCAACAGTAAATGCATTTAAATCTTGCATTTTGTCTTCTGCAATGGCTCTAACTTGATCCCAAGAAACTTTTGCTACTTTTTTTCTGTTTGGTTCTCCAGAACCTTTCTTCACCTTGGCCGCTTCTAATAATTGTACTGCAGCTGGAGGTGTTTTAATAACAAAGTCAAAAGACTTGTCTTTATACACCGAAATAACAACTGGTAATACTTTACCAGCTTTGTCTTGAGTTCTAGCATTAAATTGCTTACAGAACTCCATAATGTTAACCCCAGCAGCACCTAGAGCGGGTCCAACCGGTGGCGAAGGATTCGCAGCACCTCCCCTAACTTGTAGCTTAACTACTTTACTTAACTCTTTTGCCATTTTTAATAATTTAATTTGATAGTGTTCTTTAGAGTTGGAAGCAATAAGAAACTATCTTATATAGTGTAACAATTATTATACTTTTTCAACTTGCATATAGCTTAATTCTAATGGTGTTTTTCTTCCAAAAATCTTTACCATTACTTCTAGCTTACGCTTTTCTTCGTTAACCTTTTCAATAGTACCATCAAATCCGTTAAATGGTCCATCAATAACTTTAACTGTTTCTCCTTTTGTATAAGGAATAGCAACATTTGCGGTTTCTTCAACTGATAATTCATCTACTTTTCCTAACATTCTGTTTACTTCAGATTGTCTTAAGGGAACAGGGTCTCCTCCTTTAGTTTCACCTAAAAATCCAATTACATTAGTAACAGATCTTATAATGTGAGGTACTTCTCCTGATAAATTAGCTTGTATCATTATATAACCTGGAAAATAAACCTTCTCTTTACTGATTTTTTTTCCATTTCTAATCTGAATAACCTTTTCTGTAGGAACTAATACTTGGTCTACATAATCTTGCATACCTAAACGAGCAATTTCATTCTCTATATAGGTTTTGATTTTGTTTTCTTGACCACTTACAGCCCTTACTACATACCACTTTTTTTCGCTTACTTCAGACATATTTTTTTCTCCTTTAACTATTTAATCAAATCGAAGTAATAACCAATAACTTTACCAAAAGCTGAATCAACTCCCCAAATTGCTAATGAGAATATAATTGAAAACACAGCCACAAGTACCGTTAAATTTTGAGCTTCTGCCCAAGTTGGCCAACTTACGTTAGTTTTAAGTTCGTTAAATGATTCTTTTATATAATTTACAAATCCTGCCATTTATAATTTTATTTGCACACTTCGACTCCGCTCAGTGTAAACTTATTGCGAGACTAAAATCTCAAATGATTTGCACGGGTTGCGAGACTCGAACTCACGACACCTGGTTTTGGAGACCAGTGCTCTACCAACTGAGCTAAACCCGTTTTTAAAAGTTATGCTCTACCTCCCGATAGCTATCGGGATGAGCTAAACCCGTAAATATAAGTCAAGGTATTCCAAAAAAGGAATACCTTAAACTTATTATATTAAACTGTTTTAGTCTAAAATTTCAGTTACCTGACCAGCACCTACAGTTCTACCACCTTCACGGATAGCGAAACGTAGACCAATATTCATTGCAATTGGCTGAATTAACTCAACTGTAATAGTTAAGTTATCTCCAGGCATAACCATTTCAACTCCATCAGGTAAAGCAATGTTACCTGTTACATCAGTTGTACGTACGTAGAACTGTGGACGGTAGTTGTTATGGAAAGGTGTGTGACGCCCACCTTCTTCTTTCTTAAGGATATAAACCTCAGCTTTAAATTTAGAGTGTGGTGTTACAGAACCTGGTTTAGTAATTACCATACCTCTAGAGATTTGAGTTTTCTCAATACCTCTTAATAAGATACCAGCGTTATCACCAGCTTCACCTCTATCTAATATTTGACGGAACATCTCAATACCTGTAATAGTAGAAGCTAATTTCTCAGCACCCATACCAATAATTTCTACAGGATCTCCAGTTTGTGCAATACCAGTTTCAATTCTACCAGTTGCTACAGTACCACGACCAGTAATAGAAAATACATCTTCAATAGGCATTAAGAAAGGCTTATCCATATCACGAACAGGCTCTTCAATCCAAGCATCTACAGCTTCCATTAATTCCATAACTGTATCTACCCATTTTTGTTCACCATTAAGTGCACCTAAAGCAGAACCAGAAACTACAGGTCCATTATCTCCATCATACTCATAGAAGTTCAATAAATCTCTAACTTCCATATCAACAAGCTCTAAAAGCTCTTCATCGTCAACCATATCAACTTTGTTTAAGAAAACAACGATACGAGGAATTCCTACCTGACGACCTAATAAGATGTGCTCACGTGTTTGTGGCATTGGACCATCTGTTGCAGCAACAACTAAAATAGCACCATCCATTTGAGCAGCACCAGTTACCATATTCTTTACGTAATCGGCGTGACCTGGACAGTCAACGTGCGCGTAGTGACGGTTAGCTGTTTGATACTCAACGTGAGATGTATTAATTGTAATACCTCTTTCTTTTTCTTCTGGAGCATTATCGATTTGATCGAAATCTTTAGCCTCAGACAAACCAGCGTCAGCTAATACCTTAGTAATAGCAGCTGTTAAAGTTGTTTTACCGTGATCTACGTGTCCAATAGTACCTATATTTAAATGTGGTTTTGAACGATCAAAAGTTCCTTTTGCCATGTTAAAATAATTTAATCTTAGTTATATAATAATATTAGTGTATCCTAATCAATTTTTATACTAGAGCCAATGACGGGATTTGAACCCGTGACCTCTTCCTTACCAAGGAAACGCTCTACCCCTGAGCTACACCGGCAATTCATTTACGATTGCCGATTTTTGATTTACGATTTTGCACTCGTACATCGTAACTCGTAAATGGTTTTGAGCGGGAGACCGGGTTCGAACCGGCGACATTCAGCTTGGAAGGCTGACGCTCTACCAACTGAGCTACTCCCGCATTTTGCAAGTTAAAAACTTGCTTGGTTTTAGTTAGGATTATCTCGCTGTGCTCGATGACCCTGAATTGGTGACCCAATCCAAATAATTTCAAAACACAACTTTACAAAAGTAAACTTTTGACAGCTCCTTATTTGAAATTATATGTGGGAAGAGCAGGATTCGAACCTGCGAAGGTAAAAACCAACAGATTTACAGTCTGTCCTCGTTGGCCGCTTGAGTATCTTCCCAATTTTTAATGTTGCAATATTTTAAAGAACTTTTCTTTATTAAGAGCCGATAGAGGGACTCCCTTCGACTACGTACTTCGACAAGCTCAGTACAACGCTCAGGATAAACTTTTCGTCCCAAAACCATAACTTCTACTTAATAAAAGTTGCAGCTACCTAATGCGCTTTTCAAAATTTCAAGAGCCGATAGAGGGACTCGAACCCACGACCTGCTGATTACAAATCAGCTGCTCTAGCCAGCTGAGCTATATCGGCGTTTTTTATACATTTTTACGCATAAAAAAAGTCCGCTATTTCTAACGGACTGCAAATGTATTGATTTATTTCTTTAAACAAAACATTTTTTCAAAAATTTTACTTAATTATTTGCTACAAATGAGCTCTTAATTTTTCTTTTCGTTTTTTAAGTTGTCTTTCTAGTGATGATGCTGCCATATCTGCACCTTCTTCAAATGATTTACATTGTTTCTTTACTACAAAACTGTCTCCTGGCACGCTCACTCTTGCTTCAAAAACTTTATTCTCTTTATCGCTTGTATTTTCAACTTTCAAATAAACATCAGAACTAATTACTTTGTCATAGAACATCTCTAGTTTATCCATTCTTTTTTGAATAAATTCTAATAACTTTTTGTCTGCGCTAAAATTAACAGATTGCGTGTTTACTTTCATACTTTAGATTATTTGGTTAGACTAAAAAATATTGCTGCTATTTTTTACTTCTTGGATGTGCTTTAACATGCACTTTTTTTAATTCGGCTATACTATTATGAGTATAAATTTGTGTGGCTGCCAAACTAGAATGACCTAAGAGCTCTTTTACAGCATTAATATCAGCACCTTGATTTAGTAAATGGGTAGCAAAAGAATGTCTTAAAATATGCGGACTTCTTTTAACCTTTGAAGATGCCCTACTAAAATAACCATTTATTATTCTATAAACAAGTGTTTCGTAAATTTTAAGTCCTTTTTTAGTTAGAAATAAATAGTCTTTATCTTTAATATTTTCTACATGCTTTCTTAGCTCCAAATACTTACTAATAGTTTCTTGTACTGATTTTAATAACGGGACTATTCTTTCTTTATTTCTCTTACCAAGTACTTTTAACGTTTTATTAGCTAAATCTAAATTTGAAAACTTAAGATTAACTAATTCTATTCTTCTTATACCTGTAGAATAAAACAGTTCTATGATTAGTTTGTCTCTAACACTTTCAAAATCTTTATCATCATAAAAAGACTCTAATACATTAATTATTTCATTTTCTGAAAATGGTACTTGTACTTTTTTACTAGTTTTAAGTGCTTTATGTTTTGATAAGGGATTGGTTTTTATATCTCCTATTTTTAATAAGAATTTATAATAGGTATTTAATGAGGATATTTTTCTATTTATACTTCTATTAGTTATACCACTTTCTACTAAAAAAACAATCCAACTTCTTATTTCTGAATAGTTTATATGAGTAATTCTATTGGTCTGATATTCTTCTTCTATAAATTGTGCGAAACTTTCAATATCTTTTTGATACGCATTTATTGTTAATTGCGAATACTTTTTTTCTAGAAGTAGGTAGTCAATGAATGGGTTTAAAAACATACACTAAAGTTAGATGTTAAAGTTAAAAGCACCAAAGTTTAATTATGAATAACTATAAATAAAACAAAAAATCCCGCTATTAAGCGGGATTTGAACTTTTATATAGATTTCCATCTATAAGGAAATAATTTCAAAATAATATAGATTTAAAAGAAATTATATCTCTTCTGCATCTCTAAGTCTTTGGATGTACTGCGCTTTTTGTAATTGCGCTCTACGTGCTATAGAAGGCTTTGTGAACTGCTTTCGAGTTTGTAAAGCTCTTTTAGTTCCAGTTTTATCAAACTTTCTCTTATAACGCTTAAGTGCTCTATCTATATTTTCACCTTCTTTAATTGGTATTACTAACATAGTGTCTTAACCTCCTTTCTTTTAAAATTTTGGTTTGCAAATATAAAAACTAATTGAAAGTTAACAATTAATTTTTTTATTTTTTTTCAAAAGAGATTGATGTCGAAACTAATTGATTAAGATATAGATACGATTGATAAAACGGTAATGCCTTTTACGTATAATTTGCTTTAAAAATTAAGTAGTTGGTTTATATTCTTTACCATCAATAATAATTTTAGCTAGTATTTCACGAAGTATTTCTGAAGTACCGCCTCCTATTGGACCTAATCTACTATCTCGTAAAAGTCTTGCCATTGGATATTCCTCCATATATCCGTAACCACCTAAAAATTGCAAACAATGGTATATAACGTCATCTGCCATTTGTGTAGACTTAAGCTTAGACATAGTTGCTTCTTTAACAACATATTGTCCTTTATTTAATCTATAGGCTACAGAATAGTTAAACTCTTTACAAACTTCCATATCTGTATATAAATCTGATAATTTATGTCTTAGAGCTTGAAAGTTATCTATAGTTTTTCCAAAAGCTGTTCGTTCTGCCATATACTGTTGTGCATATTCTAATGCATATTCTGCTCTGGCATGTGCATTAACACCCATAATTAATCTTTCTAAAGAAAAATGCTGAACTATATAAGAGAATCCTTTATTTTCTTCTCCCATTAAATTTGAAGCTGGAATTTTTACATTATCAAAAGCTATCTCCCCTGTATCTGATGCTCTCCAACCTAATTTATCTAATTTAGTTGCTGAAACACCTGGAGTTTCTCTATCTATTACAAATATACTTATACCTTTATTCCCAAGCTCTGGAGTGGTCTTAGCTGCTACAACCAAATAATCACTATAAACACCATTAGTTATAAATGTTTTAGAACCATTAATTATATAGCTATCATCATCTTTTACAGCTGTTGTTCTCATTCCTGCTACATCACTTCCTCCAAATGGTTCTGTAATACAAAGACATCCTAATTTATCACCAGAAATACTTGGTGCTAAATAGTTTTGTTTAATAGTTTCATCTCCTTCAGCATTTAAATGAGTCATTGCTAAATAAACATGCGCCCAAACTGCCGCTGCAAAACCTCCTGAGTTTATTTTCTGAAGTTCCTCCAGAAGAATTATCATATAAAAAGTGTCTAAGTTCAATCCTCCATAGGTTTCTGGATAGCTAATACCTAAAAAGCCCATATCTCCGAATTTCTTCCAGATAGACTTATCTATATTACCTGTTTTTTCCCATTCCTCTATGTGTGGAACTACTTCTTTTTTTAAAAAATCTTTAAGGCTTTCTCTAAAAAGATTATGTTCTTCAGTGAAGTACATACTATTCATTAATGCAAATTTTTATTCAAACGACAAATATAATTCAATTATCTCGATTTTATTAACAGGAAACCCTTTAACTTTTGACAATTCTGTAATAGATTTAAATCTTTCTTTTAAAATTCTTTCTTCTACAATATTAGCTGCCAAATCATAATCTATATGCTGAATTTTAACTAGTTGTTCTACCGTTGCTATATTGATATTTAATCTTGTAACAGGTCTTGGTGTCTTAACTGTAATATTATTAGTTATTTGTTTAATTACTTCTGGAGTTAAACCATAAACATCTTGTAATTGAATGTCTGAAATAAAGCCACCAACAAACTTATTTCTAAATCTTATTATTCTGTTTGATAACACTTCGCCTACTCCACTAATTTTTTGAAGCTGTTTAGCTGTTACTTTGTTTAAGTCTAATTTTTGAGTATACGTTTTATAGTTGTTTTTTATTGGAGCTTTGTGATTAGGTTTTACTGAAGTATTTGAAACCCAATCTGGAAATTTAAAATAAGGAGCTATTACATTTAGAAGTGAATCTGATACTTTAGTTATTTGTTTAAACTCTTTTGCTGAATTAATCCATTTGCCTTGTTTTCTATAAGCTAATAATCGATCTATTTCTGTATTGGACATTCCTAAATCAGCACCTTTAAAATCTGTAATAAAATTGGGATTAAAAGGAAATAATTTTGGTTTTCTAGAAACTAACTCAATTTTTCTAAGTGAATCTATTTCTTTATTAAAACACTCCAACATTTTTTGGTTTACAACAATATTTTTGGAAGGAATACCAACAAAGAAATAAACACATTGCAGAAGCACAATGAGTATTACCAATAAAAAAATCCCATTTCGTTGTTTTTTAGTAAACATAAAATGGGATTTCATTATTCTGTATTTTAATTTAAGCCTTAGCTTCTTTTATAGCATCTAAATATCTTTTAAGTTGTTTTTTAACAACAGGGAATAGGAAATATAACCCTACCATATTGGGGAATACCATTGCAAAAATCATGGCATCTGAGAAAGCCCAAATTGAGTTCATACTCGCTGCCGCACCAATTACAATAAATAATAAGAATAATAGCTTATATACTAAATCTGCTGTTCTACCTCTTCCAAATAAAAATTTCCAAGATTGTAAACCATAATAAGACCAAGAAATCATTGTTGAAACAGCAAACAATACCACTGCAATTGTTAAAAATACGTTTGAATAAGGAATGTATTCTGCAAAAGCAGATGCCGTAATTCCTGCTCCTTCTTTTAATTCGCCATTAATTAATACTTTTCCTTTAACATCTGTATAAGTTATACCATCTACAATAGCATTAAAAGTACCATCAGCTTGCTCAATCATTCCAGCTACACCTCCATAATCAAAAATCCCACCAGAGTTAAAGATAATTATTACCAGAGCGGTCATGGTACATATAACTACTGTATCAATAAATGGTTCTAATAAAGCTACCAATCCTTCAGATGCTGAATATTTAGTTTTAACTGCCGAATGGGCAATAGATGCAGAACCAGCACCTGCTTCATTAGAGAAAGCAGCACGTTTGAATCCTACCAATAACACGCCTATCACTCCTCCAACTCCTATTGCTTTAGGATTAAACGCTTCTTTAAAAATAAGAGCAAAAGCATCATCAACTAATGAAATATTACTTAAAATAATATATAAACAAGCAGCTAGATAAAGTACTGCCATAAGTGGTACTACTTTTTCGGTTACTGAGGCAATACGTTTAATACCACCAATAATAATGATGCCGACTAGTACAGCCAATACTAAACCAATTACTGCTCCAGCACTAGAGCTTTCTAGTCCCATTAATTCTTTAAGAACAACTGTTGCTTGATTAGATTGCGCCGCATTTCCACCACCAAAAGAACCTCCAATACAAAATATGGCAAACAATACTGCTGCAATTTTACCAAACGTAGCAAAACCTTTCTCTTTTAAGCCTTTAGTGATATAATACATTGGTCCACCATATACCGTTCCATCTTCTCCTACATCTCTATATTGAACTCCTAAGGTACATTCAACAAATTTTGTGGACATACCTAATAATCCACAAACAATCATCCAAAATGTTGCTCCAGGTCCTCCAAGAGCAATTGCTAATGCTACACCTGCTATATTTCCGTTACCAACTGTACCAGAAACAGCTGTTGCTAATGCTTGAAAGTGACTCACCTCGCCTTCTTGACTTTCGTCTCTAATAGTTTCTATCGCATCTCCACCTGGAGTAACATCACCATATGCGGGTTCAACTACTGCACGATCTACATCATCATATTTCCCTCTTACAACATTAATGGCTTTACCAAAGAATCTAATATTTGGGAAACCAAAATATATTGTAAAAAATGCAGCACTTCCTACTAATAACAATAACACAAAAGGGGCTCCTCCTATCTCAAAAAATATAACATTGCTAAAGAAATCTGAAATTGGTTTAAATCCTTCATCGATACGTTGATCTAAACCTTTTTCTGTGGCCTCTTGAGCAATAGTTAAAAATGGAAGTAAAATAGAAGTTATTAATAGAAGATATTTCTTCATAAGAAATTAGAATTAGTTAGAAATTAGTTAGGTTTCACTAAAAAATTATCATTAAAGATGGCAATATGCTAAAAAATATTGATTTTTTAAAATCATAACAGAGATTTAACTGTTTTCAACATCAATATCAAAAGCAGAATTTAATTCTTCTATTTGCTCTGGTCTGCCTAGAACAATAATCTTAGAATTTGGCTCTAAAAGGGTTTCAGCTTCTGGATTAACAGTGTAATTTCCTTTGGCATCTTTATAACCAATTATATTACAGCCTGTTATTTTTCTAAAATCGAGATCCTTTATAGTTTTTGGTTTATTTGATTTATATAACTTTTCTACAGCTACTTCTTCAATATTAATATTAGACTCCCCAACAATAGATAAATTATCTACAAACTCCATTAAACCAGGTACCACCACCAAAGATGCCATATGATCTCCACCTATTTTGTCTGGTAAAATAACATTATTAGCACCTGCAAACTTCAATTTTTTATAAGATGACTCTTGCGATGCTCTACTAATAATATGCGCATTTTTATTTAATTGTCTTGCTGATAGTACCACAAACAAATTATCGGCGTCATCTGGCAATGCAGAAATAAAACTAGATGCCCTATCAACACCAGCTAGCAATAATGTTTCATCTTCATTAGCGTTACCAATAACATAAGGTACATTATCTAACCTTAGACGCTCTTCCATTTCTTTGTCTTTTTCTATTACCACAAAAGACTTTTTGTGAGCCATAAGTTTTCTTACTGCTTGCTTACCATTTCTACCATAACCACAAATAACAACGTGGTTTTTAAAGCTGTCAATTTGTTTCTGCATTTTTTTATGTTTTAATTCCCCTAAATCGTTTTTACTTAAGATATATTCCGTAATGATAGAAATAGCATAACCAACTATTACAACACTGGTTAAAATTAAAAATACGGTAAATATTTTTGATTGTTGGTCTAGAGGCTGTACTTCTCCAAACCCAACGGTAGTCATGGTTATGACTGTCATGTAAAGTGCATCTACCCAAGTGTAACCAGAAATAAATTTATACCCAATTACTCCTAATAGTAATAAAGCTACCAAAAGTATTATAGCTGTATAAATTTTAGATCTGAAGAGTTTTACAAGTGGATTCATAAATTATAAGTCAAAAACAGAAGAACGCTTGGTATAAATTAAGTCTTTAATTCGCATCCAAAATGCCAAAAATAAATACAAAGCGAAACCAAACCCTACGGTTACAAAAGTTAAATACATAAAGGAAAGTCTAACAACTTTTGCTCTAATTCCCCATCTTTCTGCAATGCGTTGGCAGACGTAATATCCGTGTTTTTGAAAAAAATAAAGTGTTCCTCTAGCTTTCATGCTGCAAGTTAACTTTTACTTTACAAGTTTAAAAGTTTATTTATTTAAAATTGAATTACCAACTACACATTTTAAACACTTATTCTTGTTACAATATTCAGTTTTAAGCTGAATTAATGCTTGAGATTGGAGCGATGATTTTGATACTTTCTTTAATTTGTCAAACGCAGAAATAATACTATTCTTCTCTGAAGAAAGTGTATTTGCAATTTCTATAATGGTATTATTAATGTCTTCTCCTTTTTGCTTTGCGTAACAAAATTTAATTGGTAAAATAGTATTTATAAGTAGTAAGTCTATAAAAGACTTAGTAAGTACTTTATTTGATGATTTAGATGCCTTTTGAAACGTATAATGGTTTTTCCAAAATTCTGAAGTTGATACTTTAAATACACTGTAAAAATCTTCTAAATTATTAGTTTCTATAATTTTTGAAAATAAATTTTGATGTAGATGATACAACTTGGTTAATTGTGACAATCTAATTGTTGGAAAATTTAATGGTCGTAATCTAAAGAATTGAATTGGTAATACATTAGAATTATTTAAACCAAACTTCTGTTTTAAAAACTCATATTCCTTTTTCAAAGTTAAAAAATATACATCTTGAATATCTGCTTCTAGCAATCTTGCTTGCCCCATAAAAAGTGCTTCTAATCTGGTTTCATTAGATTGTACTTTCCTTACTATTGAAAAATCTATAGATTCTGCAAGACTTAAAAAAGCGTCTCCATTTACTTTTAATCCAAAATTTTTAGCTAGCATTTTAAATAAAACGGCCTCCCAATTGTTTTTAGAAGCATCAAGTAATTGTTCTATATCTCTAGCTTTTCTTTCTAAACGTTCAAAATATAAACGTTCTAACCAGTTATTTAGAAGAAATTCATCTATTTGAAAAAAATCAGTTTCACAGTTAATCCATTTCGCTTTATTAGAAAATAGCTCATTGTAATTATTTA
The DNA here is from genome assembly GCA_947487895.1 of uncultured Flavobacteriaceae bacterium. GTDB lineage: Bacteria > Bacteroidota > Bacteroidia > Flavobacteriales > Flavobacteriaceae > Seonamhaeicola. Next base: position 21,957 of record CANKYF010000004.1, read on the forward strand.
ATACATTAGCTTCAACCAATCCATTTAACTCTAGTGCAGGAATTACAGAATTATCCTTTCTAAAAACTTGAGTATCATCTTCCCATACAACATGCAGTATAACATTATCATAAGCCTTATCTTTTTCATGATTGTGTAAAAACCAATCTGATGCTTTTACATGAATTTCTACATTTCCAGCCCAAAGCTGATTATCAATTTCAATTTGGGCATTAAAAAAATCTGGTCCTGAATTTGTATTGTAGTGTCCTACAGAATGTATAACTATTGTTTCTCCTGTAGTGGTTTTTAAATTACTAAATTGAATTTTTTTGTAATTCCATAAGTAGTGTAAAAAATCTTCTTGCATGCTCCTAAAATAGGAAAAGTTATACGTTATTAAAATTTAATACAACTAAACTTCTAAAACTTACTTTGTAATTTTGTTATAAATTTATTTTATGAATGAACTCACATTAACAACCCCTGCTCTTTTATTTTCGGCTATATCTTTAATAATGTTAGCCTATACCAATAGATTTTTGGCGTATGCATCTGTTATTAGGAATTTACATGATAAGTACAAACAGAATAAAGACAGTGTTTTAATTGCTCAAATAAAAAACATAAAGCAAAGACTTTATTTAACCAGATCAATGCAAATTTTAGGTATTACAAGTTTATTGTTTTGCGTTTTAACTATGTTTTTAATTTACATAGAGTTTAATAACATTGCTATTTGGGCTTTTGGCTTAGCTTTATTATTACTTATTGCTTCATTAGCGCTTTTAATTATTGAAATTCAAATTTCTGTTAAAGCATTAGAACATCATATTAGTGATATAGAAGAAGATATAACCTCTTAAAACATTAGTTTGTTTTGCGTTAGTGATTGTAAACTATGTTGGCGCTCATCTACTTATTACAAAATACGACTTGTGAACATACATCTTTTATAAAAAAGAAGACACAAATTAATCGAACCTAATAGCCTTTACTGGAGATATTTTTGTAATAATATAAGAAGGGATTAACAGCATTAATAAACACAATACAAGAGTCCCTATATTTAAGGCTAACACATAACCTATATTTAAATATATTGGCGCTTCTGTTACATAATATGTTTCTGGATTCATGGGTATTATCCCAAAGTATTTTTGAATTAACAGAAGTCCTAAACCTAAAACATTACCCCAAAACAGTCCTAATAAAATAAGGTAAGAGGCATTATAGATAAACAGTTTACGTATACTCCAGTTATTACTCCCAATTGCTTTTAGAATTCCAATCATTTGAGTACGCTCTAGTATTAATACCAACAATGCAGTGATCATATTAATGCCAGCAATTAAAATCATAATACCAATAATACCATAAATATTAGTATCAAAGATTTTAATCCATTCAAATATAGAACTGTACTTATGCTCTATGGTTTGTGTATTTAATAAAGAGGATGTTTCCTCATAAATCTGAATACCCTTTTCTGCAAGTTTACCATAATCGTCTATAAATACTTCAAAGTTGCCTACTTTGTCTTTTCCCCACTTATTGATACGTTGTATGTGACGAATATCTCCAATAATAAAATTGGCATCAAAATCTTGAAATCCTGAATTATAAATACCTACTATGGTATAGGTGATAATATTTGGAGGTCTTTCAGAATCACTTTTAAGAAATACCATTTGAAACGTCTCATTAAGCTTCAACTGTAATCTATTGGCAAAATATTCAGAAATTAAAACATCTTCGTTTCTCTTTTGGGTGTAATCTGGAAGCCTTCCTTCAACTAAAAATTCTTCAAAATATTTCCACTCATAGTCTGCTCCTACTCCTTTTAAATAGGCTCCCTCGAAATCTTTTCCTGTTCTAACCACTCCATATTTTGAAGCTACTGCTTGTATATGTGCTATACCTTCAACAGTTTTAAACTCAGGGTAAAAATCTTGATTTTTTGAAATAGGCGTTATACTCTCTTCTGAAGTATTACTATCATAATTAGTGATTAAAATATGCCCATTAAAAGCGACTACTTTATCTCTAATTTTTTTCTGTAAACCAATACCAGTTGCAATAGCTACCATCATGACCACCATACCTATAGCAATAGCAGCGATACCAATTTTTATTATTGGTGCCGATACACTACTTTTATACGCTTTACTACTAATAATGCGTTTAGCTATAAAATACTCGTAATTCAATTTTAAAATGCGGTTTACTCTGGTCAAAAATACATTTTTATTATTTGTTTTAATACTTATTTCTTGTGGAAACGTTAAGAAAGCTGATAATAAAAAGGAAATTATAGATGAATTAAATGCTCAAGGTGCTCAAATTGACAGTTTACTTAACGTAGGTGCTAATCAAACAAATACCTATTTACCATTACTAAAAGAAAAGCAAGTTGGAATTGTTGCAAATCAGACCAGTGTTATTTTTTATGGCCAAAAACTGAAGAACAAAAACCATAATTATACGCATATTGTTGATTCTTTATTGACTTTAAATGTTGATGTAAAAAAGGTATTTGCTCCAGAACATGGATTTAGAGGAAAGGCTGATGCTGGTGAGCATGTAAATGATGGTTTTGATACTAAAACTAATTTGCCTATTATTTCTCTTCACGGAAAAAACAGAAAACCCACTCCTGAACAACTTAATGATCTTGATATTGTAATTTTTGACATTCAAGATGTTGGCGTAAGGTTTTATACTTATATCTCTACATTACATAATGTTATGGAAGCTTGTGCAGAAGCTAAAATTCCTGTTATAATATTAGATAGACCTAATCCAAACGGACATTATGTAGATGGCCCAACTTTGAAAATAGAAAACCAGAGTTTTCTTGGAATGCATCCGATACCCCTAGTACACGGAATGACTATTGCTGAATATGCTAAAATGATTAACGGAGAAAAATGGTTAGCTGATGAGTTACAATGTGATATTACAGTAATTCCTGTTAAAAACTATACCCATAACACTACTTATAGTTTGCCCATAAGGCCTTCACCTAACTTACCCAACGATCAAGCTATAAAATTATACCCAAGTCTAGGTCTTTTTGAAGGCACTACTATAAATGCAGGTAGAGGTACTGAATTTCAATTTCAACGTTATGGAGCGCCTTTTTTAAACAAAGAGACTATGAATTTCACTTACACTCCAGTTGCAAATTTTGGTGCTAAATACCCAAAACATCAAAATGAATTATGCTATGGTGAAGATTTGAAAGACGAAAGGCTTAACGGCATTATGACCTTAAAATGGGTCATTAAGGCTTATCAAAATGCAACAGATAAATCTAAGTTTTTTAACACTGCTAATTTCACTAAACATGCTGGCATAAAGCTATTACAACAACAAATTGAAGCTGGGTTAAGTGAAAAAGAAATAAAAGCGACTTGGCAAGAAGATTTAGACGCTTTTAAGAAAATACGAGAAAAGTATTTATTGTATGATTAATTTATGTTTATCTTCTCGAAATGATACATTACTTCAATAGTTTTATGAGTCTATCGGGATAATCAGTAATAATACCATCAACATTTAAGTCTATCATTTGCTTTAAATCTTCAACTTCATTAATAGTCCAAGGAATTACTTTAAAGTTTTCTCCTTGTAAGTTTTTAACTTTTTCAACATTTAATAATTTAAAATACGGACTAATAATTTCTGGTATAAAAGACAACTTACTCAATTTATCTTGTATAGTTTCATCTTCATCAACTAATAAAGCTAATGGCATTTCTGGGGATTGCTTTTTTATTTCTTCTAGAATACGTATATCAAAACTCTGTAAATTAGTGGCAGTAAATGCTTCATTTTCATTTAAGACCTCTAAAACCAACGTTACAAATTCTTCAGGGATCGGTGTATAAATCTCATCATATTCTGGTAAAGCTTTTAATTCTATATTGAATTTAATGTCTGAGTTTAATTTTTTAGAAATTTGAATTACTTCCTCTAAAGAAGGTTTACGAGTTTTTAACTTTCCCTGTTCAGGAAACCTTGGATGTTTCTTGGTACCACAATCAAATTGTTTGATACTATCAAACGTCATTTCATAAAGATTGTATTGTTTCTCATTCTCTTCAGTTATTTCGTTCCCGCTTGGGGTAAGACAAATTTCATGATTCATAAATGGTTCATGAGATACCACTACAATATTATCTTTTGAAATAACAACATCCAGCTCTAAAGTATGGACTCCTAATTCAATGGTTTTTTTAAAAGCTTCTATGGTATTTTCGGGTAAAATCCCTCTACAACCTCTATGTCCTTGAATGTCTATAATTTTTGATGTGTTACAATTCATTAAAAGAAAAAATATAAATAAGATTAAGTAAAAATAAAGTTTTGCACTCCTGATGTCAGTCTGAGCCTGTCGAAGACGCTTTTTCGATCGGATTACCATACTCTGTATAGTTTTTAGAGAATTTAATTAAATCATTCCAGTTTTCAGATATTAATGCTTGTTTTTTTCTCCTAGACCAACCTTTTATTTGTTTTTCTATTTTAATAGCTTCATCTGGTTTAGTACATCCTAAATACCATACTAACTCAAGAGGTTGCCTTTTATATGTGTAACTAAATGATTTTTTAGTTTTATGTTCAATTAGTCTTCTTTCTAAATTATTAGTAATACCAGTATAAAAGGAATCATCTGAACATTTTAGTATATATACAAAATAAGTTTTCATAATTGATTATAACATAAAGGCACTTCGACAAGCTCAGTGTGACAACATAAGGTTCATTTAAAATACTGCTCTTCAGGTGAAATAGTAGGCTTTTCATAAGGTTGAAACGGTTGTTTTAATAACTCTCCAATATGTCCATTTTTCTGTTCATCTGGAAACACATCAACTCCATAAACCAACTTTTCTCTATCAAACTCCAAATAAGTACCTAAAAACCTGTCCCAAATTGAAAATATATTTCCGTAGTTAGAATCTGTATAAGGTAATCTATAATGGTGATGAACTTTATGCATATCGGGGGATACTAAAATGTAACTTAACGTTTTATCAAGACGTTTAGGTAACTTTATATTTGCATGATTAAATTGAGATAATACTAAGGACAAAGACTGATACAACATTACCACACCTATTGGAGCACCAACAATAATAACTCCAAAAAGTGTAAATGTAAAACGAATAACACTTTCAATAGGATGATGCCTATTAGCTGTTGTAGTATCTACATTATGGTCTGTATGATGTACTAAATGTACCATCCAGAGTACACCTATTTTATGTTCCACTAAATGTGCTAAATACGCTCCGAAAAAATCTAAAAATAACACACCTAAAAAAATATATAAGCCTAAAGACATCTCTGGCAACCAATTTATAATCCCAAAGTTATTTGTAGTTACCCAATCGGCAGATTTTAATAATAGAAATGCCAAAACAAAATTTATAACAACAGTTGTTAAGGTGAAAAATATATTGGGTAACGCATGCCTCCATTTTTTATAGTTGAATTTAAATAATGGAACTGCTCCTTCTATCAACCAAAAAAAGGCTAAACCACCTACCAAAATGATACTTCTGTGAAGTGATGGTATGTTTTTAAAGTAGTCAAAAAATTCTTGCATTTTCTTATTTAGTTTTCCCTAAATATACAACTTTAAACACAATACTATGCATGCATAGTATTGTGTTTAACTACTAAACTTTCTTTTAATCCATTTTCTAGTAGGTGTTTCAATATATTTAAAAGACAGCCAACCTATAGTAGCAGTTATGAATAAAAATACTACTAATAGCAATGTTGGGGGCATATTTACTGAAAATGTTTGAAATGCATTTTTAGAGTTTCCTCCTACTTGCGTAAAAGGTATTAGTAATGCATGTATCAATATCATGTGCCAGATATAAATTGAAAAAGACCAATCTCCTAATTTTTTTAATACTGAAATTGAATAGAACTTATTTATATTTTTGCTACCATATGCCGAAGTTAAAATTATCACCGCTATTAAAAACACAGATATAACATCAAACCATCCAATAGCCATAGACACTATTGAAAAAACTGTTAAGACTATTAAAGCCCAACCATTTCCAAGAACCGATTTAAAATTCAATCTTTCAAATACAAGCCATATTCCCATTCCGCAGATAAAACCTATTATCCCTCTTAGCGTTCCGTAATGCCAATTCACATCTAGTGTTGTTTTGTTTGGATTTAAAGGGAAATCCATAAAAGGTTCTTTAGCAGATAATACAAATTCAATTAAAATCCATCCTAAAATGGCAATAATAATTGGTAAAAATCGCTTTGCTCCTTTCAACTTAATAAAGACCACAAACAAAAATGGAAATAGTACATACGCCCACCATTCTGCACTTAAACTCCACGCTGGAGCATTCCAAGTATCAAAATTATAAATACCAACAGTCTGTAAAAAAGCTAACTGTACAGGTATACCATCTAGTCTGTAAAGATGCTGTTTAAAAGACCCTAAGTTATCGTACCCGACCTTAGAAACTAAACATAAAAATATTAAAACCTCAGCGCAAATAGTTAATACATGTAGCGGATATATTCTTGCCAAACGCGCCACTATAAAATTTTTATAACGTGCTTTTTTAATCCCTTTACTAAAATTAGGTTCGTAAACGTAACACATTATAAATCCGCTAAGAATAAAGAAAAGATCTACCATTAAGTAGAATTTATCAATTACATGTGCCACATGAGACGTAGCAACTGGAATTACAAAAAAGTGAAAGTGTAATACAGCTACCAATATAGCTGCAATTCCTCTTAAAGAAGTTAAATTATGTAAATATGGTTTATGAGTCATAACTAATCGATTTTTGATTACCACCTCATATTATCTCTAATTATCAACTACTTACACAACAAATGTTCTTAACAGTACAACTATTTTATTTTGAACTTATTATAATAATTTTTGAACTTATTTTACTTATTAATCGTCTTTTTCATAGCTTCAACAATATTAAATGCAGCAGGACAAATAGCAACATTTTTAAGAGTAAGATTTGATATTTGTTGAAACTTTTTTCTATCGGTATGCGGAAATTCGCGGCAAGCTTTTGGGCGTACATCATAAATAGAACAATAATTATCTGCGCCTAAAAATGTACAAGGTACACTTTGTAATACATAATCGTTTTCATCATCAACTCTAAGATACTGCTCTATAAATTGCTGTGGTTTTAATCTAAAGAATTTTGAAATGCGTTCAATATCTCTATCTGTAAATAAAGGGCCTGTAGTTTTACAACAATTAGCACATTCAAAACAATCTGTCTTTTCAAATTCCTCTTCATGCAGTTCTTGCATGATATAATCTAAATTCTTTGGTGGTTTCTTTTTTAACTTCTGAAAGAATTTCTTGTTCTCGTTATGCTTATCTTTGGCCAGCTTTGGAAGATTGTCTATGATGTCTTGCATGGTGTAAAATTAGACATTTATTTAAATATATGTCACTTCGAGTATCACGCTTTTGGCGTGATGTATCGAGAAGTTTGTACTTATGAGTAAAAGAGAGTTCTCGATATAATTAAGATAGTAATCGGAATCACTCGAACTGACGTTTTTCGTCCTCGAAATGACAATTGAAAAATCAATAAATGAGATACCGAAACAAGTTCGGCATGACAATAGAAAACAATGAAAGATATTTTCGGAAAAGCATTATTAGATTATCATTCAGGAAATTATACTGAAGACATTGTAACATCAACAAGTATTTCTGAAGATGATGTCCTACCGCTATCCTATTTATTTAGAAATTATTCTCAAATGCCAAAACTAGAGCAAAAGGCTTTACAATTAGTAAAGGGAAGCATTTTAGATGTTGGTTGCGGCTCCGGAAGTCATAGTTTATATCTTCAAGAAAAAGAGTTTAACGTTAAAGCAATTGATATTTCTAAAGGTGCCATTCAAGTTGCAAAACAACGTGGTGTTGTAAATACTGAATTGAAATCCATTTTGGATGAAACCGAAACTTTTGATTCTATTTTGTTACTAATGAATGGTACTGGTATTTTTCAAGAATTGAAACAGGTTGCCAGCTATTTAAAACACTTGAAAAGCCTCTTAAAACCTAACGGACAAATATTAATTGATTCTTCTGATATAAAATATATGTATGAAGATGAAGATGGTGGTTTTTGGCAAGATATGAATGCAAATTACTACGGCGAGTTAGATTATTTTATTAGTTATAAAGGTGAAGAAGAAATCCCTTTAAAATGGTTGTATTTAGATTTTAATACACTTCATTTAGCTTGTGAAAGTGTGGGTTTAAAATGTGATCTTGTTGTGGAGGGTGAACATTTTGATTATTTGGCGAGGTTGATGTAGTCTATCACTCCCAATCACCTAGAACTTATATCATCTTCAGTTCCAAATTTCCCATCTCTACCGGCAGATATAATCAAAAAAGTGCTTTTTTGAATTTCAAAAGAATATTTATAATCTCTACCCCAAGCATCTTTATACCAATCTTGTCTCATCGGATTGTTTCCAATAGCTTCATTTAAATCTTTTGGATAACTCTCATACTTATCATACCACTTTTCTACCCAGTTACTGATTTCAGATATCTCTTTTTTAGCTTTTATAGGAAAAATAGAATTTCGTTGATAAGTAAAAAATAGAAGAGAACCTATACTACCTAATACTACAACAAAACACACAATTTTGGCACTTGGTTGTAAAAAATACTTTTCAAAGGGTCTTTTAATACCATCTTCTTTTTCTTTTTTCCTAACTCTTTTTCTATGCTTATGATCTGAAAAAAGAAGAGCAAATTCGGCAAAAATTTCTAAAATACCTTGAATCATAAGCGTAATAAAGAGTTATAGATTCCCACCTTCACTTCGACAAGCTCAGTGTGACACGCGGGAATGACAAATATGAGTGTTAGAAATCAAACTTAAAAGTAGCCCCTGCTAAAAACTGTATACTTTGTACTGGATAATTAAACCAACGTTGGTATGCATTATTCGCAATATTATTTGCTTTAGCAAACACCGATATTTGTTCGTTTATATGATAGCCTACATGTGCATTGGCATCAAAATAGCTATCTAAAGTCACCACCATAGAAGCTGGCCCTGTATTAGGATCTATAATGCTTAGTAAATCTTTACGTTCTCCTACATAAAACAAATTAGCGCCAGTGAACCAATGTTCATTAATTTGATAATCTAAAAATAAAGAACCTTTAAAATCTGGTAAGTTCCATGCTTCAGCTTCATCATCAGTAGAATAACTAAAATATTCTGCTTTAATTCCTAACTTAAAGTTTCGGTTGACATCTACATTAATTTCACCTGCTACTCCAAAAGTATTTACATCATCATATACAACACCAAAAGAATTTCCATACTGATAATTTTCAGCATTAGTAAAATCAAAGAACGTAGTATTATGCCTAAATAAGGCTTTATTTCTATTGCCTCTATATAATCCGCTAATATTATAACTCATATTACTAGACAGCTTTCCTTTTAAACCAATATGCGCATTGTACTGTTGGTCTGTGGGCATAATTGCCAATGTAGGTGATACAAATGGATTTTCTGAAGCAAAACCATGATAGGTGTTTTGAATTAGCTCTCCACCAATACCTCCATAAGCAATTAATATATCATTAACCAACCTGTAAGTTGCTGTAATATTTGGAAAGATGAAAAATTTATTGTCTTTGGCTTGTGAGTCTCTTAAAAATGACGCAGTAATTCCAACGTTAACAGTTAAATCATCTTGCTTCATTTCATAGGTAGGTACGGCACTTATAATAAAGTTACCATATTTAAATTCTTCATTAAGAGCCTCGCTTCTATCAAAAGTACCACTTAGGTAATCAAATTTAAAGGTAGTTGAAATCTCCTCTCTATTAATAGGAATATCAACTTTAGTATCAACTACAAATCTATTTTCACCAGATCCTTGATTGTCTCCAAAACGTCTAAAAAAGAAACTACCTGAGTTTATATAGGTGTCTTCAAATTTTAAATCTCCACCAAAATGAGCATCATAAAACGTATGCCCTACATCAATATTACTAGATTGAGCAAAAGATATTAAACCAGGCTCTACGCCATACCAATTGTATTTTTGGTGTTCAAATCCTGCTTCTACATTCCAAGACAGATCTCTTAATTTAGTAGAATAATTTACATTAATTTTTGAAATGGAATAATTATCATCAAAAGACACACCTTCAATACCTCCTGCTGATGAATTATGACTTACATAACCACCAACACTTTCGTTTCTGCTAATGGCATGATTTAAATATACTTCACCTAAAATAGTGGTGTACGTACCAACTCCAATAGTTGCATAATTATCAAATAATTTCATTGGTTTACGCTTCTCAACCACAGCTGCTTTACCCTTAGCTGGAGTAAATGTAGATGCTACTGGAAACGAAAAAATGTTATACTTAACGTCTTTCTTATTTGCTGTAGTTTCATCTTCAATGGTAGGTGTTTCTTTTACTTTAAAAGCATCAGAAATTGATGGTGTATAAGGTTTCACTACATCTATTACCCCTGTATTAATTGTATCTTTTCCTCTGTTCTGAGAAAACATAAATGTTATGCTTAACATTGTAACGATACTTAGTATATATTTTATGTGCTTGCGCATATGTTTTGATTTACGATTGACGATTTTCTATTTATTATTTTTTTTCTCGCAGAGACGCTAAGACGCAAAGTAATCTCTTAACTAACAACTGAGACACTTGATACTGCTTACTGAATACTGCAACTGCATACTTATTACTGATTGACAATTTATTATTTTTTCTCGCAGAGACGCAAAGGCGCAAAGTACTCTGAAATTGTGCACTCTTAACCGCCAACTGATACCGCTTACTGAACACTGAGACTGCATACTGATTTACTCTGGTTGAATTGATGAATTGGTTTTAGATTCTTCAGCTTTAATTTTGCTTAACTCTTCTTTTGCTTCTTCAATTACATCATCAAAATCTGAAAAATTTTCTATAACACTTTCTAAAATATAAGTGGCTTGAAAAGCATCATCTAAAGCGTAAAAATTCTTTGCCATAATTACCAAACCTTTCGCACTGTAATATTTATAACCTGAATAATCTTTGGCTAATTTTTGCACCGCATTGTTTGATGACTGATACTTTCCTTCTTTATTTTTAAAGTAAGCTTTATAATAGAGTGCCTCTGCCGCTGTCTCTCCTTGAGCTACTTTCTCAACCTTCGCATAAGCTGATTTGGCTTTATTTTCATCTCCTACTTTCATCGCAGAACGTGCAATGATAATATGAGCATCACTCTTAATTTTGTTATCTATTTTAGAGCTAGCCAATACTTTTTCGGCATAAGAAACAGCATTGTCATAATTTGCCATTTGATAATTAGCCTTCATTAAATTAGACTGTGCAAATACCACATTTTGTGGAAAGTTAGCTTCGTTTTCTAAACGTTTTAAAATTGGAATAGCTCTTTGCCAATCTTTTTCTTCTAAATAATACTGCGATAAACGTGATAAGGCTTCCTCTGTATATTCACTTTGCGAAGTTTCAACTATATATTTATAATGAGGAGCAGCATTAGCAACTAGTCCTTTTTTATAATATAATTGTCCTAAGTAAAAATGTGCTTGTAAAACGTGTAATCCGTTAGGAAATTCATTGGCATAACCATTAAACTGCTTGATGGCTTTATCTGTATTTCCATCTAAATATTGTTTTTCAGCTGCTGTATAAGTAGCATTATCTAATTCTGAATCTGTAACCTCTACATAGTCTAACGTTTGTACCCAACGCGCATAATCATCTACTCTTCCTAAATCAATATAAATTAATTTTGCAGTAGCAACTGCTTGTATAGACTCTGGCGTTCCTGGATACGTACTCGCTACTTTTTTAAATTTCTCTAATGCTCTTTCGTTTTCACTACCATTATAAAAGACCAACCCTTGACGTAGTAATGCTTTTGGCACAAATGAACTGGCTTTGTACTCAGCATTTAATCGATCGTACATTTTAAGCGCTTTATCTGTTTGGCTCGCTTTTACATATGAATTACCTAATTCATACATCGCATCATCACGCAGTTTAGAACTGTCATAATCATTTATAAATTGTTCTAATTCTTTTATTTTCTGATTAGATTTCCCTAAATATCCAACACTAATTGCTTTTTGAAACGCCGGATAGTCTGAAGTAATTTCGCCTACTTTTATAGCATTATTGTACGCACTAATAGCAGCACTATAATTACTTGTTACAAAATTGGCATCTCCTAAACGTAAATAAGCATCATTCAGTCTTACTTTATCTTCTTTCTTATTTGTTATAAACTGATTGAAATAGTCTGTTGCTTTTGCATAATTCTTCAACTTAAAATATGTATAAGCTAAATTGTAATCTAAGTTTTCTTTTTCTGGTGTGTTAGTACCAGACTGTTCAAATTGTTTAAAACCAATTAAGGCATCATCAAAATTGGTTAAATTATAATCGGCTTCTGCTTTCCAGAATGTAGCTCTAGCCGTATAGTTTTCATCTTGTTGTTCTTTTAATGATAGATCGAATAAATTTTCAGCTTCTAAATACTGATTTTCATTATACAACTCGATACCTCTGTAGAATGCCACCTTTTGATAGGCTACTTTATTTTCAAAACTATTTTTACCTTCTAATAATTTAAGGGCTTCTTTATAGTTTTTTGATGTGATATAAGAATCTATTAAAAGGGTTTCAATTTCTTCTTTATAGCTTGTTTCCGGGTACTTTTCTAAATAACCTGCCAATACTTGTGGTGCAGATTGATAAGGATTCCCTATTTCATAACTAATTTTAGCATAATTTAACCAAGCATCTTCTTGAATTTTTTTATCGAAATTCATTTGAGAAGCTAACCTAAAAGCGTTTAGAGCTTCCTGTTTTTTATCTACATGTACATAACTTTCTCCTAAATGATAATAGGCATTTTGCGCTATAGAATTATTCCCTCCAATTATTTTATTGAACTCTGAAATAGCCTTTTCATAATCTTGTTGTTTGTAATACGCATATCCTAATTGGTAATAATCTGTATTATTCCACTTGGCAGTTCTATCACGCTTTCCTTTTTTGCCTTTATACTGAGTTAAGTAAGGAATAGCAGCTTCATATTCTTCTAAATTAAAATAACTCTCCCCTATTATTTTTGATAATTCTGAAATTTCATCCTCATCACTATCAGGTAATCGTTGTTTAGCCAATTCAATAGCTTTTTCAAACTTTCCTAATTTGAAATTTAAATCTGCCTGATAATAGGATAGTTTTTCTTTGTAACGTTCTTGGTCTTCGACTTGTTCAAAATATTCGTTAGCTTGATCATAATCATCACCTTCATAAGCCATAAAACCAATATAATATTTAGCTTGCGAACCGTATTCCTGAGAACTTTCAACCTTAGATAAATACTTCTTGGCATCTCTATATTGCTTTGATACAAATGCAGTATAGCCGTTATTAAAATAGAACTTCTCCTTCTCTGCTCTTCCTAATGCATTCTCGTCTACCTTACTATACCATTTTCTAGCATGCGGGTATTTTGAATTTTCAAAATAATAGTCAGCCACATCAACAAATGCTGTGTTTTTTTTGGTACTAGTTGGATATTCTCTAACAAAATCTTCAACCATTTGATCTGCATTATGCTGATTTAATCTAACGGCACAATTAGCTATGTAGTAATCACAATTAGATAGTAATATTTCTTCTTTTGCTGTTTTCTTTACATTCCCAAACATTGATTGCGCAGCTAGATATTGTTGATTATTATAAAGCGATAATGCCTTTTGATAATCTACCATACTACTGGTATAAGCTGCTGATTGTTGTGCTAAGAGGTGAAGACTAAAACCTATAGCTATAAAGAGGGAAACGATACTTTTTTTAGTCATTGACTGTTCGTTTTTTTTATTGATATCAAAGATAATTTAATCTAAAGTCTATAACGAAATAATCATGCCATAATTATAAACGGAGTTATTAAATGTTAAAAAAGTTAATTTTTCTTGTTAAATCTAACTTGTCTAGACAACAAAAAATATCCTTTTAGGTTTGTTATGTTAAACATTAACTTTAAACTTGTAATCTCAAAGCTTTTCTATATGTCGAATCCAATTTTACAACTAAAAGAAGCCTCTATTTATCAAAAAGATAGTTTGGTGTTATCTAGCGTTAATGTTGAAATTAACAAAGGGGAATTTGTATATTTAATTGGAAAAACAGGAACAGGAAAAAGTAGTTTTATGAAAACACTTTATGGTGATTTACCATTAAAAGAAGGTGAAGGCAGTATTGTTGATTATGATTTAAAACACCTGAAAGAGAAAGACATTCCTTTTTTAAGACGAAAATTAGGAGTTGTTTTTCAAGATTTTAAATTACTAATAGATAGGACTGTTAACGACAACCTACTTTTTGTTTTAAAAGCTACAGGTTGGAAAGATAAAGATAAAATGAATACCCGTGCGGAAGAAGTTTTAGATAAAGTTGGTATGAAAACCAAAGGGTTTAAATTTCCTCATGAGCTTTCTGGTGGAGAGCAACAGCGTATTGCTATTGCCAGAGCTTTACTAAACGACCCTGAACTAATTCTTGCTGATGAACCTACCGGGAATCTAGACCCTCAAACCAGTATTGAAGTTATGAAGGTATTACAAGATATTAATAAAAATGGCAATACTATTTTAATGGCTACCCATGATTATGCTTTGCTTTTAAAATACCCTAGTAAGACTTTAAAATGTGATGATAGTCAGGTTTATGAGGTGGTGCAGAAACAACGTTAGCTTAACATAGTTTCTATTAAGATTTTGGCTACGTTTTTAGCTTTATAAGTTTTTAATATATTTTGCCTTTCTTGTGTTAAAAGAAATTCTTTTTCGAACATTCTTTTTACTGCTCTTTTATATTCTTCTTTGGTTTGAACTACTTCACAAATTTTTAAAACATCTGGTGCATCTATCATATTTGTATTTATTATACAATGCCTTCCTTTAAACAAAGCATTAAATACCTTTAATTTAGTTCCTGATTTCTGAAAAGAATATAAAGTATTTATTTGTGCTTCTTTTATTAAAGAATCTAATTGTTCATTGTTATCTATTATCTGAAAAGAAATATTATTATGTTTATTAATTTCATTGATAATCTTGGGGACTCGAGTTGAGCTTGCTATAATTAAGCATTCATTTAAATCTTTAAATACATCAATAATAAACAAAGCAGACTTTATATTATCTGCAATTGATAGATCACCATGATATAAAGCATATTTACCAAAGCCATTTTTACTTAAAACCTTGTCAACCCCCTGAAAAACAGGTAAATAAAATACATTACTCTTAAAATGTTCATTAAAATAGTTGAATTCAAAATTAGAAATAGTATAAAGAAAATCAGCTTTATTCAAAACACTTTCATAATACTTAAGTTTATAACCATCAATTAAAAACGCTAACTTTCTAAGTAATTTTTTTTCACTTTTAAATAATCCCCAACTATAATGATGTTCTATATTATGACATCTTACTGCTGTTATTTGATTAAAAACATGTTTTTTTAAAACTCCTGTGGTTCTAATAGATTCAAATAAAATAGGTGCTTTTCTTTTTTTTAAATTCTGTATCAAATCTGAAGAAATTCTTGATGCTACCGAAAAAGGTAAAAAAGATAAGTGCTTTAACAAAGAGGTTTCTTTCTTATATAAAACTAAACTTTCACAAAGAGGCTTTAAACCTGAAATATCATTTCTACTATCATAAAAGTAATGTAAGTGCACTTTAACATTTAATTCATGTAATGCTTTAATTTTATAAAAGACATCAATAACTCCTCCAAAATCTGGCGGGTAAGGATTACTAAAGGCAATAATTTGTATTTCTTTTTTGCTCATTGCTACAAATCTAAAGGTTTAGAACCAACAAGTATTAAAAATAATTTTAAAAAATGCTATTTTTACTCCAAACAAAAATTAATGTTTCCATTTTTCTCTGTTGTTATCCCGCTTTTTAATAAAGAAAAATATATCAGAAATACTCTAAACAGTGTATTAAATCAAACTTTCACAAACTTTGAAATTATTATTGTAAATGATGGATCTACAGATGATAGCTTAAATAAAATTAAAGTTTTTAATGATCAAAGAATAAAAATTATTCATCAGGAAAATTTAGGCTTATCTAACGCAAGAAATGCTGGGATAAAAAAAGCAAAAGCCAAATACATAGCTTTTTTAGATGCTGATGATTTATGGACTAATGACTTCCTTGAATGCTGTTATGACTTAATAAAAACCTTTAAAAACTCCTATGCTTTTGCAACAAACTTTAAGTCTTTCAGTGAACAGAAAAAGCCAACCTTTAAAATAAGTAACACTAAATATAACAATACCTTAATTACAGATTATCTTAGCTTAGAAAAAAACATTTATGCATCTAGCTCACTAGTTTGTAATATATCGGTTTTTAAATCTATTGGTTTTTTTAATGATAAAGTAAATTATGGAGAAGAGGAAGATTTTGCTATACGATGCTTCTTAAAATATGACTTGGCCTACTGTAATGATGTTAAAGTTTATAGGCTTGATGGCATACAAAATCAACTAACTGCACCAAATAAAAACAGTTCTAGAGTTATTCCAGACTATGACGTTTATTTAAAAAACAACACTAACCCTAACTTAAAAAAATATATTGATTTTATACATTACAAGCTTGTTATTCTCTATAAGATGGAACTAAATTATGAGTTAGTAAATTTTTACAAAAAGAAAATTAATGTATCAAATCTGTCTTTTGTTAAAAAGGTGAAATTTTATTTACCTATAAGAGTATTTTATTTTTTAAAGATTATCTATTTATGGTTCTCAAGAAAGTTTTCCTAATTCTAATCCTTCAATATATTCTAACCAATCTTCTTTTATTGAACTCATTGAAAAATGGGCAATACTCTTTAAAGAATTTTTTTTACACAAACTATAAAGTTCGTAATTATTAATCATTTCATTTAGAGCATTTATTAATCCATCTAAATCCTGATCTTTAACCAATAAACCATTTTCTCTGTGAGCAATAATTTCTGAAGGACCTGATTTACAATTAAATGAGATTACTGGTGTTTCACAGGCTAAAGATTCGATCAAAACTCTGGGAAAACCTTCATTTATACTTGTTAAAACAGTAAATTTCGCATTCTTTAAATAGTTAAATGGATTTTCTACAAATGGTATAAGTTTTACATGATTTTGTAATTTCAAATCATTTATAATTGTTTTAAGTATTTCTCTCTGAGAACCATTTCCCAAAATATAAAGCTTAATATCTATACTAGGCAAAATTGATTTTGAGTAAGCCACTAACAATTTATCAAACTGTTTTACAGGTTCTAATCTACCCATAGCAATTATATAAGTATCGCTAATATTGAATTCTTTCTTAAGCTTACTCCTTATATCTTCAATAGAAACTGGACTATAAATAGTAGATACATTAGAAAGTTTGAGTGTAGTTTCAATATGTCTTTTTATTTCGAAAGAGACTGTGTTATTACCTAAATACATCTTATAAAAGAACTTTGATATTTTTTTAGGGTTTGGGAAATACCAATCTAAATTGAAACTCCTAACCATATTAATCATATTTTCTTTTCTAAAAACTAAAACATTTAAAATTAACTCTCGAACCAATGAATCTTTAATTCTAAAATCAAGAATTAAATGAAATCTATGTTTTTTTAACTGTTTTTTTACTTGCCAATACCTATAAAGCTTATTTTTTATTGATCCATATGTTTTTTTATTAGCTCCAATATTAATAAGTTCTCCTTCAAAAGGGTAAACTATATCATTAAATATGGTAATAAAAAAAACGCTATGCCCTAATTCTGATAAGATTTTAGACAATAAACCCGCTGATCGTTCAGCTCCGCCATTATTTAGCCTTTCAATTAGTATGCAGATTTTTAAAGGCATAAACTACTTTAGTGTTTTAAAATTAAACTATCGTAAAAGTATCTAGGTTTACTTTCAAAGTTATTATTAAAAATACTTTTACTTTTTTTCAATGAGTTACTCTCAATACCCATCAAATGGGTAAGGCTAAAAGGAAAATCATCTAGAACGTATGGACTGTTTGTATTAATACTAAAATCATCAGGTTTTTCAAAATCTGAAGTCATATATAACAAAAATGGAATTTCATACATTGAAGAACTGACCTTGTCTTCAAAATGTCCAAAAAAGTCTTTGGTATCATAAACTTCTTCTCCATGATCTGAAAAATATACTACTGCTCCTTTTTTATTTGAGGCTTGAACTTTTTTTATAATTTCAGATACAATAAAATCATTGTATAAAATAGCGTTATCATAACTATCAATTATATTGTTTTTTTTAGTATTTTCTTTAGAATTAAATTTATTAAAATTTGACGGATAGCGCTTACTATAATCATAATGCGTTCCTATTAAATGTACAAAAACTACTTGCTTTTCTCTTAAAGCTAACTTCTCATCTATCATAGGAAAGAGTACTTGATCAAAAAAGGTTTTATGTCTAAAATCATTATAACTTAAAAAAATACTTTCATCTGCTCCGGATGCTATTTTAGCAACTATGTTATCATTAAGGCCTACTGGTCTTTGATTTGATAACCAATATGTTTTATATCCAGATTTTTTTATGTAATCGATTAAAAATTCGTTTTTGTCCTCAAATGTAAATGTAAACGCATCAAAAATCGATGCTGTAGTATAAACATGAGAACTAACAACATCATTATATATAATTAAAGAATCTGCCTGTATATTTAAGTTAGGTGTTGTTTTTCTTTTATAGCCATAAATCCCCATGTGATTTCGGGAAGTGGACTCTCCTATTACAACTACAATCACTTCATTATTTGTACTAACATCTACATTAATATTTAAATCTCTCTTTTCAAAATCATTAAATACCTTCATTTGCTCTTTATACTGTACATATGATTTAATAGCGACCCAAGGAAAGTTCCACTTAGTTAATTGCGCAAATTTCAATAATATTATAATTATGAGAATAAGAAAAAGTTTTATAGAAGCTTCCTTAGCTTTAATTTTTTCTTCTCTAAAAATCTTTTTTGAAAAAAAATTTAAAGTTGGTAAGAAAAAAAAGATTAACCAAATGAGGTTGTTTTTAAAATAAATTGAACTAAACTCTTTTATCTCTTGAAGGTTTGTGTTTAAAACAACATGAATGTATGCCGCATTAATTCTACTTTGAAATAAAACATAAAGACCTGTTTCTAAAAATAAAATCGTGTAAAATAAAACTAAAATTAAAATAGAAATTCTACGACCTATTTTGGAATAAGCCAATAAATCTATTACTAATAAAGTTAGTATAGAGAATAAAACATTTTCTAGAAAATTTAAACCGGACGAAAAGCTAATTTCCTGTAATAATAATTCTAAGGATATCGCTAAAAAAAGAGGATATCCTATCAGGATTAAAATTCGTTTTAAATCAAGTCTATGAAATATTTTAGCCCTTAACATTTTAATTGAGATTTAAAATAATTGTGCACAAACAGAATTACTATAATTAAATAAATAGTATAACTTAATGTATAGGCTTTTACTACTCCATTTATCCCATACATGTCTATAAACAAATAGCTAAATATTAAATAAAGTAAATTTAAAGAACCATTACATATTATATAGGCTTTCACCATTCTTTTGGCATGAAACTGCTTAACCAGTGCTATTGCCAAAACACTTATAAAATCGCCAATTAGTTGCCATAAAAACAAGTTAGAAGTAGGTAAAAAATCTTGATTTAACAAAAGATTTAAAATAAAAAATCGTAAAAAATATATTGTAGTAAGACCAACCAATAGCATTGGTATGGTTAACAAATAGAATCCTTTTAATTCATTTTTAAAGACTATTAAATTATTCGTTTTTGATAACCTTGGTAATAAATAAAATGATGTAAGACTAATAAAAAACATTAAATAAAAGTTAGATATTCTTGTCATAGCCTCCCAGTAGCCGGCATCATTAGCTCCCAACTTGTTAATTATTAAACCTCTAATTAGTAAGATTGTTACAGAAACAATTACCATTGAATAAATAGACATAAGAAAATATGCACTCATATCCTTTACCACTCTAAATGAAAAAAGTTTAAATTCAAATAAACTAAAAATTAAGCTTCGCTCTTTTCCTAAGACAAACAGGTTAATTATAAAAACTAAAAACGCTGCACAAATGTTACCTAATAGCCCACCAACTAAACCAAATTTAATTATTAAGACTACAGAAACCAATAAATTAATGATGCTTAGAATAGAATTAACTATCACCATCTTTTTGTAGTTTTCAAGTCCATTAAGAATATAAATAATAAGTAAATTAAAAGACCAAATAGGCAAACCAACTCCTATTATCTTTAAAACATATCCATAAGTTTCTGTTTGAAATAAATAATTACTAAAGTAAGCTGAAAAAAACCACAAACATATTCCTATGATACAAGAAAACAATAAACTCAATTGAAAAATTGTTGCAGATATTCTTCTTATTTTAGGTTTATTTTTTTCATTTTCAGAAATATACTTAATAATTCCATTTTTATAACCTAATGCAGTAAAACTAGAACTTGTATCGTAAAGATTTTTAAGATTTCCCAATAACGCTAATCCAGAAGGACCTAAATAAATTGCTATAATTTTAGAGATAGTCGCCCCAGTTATTATCTTCACTAATACTAATATTGCATTATAATATGATGCTTTTAATAAGCGTATAGGAGTAGATAGTTTATACTTCATGTACTAAAACTTAACAATATACAAGTTGAAATTATTCTATTTTTTACTCGAAGAAAAAAGCGAACTCCAAAAAATAGATAAAATAATAATGTAATATACTAAATAGCTAACAAAGTGAGCAAAAACAGCGCCTTTAACACCATCAAAATAGTTTATAAAATAAATACTACTATAATAGAGTATAAAAATTAATAATGCTTCTGTAACAATATAGTGCCAAAACATCTTTTTTGCTACAAACTGAAATGCTATTACCATAGAGTGTACTTTGATAAAGTCTCCCAAAACTTGCCATAAAAACAAATCTTCAACTGGTTTAAACTCTTCAGAAAAAACGGCTAAGACTATAAATGACTTCAGAAAATAAATTAATAATAAGCCAATGGTTAAAAATGGAATAACTGTTTTGTAAAAAGCTAAAACTTCTTTTTTAAATTCTATTTTGCTTTTAATTTCAGAAAATCTTGGTAATATATAAAGCGTCATTAAAGAAGTAACAAACATTAAATAATACTTAGATATTCTTAACATAGCTTCCCAATAACCCGCATCTTTATAACCTATATTATCAATTATGTAAGTTCTTATTGCAATAGCTACTAAAGGCAGTATGACAGCTGAAAATAAAGCCATTGAAGAGTAAGGTGCTAACTTTTTAAGTAAACTTAAACTGAATCTATGCGCTTTTATTAAAGGCACTAAACTCCTCCTATTGGTAATCCCTACTAAAGTTATTAAAAATATTAAAGATTCTGCTATCGCTACAGAAATTAAAGCACCTTTAAGTTCTTCTTGATAAATTAAAAGTAAAGCAACAGAAACACTTAAAATTTGCCCAATAATATTAATAATTATGAGAATTTTATACTTTGCAAACCCGTTCATTATAGAAAATGTGAACATGTTTAGAGCATAAAATGGAAGTACAATTGCAAATACTTTAATGGCTAAAGTATAATTATTATAACTAGGGAATATGATATCTTTAATGGCTTCAGCATTAAAATAACACATTGCGGAAACTATAATAGTTGCAATAAAACCAGCGTAAAAGACAGTAGAAATAGTTTTACTTAATTCTGTAACATCTTCTCTAAACTTTGAAATATACCTTACTGCTCCCTTGTAAGACCCCAAAATAGAAACATTCTGTAGAGAACTTACAAAATTTTGAAAGTTACCTATTAATGCCATTCCCTCGGCACCAATAAAAACAGCTATAGCTTTTGATGTTAATAAGCCTGCAATTATTCTGGTTATAACAGAAACAATTTGTAATGACGCTACATTAACTAAAACGTGTTTATTTATATAATCAATTAACTTTTTCAATTGATATTATTTTTCCCTTTCTTGATAATAGCATAAGTAGGTGTAAACGGGAACACCAAAGATACAAAATCAATATACGTCTAAACTTACGTAATTGGTTTTTATAGATGAAGTGTTATACATTATCTTTATGATGTCTTTTTCAGCAAATAATAAAGGTTAATACAAAATATTGCTGTATTGGTAACTATTATGGGTTTTGAAGTAGGTTCTAAAAAAAACCCATAGATAATAAAGAATAAACACCCAAGTGAATTTATTAAACGTAATTTCACTACAGATTTCATTAAAAAAGAAAACAGAACGGTAGCCATAGCTATATAGCCCACCCATTCTGTTATTGATATACCTAAAAAATCCACTAAATAGATTTATTTCTTTTTCGGTCTACTTCTTTTAATAAAATTTTTCTAATTCTTAAGTAATTTGGAGTTACTTCAACATACTCATCTTTCTGAATATATTCTAGAGCTTCTTCCAAAGAAAATTTAATTGCAGGTACAATTTTAGCCTTATCATCTGCACCAGATGAACGTACGTTACTTAGTTTTTTAGTTTTAGTAACGTTTACTGTCATATCATCACCTCTAGAGTTTTCACCAATAACTTGACCTTCATAAATATCTTCACCTGGATCAATAAAGAATTTACCTCTTTCTTGTAATTTATCAATAGAGTAAGGAATAGCTGTACCATTTTCCATAGATACCAAACTACCATTTTGTCTTTCAGGAATACCTCCTTTTACTGGCTGATATTCTTTAAAACGGTGTGCCATAATAGCCTCACCAGCTGTAGCCGTAAGCAACTGATTTCTAAGCCCTATAATCCCTCTAGATGGTACTATAAACTCACAAATCATTCTTTCTCCTTTGGCTTCCATACTTAACATCTCACCTTTACGCATGGTTACCATCTCAATAGCTTTTCCAGAAACTTCTTCTGGTAAATCTATAGTCATCTCTTCAACAGGCTCGCACTTTACACCATCAACTTCTTTTATAATTACCTGAGGCTGTCCAATTTGAAGTTCATAACCTTCACGACGCATGGTTTCAATTAATACAGATAAGTGTAAAACACCTCTACCAAATACCATAAATTTATCTGCACTGTCTGTTTCTTGAACTCTAAGTGCTAAATTCTTTTCTAACTCTTTAGTTAAACGCTCTTTAATGTGTCTAGAAGTTACAAATTTCCCATCTTTTCCAAAGAAAGGAGAATCGTTAATAGTAAACAACATACTCATTGTAGGCTCATCTATAGCTATAGTTTTTAAACCCTCAGGGTTTTCAAAATCTGCTACAGTATCACCAATTTCAAAGCCTTCAAGTCCTACAATAGCACAAATATCACCTGTTTGTACTTCTTCAACCTTTATTCTTCCTAAACCTTCAAATGTATGTAACTCTTTAATTCTTGACTTTACAACTTTTCCATCTCTTTTAACCAAAGAAATATTTTGTCCTACTTTTAAATTTCCTCTAGTCAATCTACCAATAGCAATTCTACCAGTAAACGATGAGAAATCTAAAGAAGTAATAAGCATCTGTGTACTACCCTCTTCAATTTTAGGCTCAGGTATATGGTCAATTACCATTTCTAATAAAGGCTCAATATTTTCGGTTTCTTTCTGCCAATCTTCACTCATCCAATTGTTTTTGGCAGATCCATAAACTGTTGGAAAATCTAATTGCCACTCTTCAGCTCCAAGTTCGAACATTAAATCAAACACCTTCTCATGCACCTCATCTGGCGTACAATTCTCTTTATCAACTTTATTTACAACCACACAAGGTTTTAATCCCAAATCAATAGCCTTTTGCAATACAAAACGGGTTTGTGGCATTGGTCCTTCAAAAGCATCAACCAATAATAAAACACCATCCGCCATATTTAAAACACGCTCTACTTCTCCACCAAAATCGGCGTGACCTGGTGTGTCTATAATATTTATTTTGGTATCCCTATAAGTTACCGAAACATTTTTAGAAGTAATGGTGATACCACGTTCACGCTCTAAATCGTTATTATCTAGAATTAAATCACCAGTGTTTTCGTTTTCACGAAATAGCTGACAGTGATACATAATTTTATCAACCAACGTAGTTTTACCGTGGTCAACGTGCGCTATAATAGCAATGTTTTTAATTTTTTTCATAACTAGAGCCTTAATTTCAGCGTGCAAAGTTACTCAATAATAATGGATAAATAACATTATTTTGGGCATTCCTTTTTTATAAAAAAAGTCGCGCTATACACTGTATCTTTTACATTCGTAAAAGGATGCCGTTACTATCGCTAATGCAAACCCATTATACCTCTTAAAATATGTAGTAAAGTACTATCTTTGTGGCTTAAATTATTGAGATATAATATGAAACTTCAAGATATTCCAAAACTAAAACATACCAATTCAAACAATTTCTTTTTATTATGTGG
Source organism: uncultured Flavobacteriaceae bacterium (assembly GCA_947487895.1). Taxonomy (GTDB): domain Bacteria; phylum Bacteroidota; class Bacteroidia; order Flavobacteriales; family Flavobacteriaceae; genus Seonamhaeicola. The sequence continues at coordinate 46,575 of CANKYF010000004.1, forward strand.
ACCATGCGCTATAGAAGGTGAAGATATGGCACTAAGAATTGCTGAAAAAGTAGTAAGCATTACAGATAAATTAGAAATTCCATATGTTTTTAAAGGAAGTTTTAAAAAAGCGAACCGAAGTAGAATAGATAGTTTTACGGGTATTGGAGATGAACAAGCCTTAAAAATTTTAAAAAAAGTTTCAAATACTTTTGATGTGCCAACCGTCACAGACATTCACGAAGTTTCAGATGCTGCATTTGCGGCTCAATTTGTAGATGTATTGCAAATTCCAGCGTTTTTGGTACGCCAAACAGATTTAGTGGTAGCAGCTGCTAAAACAGGTAAAGTGGTAAACTTAAAAAAAGGACAATTTATGAGTCCTGAAGCTATGAAACATGCTGTACAAAAAGTAAAAGATTCTGGTAGTGATAAAGCTTGGATTACAGATCGTGGTACTATGTTTGGCTATCAAGATATGATTGTAGATTTTAGAGGCATTCCTACCATGCGTCAATATGCTCCAACAGTTTTAGATGTAACGCACTCATTACAACAACCAAACCAAAGTGTTGGTGTTACTGGCGGAAGACCAGATATGATTGAAACTATTGCACGTGCTGGTATTGTAAACAATGTAGATGGTTTATTTATTGAAACACATTTTGATCCTGCAAATGCTAAAAGTGATGGTGCCAATATGTTACATTTAGACAACCTAGAGAAATTACTAACCAATTTAGTTTCAATAAGAAAGACCATTCTTAACTTCTAGGCATCTTTGTTTTATCTTTAATTTAAAAGATATAATTAAAACATTCATAGTTTATAGAACTACTAGTAAGAAAATAGATAAATTCAAATATCACATTTTCTTTTTTAAAGAAGATAAGTAGTTAACTGATATTTTTTCTTTCATTTAAACTTAACAAAATTTTATGATGCGTATTTCAGAAATATTTATTTACTTTGTATTTCAAAGTACTTTTATATGGATTCTAAAGATTATTTAAAAGACATTAGTGAGATTAAAGATTTAATGAATAAATCGTCTCGCTTTATTTCATTAAGTGGCTTATCAGGTATTTTAGCTGGCACATATGCACTAATTGGTGCAGCAATTGCATATTTTTTAGTTTTAAGATATAGCAATGGCATTCTAACTCTTAATGGTTGGGTATTTAGATCATGTATACTAACATTAGCTTTAGTTGGAGTATTAAGTGTTCTAACCGGTTTTCTTTTAACTACCAGAAAAGCTAAAAAGCAAGGGGCAAAAATTTGGGATAATACTTCCAAAAGGCTCGTCTTTAACTTTTTAATCCCATTAGTAGTTGGCGGGTTGTACATTCTAATAATCTTAAGCCAAGGTAAATATGGACAATCTGGAGGTTTAATGCTTATATTTTATGGTCTATCCCTAGTAAATGCTTCAAAATATAGTATTGGAGATATTAGATATTTAGGTTATATACAAATAGTATTAGGCTTAATTGGTGCCTGGAAACCTGGTTATGGCTACTGGCTGTGGGTTTTAGGTTTTGGAATTATGCATATCGTGTATGGTACTTGGATGCATTTTAAATATGATAGAAAATAGTTCTCGGTTTTCAGTAACAGTTTTCAGTAACTTTGAACTTTTTAAGAATTATAAGCAGTGAGTATAATAAACAACATAAATAAACTATTCGATCATAGAATAAGGCTAGGTATTATGTCTGTTTTAATGGTAAATGAGTATGCAGATTTTAACACACTTAAAGAACTATTAGGAGCTACAGATGGCAATTTAGCAAGTCATAGCAAAGCCTTAGAAAAGGCAGAATATATTAAAGTTGAAAAACAATTTATTGGTAGAAAACCAAACACTAAATACTCTGCCACTAAACTTGGAAAAGCAGAATTTAAAAAACACATTGAAGCACTTGAAAAATTAATAAACAATCAATCCTAAAAAATTTTATAAATATACTTTGAATTTCAAAGTACTTTAAATTAAACAACATGGAACAACAAAAACCTCAAAACAGCAAATTTGTCAACTGGTTAAAAACTTCTATCACAGCAAGAATGCTTATGATAGGATTTTTAATACTAGTATTATTAATTCCGTTATTTTTTATTCAAGATTTAATTAGGGAACGTTCTTACAGACAAACCGAAGCCATTGAAGAAATAAATAATCAATGGGGGAAAGAAGTACTTATTTATGGTCCTATTTTAAAAGTACCATACAAAGTTTACAAAGAAAAAACAGTAACTGATAAAAAAACGAAAAAGACATTTACTGAAACTGTTTCTGAAATTAAAACCGCCTACTTTTTTCCAGAAGAGCTTGATATTAATTCTAATATAAATCCTGAAACTAAACAAAGAGGTATTTATACAACTGCAGTGTATAATAGTGATATAAAAATATCGGGCGTTTTCAAAAAACCAGATTTTAGTGAAATAGAGGTAGAAAACAATAATATTTTATGGAATAAAGCTAAGCTTATTGTAAAGTCTTCTAATGTAAAAGGAGTAAACACAGCTAATTTAAAGTTAGATAATAAATTGCATGGTCTTTCATCAAAATACAATGCAACTGCTAAAAATTATGGGTATGATCATGTTGCGCTACATACTCTAGAAACTAAAAACATTAATTTATCTCCCCAAATCAATACACCATTAACATTCAATATAGATTTTAATATTAAAGGAAGCGAACAAATAAGGTTTGTTCCTATTGGAAAAACAACAAAGGCTAATATAACTTCAAACTGGAAAGACGCCAATTTCTTTGGAGAATTCCTTCCTTATAATAGCGATAAAATAACAGAAAATGGTTTTGACGCTAAATGGAAAGTGCTTGATATTAATAGACCATTCTCTCAACAACACTTTCACAGTTTACCACAGTTAAATGAATTTGCTTTTGGAGTTAACTTTATGATTCCTGTAGATGAATACCAAAAAAGCGAACGGTCTTCTAAATACGGTTTCTTAGTCATTGGGCTCACGTTTTTAATCTTCTTCTTAATTCAAACATTAAGCAAAATACATATACATCCGTTCCAATATTTAATGATTGGATTAGCATTAACCATGTTTTACACCTTATTAATATCAATTTCAGAACACAGTAACTTTTTAAAAGCATACTTAATTGCAGGAAGTGCGGTAATAGCATTAATTACCATATACTCTAAAACCATACTTAAAACACTCAAATTCCCCATTTTTATAGGTATATCACTCACAGCTTTATACACATTTATTTATGTAATTATTCAATTAGAAAATTATGCTCTTTTAGTAGGTAGCATTGGTCTATTCTTAATCTTGGCAATAGTGATGTTTGCATCAAGAAAAATAGATTGGAGTAACGGTTGATTTTTTTGGTTGATGTTTGTGTGGGCGTTACCCTGTTTAGGCGGGGTCGCGCTTTCACTACTCGCTTCCCTCATACTGTCGGGAGAGCTCAAACACTTAGCCTTCGGTGAGCGCAGGCTAACCGTTCAATCGCTAACGCAAATATCTTTATGAAAAACACTATAACAACAAGTAAAGCCATAGCAATCATTTGCTTTATCATTGGTACTATTTTATTCGTTTTACAACTATACTGTAATAGTTACAAGCTAATTTTAGTAGGGTTCTTTTTTGTGCTTTTCTCTATTATACTCAATGCTATTTCTTTAACAATACTACTATTTTTTCTACTAGGGAATTCTAAAAACAAACTAGAAATAGTAAAAACACTGGGATTAGTTTTATTAAATATTCCAATAGCTGTGCTCTATTTCTACTTACTGTTTTTTGCACGCCTAAACCATATAAATTCAAATTTTTAGTAATGACTATAAAAACTTTCAAAAAACTCTAAGCTTATAGATATACTTATGAAATACAGAAAAAAACTAATAGAATGGCTTTTTGAAAAATCTCAAAGAATTTATACCAATATGTTCAAAAATCATAAAGCTTGGAACATAAACAAAATAGCACTACTAAAGTACCCAAAAGGTACTATTGGAAAACAACTTGGTGTTTTTCTAGATAAAAACGAATTTGAATTAATCCCTAAAGTAGAAAGGCATGATGCCTATCATGTAATAACAGGATATGGTACTAATGTAGAAGATGAAATTGCATTGTAATATTTATGTTTTGGTAATGGTAAAAGGAGTCCATATCTATATGGTGCCATCTTATTGGGAACATTTATTTTGCCCGATTACTACAAATATTATTATAGATCTTTTTGTATTGGTAAAGCTGCAAATGCATTTCACCACTACAACTACAAAAAACTTTTACACATACCAATTCAAGATTTCAGACATGCTATTTTTGGAATAACTACAATACCAACCAACAATATTACATATGACCAAACTAAAAGTTTTAATCCATCAAATCAATTTGAATACTGACCATCAAAACATTTCAAAAGTTCCCAAAAATAAAATTGGATTAATGTTTAATATAGAAAAATATACTACTTCTGGAAATATCAGTTTATACTATAAACAGAGGTTAGAAACCACTTTAAATCTTTTTAAATCAAACAAAATTGAATTCGTAATCATAAGTAATGATAATGATAACGTAAACCTTAAAAATGATTTAATAGTCAATGGAATATCAGAAAATAAAATTCACATAGAACATTCTAATTTTAAAAATATAGACACTTTAATAATTAAAGTAAAACGTTTTTTTGGATTAAGTAGTATAACAATAATATCATGATTTTAAAACTCATAAACAATTACAAACTTTTAAGCTTCGTACTATTTACAATAGAGCTTTTAATAGCCTGCTTTTTAAAAACAGGCTTTGTAAGACATACTTTAGGTGATTACTTAGTAGTTATTTTAATGTACTGTTTTGTTAAAATTTTTATTAAAAAGCATTCAAACACTATAGCTTTTGGTGTACTAATATTTGCTTTTATTATAGAATTTTCACAACTATTTAATGTGTTAGACCTACTAAATATTGAAAATAAACTAATAAGGATTGTACTAGGTACCACTTTTGAAATGACAGATTTAATTGCTTATACACTTGGTATTCTAACCGTTTTAATAATAGAAAACTCAAAAAATGACAGCTATTAAACAACTCATATTTGACCAATTTAAAACATTTGCACTTTTAAGTATATCACTACTTTTTAGTATTGTTTTATTAACTATTAGAATAAAGCTAACACATTCCTTTTTATACCTGTTTTTGGTCTGGAATTTATTTCTAGCAGTCATACCGTTTGCCATTTCAACTTATTTGTTAAGTACTCCCAAACTTAACAAATTTGTATGTTGTCTATGGCTTTGCGTATGGCTGCTTTTTTTACCAAATGCACCTTATATAGTCACAGATTTACTACACCTTAATCAAAGAGGCTTGCATTTATTATGGTTAGATGTACTTGTAATTAGTGCTTTTGCTTTTAATGGTATCATCCTTTTTTATCTTTCTTTAATTGATGTTAAACATATTTTAAAAAAACATTTGAAACCCAAAATTGTAACCGTTTTTATTTATTCTATACTCTTTCTATCTAGCTTTGGAGTGTACTTAGGTAGGTTTTTAAGGTATAACTCATGGGAAATTGTTCAAAACCCTTTAGAACTAATTGGTGATATTTTAAATATCATCATATCTCCTAGTCAACACTTAGAAGCTTGGTTGTTTACTTTTTTATTTGGTATGTTTTTAACTGTTGGGTATTTCTGTTTCAATCATCATACAAAAACTATTATGGAATAATTTTTGTTCTATAATAATAGTATTTGCAATGGAAATTGAAAGTTTTTGATACCTTTGCACCCCGCGTTAGGTATGAAGATACCATCTTTATACATTTTGAGTGTAAGATCACGAAATAACCCCGATAGCTATCGGGGCGAGATTAATTCAATAACGTAAATTAAAAATTTACTATTTCATTAAGGGGTCGACTGGTTTTGACAGCGAGATTAATTGAACGGTAAGCACGTCGTGTAATGGCATTGAAACACGTTAAAGGCTAGACCAAATTTTAAACGGCGAAAATAATTACGCTTTAGCTGCATAATCTGAATTATAGTAGGATTAGCCTAGGTACACAAGGTGTACAAGCTTTATGTCTCCAGAAAGCCTTGGTTAATGGCGTTCTTTTTTGAGGCATCGTAAATATTAACTAAGATGGCGTAACGCTTTGATACGTCTTCGAGATTAAGAAGCTAAGTTGTAGGTAGGTTGTCTTTAACCAGCTTACAATCGAAAATCTAAGAATAGACTAAGCGTGTAGAAAGCTCTTTGGTTACTTGTTTGGACGAGGGTTCGAATCCCTCCGACTCCACTTTTTAACATCTAATCAAAATAAAAACCTGTAAATCATTATTTTACAGGTTTTTATTTTGATTGATATCAATTAATAGCAAAAACTCAAAAAAAGGAATCATTTAAAACAATTAACTGGTATTGTCATAGAAATACAGTCTTCCTATTATTATAAACAATTATTTAAAAAGTAGATAGCATTCTAATTTATCTTTATAATATCTAAATTCCCATTGTTTTTAGCAAAGAGTATGCTCCTTCCTATTTCTTTAATTTCGATTATTTCTGAGTTTCTAACCTCTCCATTAATAAGTAAACCACTTTCATTAGGCATTAAAGGTTTAAAATCACCTTTTCCATCGCCTAATAAACACAACCCATATGCAGCGTCATTTTTTGGGGTTTCTACTTCTGAGCCTAATAAATTTCCAGAAAGAACTAAATCTGTATTTCCATCCTTATTAATATCTAACACTTCTATACTATTTACCGAAGATATTTGAGCTAGATTATCTAATGACCTTACTGAAAAGCCTTTATCTCCTTTGTTTTCTATATATACCGTAGCAAAATTGGTGGCGGCATAATGGGTGGCTTTATTTAAATTATTTTCTCCATATACATCTATAATGGTCGCTTTTCCGAAAGTCTCATAATTAGGAAATCTTTCCTTAATAAAAGGCATTTGTTCTGATGAACACTGGCGTCCCCGAAGTGGATAAAGCGTTCCTTTTTCATGAAAACCCAATACAATATCGAGAGTACCTGTTTGGTCGAAATCATTGGCAAAAATCTCAAAAGGAGCTCCCTTAGAAGCTTTATATTTATAATTAAGACCTAGGTTACCAGCTACAAAATCCATATCTCCATCACCATCAAAATCATGAGCTTTTATAGTGTTCCACCAACCAATGTCTTTTGATAGGCTAATATCTTGGGTTATATTTTTAAAACTATTACCCCGATTCTCTAAAATGTTTATAGGCATCCATTCTCCTACAATGACCAAATCATTATCGCCATCATTATCAACATCTGTAAAAAGTGCATCAGTTACCATACCTATTTTATTGAGTGTTGGTGCAACTTGTGCTGTTATATCAGTAAACTTTATTTTTTTGTTACTACTGTCGTTCCTGAGTAAGTAACTGCTTTCAGGATTAGGATACTTGCCTGGTATCTGTCTACCTCCAATAAACAAATCTTGGTCACCATCGTTATCATAATCGCTAGATATTATACAACTCCCACTGAATGATAATTTTGGTATTGCCGTATTATTTTTAATAAAGTTTCCTTTATCATTTTCGTAAAAACGGTCTAAATAATAGGAATCTCCAGAGCCTTTTTCATTACCTCCACTAACAACATATAAGTCTAAATCACCATCAGCATCGGCATCAAACAAAATACTGCCCACATCTTCATTATTTTTATCCTTTTGAAGGGCAGCCGAAAACTTCTTTATAAATTTACCATTGGTGTCTTGAATATAAAATATTCCCGACTGTCCCATAGCACCACCTATAAAAATATCATCTAACCCATCATTATCTACATCTCCCACGGACATTGCTGGTCCCATTTGCGACATTTTATGTGGTAAAAGAGATTCTCTGTCAAAATCATTAAAATCGTTCTCTCTATGGGTATAGTCTACCCCTGTTAATAAAGTAATATCCTTAAAATAAGTTGCCTTCTTCTCTTGTGATTGATTTGATTTCTTCTTTGCGTTTTTATAATCTAATAAAAGTAGTTGGTTTGTTTTAACATTATGCAGTTCTTGTTGTTTTCCGTCTGGCCATACAACTATTATCTTTTGTACTTTACTTAAATTACCCAAACCAAAATGAAGCGTTCTAGAAACCGACGACTGAAACCCTCTTACGGGAAATTGTTCTCTAATATACGTATTATCGTTATTATGAATAATAACTTTAGTACCAATACCTGAACGATTTTTAGATGAACCTTTTAATTTTACATTTAAAAAATGCTTGTTATCAAACTTATTGCTTTGATTTTCATAAACAAAAGCTAAAGAATCTGTATTGTTGACTATCAAATCTAAATCACCATCATTATCTAAATCACCATAGGCAGCTCCATTGGAATAAGAAAGTTGATTACCCAATCCCCACTCTACAACTGCATCTGAGAATTGTAAATTTCCTTTATTTTTATATACAAAATTAGCCTTACCACGTGTTGGCGCCATTTTTGTCCATTGTCCATATAATTTTAAAGGATTCTTTCTTTCTTCTACTACTTTTTTAGTGGCTTTTTGTAAAAATTTAGCAAAGTCATTATTACGGAAATCTCTTTTTATGCCATTGGTTACGTACAAGTCTTTCAAACCATCGTTATCAAAATCTGCTAATAAGGGTGCCCAGCTCCAATCTGTACTCGATACCCCAGCTATTTGCGCTATATCAGAAAAAACAGGAACTCCTTTATCATTCTTGCCTTTGTTCAATTGTAGGGTATTATACATATATTGGTGATGCAAACCACCTTTCACATAATTATTAAAAAGGGTTACATCCATACCACTCATACTGGTTTTTGTGCTATAATTATCTGTTGCAGACATATCTAGATTAATGATGTCTTGAAGACCATCATTATTAATATCACCTATATCCGTACCCATTGAAAAATTAGGAATATGTCGAAAAGATTCATGATTTACATCTTTAAAAGTACCATCTTTATTATTAATATAAAGGTGGTCTGGTTCTGAATAATCGCAGGCTACATATATATCTGGCCAATTATCATCATTAATATCACTTACTGAAACCCCCAACGTATAATTTATCATATGAGAATGGATTCCTGTTTTCGTGGTAATGTCTTTGTATACACCTCCATCATTCTTTAACAATTTGTTTCCACCCAATAAACTTTCTGTTTGGCGCATATTATTAATATAGTCAATATCAGCAACTGAAGAGATTTCAATATTATGGTTTGCCAAAAATACGTCTAAGTCTCCATCTTTATCATAATCAAAAAAGGAAGCTTGTGTTGTAAACGTTGGACTATCTAAACCAAATTGAGCTGCTGCTTCTTTAAATATGGGGACTCCATCTGTATTGTTCCCTTGGTTTATAAAAAGTTCGTTTCTTCTTTTGTCTGCATCAGCAAACCTACCTGATCTGCAAACATAAATATCTAATAATCCATCTTGGTTAACATCAACCATGGTAACTCCAGTGGACCAACCTTTTTTACCTGATACATTTGCTTGTTTGGTAATATCTCTAAATTCTAGGTTTCCCATGTTTAAGAATAACCTGTTATCTTTCAGGTTAGCGGTAAAATAAATATCATCGAGATTATCTCCATTCACATCGCCTATGGCAACTCCTCCTCCATTATAAAAATATTCATAAACAAAATAGTTCATGTAAGGGGATTCGGGGAGCGCATTCACAAAATCAATATTTGTTTTCGCTTTTGTTTTTAGTACAAATAACGATTCTTTATAATCTGTATGTGCTGTTTCTTCAGTACAACTAAAAATAAGTAGCAACCAAATAAAACACAAACCTATTTCTTTTGATAAACTAAATCTATTAACACTAAATTTCATTTCAACCCTTCTATTTGATATTTAAATTATATTGGTATTAATTTTTGTATCTGATTCTAATTTCTAAATATTTTTGTAAGTTATAATATCTTCTGATATTTTTTAAACAAATACATTTAATCTGTCTTTCTCTTTTTTTACTTAATCCGACATCAATTTGAATCCTGTTACAAATAATTTATTGATATGTAAATCATAAAACTACTATCAACATGTTTTTCGATTTATTATGAGTCAAATTATCTCATATCGAATATAATATACATCATTTTATATACTGCTTAATGATATATATTATTAATGTCTATTTTCTTTAATTTTACTTATAGTAACAATTATTCCCGATAATACATAAACGTTTTTACCTCATGTTCTACTTATAACATAAAGCTTGTCTTTACTTATACCAATAACTTTTGAGAATTCACTTCTATTTTTTTAGTTTACGACGAATTTGCTATTTCCTTTTACACTCTCTAAAAAGAGCTTCTTTTTCTTCTATCATTTCTTGAAAAGAAATTGTATAAAGAATTTAAAAATGAAAGAATCCACCTTTAAAAATAAAAAAGGCAGATTCTTTCAAAAAAACTAACTCAAAATCCTATTCTCTTTTATTCAGGATACCCTGGATTTTGGCTTAAATTAGGGTTAATATCTCGTTCACTTTGCGGAACTGGCATTAAATAATTCTTTGGCGATTCAAATACACTTGTATATAAAGGAGTTGTGCTTAAAGCTACATTATCACTACTTATAGTTAAGCCTAGAACTGGATTTCCATCATTGATTTCAAGAGTTCTCCAACGCTTCATATTAGAGTATACCCATCCTTCTAAGGCTAGCTCTCGTATATATTCATCTTGTATATTTTCCCAGCTAATATTTCCAGCTGTATAAAGAGGTAATTGATCTGAGGCACGTTCTCTTACCTTATTAATGGTTTGATCCAAAACGGTTTGACTTACCGAATTAATACCATCTCTTTGTGCTACAGCTTCTAAATAATTAAGTAGAATATCTGAATAACGGAAAATAATCCAATTCAATGGAGAATTATTAGATAATGATACTCCTGGTCCTTCTAGTACATATTTGCGTGCTTGTAATCCAGTTTGCGAGTTTTGGAAATTTGTTAAACCATAGGGGTGTATAACATCATTACCACTACCCTCAACAAAATGAGCACCTGGACGTATAATTGTATGATCCATTCTAGGGTCTCTTCCCTCAAAATAATCATAAATTTCTGTTGGAATTCTCGTATCTTCCACCACATAAACAGGATTTGGATCTATTACTTCAAACTTATCTACAAGAAATAATGTAGGCTGAACCCATGTCCAACCACTTGCCGCAGCTCCCCTAGGAGCATACAATTTTTCAACTCTTCCTCCTGGTTCAGCATCACTCATGAAAATATGTTGAATATCAAAAATAACTTCTTCACTATTTTCGTTTTCAACTGTAAAGACATCGGCATAATTAGGTAGCAAGTCGTAGCCCAATCCCATAATATCCTCTGCAGCTGTGGCTGCTGTTTCCCAATCGTTTTCTAAAAGTGCTAATTTTACTTTTAAAGCTGTAGCAGCACCTATTGTAGCCCTTCCTAAATCGTTTCCAGAATAACTAGGCTCCAAATTGTTAATTGCAAAATTTATATCACTCTTCATCAATACAATAATGTCTGCTCTTGGGGCTCTAGTAGCATTAGCATCTTGAACTGTAGGAACGGTTTCAAATAATGGAGCATCCCCAAAATTATCTACTAATAGGTAATAATACATTGCTCTAAGAAAACGAGCTTCAGCTTTCATTCTTGTGGCAAGGTTTGTATCCATGTCAATACCATCAATATTCTCAAGAAAGTCATTAGCACGAACTAAACCTCTGTAACTATTTCTCCATAATGTATTTGGAACCGAATTTGTTGGGTCATGTGTTCCTGCTGAAAAAGAAACTCTATCCCCATCCCTTGGATGAGCAATTGGTGTAAATAAATCCAACAATCCCATATGCCCCCAGCCAAATTGACCTCTAGATGTTTCTAAAGCGTCGTATACTGCAGCTAAACCTGCAAAGGCATCATTTTCTGTTCTCCAGAAAGACTCTGACGATAATTCGTTAGGAGGTTGTTTATTCAATATATCGTCACTACAACTAGACAGCAAAATGCCTATGATAACTAAAAAACAAGGTAAAAATTTATAGTTTTTCATTTTTTTAAAATTAAAATTAAACATAAAACAATCTACTAGAATTGAAGATTTAGACCCACAACAAATGTAGCAAGATTAGGTAAGCCAGGGGTTTGAGCCGTTTGACCTCTCTCTGGGTCATAGTCCCATTTCCAATTAGTGAATGTAAATACATTGTCTGCACTCAAATATAATCTAGCCTTATTAAATCCATATTTATCTATTAGAGATGATGGAAGTGTATAGCCTACTTGTATATTTTTAACTCTTAAATATGATATGTCATTAACCCAAAAACTTGAAACCTGTCTATTTCCATTATAAGACGAAGCACTAACCAATCTTGGTACTTCATTGGTTGGGTTTTGTGGAGTCCAACGATTTAACCAAAAATCTGATACTAATCCACGATCATCTTGGTTAAATGCTTGAAATGCAAACCCTCCTCCTGCATAGGTATCAACATCTGACACCCCTTGAAGAATAATACCTAAATCTAAATTTTTATAATTTAAGTTTATGTTTGCACCATATACAAATTTTGGAATAGTATTTCCAATAACCGTTCGGTCATTACTATCTATTACGCCATCCGCTTCATCTGGAATACCATCTCCATTAGTATCTACAGTTAATTGATCCTTATATTGAATATCTCCAGGGGCAACTGCTCCAGGGTGTGTAGGTGCGTTATCTATTTCACTTTGGTTTTGAAAAATGCCTATAGCTTCAAGACCTCGAATAGCTCTAAAAGGTTGTCCCTCTTGTATAATAAAAGTTCCTCCTGAAAAAGTATCTCCAAAGAACCTGCTTACTTTGTTTCTAAGCTTGGTAACATTTCCTCCTATACTGAAATATAAATCATCACCCAATTTACCATTATAATTGGCTGAAACTTCCCAACCATCATTAATTACTTCTGCCAAGTTTACAGTTGGAGCAGATTTGTTACCAAGAAATCTTGGAATTTGCTGTTCGAATAATATACCATCTGTAGTTCTTTTAAAATACTCAAAAGTAAAATTCAATTTATTATTTAATAAACCAGCATCTAATCCAACATTTACAGTTGTAGTCGTCTCCCAAGTTATATCAGCATTGGCTAAACTATTTTGTGCAATTCCAGAAACAACACTACCACCAAAACTATAATTTTGATTTAAATTATAGGTAGCTTGATATGGATATTCACCTATTAACTGATTTCCTAATTCACCCCATGATGCTCTTAATTTCAAGTTATTTATGGTAGGGTTATCTTTCATAAATTCTTCCTCAGAAATACGCCAACCTACAGAAAACGATGGAAAAACGCCCCATTTCTTTCCTTCTCTAAATCTAGAAGATCCATCAGCTCTCATATTTGCCTCGAATAGATATTTACCCTTAAAATCGTAATTAAGTCTTCCAAAATAAGATTGAATTGCCCATTCAGATAAACTTCCACTAACTCCTGGATTAGAAAGTCCAGCGTCAATTACTCGTATTGCATTACCTGGGAAATTTTCAACGGAAGCTAAAACATCATCCTCACGAAAAATCTCCGATTGATATCCAGCTAACAAGCTTAAATTGTGATTACCAAAACTTTTTTTGTAATCTAAAGTATAAAAGTTAGTAACTAAATAATCTTGGAGATGTCTACTCCTCCCTGAATTAATATCACGTATCCTTGCTGGGGAATCTTCTCTAAAATTCCAACTTGTACTAGTTTCATTAAATGATGTATCAAATCGAGTATTACTATTCAAAGAAATATTCGTTTTAAAAACCAGATCAGGTAAAATTTCCCAATTTAAATAAGCACTTCCTAAAAAACGTTGTCTACGACTTTCGTTATGTAAAACTTCATTGTTCCAAAAAGGATTAAATACGATACCAACAGAACTATGTTGAGAACCACCCCATAAGCCATTTGGCCCTTTAAAATCTGGAATAGCCGGAACAACATTAAAGTCAACACCACCACCATTACTGCTATTTACAGTAGGATTAAGATCTGTCCATCTATAAAATAAATTTGTACCAATTTTTAGACCTTTAAGGATTTCTGATTCAACCTGCGCTCTTACGTGATAACGCTTTTGATTATTAGGCTTTTGAAGTCCATCTTGATTAAGATAACCAAGAGAAAAACGATAAGTCGTATTATCACTACCTCCAGAAACTGAAAGTGAATGTGATTGAATAAATGCCTTACGACCTACTTGTCTTTCATACCAATCTACATTAGGATGAGTCAATGGATTATTTGAGTTTCTCCATTCGTCTATATCAGATTGATCAAAGATTTCTCCTTGCCCTCCATTAGTCTTGTTTTCATTAGCAAGCTCCATCCATGTTGCAAAATCTGAAACAAATCCTTGCTTTTTAGTGGCTTGTTGCCAACCGGCATATCCATCATAATTAACTCTCAATATACCCTTTTTACCTTTTTTAGTAGTAATAAGTATAACACCATTTGCAGCTCTTGATCCATATATAGCAGCCGATGCCGCATCTTTTAATACAGAAATACTTTCTACATCGTCAGGATTAATATCATTCATAGAAGATGATACACCATCTACAAGCACAAGCGGGTTGGAGTTGTTTAATGTTCCAATACCTCTAATTCTTATACTTGCATCATTTTCTCCTATTCGACCTCCACTTGCTTGAGTAACTTGAATACCTGGTGCTAAACCAGATAAACCACTACTTAAGCTTGTTATAGGTCTGGATGCAAGGTCATCTGTAGAAACAACACTTACTGAACCAGTCAAATTAACCTTCTTCTGAGTACCGTAACCAACTATCACCACTTCATCTAGAGAGGCAGCATCTTCTTGAAGAATAATATTGATGGTGTTTTGATTATTAACTTCTACTTCCTTGGTAGCAAAACCGATATACGAAACAATTAAAACTGTATTCATATTTGCAACCTCTATAGAATATTCACCGTCAAAATCGGTTTGCGCTCCATTTGAAGTGCCTTTCTCTAAAATATTAGCACCTGGTAATGGGTTTCCATTAACATCTGTAACTCTACCTGTAATGCTTTGTTGTTTATCTCCTATTATTACAGAAGAAGAAGAAACTTCTTTAATTAAAAAATCATTATCATTGGTAAGTATAATTTCAAAGTTACTACTTGATAAACTTCGTTTTAATAATTTATTTGTTTTTATAATTCCTTTTTTAACTTTTACAAGGGGGAAGTCTTTAAACAGCCCTTCTTCATAGAAAAAATTGTAATCTGTTTGCTTTTTAATAAGATCAAAAATCTCATCAACTGTTATGTTCTTGTCTTGATCTATTTTAATTTTAGAGTTTTGTGATATAACATTCTCTGGTGATAAAGCAAAAAGAACTACGCTAAACAGGAAAACGAATGCTCTCATAATAATTAATAAAAGATGCTTTCTGTATAGAAAACAGAAACTTTTTAATTTAAAATTCATAAATTTGTTGATTATTAGTTATTTAATAATTGATAAGTAAAAGAGGGTAGAGTTTTATACTTTGAGCAGTTGAACTTTATCCTTCTTTTTTTAATGTCGCTATTTTATTTCTCCATAGGCAATAAAAATATTTAGTTTAGTTATTATTTAGTTATTTATTATTTTAAAATTATAGTTTTATCCTTTATTTCGTAATTATTAATAGTACTTGATTTCATAATAGCTAAAATCCTTTCAATACTTTGGTTTTTACTTAAATTCCCTTTAAATTTTATCGATTCAAAATCCTTGTTTTCAAATACGATATCTACATCATACCATCTTGAAATTACTTTCATAATATCTTTTAGTTCTTTTCCATCAAAACTAAAAACACCATTTTTCCAAGAAGTTACCTTTTTTGTATCAACTTTTGCTATTGTTATTTTATTATCTTTTAAATCGAAATTTAATTGCTGATTTGGCACCAGATTATATTTATGAATATTATTATCCATATTTTCAACTGAAACTTTACCTTCAACAAGAGTAGTATAAACATTAGTTTCATCTTTATAGGCTTTAATATTAAACTCTGTTCCTATAACTTCAACTTCTTGAGAATTTGTAGCTACAATAAATTTTGAACCATTATGTTCAGTACTTGGCGATACATCAAAATATGCTTCACCATAGACCAACTGAACTTCACGAGTTTCTCCTTCATTAAAACTCACTGGGTATTTTAATTGTGTTTCTGAATTTAACCAAACCTGAGTTCCATCGGATAACTTCACAAAATATTCTCCACCTCGAGGAATGGTTAAATAATTATATACTAACTTTTTAGTTTTGCTTTTTCCTTCTTTATAAACCACGCCTTTTTCATTTACATTGACGTTTTTAGTTTGAAATGTTTCCCCTTTTTCTAATTTTACTAAAGAACCATCCTCTAATGTTAAGATGGCTTTATTAGAACCTGGTTCAAAAATTGTATTCTCTTGTGTAATTGGTTCTACTAACTGCTTTTCATCCTTTCTAACATCCCAAAAAACAGCCAATGATACCATAAGTAAAATAGAAGCAGCAGCCGCATATTTATATAAGCGGTTTTTATATAAGTTTTTTGATGAAGTTGTCTTTTCTATATTAGTCTCAATTAGTTTAAATGAGTTTTTTTTATTAAACTCAATATTTTTGGTTTTTAATTGATAATCATCTTTTACTAAACTTTTAAAAATATTGGCATATTCCTTACGCTCAAGAAGTTTGTATAAAGTACCTAACTCTTCTTCAGAAATACGATTTTGATTATACTTCTCTATTAGTATAATTAGTTGAGATATTTCCATTTTTACACTATGATATATTCTATAGACAATTATCTTTGTAAAAACCGTTACTCAACTTCCATTTTTTTTTGTTAATTTGTGAACATAGTTTCTGCATTACGGAGTATAAATGATATTGAAAGCTGATTGTGAGGATATAATTAATGACATAAAAAAAGGCAATAAAAAAGCTTTTAGTCAGGTCTACAATGCATACTCTGATAAATTATGTAAGTATATTTATTCTTTATCTTCAGATTATAAGCAAGCAGAAGATATAGTTCAAGACACATTATTAGATATTTGGATTAAGAGAGAGAATTTAAATATAAATACTTCTTTAAACAACTATTTATATCGTTCTGTACATAATAAGTTCATTAATCAATATAAAAAAAGCATACGTTATAAAACTTTGATTGATGAATTACGCTTGGAAGCGATTGTTGAGTTAGAAGAGCTAACAGAAACTCATAAGGAAATTCGGCTAACTGCACTTGAAAAAGCCATTGAACAACTACCTGAAAAACGTAGAAAGGTTTTTAAGCTTAGTAAATTGCTCAATTATAAATACAAAGAAATAGCAGTTATGTGTAATATCTCCGAAAATACGGTAGAAAGTCAAATGCGAAAGGCTATGATCTTTATAAGAAAACAGATGTCAGATCTTAAATTTATTAGCATAATCTTTGTCTTGCAAGCCCATATTCTAACATAATTCAAGAATACACTAAAAACATAAAAATATTAAATTCTACAGACTCCAATTACACTAATTTATTAAATAAAGTACAATTATTATCTATTTAAGAATTGTACTTATTTTATTTATTAAGATGAAAATTAAGGTATACTTGTTAGATTAAAATAATATATTTCCCCTCAAAAATATAAGGCTAAACCCTAAAGCTAAAAAAAAATTCAGCAGTACTTTTACAAAGCTATTAATTATTATAATTAAGCGAGAATATGCATAAGCTCTAGACTTTGAGAGGTCTAGAGCTTAATTTTTTTATAGCTATATAAAACCTGCTTCTTCTGCTGCTTTCAATAATTCTCTATCACCCTTACCGTCTACCCTAAACTCTTCTTTCAGCATACGTTTTCTACGTTCAATAGCTGCTATAGACAAATTCAACTTAGCTGGTAATTCTTTCATTCTAGCCCCTCTAGATAGCTCAAAAAGCATTTTTCTATCTGTTCTATCTAAAACAAAATCATTAGTAGTTTTTTTACGTAAAAATCTTAACACTGTTTTACAGTAATAAGGCGGTTCTTGTAAAACAATTTCTATGGCCTCTGTTAAAACATCTGGTGTTAAATCGTTTTTAATTAAAAACCCATCAGGATCCATACTTTTTAAAATACTATTAAGCCTAACATTTTTGGTGTAAGTAGTAGATACAATAATTTTTGTTTCAGGTAGCTTTTCTCTAATAATCATTCCTAAATCTTCTCCAGAAATGATACTTCCATCTTCAGAAGGTGGTAAACTTATATCTAAAAATACCAAATCTAAATCATCAGAATTAACCGCCTGCATGATTTTCTCATTAGCTTCATCACAATTATTGGCTGTATCTACATTAAAACTATATTCCGTTTTTCGTTTTCCTACATGTCTTATCGCACTTTGATAAGCTTTTACAATTAATGGATGGTCATCAATAATTAATACGTTAAATCCCTGCGACATATTAAAGTATAAATTGAAATGGTTTTTAATTTATTAATTGCAGTAGCTTTCTTTAAAATATAAATCCCTCTATTTTAAAACCAATTCTTTTTCATTTGTAAGAATAAGAAAACCTTCTGCTATTAACCTCTAACACTCAAATGTAATAATTTTATAGGTTTACTA
Source organism: uncultured Flavobacteriaceae bacterium (assembly GCA_947487895.1). GTDB lineage: Bacteria > Bacteroidota > Bacteroidia > Flavobacteriales > Flavobacteriaceae > Seonamhaeicola. The sequence goes on from CANKYF010000004.1 coordinate 65,282, forward strand.
AAAGTATTAACAAGATTATTCGGCTAAGCACCTATTACTAGGGTTTTAAGTAATTTTTATACTGGTGAATGTCTTTAACTTAGAGGCCTGTTTTTTTAATTTATTAAATAGCCACAGAAATAGTTATTGATGTGCCCTCCCCTTCTTTAGAATCTAAATGTAGTGTACCGTAATGTTTTAAAATTCTTGCTTCCATGTTTTTTAAACCAATACCTTTTTTACCTTGGGTACTGTTAAAACCTTTTCCATCATCTGTAACATTTAAGTGCAATTGTTTTTCAGTTTTACTAAAAACTAAGGTTACATTATTAGCTCCTGCATGTTTTACAACGTTTTGTATGGCTTCTTGAACAATTCTATAGAGTGTTACTTTAAGTTTATCATCTATCTCTGCCCAATTAATGTCTTTTTTACTCTTATTGGAGTAATTAAAACCATGAACTTTACTCTGATTAGACAAATAATCTTCTATAACAGCTACAAAACTATTATCAGATTTTAAAATATTATTTTTAAGTGCGTGAGAGATGTCTCTTATTTCTTTTTCTATACCTTGTAATTCATCTAAGTAAGATTTGTATTCTTTTACATCTTCTTGATCTCCAGTTAAAGATAAATAGCCCATACCAACTCTGGTACCAAATAGTTTGCCTAAAATACCATCATGTAACTCTTCTGAAATTCTATGGCGCTCTTCCTGCCTACCTTCTCTAAGATTAGTCTGGCGCTTTTGCATTAAATCATAAATTTCTTGATTGGCTCTTTGCTGTTCTTGCTCAAACAATAACTCTTTGTTTTTAGCACGTTGTCTTCTTATAAAATATAATAAGCCCAATACAATAACCACTATAGCTGCTATGACTGATATTAGTATATTTTGAGTAGTTAAACGTTTGGTTTCTTCTATATACTCATCTGTTTCATATTCTATTCTGGTAAACTTGTTTCTTATAGAGCGTTCTTGTTTTTGGAGACTATCACTTAAAGTTATATAACTATCTAAATACTTAGTTGCATTTAGCTTATCTAACTTTGACAACATTTTTAATGATACTAAATGATCTCTATTATTATCAACACTTTCAGCCAATATTTTAGCATCTTTTAAAAATTTAATTGCCTGTAAAGTATCTTTTCTATCTCTTCTTGAGAGATAAAATTCCGACAAGTGAATCTTGTTTAAGACAATACCTGATACAAAATTAATACTGCCTCTCATTTTTAAAGCTTTATTGAGTGTTTTATGAACACCTATTGTATCTCCACTTTTAAATTTATTATAAGCTAAATTATCTAGTAATCTAGCATATGATTTAACATTACTATCTTTTAATGTTTCATCTTTTAAAGCTTTTTGAAAATACTCAACAGCTTTTGTATGTTCTCCCATAGACTCATAGAGTCTTCCTATATTATTAAGACTTGTACGCATATAAGTCTGACCTCCTTCAAACTTATCTAGACAATTTATTGCTTTGTGATGGTATAAAAGAGATTTATCAAACTCTTCTAAAGAGTTAAAATTATTGCCTATTAAATTATAGCAGAAATAAAGGTAAAACCACGAGTCTTTTCCTGTGTTATTAAATTTCTTAATAGCTTGATATGCTAGTTTTTCGCTACTTGTAAAATCTTTTACATCCTTTTTAATACAAGCCATGACATATAATACTCGACCAGACATAATATCATGATTAATTTCTTTAAAAACTCTATTAGCTTTTTGAAAAGAAATATAAGCACTATCAAGGTTTTCTTTCCTATAATAGTAATATGTACCATAAAGATAATAAGAATCGCCTATTCCTAAAGAATCCTTTAACTTTACCGACAATCTTAATCTCTCTCTATTAATTTTTTTGAATAAAACAGTATCTCTAGAATAAGCTAAGTCTGCTATTTTAGCCAAATAATCGTTTTTTAAAGTATCTTGTAAATTTTGACTAAATGTATAAGCTTTAAATAAACTTTGTCGTTTGTTCTTTTTACTTAAAGACTTTTGTTTTGACTTATCTAAATAAAAGTCAATACTGTCAGCAAACTTATTTACTTGAATTTGTTTGCTTTTTAATGTTTTATGGTCACAGCTAATAGAACAAAAACTAAACTTTATGACTAGTAGATATAAAATTCTTTTTCTAAACAACGGCTTTTAATTAATTTTTACAAAACTAAAAAAAAACCCTAAACATATGTTTAGGGTTAAATAACTTATAATTAACTGATTTTTTATCCTCCAGTTGGCGGTTTAGGCATTTTAGGTTCATCATCTCCACTTGTTGAAAAAATCTCAGTATCATTAGTTAAATTATCATCTTCGTTTAAATCTTGTTTTGTACAAGACACACTTAAAACAGTTAATAATAGTAGCATAAATAAAGAACGTAATAGTTTCATGACATTTCGTTTAAAATTAGACATTGGTTTGGTGAGCCAGATGCTAGCTGTAACTCGAAATGCGCGCATGTTACTGATTCAATTAATCCCTTTTAATACATTGATAATCAGCGAAGAAATTTCTTTTGTTATTCAAATTTACGGTAAGAAAAGAGTACTACAAAGCGTTTGTAAAGGCCTTTAGTATAAGGGGTATTATGGGTAGTGAAAGGGGTATTTTTATGAGGGAAATTTTACTCAACTTGCCTGAGAAGTGCCAAAATCTTTTTTCAAAATTTTATAAATGACACATTTTGGTGATACTTTTTAAAATATCACTTAGAATTATGACTATAATTAACTCTAAAACCTAAAATTAGAATTTATAATATAGCTTTTATAAATCCTTAAACAGTTTTTAGCACTGCAATAACTAGCTAGTTACACAAAATTTGCCGCTAATATAAATACAATAAAAAAATATTATTGAGGGAATTACATTGATTATACTATGGTATATCTATCAGAAAACTACTATTTTACCAAGTTTTAAGAATTATTCAATGCATTTTAGCTTATCTAAGAAAAAGGTTTTGTAGGTTATATTAGTGATATCTAAAGTACCTTTAGTTCCTTTAAGTAAGATAGATTTAATAGGCGACTTTTTTAATTCTACTATATGAGATTGTTTTAATCTGCCTTTAAATAAATACTCGCCACATTCCATATCCCAGTAATGATAAAAAGTAATAACTCTGTTATTCTCTAGTGTAACCATTACGCTCGATCTATTATTAGATAAATAACTTACACACCCTAAATTCTCATTAGAAGTGAAAAACACATCTAATTTATGTCCTTGTTTGTATAACTCTGCTGTGAGATTTTCACTTATATCATAAGGTTCTGTTCTTACTGTTGTAATATTATAGAAAGGATCATGTTCATTTATCTGATAATGACAAGTATGTCTAAACTTAAGTTCTTCTAAAAGAGCTTCTTTATTTTCATTACTTGAAACCAAAGAATCATCTACTTTACTCTGTTCATCAATTAATGCTTGTTTAATTCTAGCTTGTTCTTTCTCTAAAGCAATACGCTCACGTTCTGCCTCTTGCTCTTTAATAAGAGAATCTATACGTCTCTTTTCTTTTAAAGCAGCTTCTTTAATTCTTAATTGCTCTTTCTCAAAAGCAATGCGTTTACGCTCTATTTCTTGTACTTTAGCTATGGAGTCTAATCGCTGCTGTTGCTTTAAAGCGTCATTACGTTGCTTGACTAATTCCTTCTCTAACTCTATAAGTTTACGCTCTGTTTCTTGAACTTTAGCTATAGAATCTAATCGGTGTTGCTCTTTTAAAGCTTCTGCTTGTTGTCTGGCTTGCTCCTTCTCTAAAGCGATACGTTTACGTTCTTCTGCTTCTTCTGCTTTCGCTATAGAATCTAATCTGCGTTCCTCTTTTAAAGCTTCTGCTCGTTGTCTATCTTGTTCCTTTTCTAAAGCGATACGTTTACGCTCTACTTCTTCTGCTTTCGCTATAGAATCTAGACGACGTTGCTCTTTTAAAGCTTCTACACGTAGTCTATCTTGTTCCTTTTCTAAAGCGATACGTTTGCGTTCTGCTTCTTCAGCTTTCGCTATGGAATCTAATCTACGTTGTTCTTTTAAAGCTTTTGCTTGTTGTCTAGCTTGCTCCTTTTCTAAAGCAATACGTTTACTCTCTTCCCCTACTTTCACTATAGAATCTAATCTGCGCTGTTCTTTTAAAGCTTCTGCACGCTGTCTATCTTGCTCCTTCTCTAAAGCGATTCGTTTACGCTCTGCTTCCTCTGCTTTGGATATGGAATCTAATCTGCGCTCTTCTTTTAAAGCTTCTGCACGTTGTCTAGCTTGTTCCTTTTCTAAAGCGATACGTTTTTTACGTTCTGCTTCTTCAGCTTTCGCTATGGAATCTAATCTACGTTGCTCTTTTAAAGCTTCTGCAAGTTGTCTGGCTTGTTCTTTTTCTAATGCAATACGTTTACGCTCTTCCTCTACTTTCGTTATAGAATCTATTCTACGTTGTTCTTTTAGAGCTTCTGCATGTTGTCTGGCTTGTTCTTTTTCTAATGCAATACGTTTACGCTCTTCCTCAACTTTCACTATAGAATCTAATCGACGTTGCTCTTTTAAAGCTTCTGCACGTTGTCTGGCTTGTTCTTTTTCTAATGCAATACGCTTACGCTCTTCCTCAACTTTCACTATAGAATCTAATCGACGTTGCTCTTTTAAGGCTTCTGCACGTTGTCGTCTGGCTTGTTCTTTTTCTAAAGCGATACGTTTACGCTCTGCTGCTTCTGCTTTCGCTATGGAATCTAGACGACGTTTTTCTCTTTCAATTTTTTCTTTATTAACTATTTGATAAATTTTTTGCTTACGAAGTTCTTCTTCTTTTCTTCTCCGCTCTCTTTCTTTATCTTGGTAATCGTAGTAAAGGTCTTCTAGTTCATCATTAACCTCAAGATCATCAATAGTTACCAAGCCAACCCATTCTTTATATATAATCTTATAATTATCATTTCCCAGATAATCTGTAACTATACATTTCTGATTTTCCTTAAACTGAGCAATTGGCTTAATTAACTCATTGATATTTGTATCTAAACTTTTGTATAAAGTTCCTTCTTGAGAAAAACGCACAGAAATACTCACTTCCTGTCCAAATAAATTTGAACATATGAGTAATGTTAACATACATATGAAGTATAAATTCTTTACCATAATTTATGAAAAACGCATATACTAAAATATAAACGTTTTATATAAGATTAGTTTATTTAATAGATTGGGCTATAAAAATATAAATATTTAAAATTTATTACTATTAAAACAGATCAATGACCATTTTTAACATACAAAAAAGCCCATACTGTGGTATGAGCTTTTATATATCAATAATATCCAAAGGTTTTAAACTACCTTTTGACTCTGTTTTTGTTTCATTTTTTCTAATAACATAAGCTCTCTTTGAATTTCTTCTTTTCTTTCATTGAACTTGCGTAATTTTTCGTCTCTTATTTGTTGATTTTTTATGCGCTGCTGCTTTTTAATTTCATTTCTTTCTGCCTGAATTTTAAGTGAGCGCTTTTGCTTCATTTTCTCTATTGCCACAGAAAAGTATGAAAAACCATACATGCATAAAAATAATATAGCTATTATCCCCAAAATAATATAACCGTTATCCATAATTTTGTGCTATTAATATTAGTTAATTTAAATACTTATTCTAGTTAAAAATTTAATTGAGAAAAAGCATAATTCACCTAAAATTAAAAAAGTAGCTGTTATTGAAAAAATAAAAAAGGTGAAGTACTAAAAAAAAAGGTGAAAGTAAAAAGATACTACTCGCACAAATCTATCTTTCTGATTTTTAAGGTATTTCCGTTCTTAACTTATTTCCCTTCCAATTTAAAATACCACCTTCTAAATTGTAAATAGTCTTAAAACCTGCTTTTTGAAATGTTTTTACACTTTTAGCACTTCGCTTACCAGACCTACAATAAATATAAACGGGTTTTTCAAGGTCTAATTCCTTAATAGTATTACTAAAAGAAGATGAAAAAAAATTAATATTTTTTGAAGACTTTATATGTTCTTTGTTAAACTCTTTTGGTGTTCTTACATCTATTAACTGAACAGTATCTCTTTGAATAATTTCATGTAATTGTTCTGGAGAAATTTGAACAACAGTACCAACTGTAGATTCTTTACAACCAAAAAAGGAAACTCCTAAAACAGAACATAATAAAGTTAAAAAGCGTTTCATAAATTTTATTCTAAGCGTCTACAATATCACCAGTCCAATCTAGCATTCCTCCTTCAAGGTTATAGGCATTTTCAAACCCTAAATCTTCCATTATGGCACAAGCTTGTCCGCTTCTGTTTCCAGAACGACAGTACACATAATAATTTTTGCTTTTATCTAACTCATCAACTTTATCTACAAATCCATCTCCTAGATAAAAATCTATATGAATTGCATTAGGTATTATTCCATCAGCAACTTCAGCATCTGTTCTTACATCTAATACAACTGCTTTATCATCATTGGCTAATTGTTCAGCCCATTCTTCTTGTGTTAAATCTTCCATTTAAATAAATATGAATTAATTATTGTACAAAATTAGTACTTCTATAGTTATAGACGAAAAAAAATCTGAAGCATTGCACTTCAGATTTTAATAGATCTTATTTTTTAAAAATTTTATTTTTTAATAGAACACCCAATTGCTTTGGTTTCTTTTGGGCTAAATTCTTCACCTTCAATAAGTGCATCTACAGCATTTTCAACATATTTTTGTGTAACTGAAGAGGCATCTTTGTAATTATCATCAATAGCTCCAATATAGCTCACAATAAAACCAGATTCAGATTTGTCTAAAACATAAACATGAGGTGTTTTTGTAGCTCCAAATTTAGGATATACGTCTTGCTTAGCATCAATTAAATAAGGAAACGTAAATCCTTTTTCTTCTGCTCTTTGTTTCATAGCTTCTAAGTTATCTCCAGGTTTAACAGCAACATTATTGGGCATTATAGCAAGAACAGGGTATTTTTTTGGAGTATACTTTTTATCTAATGCAATAATTCTATCTTCGTACATAACTGCGTAAGGGCACGTGTTACAAGTAAAGGTTACAATGATACCTAATTCGTCTTTGTAGTCAGACAGCGATACCTTTTTTCCATCAATGTTAGTGAGCGTAAAGTCCTCTACTATATCACCAATTTTATAACCATCATTCTCAACATTTGTAGTAGGAACAGTAAAAGCTGCTACAACAATTATTACTAGAGCAACTGCAATTAATTTAACTGTTTTGTTCATTTTAATATTAATTTAAAAAATTCTTAAGTTCTTTTTCTAACTCATTATACGTAAATGATTGCTCGTAAAAAATACGATTCTCATTATTATATATTATAGTTGCCGGAATAGATCCAGACCAATCTTTACTTATTTGTGGAATCCAACTATTAGAATCTACATCATCTAAAACTACAACTTTAGATTTTAACTCTCTTTTTTTAATAAAAGGTTTCAATTTTGACTCAAATTGATGAGGAAAATCTAAACTTACTAATAAAACTTCTACTTTATTTGTTTTATAATTAGAATACAATTCTTCAAAAGCTGGTAATTCTTTTACGCAAGGTGCACACCAAGTAGCCCAAAAGTTAACAACATAAACCTTATCATCTTTCTTATTCAAAAGAGGCTTTAATCCGTCAAAATCATAAATTTCTAATTCTATCCCATTTTCTTTAACCACTTGTTCCTTATCTAAATTCTGAGTAGTTAAAACAGTCGAAGGCTCCTCTTTAGAGTTTTTACAACTAGCTATTAATAAAATTGCAACAAATAATAGTTTTAGCTTCATAAGTGTAAAAATAAGCATAAGTTCTTTGAACTAAATGCAGTTTAACATTCTTTTCGACAAAAAAAACTTTAAACTATTGTTTAATTATTTTTTCATTTTTATATTTGACTCATTAATAAAAAGATAAATGAATACAAATTTAAATACTACTTGGTGGTGGCGCTTCAGAAACTTAACATTCGTGAAGTAAAAACCTAGTATATTTAAATCTAAAATATCATAGAGGCTTGTCATTCACGACAGGCTTTTTTTATTGAACATTTTAGTCATTTCCGCGAAGGCGGAAATATTTATGAATGAAGAAAGCACATATTATATTTACATCATGTCTAACAAAAAGGATGGGATGATTTATATTGGCTTTTCAGGAAATTTAAAACTAAGGTTAATTCAACATAAAAACAGATACAGTAAAGGGTATGTTAACAGACATCATTTAACAATGCTGGTTTATTATGAAAAATTTGGGAAACCTAATGAAGCTATAAAAAGAGAAAAACAAATAAAAAAATGGAATAGGCAATGGAAAATAAACTTGATTAATGATTTTAACCCAAATTGGGATGACCTAAGCTATTTTTTTAATATTTAACACAAGTACTAAAATTTCCGCCTTCGCGGAAATGACAAAGAAGAATGATTCATGAAAAAATTCAACCTTTTTACACATTATAAAAAAATCTTAACAGATACTATTACACCTGTTACGGTTTATTATAAAATCAGGGATAAATATCCTAATAGCATATTATTAGAAAGTGGTGATTATCACAGAAACCACAAAAACTTCTCTTATATATGCTTTAACCCTATTGCTTCAATTAAGATTGAAAATGAAGTTATTTCTCAAACATTTCCTGATGGAAGTGCAACAGAGCAAAACATCACTAAAGATGTAAGTGTTGTAGATGAAATTTACAAATTCACAAAACGATTTGATGTATCTTCTGAAGAAAACTTCAAGTTTATTAATAACGGAATTTTTGGTTATACCGCTTATGATGCAGTGCGCTATTTTGAAGATATAAACATTAGTAAAAAAGACAACTCTGTTGAAATACCTGATGTTTACTATGCGGTTTATCAAAACATTATAGCTATTAATCATTTTAAAAATGAAGCTTATATTTTTGCGCATTGTTATGAAGGTGTAGAAAACAATATTGATGCCATTGATAAATTAATAAATATTCAAAATTTCGCATCATATAACTTCACCCCAAAGGGAGATATCGTTTCTAATCTAACAGATGAAGAGTTTTTGCAACATGTAGATTACGCAAAAAAACATTGTGCAAGAGGTGATGTATTTCAATTGGTTTTATCAAGAAATTTTTCTCAAGAGTTTACAGGTGATGATTTTAATGTTTACAGGGCTTTAAGAAGCATAAACCCATCTCCTTATCTATTTTATTTTGATTATGGAGATTTTAAAATATTTGGTAGTTCACCAGAAGCGCAACTAATTGTTACTGATGGTTTAGCAGAAATTCATCCTATAGCTGGTACTTTTAAAAGAACTGGGGATGATGAAAAAGATGCAGTGTTAGCTGATGAATTAGTAAAAGATGACAAAGAAAATGCAGAACATGTAATGCTTGTAGACTTAGCCAGAAATGATTTGAGTAGACATGGTAGTAATGTAAAAGTGGAAACCTATAGAGAAGTTCAGTTTTTCTCTCATGTTATTCACCTAGTTAGTAAAGTTACAGGGCAAAAACATAATACTACTTCTACAATGCAAGTAGTAGCAGATACGTTTCCTGCAGGTACTTTAAGTGGTGCACCAAAACACAGAGCCATGCAACTTATTGAGCAATACGAAAAAACTAGTAGAGGTTTTTATGGTGGAGCTATTGGTTTTATGGATTTTGATGGCAATTTTAATCATGCTATTATGATTAGAACTTTTTTAAGTAAAGATTATAAATTGAACTGGCAAGCGGGAGCAGGATTAGTATCAAAGTCAAATCCTGAAAGTGAAAGACAAGAAGTATTCAACAAATTAGGTGCATTAAACAAAGCTATTTTATTAGCAGAAGATATCTAACGAGTTTAGAGTTTAGAGTTTAGAGTTTAGAGTTTAGAGTTTAGAGTTTAGAGTTTAGAGTTTAGAGTTTAGAGTTTAGAAAGTTGAAAAAAATATTTTAAAGAAAATATAATTAAAAAAGTTTCTCCCCTCTGGGGAGATTAAGAGGGGCTTATGAAAAAAATATTAGTCATAGATAACTACGATAGTTTTACTTATAATTTAGTTCATTATTTAGAAGATTTAAATTGTGATGTCACAGTTTATAGAAATGATAAATTAAAACTTGAAGATGTTGAACCATTTGATAAAATTGTATTGTCTCCTGGTCCAGGTATTCCAGATGAAGCTGGTTTATTAAAAGCTATTATTGAAAAATATGCCCCAACAAAAAGTATTTTGGGAGTATGCTTAGGACAACAAGCTATAGGTGAAGTTTTTGGAGGAACTCTGGTTAATTTAGACGAAGTATACCATGGTGTAGCCACCAACGTAAACATTAGTGTAGATGATGAACCAATCTTTAGCGGTTTAGAAAAAAATATTGAAGTTGGACGTTACCATTCTTGGGTTGTTAATGCTAATTTACCTGAAAGTTTGGAAGCAACTTCTTTTGATGAAAACGGACAAGTTATGTCTTTAAGACATAAAGAATATGACGTAAAAGGCGTACAATATCATCCAGAGTCAGTTTTAACACCAGACGGAAAAAAGATTTTAGAAAATTGGGTGAATTGTTAGTTGTTAGTTGAAAAAGTATAATAGAATTAAAAATTAATTTAGCAGGATGTCAAGTCCTAATTTCCGATGCAATCGGAATAATCAATCTGCAGAAATAATGAGAGAAGGAATGTAGATACAAAGCGAAGCTTTAAGCACGAAATTCCGAGAGCGAATGTTCCGAAGGAATTTCCTCAGATTGATATGATTTTTTGGTTCGTTTTGTATCAAGACAAAATGAACAGAATAGAAAAAAAACAAATTTATAGATTCCTGATTTTGCAGGAATGACAAAAAGTGTAGTTAATGAAAGATATACTTAACAGATTAATAAATCACGAGACTATTTCTTCAGAAGAAGCAAAACAAGTTATTGTAAACATTTCCAATGACATGTATAACCCAAGTCAAATTGCTTGTTTCCTTTCTGTTTATATGATGCGTAGCATTACTATAGAAGAATTACAAGGCTTTAGAAATGCACTTTTAGAGCTTTGTGTTAAGATAAACCTTGATGATTTTAATGCTATAGATATAGTAGGTACTGGTGGTGATGGTAAAAACACCTTTAATATATCTACCCTATCGTCTTTCATTACAGCGGGAGCAGGAGTAAACGTTTCTAAGCATGGTAATTATGGAGTATCATCAACATCTGGTTCTTCTAACGTTATGGAAAATCTTGGTGTGAAATTTTCTAATGATGAAGATTTTTTAAAACGTTGTCTTGATAAAGCAGGCATATGCATATTACATGCTCCATTATTTCATCCTGCCATGAAAAATGTAGCTCCTATTCGTCGTGAATTAGGTGTAAAAACCTTTTTTAACATGTTAGGACCAATGGTAAATCCGTCATTTCCAAAAAATCAAGTGTTAGGTGTTTTTAATTTAGAAGTCTTGCGTTTATATAGCTTTTTATACCAAAACACCGATAAAAACTATAGTATTGTTTATGCTTTAGATGGGTATGATGAAATCTCATTAACTGGTAACGCTAAAATCATTTCTAATCATTCTGAAAAGTTATTTTCACCAGAAGATTTAGGACTTTCTAAAATTAATCAAGAGGCCATTTATGGAGGCGATACTGTTGAAGATGCAGCTAAAATATTTGTCGATATTATTAGAGGAAACGGCACAGAGGCTCAAAATAATGTGGTCTGTGCCAACGCAGGCTTAGCAATTGCAACATCAAAACAAATATCTCATAAAGAAGGATTTGAATTAGCCCAAGAATCTTTATTCTCTGGTAAAGCAAAACTAAGTTTAGACACTTTAATTGAATTGAGTAGATAAATAGTATTCAGTAAACAGTTACAGTTGGCAGTAATCAAATCAAGCTGACTGAAGACTGAAGACTGAAGACTGAAGACTGAAAAAATGAATATACTAGATAAAATAGTAATAGATAAACGCAAAGAAGTAGGCCTAAGAAAAAGCTTAATCCCAACCTCTCAATTAGAGCAATCTGTTTTATTTGAAAGAGAAACGGTGTCTTTAGCTGAAAGATTAATAAACAGCACATCAGGAATCATTGCTGAACACAAAAGACGTTCTCCTTCAAAATCGATGATTAATAGCAATTTAAATGTTCAAGATGTAGCTATTGGCTATGAAAACGCTGGTGTTTGCGGTATGTCTGTCCTTACAGATGGAAAATATTTTGGAGGCTCTTTAGACGATTTATTAACAGCCAGATCTAGTTGTAATTTACCATTATTGAGAAAAGAATTCATCATAGACGAATATCAAATTCTAGAAGCCAAAGCCTATGGTGCCGATGTAATTTTACTAATCGCAGCCATTTTAACAAGAAACGAAATCAAACAATTTTCTGAATTTGCAAAAAACTTAAATTTAGACGTACTGCTAGAAGTACATAATGAAGAAGAATTACATAAATCTGTTATGCCAAGCTTAGATATGCTAGGTGTAAATAATAGAAATTTAAAAACCTTTGAAGTTAGTTTAGAAACTAGCAAATCTTTAAGCAACATTATACCTAATGATTTTGTAAAAGTATCAGAAAGCGGTATAAGTAATGTAAATGCTATTAAAGAATTACAGCCATTTGGGTATAAAGGGTTTTTAATTGGTGAAAACTTTATGAAAACAGATAACCCAGGAGCAAACGCTACTGAATTTATAAAAGAAATAGAAGCATGAAATTAAAAGTATGCGGAATGAAATATCAAGATAATATGGAACAAGTTGCAGCATTGCAACCTGATTATCTTGGTTTTATATTTTACGAAAAGTCTCCAAGACATTTTGATACTAAAATACCTGAACTACCTGATACCATAAAGAAAACAGGCGTTTTTGTAAATGAAGACCTTAATACAGTTATAGAAAATATTAACAAGTTTAACCTACAAGCAGTTCAATTACATGGAGAAGAATCTCCATTTTATTGCAATATGTTAGGCACAACAAAACTTTTAGAAACTCCGGTTGAAATTATAAAAGTGTTTTCTGTAAAAGATGGCTTTAACTTTGAAGTTCTAAAAGAATACGAAAGCGTTTGTGATTATTATTTATTTGATACCAAAGGTAAGTTACCAGGAGGTAATGGTTACACATTTGATTGGAGTCTATTAAACAATTATCCATCAACTAAACCTTTCTTTTTAAGTGGAGGTATTGGTTTAGATCAAGTAACAGACATTAAAAAATTTAAAGAGAGTAACGCCTCAAAATATTGTTATGCGCTAGATGTTAATAGCAAGTTTGAAATAGCTCCTGGCTTAAAAAACGTTGCTATCTTAAGAGAATTTCAAAATAAATTGGGCAATAATACCATGGAAGAAAATTACAATGTAGACGAAAAGGGTTATTATGGTGAATTTGGTGGCGCATTTATACCAGAAATGCTATATCCAAACGTAGAAGAATTACGTCAAAATTATTTGAAAGTAATGGCCGAACCAGACTTTCAAAAGGAATTTGATCAATTATTAAAGGACTATGTTGGCAGACCATCACCTTTGTATTTCGCTAAACGTCTTTCAGAAAAGTATAATACTAAAATATATTTAAAACGTGAGGACTTAAACCACACAGGCGCTCATAAAATCAATAATACCATTGGTCAAATCTTGATGGCAAAGCGCCTTGGTAAAAAGAGAATTATTGCAGAAACTGGTGCTGGTCAACACGGTGTTGCTACGGCTACTGTATGTGCCTTAATGGGATTAGAGTGTATTGTTTATATGGGTGAAATAGATATTGCACGTCAAGCACCAAATGTGGCCAGAATGAAAATGTTAGGTGCCAAAGTAGTACCAGCATTATCAGGAAGTCGTACCTTAAAAGATGCTACCAACGAGGCTATTAGAGATTGGATTAATAATCCTGTAAACACACATTACATTATAGGTTCTGCTATTGGACCGCACCCATATCCAGATATGGTAACTAGGTTTCAATCAGTCATTTCAGAAGAAATTAAATGGCAACTCAAAGAGCATGAAGGTAGAGAAAACCCAGATTATGTAGCCGCTTGTATAGGTGGTGGTAGTAATGCTGCAGGAACCTACTATCATTATCTTCATGAAAAAGATGTAAAAATCATAGCTGTAGAAGCTGCTGGTTTAGGAGTAGATTCTGGAGAAAGTGCAGCAACCTCTGTACTAGGAAAAGAAGGTATTATTCACGGGTGTAAAACCTTATTAATGCAAACTAACGACGGACAGATAACTGAGCCCTACTCTATTTCGGCAGGTTTAGATTATCCTGGTGTTGGTCCAATGCATGCGCATTTAGCAAAGACAGAACGTGCAGAATTCTTATCTATTACTGATGATGAAGCTATGAAAGCTGGACTAGAATTATGTGAGTTAGAAGGTATCATTCCTGCTATTGAAAGTTCACATGCTTTAGCCATTTTTAAACAAAAACAGTTTAAACCAGATGATGTTGTGGTGATGAGCCTCTCTGGTCGAGGTGATAAAGATTTACAGAATTATATTGATTATTTTAAGATATAGGTTTTATATATTTTTCATTTCCGCGAAAGCGGAAATCTCAAAAAGTTATGGATATTCATTATGTATACATACTAACAAATAAAAATCATACGGTTTTATACATAGGAAGAACAAAACAATTAAAAGAGCGATTAAAACAACATCAAAACAATAGTTCAGCAACTTTTACAGGGAAATATAACGTCACCAAACTTGTTTATTTTGAAACAACTAAATACGTAAACAACTCAATAAAAAGAGAACGACAAATAAAAAAGTGGAATAGGGAATGGAAAATCAGTTTAATCAATAGTTTAAACCCCGATTGGAAAGACCTTTCTGAATACATTTAAAAAGATTCCCTCTTTCGAGGGAATGAAAAAATAATTCATTTGCAATGAACAGAATTAATCAAAAATTACAAGAAAACAAAAAACTACTTTCAATATATTTCACAGCAGGTTATCCAAATATAGATGACACCGTTAAAATTATTCAAGATTTAGAAAAAAACGGTGTTGACCTAATAGAAATTGGCTTACCATTTAGTGACCCTTTAGCAGATGGACCAACTATTCAAGATAGTTCTACTAAAGCACTAAAAAACGGCATGACTACCGAAGTGCTTTTTAATCAATTAAAAGACATTAGGAAATCGGTTAATATACCATTGATTATCATGGGATATTTTAACCCTATGTTTCAATATGGTGTAGAAGCTTTTTGTAAAAAGTGCCAAGAGATAGGTATAGACGGTCTAATCATTCCAGATTTACCAGTTGATGTGTTTCATGAAGAATATCAAGCTATTTTTGAAAAATACGGTTTAATTAATGTGTTTTTAATTACACCACAAACCAGTGATGAACGCATTCGTTTTATAGATTCAATATCTAACGGGTTTATTTATATGGTAAGTAGTGCCAGTACCACAGGGGCAAAATCTGGATTTGGTGACGAGCAAACACACTATTTTGAGCGTATTAATAACTTAAACCTTAAAAACCCACAAATAGTTGGTTTTGGTATTAGTAATAATGAGACTTTTACAGCTGCTACAAAATATGCTAAAGGTGCCATTATAGGTAGTGCATTTGTAAAGCATGTAACTAATGAAGGTATTGGTACTATAGATGGTTTTGTAAATAATATTTTAAATGGTTAAGAAGGAGAGAACAGGCTTTTTTAAATGGTATCTAACTTCTCTAGTTGATAATTATGCTAACTTTTCTGGTAGGGCAAGACGTCAAGAATTTTGGGTGTTCTTCTTATTTCAAATAGGTATATTTTTTTTACTAATATTCTTATCTGCATTTCTTGAAGACTATATAGGTTTTGATTATCATACAATACCCTTTTTACTCTATTTATTGGCAACATTAATTCCTTGGTTAGCCGTTAATATTAGACGCTTACATGATTCAGGTAAAAGCGGAGGTTATATATTTGTAAATTTAATTCCACTAATTGGAAGAATTTGGTATATAGTTTTAATGGCAACTGCTGGTAATATTGGCTCTAATCAATATGGTCCAGACCCTAAAAAGCCATTGATTATTGATGAAATTGATGATATTGGAAAACCTTTATTAGACCAATAATGCCTTTAAACATTGTCTTAATAGAACCCGAAATACCTAACAATACTGGTAATATTGGTAGGTTAGCTTTGGCTTCAGGCTCTAAATTACATTTAGTAAAACCTTTTGGTTTTGAAATAGATGATGCTAAATTAAAACGTGCCGGGTTAGATTATTGGCCACATTTAGAAGTTATTTACTATGAAAACATAAATGATTTCTTTAGAGTAAATTCTAATGAAGACATGGCATTCCTTTCTAGTCATGGTACTAAGCAACATTGGGATATTCCATTTAAAGATAATCTGTTTTTAGTGTTTGGAAAAGAATCTGTTGGTTTACCAAAACACATTACCGAGACTTATAAAAATCAGCTCTTCAAAATACCACTTTACAGCAATAAAGTTAGAAGTCTTAATTTAGCTAATGCGGTTAGTATTACTATTTATGAAGGTTTAAGACAACTAAGATTTTAGTAAATCTATTAATGCAGGCTTTAAATGATGATACTTAAAGTAAAAGCCTTTATTTTCAATTTTCTTAGAACTCACTCGCTGGCTTGCAAATAAAATTTCATGCATATCACCTAAGACCAATTTCATAAAGAACTTTGGAATATTTGGTAATAACAAAGGTCTTTTTAAAACTTTAGCGATAGTCTTGGTTAACTCTCTATTAGTGACTGGATTTGGTGATACTCCATTATATATTCCATTGAAGTTATTTTCGAGTATATACATAAACATATTAGCCAAATCTTCAATATGAATCCAAGATTGCCACTGTTTACCATTACCAAAAGCAGCCCCTACTCCAAACTTGATAGGTTTTGTCATTTGAGGTAAAGCACCTCCCTTTTCAGATAAAACTAATCCTATTCGAATCTTAGAAATCTGAATATTAAACTTTGAAAAGTCATCAATAGATTGTTCCCAAACTTTAACAACATCCCCTAAAAAAGAATTATCGGTCTCTTTAAAAGTTTCATCGTAATAATTGGTTAACGAATCTGGGTATATACCAACACCACTTGCCGAAATAACTTGTTTAATAGTATGAGATTCTCCTTTTAAAGCATTAATAATAAGCTGAGCGCCTTTAGTTCTACTAGAAATAATATCTTTTTTGTATTCGGGTGTCCATCGTTTTGAAACTGTTGCCCCTGCTAAGTGAATAATTACATCAACATTTTTAAAACAATTAGTATCAATTTCATTTTTAGATAAATTCCAATAAAAGCCATTGTAAGTATCATTACTTTCTATCTTCTCCTTATTTGTGGTTAAGTAGTTTACAACAATACCTTTTTCATGACAACATCTAACTATTTGTTGACCTATTAAACCTGTTGCACCTGTAATTAATACCCTCATATAATAAAATTACAAAAGGTATTTACCTTTTAAAACAATTTAAGTTAGGTTTAACAGTTGTAGTGGTTGATGAGTGGTAAATGACCGATGAATAAATAATAAGCACTATAATCAAATGGGATTATATGTTTGCTGAATGCTTCGTTCCTCTCAGCATTTCTCTCTTACCAGGTGGTCCAGGAAGTTTTTCAACAGTAAAACCTACAGATTGCATAGCTCTACGTACACTTCCTTTTGCAGAGTAAGTGACCAAAACTCCTTTCTCTTTTAAAGCATTATGCATTTTTTGAAAAATACTTTCTGTCCATAATTCTGGCTGAACTCTCGCACCAAAAGCATCGAAATAAATAAGATCAAACATATTTTCATCTTCAATCTCATTAAAAAACTTTTTTTGCTTTGTTAAACTAAAGTATCTTGAAATTTTATGTTTCTTTTCCCATTTAACTTCATGTAATTTATGGAATGTTGAGATTTCTGTTTTTAATTCTGAAGTATAATTTAATTGAGTTATTTCTTTAGAAGAAATGGGATATCCTTCCACTCCTATATAATTAATGTTTGTTTGAAGTTTTTCAGCTTCTAATAAAGTGATAATAGCATTTAACCCTGTACCAAAGCCTATTTCTAAGATTGATAACTCTAAATCAACACTTCGACTCTGCTCAGTGAACTGCTCTGAATGACATAAATGATGTAAACCATGTTTAATGAATACATGATAGGCTTCTTGTATAGCACCATGTTTTGAATGGTATTGTTCATTCCATTCTGGTATGTGAATGGTTGAAGAACCATCTGCAGTTATAATTATTTCTCGCTTCAAAATTATTGAGCTATTAAAACACCATCAGCTTCAAAAGAAAATGTTCTTTTGGGTTCTGTAATAGTAGCAATTTTTTCAACAGATTCACCTGCATCTTTAGCGTAATGTTTTAATTCTTCAACAGAAACTTCATTTACAAATGCTTTTCCGTTCACAATAACTTGTTTACCTGCTATATCTTTTGGAACAAAAAAACCATAATCTTTAAACTTTACCATAGCTTCTTTTCCCTCTCCTAAATCTAACTTCATCCAACACCCTTTTGCTTGACATACTTCATTTACTATGGCCTTCATTTTAGAATTGATACTATCACCCTCATTCATATCTTTATAATGATTTAGCATGGAAGAAGCTACTATAGCATCATTAGAAATAATTTCTTTCCCAAAGGCAACATACTCAACTTTAATAGGCTTTTCAACTTTTTCTTCAACCTTCTTTTTGCAAGAATTTAACATAAAAACCACGAAAACGGTAACAATAAATAATCTCATAATAAGAAAATTTCAATTTTAAATGATTTATGTAAAGATACCTCTTTTTTAAAAACCTTTTATTTAACTTTGTCTGGAAAAACTATAGGCTTATGAGCGCAATAATCAACGACATTGAGGTTATAAAAACAAAGTCTTCTAAAATTAATGAAGTAGACTTTAATGATTTGAAGTTTGGAAGTGTGTTTTCAGACCATATGCTGGTATGTGACTATAAAGATGGCAAATGGCAGACTCCAAAAATTACGCCTTATCAACCAATCACATTAGACCCTTCTGCAAAGATTTTCCATTACGGACAATCGGTCTTTGAAGGAATGAAAGCATATAAAGATGCTGAAAAAAATGTCTGGTTATTTCGTCCTTTAGATAATTGTAAACGTTTAAATATTTCATCAAAGCGTTTAGCAATTCCTGAACTTCCTGAAGATTATTTTATGGAAGGTTTAAAAGCTTTGTTAGAACTTGATAAAGATTGGATTCCTACTAACGAAGGAAGCTCATTATATATTCGCCCGTTTATTTTTGCTTCTGGTGAAGGTTTTCATGCTTCTCCAGCAGATGAGTATAAGTTTATTATTTGTACTGCGCCTTCTGGATCTTATTTTTCAGGTGAAGTAAAAGTACTTATTGAAGAAACCTATTCTAGGTCTGCTAACGGTGGTGTTGGTTTTGCTAAAGCTGGTGGCAATTATGCAGGGCAGTTTTACCCAACACAATTAGCAAAGGCCAAAGGATATCAGCAAGTTGTTTGGACAGATGATAATACGCATGAGTATATAGAAGAAGCTGGTGCTATGAACATCTTTGTTAGAATAAATGATACTCTAATTACAGGACCAACAAGTGATAGAATTCTTGATGGTATTACTCGTAAAAGTATTATTGAATTAGCAGAATCTGAAGGTATCAATGTTGAAGTTAGAAAACTGAGAGTTGATGAGGTTGTTGAAGCTGCTAAAAACGGAACATTAAAAGAAATGTTTGGTGCCGGAACCGCTGCAGTGGTATCTCCTATTGCTGGATTTGGTTATAAGGGTACAGATTACGATTTACCTAAATTAGATAAAACTTATGCTAATTTCTTAAAGAAGCGTATTACCGATATTCAAACTAATAAAACGGAAGATCCATTTGGATGGCGTTTTAAAGTTTAAAAGCTTATCCCATTCTCTTTAGAAATGGATACTCAAAAAATTACATTATATAAAAAGGTAGCAAATTGCTACCTTTTTTGTCATTCAGAGCGAAGTGAAGAATTTTCAATAAGATTAAAGATTCTTCAGTCGTACCTCCTTCTGAATGACAATTTTATTTGTTTAAAATAGTTTCTATATTTGGTTTAAAATAATTTGGTCCTTTAAGTACCTTACCATCTTCTCTATAAATAGGCTCTCCATCTTCTCCAAGTTTACTCATATTACTACGTTGTATTTCCTCAAACACCTCTTCTATTTTATATTGTAAACCATGTTCAATAATAGTGCCGCATAGTATATAAAGCATATCTCCTAAGGCATCTGCAACTTCTACTAAATCATTATTAGTAGCTGCTTCTAAATATTCCTCATTTTCCTCTCGCATTAATTTATAGCGTAACATATTTTTATCACTCCCTAAGTCTGCTTTTGGAGTTTCTCTGTGACCAATTTTGAATGCTGTATGAAATGCTTTAACAGCATCTATTTTGTCTTTCATATATATTTTGTATTTAATCTAATTTGTTTATTTTGCATAAAAGTAATTATATGTTTAGTAACGGTCAAATTACATTTGGAGTTTTATTTTTTATAGTGTTTGCTATTATTATTGGTTTCATGTATCGCAAAGATTTAAAGATCCATAAACGCTTTTATGCAGGTAGCGTTTGGATTCTTATAGCGTTTATTGCTTTTATACTTCTTATTTCTGCTATTAAGTTTCTTTTTAGGTAAGTAGTTCTTTTTATCATTTACTCGCCTAATAACGTTTTTAGATTTAACTCATATTTATATTATTTTATTATTAAACGATCTACACTCTTAAGTTTAAAAGTTCTTAACAAACTAAATAAATCTATTAAATACTCATAAAATAAATAGTCGGCAAAATGCTTATAAAATCTTTTAAATAAAAAATAAATTCTTACATTAGCCTCTTAATTAATTCTTAAATTCTACTAAAATGAAAATTTTTAAAAACCTATTTTTAGCTTGCTTAGCTATAACTTTATGCTTTTATTCTTGTAGTTCAGATGATTCTGGTAATGATGGAGGGAACAACGAATTGGCAGATCAACAAAATGCTACTGAAGAACAAGCAATATCCATTGCAAATATTGAAAGTGGGATTATAATAGAAGGCGCTACAAAAAATGATGGTACACCACCAGCTCCTAATGGAGATCTTAATTTTAGTGTAGATAATACTACAGTAAGTGGTGCACAAAATATTGGTCTTAACTTAAAGTTCTCTTCAACAGAATCAGATATAGCTGGTGCTTACTTATTGTTTAACTCTAATGGTGAAACCGCCAATCAATATTATGATATTCCATCTGCTAGTTTAAATAAAAGCAGTAGCATTAAATCATCTAAAAAAAGAAGTGTCTTTAAATCAAATAAATCACTTACAGATGATGAATATGAAATCGACATTGATTTTGACGATACTTTTCCTGCTGGAAAATTTTGTGCAGAACTTTGCATTTATGACTCTGAACAAAATGTTAGTCAAATTATAACCGTATGTATTGAAGTAGAAGCTTGGGGAGGTAATGCGTCAATTGTTGGCGATTGGATTTTAGAAAGTGATAATACTACTGATATTGAAGAAATTGGTTGTAATAACGAACAATCTGTTTCAGTTGATTATAATGATGAAATAATAAAAGATGATGTACTATTCAAAGTAGCAGCCAATGGAGATTATACACTAGATATATACAGTGAATATAAAAATCTAGATTATAGTGCTACTGTAGAGACTTGTGCTGCTGTTTATGAAGATGAAGTAGAAAAAGAAGAAAGCTTATCAACGGGAAAATGGGCCTATAATGAAACTAATAAATCACTTACTCTTGTTGAGTTTAAATATGAAGATTTTATAAATCCTGAATATAGTGAAGATATTCCTGAAGGAGAATTATTATTTGATAGCGAAACCGAAAATGTAACAGTAGAAGTTGTCAATAATAAATTAGTATTAACTTTTTCTTACCAAGATGAAGAAAACGAGGTAATCAGTTTTAAAAGAAAGTAAAAAAATTTTATACAATTTACTTTACTTAAAATTATTTAATAAAATAGCTAATTATGGAAAAACCCTAGAAATTCTAGGGTTTTTTTTTGTGCTATAAATAGTGACTCTTTTAATTTTGTTGTTTCTAATTAAAGTAATAAGCTAGGTAAAAACTATTTATAACTGTTATATAAATATAAAGTATATTTCACGCAACCATTTTATGATTTGTGTATCTTATTAACAGCTATCAAACTTAAACATGAAAACACTTTTAATTATCTCTGTTCTATTAGCCATTAATTTAATTTTGTTGGTTTTTAGTGTAAACAAAAAAACAGACCCTTGATTTTAGTTTAATGTACTGTTTCTTATTAACGGCTATTGTGCCAATAAACTCCTCTGTATCTAATTAATTTATTTACAGTATATACCACTAGCGCTATAATTTGCGCCTTAATTCTTTTATTATACTTAGCAAAATAAAAACTATCTTTGGGTAACTAATCTCTCAACACACCTAAAGATGAAAGTTTTAAAGTATATTTTGTTCCTTCTATTAATTGCCATTATTGGTTCTGCAATTTATGTAGCTGTACAGCCAAATGAATATGAGTTTTCTAGAAGTAGAGATATAAAAGCACCTACTTCTTTAGTTTTTAACCAAGTAAATGATTTCAAAAACTGGCCAAGTTTTTCTCCTTGGATTGAACAAGAACCTAATGCTGAATTAACGTATGGTGATAAAACTGCTGGTGTAGATGGTAATTACGGTTGGAATGGTGAAATTTTAGGAGAAGGCAATATGAAAACCTTAGCCTCTGAAGCTAACAAATCTATTACTCAAAAAATTCAATTTATAAAACCTTTTGAATCTGAAGCTGATATTAATTGGACTTTTGAAAATGAAGGTGAGGTTACAAAAGCGACTTGGGGAATGAAAGGTAAATTAGATTTCATGACCAAATTTATCCTCACATTTACAGGATCTATTGAAGATGAAACTGGACCAGATTTTGAACGCGGTTTATTCAAACTAGATAGTATTGTCACTGACAGTATGAAAAAATTTTCTGTAAATATAGATGGCGAAACTGAATACGGTGGTGGGTTTTATATGTACAAAACTACATCTGTTACTGGAACAAACATTAGTCAAATAATGGCAAAGCAATATGGTGAAATTATGGGTTATATGGCAAAAAATAGTATTGTAGCCAATGGGATGCCATTTACAATTTATAATGAGATGAACCCCGAAACAGGCAATATTATAATGAGTAATGCCATTCCCGTTATGAACAAAATTAGAGTTGAAAGAGATAGTGAAGTACTTTGTGGTTTTATACCAAAAACTAAAGTATTAAAAACTACTTTAAAAGGTAATTATACCAATCTACCAAAAGCTTGGGAAGCAGCGTTTAAACACATAGCCGAAAACGGACTGGAACAATCTTCTCTTAAGCCTTTTGAAATTTATACTAATGACCCTGAGGACTTTCCTAATCCTGCAGATTGGGTTACTGAAATTTATATTCCTTTAAAGTAGTTAAATAATCTCTGTCACCCTGAACTCGTTTCAGCATCTCATAAAAAATATAAATGAAACAACTTTTATTGGTTTTTATTGGTGGAGGTTTTGGTAGTGTTTTGCGTTACTTAATTGGCAAATATTTAAACAGTACTCAAACTGGTATTCCTTATGGAACTTTTATTGCTAATATTTTAGGTAGTTTACTGATAGGCATCATATTAGGTTTAGCTGCTAAAAATAATACATTAAGCCAAAACCAAACGTTATTACTAGCTACTGGTTTCTGTGGAGGTTTTACCACCTTCTCTACGTTTGCGTATGAAAATCATGTGTTTTTAAAAGCTGGTGATTTTACAACTTTTGCCATTTATACAATAGCTAGTTTTGTAATTGGTTTTTTAGCAGTGTTTTTGGGAATGTTTTTGGTGAAGTAAATTCTTGACTTTATAAGATTTTTCATCTACTTTCGTTTTAATAATTGATAAAGTTCATTGAAACGGAATTTTATCTATGCATTACCCGCAATTAAAATGAGAACGAAAAAAGCAAAAAGATATGACGAGCATATTGATAGAGAGATTGAAAAATCTGTAGCTCGTTTCTCTGAGCGCCTAATGTCAAACTCAAAATGGGTTCGTTTGATAGATAAACTTGTGGATGGCTCAGATAAAATCGAAAAAATCGAATTCAAGAAAGTCCAAAGTAAAGGGGTAGGTGAATTATATCTCACAGAGGACACCACTTATGGATTTGATTATTGGCAAAACGGCTTCGAAGGGCACAATTCACTTGGAGGTTGGTTGATTTTCAAAGAAATAGAATTCCTACTTTTTCCAAAGACAGTTAAAGCAGAACCCTTAAAGGAACAAAATCTATCAATGATTTCTAAATTAATAGAAAGTGTGGGGTTATTTGATCTTGAAATAACAGATGACTATACCAAACTGATATGTTATAAATAAAATTGGGGTGCACGAATCATACGAAAACAGACTAGGCCATAAGGCAGATTTTCGAGTCAGGTATAAATTCAGAAGTCCTGAAAATGGAGGGAGGATATCTGGTGAGCCATTTCAAGGAATACGTTCAGACTTCTCAATTGAAGGTGAGGGAGATAAAATGTATATGATATGGCCTGAATTTGAAGATGAATCTGGCAATGTTCTTCTTGATAACGATATGCAAGTACCAAATTCTGGAACGGCTCGAATGTGGATTATTAATAATGAAATGAGACCATATCATTACAACAAAATAAAAATTGGAATGAAGGGCTATTTCAGAGAAGGTGCTACACATTCAGCAGATTGTGTGGTGATAGAAATTTTAGATTTGAAGATGAACCCGATTAAGAATAAATAATAAGTGGGTAACACTGTATATAGCAAATAGGACGTTCGGTGGTTTAAAAAAGTTTAGTGCTATTTACCAACACCGCCTAATACTAAACGTTACCCAACATTTGAAAAACAACTTACACATGAGAAAAACCTTTTTAATTTTTGTTACTTTATTACTTATTAATAACGTTTCGGCTCAAACGGAAGCCAAAATTGGATTAAAAATTGGAGTTCATTATTCTGGATTTACAGACGGAGGAGAAATAGTTTTAGCCGATAGTTTTGATTTTCACGCTGGATTAATTTCGGAAATACTTCTTTCTGACAAATTTGCTCTTCAACCTGAATTATTGTTTAGCCAAAAAAAAGGACAAGATGGAACTAAAATTGGAGACCAAAGGAAATTTTATTTTGTTTCAGAACGGAATTACATAGACTTGCCTTTTAATTTAAAATATCTTTTCTCAGATAAATTTCATGTCGAAATTGGACCTCAATTTTCGTTTCTTCTTTCAGACAAAAACACTATTACACCAAGTTCATCTGACTCATATCCAGATTCAGAATTAATAATAAACGGATTCGATTTTTCTGCTAATCTAGGTATCAACTTTAATCCAACGGAAAAGATAATTCTTCAATTAAGATTAAATCATGGGTTTTCAAAAGTAGTAGAAACTTTTGATTCAAAAAACTCTATGATTTCATTAAGTTTAGGATATTTTATATTTTAAACAAAAACGTTGGGTAACATTGTATATAAAAAATTGCTATTTGTGCTTAACCAATGTGAGTTACTTTGTTTGCTAGCTTCTGATTTTCCTTCGGAAAATCTTCGCACACAAACACGCAACATTTTATATACGAAACCTTTAAACGAACAATATAAATCAATGCTTATCAAAAGCTTTCACCCCTGCTTCTACCCTAACTCTTAAATAATTCTGTCTGGGTACAACAGGACAAGAATACTTATCATTATAAGCACAATAAGGGTTGTATGCTTCATTAAAATTAATAGTCATAATATTTCTCTCAGGTATTCTAGCATCAATATAACGCCCTCCTCCATAGGTTTCAATACCATTAGTTTCATCTAAAAAAGGTAAGAATAGATAATCTTCATAGCCTTCGTCATTAATTAATTCCAGGTTTTGGTATATATCTAGCTTTAATTCTTTTCCTTTTAAAGTAAAAGATAATTCACCATACTTTACATATTCTGGTAGCCTACTGGTAGTTGTTTTCATTTTAAAAGAAGCTTCGTTTGGTGTTCTTTTAAAATTTGCGGTTACTACATAAGAAGAATCAACCTTAAAAAAATCTAGTCCCGTAAAATGTTTTCGATCTTTATCTTTTAAAGGTGATTCTGTAACATCTTTAAATTTAGAATTTTGAGTTCTTTGGTATTCAGTTTCACCTTTAATTGGCTGTTTCCCTTGTCCGCAAGCAACAAAAATTATAAGTCCAAAACATACAGCTAAAATATGTCTCATTAGTTATTAGGATTAAATGATGGTGATAAATTAGTATTATAATTCTGCATTAAATCTGATGAAAATGTATTAAAAGTAGTTTCATCTGCTAAAGACTTTATTTTTTCAGGATCAAAATTACCTTGCAGATAATATGCATATGTTTCGGTTTCAGTACTATTAAAAACGATGGCATCTGTTACTACTATCCCTAATTCTTTTACAGAGATAATTCTAGTTTGTTCAATGTCATTTTTTCTAAAAACATCTAAATAACCGCTATTGGTCACCGCATTCATTTCATTAATTAAACTCTGTCTTTTTAAAGCATCTACGTTAGAAAATTTAATGTATTTAAAATCTGAAATATTACCAATAGCATGCTTAACACCTGGAGAAATATTACCTAAAACAGCCTTCATAAAATTAGGTACTTGAAAAGAGGTTGTACCTAAATCTGCCTTATGATTATTGTAAAAACTTTGAAAACTACTTCCGCAAGACATCAGTAACAAACTGAGTACTATTAATAAAAATAATCGCTTCATATTAAAAAATTATAATATCAAAAGTACAACTTAAGAATATTTTATTTAGTTTTGAAGCATCAAATAATTAGAACATGAGACATTACGTCGCAATTTGTAGAAAGCAATGGATGATTTCCTTAACCAAAAAGGAGATAGGTCGGGCTTGTTATATATTGTGATGATATTAATATAAAATATTGCAATGTTAAAAAGTCCGACTTCACAGTCGGACTTTTTATTTTTAGTTGAGACTCAACTGTTTAATTAAATCAATTTATGTATGACTTAGAATTTTAGAAAAACATAAAACCAAAACAAATAAAACCATCCTATAACTGCAGAAAAAGGTTGTTTTTAAAAATCAAGGTGGCATGTGATTACTGAAAATCAGTAAAAAAAGAAAAAATGAAAACACTAATTAACAATTACGTAAACACTTTTAAAGGACTTTCTAGAGAAGTATGGTGGTTAGCGCTTATTACTTTAATTAATAGAGCTGGCACCATGGTCATTCCGTTTTTATCCTTATACCTCACCAAGAGTTTAAATTTCTCGATTAGCGATGTCGCATGGATAATGAGTGCGTTTGGGTTAGGTTCAGTAATAGGCTCATGGCTTGGTGGTAAATTAACCGACCAAATTGGCTATTACAAGGTAATGACGTATAGTTTACTAAGCACAGGTGTTTTGTTTATTGTACTGCAATTTTTAAACACTTTTGTATTCTTTTGTATTGGAATATTTCTAGTAATGTTAGTTGCAGATATGTTTAGACCTGCAATGTTTGTGGCATTAAGCGCTTATAGTAAGCCTAAAAATAAAACACGTTCTGTGACCCTAATTCGTTTGGCAATTAACCTTGGGTTTTCGGCTGGACCTGCTATTGGCGGAATCATTATAACTACACTAGGATATGGTGGTTTATTTTGGGTAGATGGCGTTACTTGTATTGCAGCTACTTTAGTATTAATTAATGTATTAAACCCAAAAACAACCAAACAATTGGATGATATTAAGGTTGAAAATCCAAAATCGGCATACGGAGATAAAGCTTTTTTAATTTTTTTAACTGCTATGTTATTTTTTGGAATTGTATTTCTTCAATACTTTTCAACTATGCCTATTTACTATAAAGATGCCCATTTTTTAACTGAATTTGAAATAGGTATTCTTTTAGGAATGAACGGTTTTCTAATTTTTGTATTTGAAATGCCATTAATAAAATGGTTAGAAAATACAAAGTTTACTAAAACAAGTTTAATGTTATTTGGTGCTGTTTTAACTGGGTTAAGTTTTTTGATACTTAACCTAACAAATTGGATTGGTGTAATTGTTATTGGTATGCTATTAATGACTTTTGGAGAAATGATAGCGTTTCCGTTTTCAAATGCATTTGCAATGGATAGAGCCAAAAAAGGAAACCAAGGAGAATATATGGCATTATATTCTATATCGTTTTCAATAGCTCATATTTTTGGACATAATATGGGGTTACAGCTTATAGATAATGTAGGTTTTGATACTACATGGTTTATAGTCACTGGGCTTGCAGCACTTTGTGTTTTCTTATTGTTTACACTAAAGCAATATTTAAAATATAAGAAAAACAAGCAACTTGTTTTATTAGAGGAAGAAGATATATTATGGATTTAAATCAAATAACTATACCATCTTTAGATGTTATAAAAGCAACAGAATTTTATAAAACCTTGGGTTTGCATCTTATTGTAGATGCAAAACCAAATTATGTAAGATTTGAATGCCCTGACGGAAATAGTACATTTTCAATCCATAAAGTTGATGAATTACCAAAAAGTGAAGGCATCTCCATTTATTTTGAAGATGATAATTTGGATGAGCTCGTTGAAGGTTTACAAAAAAAAGGACTTGAATTTAGTCAATTACCTGAAGATAAACCATGGCTATGGCGAGAAGCTCATTTATATGATTTAGATGGAAATAAGATTATTTTGTTCCATGGAGGAAAGAATAGAAAAAATCCGCCTTGGCGTATTAATTAAATATTTTGGTCAGTTTAATGAGTCGTAAATCTGAAAATTTGTTGCGTAAAAAAAATAAGAAATAGTATCTAGTTATAACTTCTCGATACGATTTTGATATAATCAAAATCACTCGAAGTGACGAAATTTTAAATTAGTTAAAAACAAAATTACTTATGATGAATGAATGGAAGAAACTACCAATATTCAAGAAAGCTATGGACATTCAAGAATTGGTAGATCATATCATAAAAGCTGTAGAACAAACAGATATTGATTTTGAAAAAGACATTCAAGCTGAAATGATAAAGAGTAATCTTAGTTTTTTAAGAGAAAATGCCATGATTATTCCTGCAAAAATTGCAGGAGCTGCTGATGAAGATATGCTCTATGATATTAGAATGGAAAATGCAGCTATTATTAGAAAATCTGCAAGAGAATTAATTACTGATGCCAGAGGTATTCAAATGCATGGTTTTAAAGATATAGAGTATTTAGATTTACTGAGAAAAGAAGTAGATGAATTTAGAGTGTTATTTGCTGAATGGGTAAAAACTTTTAATTGTTGGAATTACATTATTGATAGGTGGGGGCTTTTTAATCCGCCAGGAATAAATTATGATGATATTGATCCTGATGATGATATTCCATTAAATCTAGATGAAGATATTGACTTTTAAGCTACTTTAAAGGTTTTAGCTCATTTTGTTTTACCACATCAGATAAAACAATTTGAGTTTTACTTTCTCCATAAATTATGAGCTGATCTATAAAAGTTTCTAAGTGCTTTTGATTTTTTAGAACTACTTCCATTACTATGTTTTCATCACCAGTAATTCTGTAGCAATTTACTACTTCATCAAAAGTTTTTACTTTTTCTAAAAAGGGTTTTAATTTCCCCATAAATGCACGTAAAGTAATAATAGCTTTTAATTGATAACCAATTTCAAAAGGAGATACAGCAGTTTTATAACCTTCAATAACACCAAGATCTTCCATTTTTTTAATGCGCTCAGAAACTGCAGGAGAACTTATCCCCACCTGCCTTCCAATTTCGGCATTAGAAAGTCTAGCATTTCGCTGTAAACATCTAAGAATCTTCTTATTAAGCTCGTCAATTTTCATTTAAAGATATTAAACCTTAAAAACATACATTTTAAAGCAAAAATACAAAATTACTTTAAATATTAAAGTTGAAAATAAACTGTAGTGAGTAATTTTGAATAAATTGTAGTGAAAAAGAGAAGCATGTTACACAATACCCCATCAAACCTATCGGAATTACCGGTTTATAAGAAAGCCCAAGAAATTTTTGCGCTTTCTCAAAGTATTTCCACTTACTTAAAAGAAGACTTAGCGCCTCTAAATGAAGAAGGTAAAGAAAACTCTAATATATATTTCTCGGGTGATATTGTACAACAATCAGTTTCTTTAGCTCCTGAAATTGCTAATGTAGAATTAGAGCGCAACTCAGAAAGAAAATACAAACACCTTGCTTCTTTAAGACAATTAACTAATTTACTTTACAGAAACTCTTATCGCTTAGAAAAATCTAGTAGTAATGGTAAAGACTTTTTACCTATTCTAAGAAACGAATTAAGAAAATTTAAGAAGCTACAACGTAATTGGATGTTGACTTTGTAGTCGAAAATTATTCCCTATTCTAGTTTTCTTTTAAAACAAATATACCTTCAAAGTTTTTATTTTCATCACCATAGAAAGTAACATTTAGATTTATTCTCCATCTATTAGCTGAAATTTTTTCTCCCAATATGGTTCCTTTAGGTTCTACATTCTTTTCTGGGGAATCGGAAAAATAACAAAAACATGATTTGGTAAAAATTACATTGGTATTAACCAATTCTTCGCCAGTTAACTCAAAATTGTCTATATCTGAATTGATTTCAAAATAAATATAATCGGAATAACCTCCATCATAAGCTCTCGCATCTTCATCAAAATGATATTGATAATTGAAAACTATTTTATTCCCTTCTGAAATACTCGCTTGTTTCATATAAGAATCTGGAAATTGCTCAATATTCAATTCGCTATTTTCAAAATAATTA
Source organism: uncultured Flavobacteriaceae bacterium (assembly GCA_947487895.1). GTDB lineage: Bacteria > Bacteroidota > Bacteroidia > Flavobacteriales > Flavobacteriaceae > Seonamhaeicola. Next base: position 96,242 of record CANKYF010000004.1, read on the forward strand.
TATTCATATCGTTCATTATCATTTTCTAAAATATCACAAGAACAAACTGACAAAACAAAGATTAAAGCAAGAACAATTTTTCTCATATTTAAGGTTTCCTAATAGATACCATTAGTACTACAAGGTTGCGTTAAAATTTGAAAAGATAAAACATTTCAGATTGTACATTTTTTCTTTATTTCATTTGAAAAAACTGGCGATCTGCTTACATATTTCGTCTATACTGCCCTCCTACTTCAAACAATGCTTTCGTTATTTGACCAAGTGAACATACTTTACAAACCTCCATTAATTCATTGAAAACATTTTCATTATTTACTGCTGCATTCTGGAGTTGTTTTAATAAACTCTCAGTATCATTAGCTTTATGTAAGTTTTCTAATGTTGTAATTTGAAATTGTTTTTCTTCTTCGGTGGCCCTAATAACTTCAGCTGGTAACACTGTTGGAGATCCTTTACTACTTAAAAACGTATTTACCCCTATTATTGGAAATTTACCATTATGTTTCAATGTTTCGTAATACAAACTTTCTTCTTGAATTTTACTACGTTGATACATCGTTTCCATAGCACCTAAAACGCCGCCACGTTCTGTAATTTTATCAAATTCTAATAACACCGCTTCCTCAACCAAATCTGTTAATTCTTCAATTATAAAAGCGCCTTGTGTTGGGTTTTCATTTTTTGCCAACCCTAACTCTTTATTAATGATTAACTGAATAGCCATTGCCCTTCTAACCGATTCTTCCGTTGGAGTTGTAATAGCTTCATCATAAGCATTAGTGTGTAGTGAGTTACAATTATCATAAATTGCATATAAAGCTTGTAATGTGGTTCTAATATCATTAAAATCAATCTCCTGAGCATGTAAACTTCTACCTGATGTTTGAATATGGTATTTAAGCATTTGAGCTCGTTCATTTGCTCCATATTTATATTTCATGGCTTTAGCCCAAATACGTCTTGCTACTCTACCAATAACGGCATATTCAGGGTCTAATCCGTTTGAGAAAAAGAAAGACAAATTAGGCCCAAATTTATTGATGTTCATTCCTCTGCTTAAATAGTATTCAACATAGGTGAATCCGTTAGAAAGTGTTAATGCTAATTGTGTAATAGGGTTTGCACCAGCTTCGGCTATATGATATCCAGAAATTGACACCGAATAGAAATTACGAACATTATTCTTAATAAAATAGTCTTGTACGTCTCCCATTAATCTCAACGCAAATTCAGTAGAAAAAATACAGGTATTTTGTGCCTGATCTTCCTTTAAAATATCTGCTTGTACAGTTCCTCTAACTTGAGAAATAGTTTTTTGTTTTATAGTTTCATAAACTTCAGCAGGTAGTACTTTATCTCCTGTAGTACCCAATAACATTAATCCTAAGCCATCATTTCCTTCAGGTAACTTACCATTGTATACTGGCCTTTCTTTCCCTTTATAAATCTTGGCTATTTTAGTTTCAACTTCATCTTCAAGATTATGTTCTTTTATATAAATTTCACATTGCTGATCAATCGCTGTGTTGATAAAAAACCCTAATAGCATAGGCGCTGGTCCGTTAATAGTCATACTCACAGACGTCTTAACATCGGCTAAATTAAAACCAGAATACAATTTCTTTGCATCATCTAAGCAACAAATACTAACACCTGCATTTCCAATTTTCCCATAAATATCTGGTCTATAATCTGGATCATTACCATACAACGTTACACTATCAAAGGCCGTAGAAAGTCGCTTTGCATCCATACCACTACTCACATAGTGAAATCTTCTATTGGTACGCTCTGGACCTCCTTCTCCTGCAAACATTCTTGCAGGATCTTCTCCTTCTCTCTTAAATGGGTATAAGCCTGCCGTATAAGGAAACTCTCCAGGAACATTTTCTTCTAAAGACCAACGTAATACATCTCCCCAAGCTTTATATTTAGGTAAGGCTACCTTTGGGATTTGAAGATGTGATAAGGATTCTGTATGTGTTTCCACTTTAAGTTCTTTCCCTCTTACCTTAAAAGTATAAATAGGTTCTTTATATTTTTGAACTTTAGATTCCCAATTCATAATAAGCTCCCAACTACTAGCTTTAAGGTTCATTTTAAGACGATCAAATTCTTTAAAAAGTAGCTCTAAAAATATCTTTTTTTCTTTGCCATTCTGAACAGTATGCTGAGCGGAGTCGAAGTATTGTTTCAAAATCTCTTCTTGATTAAGACCTGTCTTTATCAAATAAGATATCTCATCTTTACTAGAAATAACAGATAGGATTGTTTGATAAATACCGTAGAGTTTTTGTGCTATTTCAACTTGCTCATTAGCTGTCTTATCATAGTTTCTATTAGTATCGGCAATTTCTGAAAGGTATCTAGTTCTTGACGGAGGAATGATAAAAATCTTTTCACTTAAATTATAAGACAATTGAAAAGACGACTTTAAATCTGCCTCTGTTTTTTCAACTAAAATATCAATAACAGCTTTGTACAACCTATTCATTCCTGGGTCATTAAATTGAGAAGCTATAGTACCGTAAACTGGTAATTCATCTTCTTCTTGATCCCATAAATTATGGTTACGTACATATTGTTTTTTCACGTCACGTAGCGCATCTAATGCACCTCGTTTATCAAACTTATTAACGGCCACAATATCTGCAAAATCAAGCATATCTATCTTTTCCAATTGTGTAGCTGCACCAAACTCTGGTGTCATAACATACATTGGCACATCACAATGCTCTACAATTTCAGAACCAGATTGTCCAATTCCTGATGTTTCTAAAATAATTAAATCGAAATTTGAAGCTTTTAGTACCTGAATAGCTTCGTCAATATGTTTTGATAAGGATAGGTTAGACTGACGTGTTGCTAAACTTCTCATATAAACCCTTGAATCATTTATAGAGTTCATTCGAATTCTATCCCCTAATAAAGCACCACCTGTTTTTCGTTTTGAAGGGTCTACAGAAATAATACCAATAGTTTTTTCTGGAAAATCGATTAAAAATCGTCTCACTAATTCATCTACTAATGATGACTTGCCCGCACCTCCAGTTCCTGTTATTCCTAATACTGGTGTTTTTGAATTTTTACTTTTAATTTCATTCAAAGCTTTTTCAGACACTTCAGGAAAATTTTCTATTGAAGATATTAGTCTCGCTACAGCGCCATAATTCTGTCCTTTTATCAATTCAACTTCATTTGTAAGCTTATCGCCTATTGGAAAATCTGATGTTTCTACCAAATCGTTAATCATACCTTGTAGGCCCATTTCTCTACCATCATCAGGCGAGTAGATTCTTGAAATGCCGTAATCCATTAAATCCTTTATTTCACTTGGTAAGATTACACCACCTCCACCTCCAAAAATTTTAATGTGGCTTGCTCCTCTTTCCTTAAGTAAATCATACATATATTTGAAATACTCATTATGTCCACCTTGATAAGAGGTCATACAAATGGCATTTACATCCTCTTGTATAGCTGTATTAACTACTTCTTCAACACTTCTATCATGCCCTAAATGAATAACTTCTACGCCTGTAGCTTGAATAATTCTCCTCATTATATTTATTGAAGCATCATGACCATCAAACAATGAAGCAGCAGTAACTATTCTAATATTATGGGTTGGCTTATATGGATTATTTTGATTCATTTTCAAAAAAACATCTATTTTATACATGCAATTTACGAAATATTCAAAAAAAATTAAAAATTATAAAATATTTTCAAAAAACATTATTGTATTAGTTCAAGTTATTTTTTGCGTTAATTTTACCTGCGGAAAATATTTAAAGCGCTATGAATAAGATTACTATTTTAATTCACTGTAACGATAAACCTAATATTATTGCATCTGTCACTAATTTTATTGCACAACAAAACGGAAATATTGTTTATATAGACCAACATGTAGATAGAGAGCAAAATATTTTCTTTATGCGTTTAGAAAGTGAATTTTCTTCAGATTCTTTTTCTACCGCTGCTTTTAAAGGAGCCTTTAAAGGGGTTTTAGCTGATAAATACGACATGAAATGGCGCATTTATTCTTCCGAAGTGAAGCCAAAAATGGCACTATTCATTTCTAAATACGATCATTGTTTATATGACTTATTAGGACGCTTTAACTCTGGAGAACTTAATTTAGAAATTCCTTTTATTATTAGTAATCATAACGACTTAAAACCTATTGCTGATAATTTTAATATTCCTTTTCATCATATACCAGTAACTAAAGAGACTAAAGCCGAAGCTGAGAATGAACAGTTAAAGCTACTAGAAGAGCATGGTATAAATTTTATTGTGTTAGCAAGATACATGCAAATTGTATCCCCTAAACTTATTGATAAATACACCAATAAAATTATTAACATTCATCATTCATTTTTACCAGCTTTTGTTGGTGCAAAACCTTACCATTCTGCATATAAAAGGGGCGTAAAGATTATTGGAGCTACAAGCCATTATGTTACTGAAGAGCTGGATGCAGGACCAATTATTGAACAGGATGTAGCAAGAGTAACTCATGCGCATTCTATTCCAGATTTAATTGCTAAAGGCCGTGATTTAGAAAAAATTGTATTAGCCAATGCCGTTAAATTACATGCAGATAGAAAAGTGATGGTTTATAACAATAAAACTGTTATATTCTCTTAATCAAACAATTACAAAACACAGTAACTTCTCTCTGTTTTCTTAAAATTAATGTGACTTATAAATATTCTCAGTGTCCTAAAGACAGAATAATTATAACCATTAACTAAAATTTAATTTTATGAAAACAAATTTTTTACTTAGTCTTATCTGTGTTTTAGGTTTTAGCCTTGTCTCTCAAGCACAAAGCTTACCTAACAACCCAGAGCCTGGGAAATGTTATGTAAAGTGTATTACAAAAGACGAATTTAGTACTGTTGAAGAAACTATTGAAGTATACCCAGCATACTCTAAATTACAAGTTGTTCCTGCAACTTACAAAACAGTTGAAGAAAGAGTATTAGTAAAAGAAGCTAGCAAGAAATTAGTATATGTTCCTGCAGTTTATGAAACTGTTGAAGTTCCTTATGTAAAAAGAGAAGGAAGAACAGACATTAGTATAAGTCCAGCTTCTTTTGGTAAAGACTCAAGAAGTTTTGAAACGTATCCAAAAACTTCAGGATGGGAATACAAAGAAACAGTTTGTAGTTCTCCAAACAAAGAAGATTGTGTTGTGGCATGTTTTGTAGAATACCCAGCTCAATTTAGTGATGTTAGTTATACTACTTTAGCTAAAGATGCTACTACTAGTAACATTCCTGTAAATAAAGTGGATGCTACTTACAAAAAGCGTGTGGTAAAAACTCCTGCTAGAATGGATGAAATCACTATCCCTGCTGAATATACTACTATCAAAAGACAAGTAGTAGATACTCCAGCTTCTACTAGAAAAGTTACTGTTCCTTCAAAAACTAAAACTGTAACTAGAACAATTTTATCTAAAAAAGGTGGAATTACTACTTGGGAAGAAGTTGATTGTGGATTATTAGATGCTAACGTATTACCAATTTTTTATGAGTTAGGAAGTGCTAGAATTACACCTGCTTCTAAAAAAGTTATTGATAATACATTATTACCATTATTAAACAACAAGCCTGTTAGCATTGAGTTAATGTCTCATACAGACTCTAGAGGTAATGATGATTTCAACATGTCTTTATCTCAACAAAGAGCTAATTCTGTTGTTAATTATTTAGTTTCTAAAGGTATTTCTAGAAACAGATTAATTGCTAAAGGATACGGTGAAAGTCGTTTGGTAAACAGATGTTCAAATGGTGTTGAGTGTTCTGAAGGTGAGCACAAGAAAAACAGACGTACAGAATTTAGAGTTATTAGTAACTAATAAAGTTCCTAAAAATAAAAAATAAAAGCGCCTTTCTTAAGGTGCTTTTTTTGTTATAATATAATTTGTGAATTCTGTTTTGTCTTTTTGTAGTTTGATTCCATAATTATCATAAAGACTAGATACCATTAAATCATAATATTTATAATGAATATCCCAATCATGAAGCTTTTCAGTGTCAATTAAACCTACAACAATTACTGGTTTTTCTAATACTTTACCCAAAGTATAAGCCATATCGTTAACTGATACATTATCTGCTTTGATATCTGCATCTCCAATTAAGTACCTTGTTGGATTATCTTCCCAATCAATTTGAAATGTATCCCATAAGTTAGCTGATTTCATATTTAAAGCATACACATCACCTAAAATCTTTTTTGTTTTTGTTTTTAGCTTTAAACGCTTAACAATAATTTCTGGTAAGTTTCTATAACTTCTAGAGTTCTTTTTTGCATAAAATTTATAATACTTATTATATGTGTCAGGTATTTCTATTTGGTTTACATTAACTTTCCAACCATAAGCTAATATTTCACCTAAACGCCCTTTTAGTTCAACAAATTCTCCGTCTTCATTTATTTGTAAACCTTCATTTAAAACTTCAAAAAGCTCTACAAATTCAAAGTCTTTTTTTGGTGAATAAACTTCTTCAACAGGCGTTTCAAAACTTAAAACTTTAAAAAAGTCTTCAAAATTTGCTCTAGTTTGATAACGTTTTAAATACTTTTTAACATCATATGCTTTTAAATCAGCAGGGTGCCCTTCCCATATTTTTGCACCATTTGCATTCAATAAAACGCCATAAGGTAAACTATGAATATTATATTTCTTAAAGGTTTCTCCTTCGTTATCTATAGCTGCCGTTAGTTGTAATTTATGCTTCTTTAAAAAATTCTTTACTATAGTGCTATTTTCTTGGGAGAGTGATACTATATGTAAATCATTAGGGTATTGCTGCTGTAATACAGTTAAATATTTTGATGCATTAATACATGGCCCGCACCAAGTTGCCCAAAAATCTATAAAATATAATGAAACATCATTTTCACTAGCAACACTAGATTTTTGTATACGTTCAGAAATTTGTATTTGTGCTTTACCTGTAATGCAAAATAAAAAAACAGTACATAATATGAGAGGTCTTACGTATTTCATGAATTAATTATTTAATACAATTATAACAAATATCATGCTAAAAAATATTCTAAATAAAAAATTTAAACATAATTGTGACCATTTATTTTTTTTTGTGTCTTAATAATAGGAAATAAGAACAAACCTAAATAAATAGGGGTTATTTTTTGAAGTAATGCAAATTCTCCTTAAGACGTCATTCTCTCAGACGTCTTTTTTATTTTTAATAACATATAAATCCATATATTTAAATAAAAAATCATGATTAAAAAATTCATTGCCCTACTTTTAGTTTTTAGTATTACTTCTTGTGCAGAATTACAACAAGTAGTTAACCAATTACCACAAGGAGGAGGCGGTATTGGTAATGCCGATATTGCTGCTGGCCTAAGACAAGCTCTTGATTTTGGAATAGATAAGCAAGTAACCAAACTTACACAAGAAAATGGGTTTTATAAAAATGAACTAGTTAAAATACTCTTACCTGAGGAATTACAAAAAGTTGATAAAACTCTAAGAGATATTGGTTTAAATAAACTTGCTGATGAAGGTTTAAAAGTTCTAAATAGAGCTGCCGAAGATGCTGTAAAAGAAGCAACACCCATTTTTGTTGATGCAGTAAAAGGAATTACGTTCGCTGATGCCAAAAATATATTATTAGGTAATGATGACTCAGCTACCAACTATTTAACTAGCAGAACAGAAACCGTATTATATGGTAAATTTAATCCTGTTATAAAAAAATCTTTTGATAAAGTTGGAGCAGATGCTATTTGGGAAAATTTAATAACCAAATACAATAATTTACCATTTACTAAAAGTGTGAATACAGACTTAACAGATTACGTTACAACTGAGGCTTTAAAAGGTGTTTACACTATGATTGCTGTAGAGGAAAAAGAAATAAGGACTAAACTCTCTTCTAGAACTACAGACTTACTTAAAAAAGTATTTGCGTTGCAAGATTAAAAGTTATCAAAAAAAACAAAGCCGAATAAACAACTTTATTTGGCTTTTTTATATAAGCCATCAAAAGCTACTGAAATATCTTTATCATTAGTAATAACTTCCCAATATTGGCGTACAGTACCATCGTTATTTTTGGTCCATGTAACTCTATGCTTTATTTTTTCTCCTTTCTCATTAATTTCTTCATCTGTATACAATATCATTTGATTTTCAACCTTATTGCCTTTTAAATGTAAAACACCTCCTTGATTATCTACCCATATCTGTTCCCATTTATCTGTTTTAGCATTATAAAAACTATTACTAGTTCCTGTATACTTACCTGTAGCACTTTTCCAGTTCTCTTTAATAACACAGTTATTTTGAATTTCTGTAATTTCATTATAACCTGCAATGGTTTCATTTTTATTAAAAACTTCCCAATTACCTAACCAAAAATCAAAAGCATTATAGTCTGCCGTACAACATTTACAATTACTATTTTGTGCCTGAGTTAATAATGGCAACGTAAAAATTAAAACAACTGTTAAGTATCTCATAATCTGAAAGTTTGATTAGTATTTTAAATTTAAAGAAAATCAATAACTCCTAATATTCCATTAACAAAACATTAAAGATAAATTTTAAAAAATCATTAAAAATTATTATCTTACATGTAGCTAATACACTCAAAATGAGAAAAGCAGATTTAATAAAAAGCCGTTATGAAGCTCTCAACAAGCGTTATAAAGAACTTGTTGAGCAAGCCTATAATTTAAGGCAAACAGATTCTGCTTTAAGTGATTTTTCTGAATTCAATGCTATTAAGCTTTTAGATGAAATCAATAAATTGAAATACCTCTCTAGAGAGATCACCGCACCTACCTCTTAAATTTTAGTAATTCTTTAACTATTTACTTACATCTAAATTACGTGTAATGTCGTAATTTATAAAAGAAAAAAGAACGTTATGAATAATCATTTTTGTAGAGTAGGGAAAATAAAACCCAATTTAGCCAAGGTTATAAACCTAAAAGAAATTGAAGAAACCATTGCTAATTTTGTTGATGATATGAGCAAGGTTGAATTTTCTAAAGATTTAAACGGAGCTGTTTAAAATATTTAAACGCCTTTGTTAATCTAGAGCCGTACCAAGAAAACATTTCCCCATCTACCAATACTAATTTTGCATTGGGGTAAAATGTTTTTAGCTCTTTTTTATGCCCTTCTTTAAACGGATAAGGCTCACTTGATAATAATACTATATCAATTCCCTCATTTATTTTTAATTCTATCTCTGGGTATCTAGTATCTTTTTTATAATAGTTTTCAAAATGATTTAATGCAAGTAGATAATTAATAAAAGTATTGTTTGCTGCAACCATCCATGGTTTTTTCCAAATGAAATAAGCTACTCTTAATTTCGGTTTATCTAAAATGAAACCTTTAAAATTTTCATATTCTGATTTGATCCTATTTATTAAACTACTAACGCTTTCTTCAACATTAAACATAATACCGTATTGCTCAATAAGTTGATAAGAATCGGCTAAAGTGAATATATCCGATACGTGTACAGGACAAATAGTTTCACATAATTCTACTATTTCTTTTGTATTTTCTTCTTTATTACAAAGAATAATATCTGGATTAAGCACTTTTATCTTTTCAAGATGTACTTGTTTTGTACCACCTACAATAGTCTTTTTAGATTTAATATGAAGCGGGTGCACACAAAATTTAGTAACCCCAACAATAGAAGCTTCTAAACCCAAATCGCATAATAATTCGGTTTGACTAGGAACTAAAGAAATTATTCTTTTAGGTACTTGATTTAAAGATATAGTTCTGTCTAATTGGTCATTAAATTGCGTCATTGCGAAGAAAATTTATAATTTTCTGTGGCAATCTCATCATTTAAAGAAAGAGATTCCATATTTCGGCTAAGCTCAATATAAACTTGTTATCACTCCTCAGAATGACGTTTCAACTCAGTGCTCATATGCTGTTGAAGTTCTTCAGCCTTTTTAGCCGCTGCTTGGGCAAAATCGTTTTCTTTGGAAGCATAAATAATACCTCTGGAAGAATTTATCAATAACCCAACATTGTCATTCATACCATATTTACAAACCTCTTGTAAATTACCCCCTTGTGCTCCAACACCTGGTACTAATAAAAAGCTATTTGGTATAATTTGTCTAATATCTGCTAAATACTCTGCTTTCGTAGCCCCAACTACATACATAAGGTTTTCAGAATTTGCCCAGGTTTTAGAAGTTTCTAATACTTGTTTATAAACCTCTTTACCATCAATAGTTTTTGTTTGAAAATCAAAAGCACCTTTGTTTGATGTTAAAGCCAACAAAATAGTGTGCTTATTTTCAAATGCTAAAAAAGGTTCTACCGAATCTTTACCCATATAAGGAGCCACAGTAACAGAATCAAACGCTAAATCTTCAAAAAACGCCTTGGCATACATGGTACTGGTATTGCCTATATCACCACGTTTAGCATCTGCTATGGTAAAAATCTCAGGATGTTTTTCGTTTAAATATATAATCGTTTTTTCTAAAGCTTTCCAACCTTTTAAACCGTAAGCTTCATAAAAAGCTGTATTGGGCTTGTATGCTACACATAAGTGATGCGTTGCATCTATGATTGCCTTATTAAAGGCAAAAATAGGATCTTCTTCTTTTAAAAGGTGTTCTGGAATTTTATTTAAATCTACATCCAATCCAATACATAGAAAGGATTGTTTTCTTTTGATTTCTGATATGAGTTGATTTGTAGTCACTTGAATTAGTTTATTAAACTTGAAATAGATCCCCACTTTCACTTCAATTCCGCACTTCAACAAGCTCAGTGTGACACTCAGTGATCACGCAGGAATGACAGAAACTATATAGTCTGATCACTAGCCTTTAACTTTTCAGTATTTTCAGCTAACATTAATTCATCAATTATTTTTTGAATATCGCCGTTTACAATATTTTGTAAATCATAAAGTGTTAAACCAATTCTATGATCTGTGACACGCCCTTGCGGATAGTTATAGGTTCTAATTTTAGCACTTCTATCTCCTGAAGACACCATACTACCACGTTTAGCAGCATCTTCTTCTTGCTTTTTAGCCAATTCTAAATCATATAAACGTGAACGCAATACTTTAAAAGCTTTCTCTTTATTCTTATGTTGTGATTTTTGATCTTGACATTGCGCTACCAAACCTGTTGGAATATGCGTTAAGCGCACCGCAGAATAGGTGGTATTTACAGATTGCCCTCCAGGACCAGACGAACAGAAAAAATCTATACGTACATCTTTAGGATTAATTTCTACATCAAATTCCTCTGCTTCAGGAAACACCATACAAGTTGCCGCACTGGTATGTACACGCCCCTGAGTTTCTGTTTGTGGCACACGTTGTACGCGATGTACACCAGCTTCAAACTTTAAAGTTCCATAAACATCTTCACCAGATACTTCAAATTGAATTTCTTTAAATCCACCATTGGTACCTTCACTAAAATCCACAGTACTTACATTCCACCCTCTACCTTCGCAGTATTTTGTATACATTCTGAATAAATCTCCAGCAAAAATACTAGCTTCGTCACCACCTGTTCCTGCACGTAGTTCAACTACTGCATTTTTAGAATCTTCAGGATCTTTAGGAATTAATAATACTCTTATTTCTTCCTCTAATTTTGGAATTCCTTCTTTGGCTTCATCCAACTGCATTTTAGCCATTTCAACCATTTCGGCATCACTTCCGTCTGCTATAATTTCTTCGGCTTCAGCCAAATTATTAGTAAATTCAATGTAAGCTTCTCGCTTATCCATTAAAATTCTAAGATCTTTATATTCTCTATTAAGTGCTACATAGCGCTTTTGATCTGAAATAATATCTGGCTGAATGATTAAATCACTCACTTCATCAAAACGTTGCTTTACTATTTGTAGTTTCTCTAACATCTGCCTCATTTAATTGGAGATCAAAAATACGATAATTTATGAATTTTGGGTAAGCTCTCTTTAACGGATTATAAGTATTTGCAGAATATTTTTTCGCAAATCACGTTTCTTATACATCTATGCAACAACTTTTCTCAATATTTGTGTTTTATAGACCATTTATTCTATGGTCTCTTTCTATTAATGCTGTATTGTCATTTTTTAAACTTGAAATATTCATCATTGCTATTATAAAACTATTTTTAGTTGGTTTTTTATGGTATTTCTTAAATGAAACTACTGCCAGACGAAAGCTAATGCTTTATAAAAATTTAGGTATTTCAACCTTTAAACTCTTTTCTTTACTTTATTTTATAGATTTTGCTTTAAGTTTACCATTCCTTATAGTTCTAAGAGAATTTGTATGATTTTAGAAACTGATAGTATTGAGCTTTATTTTAACAATAAAGCTATTTTAAACGGTATTTATTTAAAAGCTGAAACAGGTAAAATAACAGGTCTTTTAGGGAGAAATGGTTCTGGAAAAAGCTGTATTCTAAAAATTATTTTTGGAGATTTAAAACCTAAATACAAATTTATTAGAATAGATAACAACCCCATTTTAAAACCTCTTTACCTAACCAAATTAGTAAGCTACTTACCTCAATATCATTTTATTCCTAAAACGCTTAAAGTAAAAACTGTTTTCAAGCTTTTTAAAGTTGATTGGAACAAATTTATTAATGAGTTTAGTGATTTTTCAATTTACAAAAACACAAAATTTGGGTTATTATCTGGTGGCGAACGCAGAATTATTGAAATATATGTAATTCTAAAAAAACGGGGTAAGATAGTTTTACTAGATGAACCTTTTAATGGTGTTGCTCCTCTACATATTGAAAAAATTCAATCTTTAATTAAAAGTGAGAAAACTAAAAAAGTAATACTATTAACAGACCACAGATATTCTGAAGTTATAGACATATGCGATACTTTATACTTGGTAAATAATGGTTGCTCCAAATTGATTAATAATTTAACCGAACTTGAAGACTATAATTATTTAAATATAGGAACGCTTTAATAAAACTGTTTAGCTACAAAAGTGCTATTCAGTTTTTGAAAAAACACCTTCACTAGCATAACGTTTTAAGGCTCTACCTACACCATTTTTCCATGTATTAATAGACTCTGTATCTAATTGTAAACTATTAATTAAATCTACTACTTTGTCTATAGGCATTCCGTAACGTAAAGTACCCGAAATTAGCTTTGCATAATTCCAGAATTCTGGGTTAAACTTATGAGATAAACCTTCAATAGTCGTTTTATAACCTCTGGTATTTTTGTATTGAAAATCATAACGAGAGTTACCATCTTCATCTTTATTTTTTATTATTAAACCAGCGTTTACCCAACGTGGTACTAAAATACCATCTTCATCATCTGTTAAACCAGTAAATATTTCATAAGGTTTGCCATCTATTAAACCAATAAATGCTATCCATTTTTCCTTACTATTTTGAAAACGTACTACATCAGCTTCTAAAACTTGTGGACGCTTAACAGGGAAAGTGGTTAATGTTTTGGTTAATTCTTCTTTCATTTAGTTAAGTTTTCAAAAAAATTGAATGCGAATATACTTAAACTTAGGTTTTTTAATTTTCCGTACATCGAGAATAGTTGTAAAAAATTAAAAATCTACCGCAAAGCCAACACCAAGAAACTGTTTCCATTGTATTTTTGCGCCTTCTTCATCAAACTCTCCATCTACATCAGTTTCGTTTTTTATTTTTACATCATCATCATAACGAATATGAGAACCAAAGCTAGCTCTCACAAAATTATTTACTTTAAAGTTGAAGTCTAGCCTCCAATCTAAATCTACATTACCAAAATTATTTACATAATCTGTATATAGACTTACTTTGTGTTGCATACTTATATTTTCGGCCACTTTAGTTTCATAACTATTGGTCATTAAAATGCCTAGCTCTTTTCTTAATCGTTTTCCAGGAACAAGAATATTACCTTCATCATCTAAAACTGCTCCATCTACTCCAAATGCACCAGCATTGGCTAAATCTTCATCTAAAACAAATGTAGCTTTAAGCGTTAATGGGGAGAAATAAGCTGCTAATTTATCTACTTGTTTTCCATATTCCATTCCGCCTCCAAAAAACAAATATCCTGGAGCCATAAATCTCGAAATAGGATTGTCTTTGTCAGGATACTTATAACCATTAGCAAACTGAGATCTAAAATTTAGCTTAGCTGAATAGTACCAATTGGAGCTTACACTAGGTTTGTACCCCATATCTGAGTTAATTTCTAACAAATCGTCTGTTTTTCTAAGTTCTCTAGACTCTTGCTTATTAACCCCATATCTCATTATTATATTATTTCTCCAAGTAAAGTATTTATCCTTATAATTTTTTGAAGATTGTAAACCTAAAAGACCCGAAATTGAATTTGCTCCACCTGCATTCCAGTTTACAAAGGCTACTTCGCTTAAATCTATGGTAGCTTTGTTTTTTGAAATCCATTGCGGACCATCATACTTCTTAGGTTTTTCCTTTAAGTAAAGAGAGTCTGGTTGCGCGTTTAAATTAAAAGATACGAGGGTTACTAGGATTAATAAAAAATATCGCATTGTGGTTTTAGGTTAGGTTATTTTTAAGTTGAAAACTCATCAATAATCATTCCATTTTAGTTAAAAATGAAAATTCTAATAACTAAACTCTCCAAACTCACTTTTTATTGTAAGTTTCTTTTCTTTAGATGCTTCTACTCTACCAATAATTTGAGCATCAACGTTGAATGATTTTGATATTTCTATAATGTCTTCAGCAATTTCAGGATTCACGTAAAGCTCCATTCTATGTCCGCAATTAAATACTTGGTACATTTCTTTCCAATCTGTTTTAGATTGTTCTTGTATTAATTTGAACAATGGTGGTATTGGAAATAAATTATCTTTCACCACATGATTTTCATCTATAAAATGAAGAATCTTAGTTTGCGCACCACCAGAACAGTGCACCATTCCATGAATATTTTCACTATTATATTTTGATAAAATCTGTTTTATAATTGGTGCATAGGTTCTTGTTGGTGATAGCACTAACTTACCAGCATCTATAGGTGAATCTTCAACAGCATCTGTTAATTTTACACCACCAGAATAGACTAAATCTTCTGGCACCGACGCATCAAAGCTCTCAGGAAATTTTTCAGCTAAATATTTATTAAATACATCATGGCGTGCAGAGGTTAACCCGTTACTTCCCATACCACCGTTGTATTCCTTTTCATAAGTAGCTTGTCCAAAAGATGCTAAACCAACTATAACATCGCCAGGTTTAATATTAGCGTTATCTATAACATCACTACGTTTCATCCTAGCCGTTACTGTAGAGTCTACAATAATAGTTCTTACTAAATCTCCAACATCAGCAGTTTCACCACCAGTTGAGTGAATGGTTACTCCATGTTTTTTTAAATCTTCAAGTAATTCTTCGGTTCCATTAATAATAGCAGAAAGAACTTCACCTGGAATTAAGTTTTTATTCCTTCCAATAGTTGAAGACAGCATGATATTATCAGTCGCTCCTACGCATAATAAATCATCAATATTCATGATTAGCGCATCTTGAGCAATACCTTTCCAAACCGATACATCACCTGTTTCTTTCCAATACATATAGGCTAAAGATGACTTTGTTCCTGCTCCATCTGCATGCATGATTAAGCAATAATCTTCATCATTGGTTAAATAATCTGGTACAATTTTACAGAATGCTTTTGGAAATAGACCTTTATCTATATTCTTAATAGCATTGTGAACATCTTCTTTTGATGCAGATACACCACGTTGTGCATAACGTTTAGAAACTTCTTGACTCATAATAGTATAATTGCTGCAAAGGTAATTGTTTAAAGTAAAATTATAAACGTTTTTTAAGGCTGTTTTACTAACAGGTTTTGAACGGGTTTAAACAACTAACCTTTAGTTGTATTTTGAATTCAAAAAAAAAATCAGCTATATTCGTTTGAGACTTAACTTAATTCTTTTAAAGAAAACTGATACATGGAAAAACGAAATAAACGAATGAAAATAGGTCAAGGCAGAATTAGTGCTGCACTTTCTATATTTCTTGGTACATTATCTCTACTAGGTATATTATGTTTTAAATTTCCTGAACAGCTTACAACACCGGAATTTCGTGAAATATACACTATTAGTATGGTTGAAAACCTTATGCTGGGTGGTATTATTTTAACTTTTGTTTTTGCCTTAGTAAGCCTTTTACTAAACAAAAGCAAAAAACTTGCAGTAGTAGGCATTTGTTTAGGTGTAGCTGCAATAATTCTAGGTGGTTTTACTATTGAAGGAAGAGCCGTTGAAAAAGTGAACTGGAGCATAGGTTTAGATTGGCTTATTCTGGATTTACTTGTAATGGTATTAATATTTATACCTATAGAACTTGCTTTTCCTAAACATAAATTACAAACTAAATTTCATGAAGAATGGAGAACAGACCTTATTTATTTTGGAATAAGCCATCTTGCCATTCAATTGTTTGGAGTTATTACTAAAAAACCAGCTGTAGCATTTTTTGGTTGGATGAATTTGGACGAAATTCATCATTGGATTTCCAATCTACCCTTTATAATTGAGTTATTTCTAGCTTTATTTATAACAGATTTATTCCAGTACTGGGCTCATAGATTTTTCCACTCACACCATTATTTATGGAGATTTCATTCTATACATCATTCAACACAAAATATGGATTGGCTTGCTGGCTCCAGAACACATTTTATAGATATATTTTTTACGCGAAGTATTACATATATTCCTCTTTATATATTAGGTTTTTCTAGTCTTACTTTTAATGTTTATATACTTTTTATTGCAGTTCATGCCGTTTTAATACATGCTAATACCAGAATAAATTTTGGTTTTTTAAGATATATAATTACCACTCCCCAATACCATCATTGGCACCATTGTGAAGAACCTGAGCATTATGGGAATAACTTTGCTGTTGTATTTCCATTTATAGATAAGATTTTTGGAACGTATTATCTTCCAAAAAATAAATGGCCCAAAGGCACTGGTTTAATAGATGCTTCTTTTCCTAAAGGGTTTGTCAAACAATTAATTTTTCCGTTTACTAAAAACCCTTTTAAGAACGACCTATTACCAGAAGAGAAAAGCAAACGATAATACATCGCTTATATTTGACTGAAAAGTTTATCCAAATATTGGCTTGATCATATTGCAGTTATACGCCTAAACCTTATTACCCAAAAAAGTTTAAGCTAACTAAATCTTTGTCATATACTTATAATTACCTCGTAAACAACAACTCTCTATACTTTGTCAATGGCCAAAGCTCATCATCTACCATTAACTCTAGCTTATCACAATGGTTTCGTATATCATCAAACAAAGGCTTAACACTATTACAATAAGCTGTTGCTTTCTTCTCCAAATCTTCAATAGTATTTGCTTTTTTACGAGCGTCTATCATTTTGGTAACATTAGCATTTATACCTTCAATATGAGTAGAAATACTTTCTATTAAACCAATTTGTTCTTTAGCTATTTTTCTAAAGTCTTTATCAAAAATCTCTTTTAAACCTTTAACATTCTCCACCAAAACATTTTGGTATTTTACAGCCGTTGGCACTATATGGTTTCTTGCAATATCCCCTAAAACTCTACCTTCAATTTGAATGTGCATAATGTATGCCTCCATCTCTACTTCATAGCGTGCTTCAGCTTCAATTTTACTCATCACATTCATTTCCTCAAATAATGCTATAGTTGATTTTGAAACTCTAGCTTTTAAGGCTTCAGGCGTTGTTTTATTATTACTTAAGCCTCTCTTCTTAGCTTCTTTTTCCCATGCTTCACCATAGCCATTACCTTCAAATAAAATAGGTCTGCAAGATTTTATATATTCTCTCAATACATTAAACACAGCTTCGTCTTTTTTCAAGCCTTTGCCATCGATAAGCTTATCAACTTCAACTTTAAAATCTTTTAATTGTTTAGCCACAATAGTGTTTAAAACCGTCATTGGGTTACTACAATTAGCAGTAGAACCCACAGCCCTAAACTCAAATTTATTTCCTGTGAAAGCAAAAGGTGATGTTCTGTTTCTATCTGTATTATCTAATAACACATCTGGAATTTTACCAACTACATTAAGCTTCAACTCCGTTTTTTCTTGTGGCGATAATTTCCCTTTAGTGACACCTTCTAATTCATGCAACACCTTAGTTAATTGTTCTCCTATAAAGATAGACATAATTGCGGGTGGCGCTTCATTGTCCCCTAATCTATGATCGTTTCCTGCTGATGCAATAGATGCTCTTAATAATTCTTCATGCGTATGTACCGCTTTTATGGTGTTGATGAAAAAAGTTAAAAACTGTAGATTACTCATTGGTGTTTTTCCTGGCGATAATAAATTAACACCGCTATCTGTAGATAAAGACCAATTATTATGTTTACCCGAACCATTCATACCTGCAAATGGTTTTTCATGAAGCAATACTTTGAAGTTATGACGAGATGCCACACGTCCCATAATGTCCATAAATAACGCATTATGATCTACAGCTAAATTAGCTTCTTCATAAATGGGCGCTAATTCAAATTGGTTAGGAGCTACTTCATTATGACGTGTTTTAACAGGGATACCTAAAAGCATACATTCGTTTTCTAAATCTCTCATAAAATTGAAAGCTCTAGTAGGAATGGCTCCAAAATAATGGTCATCTAATTGTTGCCCTTTTGCTGAAGAATGCCCCAGCAATGTCCTTCCTGTTAAAATAATATCTGGCCTACTGGCAGCCAGCATTTTATCAACCAAAAAATACTCTTGTTCCCAGCCTAAAGACGAATGTACTTTTTTTACATTCTTATCAAAATATTTACACACATCTGTTGCTGCATCATCAACTGCATGAAGCGCTCTTAATAAAGGCGTTTTATAATCTAAAGCTTCACCAGTATAGGCAACAAAAATAGTTGGAATACAAAGTGCTGTACCGTAAATAAAGGCAGGTGATGTGGGGTCCCAAGCTGTGTATCCACGTGCTTCAAATGTATTTCTAATACCTCCACTAGGAAAACTAGAGGCATCTGGTTCTTGTTGTACTAACTGTCTGCCTTCAAATTTTTCTATGGCAAATCCCTCGCTAACAGTTTCAAAAAAAGCATCATGTTTTTCTGCTGTAGCTCCTGTTAACGGTTGAAACCAATGTGTATAATGAGTCACTCCTTTTGAAAGTGCCCAGTCTTTCATAGAAACTGCTACCTGATCTGCAATAGTTCTACTTATTTTTGTACCGTGTTCTATAGCATTCTTTACCCCCATAAATGCATCTTTACTTAAATATTGACGCATTGTGGCCTCATTAAATACATTTTCACCAAAAATTTCGGAACGCTTTTTAGTCTCTTCAATCTTAATTGGCTTGTGAGCAAATGTCTCTTTTATAGCATGAAACCGTAATGTAGGCATAGACTTATTAAATTGATTTATTAATATTTACAAAACTAATTATAGTGTTCAATTTACAAAAGTTCTATTTAACAATTTTTCAACAATATGATAAAAAAATTTACTTTTTTTAATATATACCCTAAAAAAATGGGGGATAAATAAAAATAACATAGCTGTTACCTAAAAACACCCTGTAAAATTTAAAGTATTTACATAAAAATATATATTTGTGCAGATAAAAAAGATTTCATAAATAAATATTCATTATGGCAAAAATTAAATTAGAGTATATCTGGTTAGATGGTTATAAGCCAACTGCTAACTTGAGAAGTAAGACAAAAGTTGAGGAACATGAAAATTTCCAAGGAACTTTAGATGAAATTGGAATGTGGTCATTTGATGGATCATCTACTCAACAAGCAGAGGGAGGGTCTTCTGACTGTTTATTAAAACCAGTTGCTATTTATCCAGATCCTGCAAGAAGAAATGGTTATTTAGTAATGACTGAAGTATTAAATGCTGATGGATCAGCTCACGAATCAAATGGTAGAGCTACAATTGATGATGACGATAATGATTTCTGGTTTGGTTTTGAGCAAGAATATTTTTTATGGGATCCAGAAACTAACTTACCATTAGGTTTCCCAAGAGATCAAACGCCTCAAGGACAATTTTACTGTTCTGTTGGTGGAAAAAATGCTTTCGGAAGAGAGATTGTTGAAAAACATGCTGATCAATGTATTGATGCTGGATTAAACTTTGAAGGTATTAACGCTGAGGTTGCTGCTGGACAATGGGAATTCCAATTATTCGCTAAAGGAGCTAAATTAGCTGGTGATGAAATCTGGATTGCTAGATACTTATTAGAAAGAATTACTGAAGATTATGGTTTAGCTATCAACTGGCATCCAAAACCATTAGGAGCTACAGATTGGAATGGTTCTGGTATGCACGCAAACTTCTCTAACACTACTTTAAGAACTTGTGGTTCTAAAGAAACTTACGAAACTATTTGTGAGGCTTTCAGACCAGTTGTTAAAGAACATATTGAAGTTTATGGTGCTGATAACGATCAACGTTTAACAGGAGAGCACGAAACTCAATCTATCAATGAGTTCTCTTTTGGTATATCTGATAGAGGTGCTTCAATTCGTATTCCAATTATTACTGTTGAGAAAGGCTGGAAAGGTTGGTTAGAAGATAGAAGACCAGCTTCTAACGGAGACCCATACAAAATTGCAGGAAGAATTATTAAAACTGTTAAATCTGCTAAAGTATAATTTTAGCATATATTATATTTTGTTCATAATAAAAAAGCGCTTTCAAATGAAAGCGCTTTTTTATGCTTATATCTTTATCTTTTTGGGTATTATATCCTAATAGAGTAAGTCGAGGTTTAAATTACCACTTTTAAATTTTTACCATTCCGCATATACAAGAATCTATAAACTAAAAGAGTTCCAAAAATACTTCAATCTTAAATACTAGATTTATAATCTTAAAAAATCTAAAACCAGTATTCTATTACCCTCTGGTAAAAATAAAGAACATCAAAACACCATAAGCAGCGACTAGAAACATCCCCTTCATTCTGCTTATTTGAAGTTGTTTAGGTAATAATATTAAAGGAATAAGTACTGCTGAAAAGCCTAGCATCCAAAAAATATCATTATTCAGAATAGTCGGTTCAGTTACAGGTATTTGTTTTACTATTGATGTTACCCCTAATACTGATGCTATATTAAATATATTTGAGCCTATTAAATTTCCTAAAGAAATAGCTTTTTCTTGTTTGGCCGCAGCAATTACCGATGCTGCTAATTCTGGTACACTTGTACCTATAGCTATTAATGACAAGCCAATAACACCTTTACTTACTCCAACAGCTAGAGCAATTTCCTCTGCTCCTTTTACAAGCCACTCACTACCAAAGTAAAGTGCAGCAGCACCAATTAATAACCAAATAACTATCTTAAAATTTGACACAACAGACAATGTATCATCTACACCTTCAATTTTAGTATCTTTTTTTGCTTTTTTAATTAAAAAAAATAAAAATAGAAGAAGCCCTAAAAATAAAATACCCCCTTCTAAAGATGTCAATACACTATCATTCTTTAAAAAGAAATATAAAGCCATTGAAAAAATCATCATTACTGGCCAATTAAGTTTATAAAACGACTTATCTACCGCAATTGGCCCTACTAATGCTGTAACTCCTAATACCAAACCTATATTGGCAATATTAGATCCTACTACATTATTAATAGCAATAGCTGGAGACCCTGATAAAGCTGCATTAAGGCTTACTAAAAGTTCTGGAGCAGAGGTAGCAAAAGATACGACTGTCATACCAATAACCATTTTTGATATATTGAATTTAAATGATAGTGCTACCGAAGATCTTACTAAAAACTCTCCACCTACTACTAACAATATAAAACCAAGGATGACCCAAAGTATACTCATGAAAATTGTTTTTCGCGAAGATAAATTAAAGTTTAGAAGTTAGAAGTGCAATAACAAAAGTTTTTCTAAAAGCTTATATATACCTTGACTCCACTCCCCTAAAACGGCATTTTTAGTTAAATAACTATTAAATTAGTTGTATAACTATAAAAATAGTTATAAGTTTGATTCACGTTAAAGATTGAAGATATATAAATATAAAATCGAGAAACAGTTTGATAAAAATTTAAGCATTTATAACACATAAACAATTTATTGATATGGAAAAACTAACAAATAAGGAAGAAGAAATCATGCATATTTTATGGAAGCTTGAAAAAGCCTTTGTTAAAGATGTACTTAATGAAATAAAAGAAGACAAACCACATTATAATACTCTTTCTACCATTATTAGACACCTAGTAGATAAAGGTTATGTTGGTTATACTGCATATGGTAAAACACACCAATATCACCCAATTATCACCAAGGAAGCTTATAGAAAAGGTTTTATGAATACGGCCATTAGCAATTATTTTAATGACTCTTATAAAAATGTTGTCTCCTTTTTTGCTAAGGAAGAAAAAATAAGTATTGAAGAGTTAAAAGAAATTATTGAGTTAATTGAAAAGAATAACTAATTATGGAATATTTACTTAAAGCCAGTGCGATAATTATTATTTTTTATCTCAGCTACAAATTATTTTTACAGCGTATTACTTTTTTTGAATCTAACAGAGCATTTTTGCTTATTGGCTTACTGTCAGCTTTTCTTATTCCTCTTATTGTTATTCCTGTAATTGTTGAAGCGCCATCTATATTGAAAAACACTGTAATTGTTGATAATGTAAATAATATAGAACCAGCTAAAAGTTCTTTAGGCTTTACAGACATTATTTCCTATATCTATATTATTGGATTTATAGTTTTCATGGTGCGGTTTATTTTTCAATTAGCGTCTCTTTTTGCCATTATATTAAAAACCAAAAGCGTTAGAACCAACAGATATAAAATCATAGAAATAGATAGTAAATATTCCCCTTTTTCTTTTTTTAACTGGATAGTATACAATCCAAAATTATTTAATAAAACCGAATTGCGCCAAATTTTAGACCATGAAAAAGCACATGCAAATCAGTATCATTCTATTGATGTATTAATAGCTCAAATAACTTGTATTGTTCTCTGGCTTAACCCTTTTGTGTGGTTATACTTTAAAGACTTAAAGCAAAACCTAGAATTTATTGCAGATAAAAAAGCGCAACTTAATTGTAACGATAAAAAAAACTATCAATACACTTTATTAAAAACAATAATGCCAAAACAGCAAATAACATTAACAAATAATTTTTACAATTCTTTAATCAAAAAACGAATCATTATGTTACACAAATCAAAATCAAAGAAGACAAGTTCTATTAAGTATGCTATTATAATACCTTTATTAGCACTTTTTTTAATGAGTTTTAATACTAAAGAGGTATATATTATTACAGAAACAACTCCTGAGCAAACGTTAATTGATTTTTATCAAAACGATACACATAAAAAAAATATTGAAAAGTTTACAATTCATAAAGATTTTAGTGATAGTGATTTTAATATTTTATCTGAACAATTAGAAAATAAAGGGCTTTCAATTAAGTTTACAGGTATTAAGCGAAATAGCGCTAATGAAATCATAAGTATTAAGATAGAACTTTCATCTAAAAACTCTAGTGTAAAACATGTCACAAATTCTAGTGAAATCATTAAGCCTATAATAATTACCGTTGAAAGTACTGGTGAAAATCAAATGATTTCTATAGGTAATACTTCTAATTATAAAGACGATCACGATGATATAAAACACAAAATACATGTTAAAAATGATCACGAAATTGAGGTTATCGGTTATGGGGAAAGTGAACCAGAATTTAGAGAAGGAAAAAATATAATAAGTGGAGATTCAATTGTTTTTACTAAAGCAAAAACAATTTATAAAATTTTAAACGATAATGAGACTCCTTTATATTTTATTGATGGAAAAGAAGTTACATCCAAAGAGATTAATAATTTGGATCATGACATAATTGAATCAATTGATGTTTCAAAAGGAGAAAACGCTATTAATAAATATGGTGATAAAGGTGAAAATGGTGTTGTTATCATAACAACAAAAAATCAAAAAACCTCTTCAATATCAATAAGACCAAGTAATAACCTCTTATTTATAGTTGATGGTAAAGAAGTAAACAAAAGTATCTTTGAAAGCATTTCTCCTAAAGAAATTAACAATATAGAGGTTTTAAAAAGAGAAAAGGCCATTAATAAATATGGAAAAAAAGGTGAAAATGGTGTAATTATAATTACCACTAAACAAGAATAACAAGCATAAAATCATATGTTTTAAAGCACTCTTCTAAGAGTGCTTTTTTTTTACAAAAAACTTTTTAAAAAAGATAAAACTTACAAAAAAGACAGTTTAAAAGACAAAATGCCCCTAGGTTTTAAAAAACTACACTCAAAACCCTCTACAATTGTTTCTATTTAAAATAAAAAGACACACTTAACACATAAAATAATAACTTAAATGAAGCAAGTCACTTATTTAACAAAACCAAAACAATTTATTTACTTACAATTTAGTATTCAAATTCATCGATTTTTTAAAAAACGTTTGGAAAGCATATTTGTAAATACATATCTTAAAAAAACATTGATATAATTAAATTTTTACTAACCCTAAAACCTTAAAAAATATATGATGACACTTGCCAAATTTGTAGTTGATTTAGTTATTGTAATTATTTCATCAATCTAAATCAAAAAAATGTAAAGCTTAGTCTAGAATAAGTTTTACTATTTTTACTAAAACAACTAACTAAAAATGCAAAAGCAAGTATTTAAGTTTTTAGCCAGAGTAAATAAAATAATCTTACCTAATTATACAAAACAGCAATTAGATATTACTAAAGCTAGCAAATTACAATTGGCCATTATTGGCTGGAAATGGTTTGTTACCAAAAACGCTTTAGATTAAGTGTTTAAAAGCGTATTATAATCTGAAGGTGAATCTATATCAAATAATGTTTTTTCAATGTTAGAGACTACTGAAATTACTTTAAAGTTACTGTCATTTAAAATGTCTTTCGCTCCTTTATCTCCCTTTAATTTCACCAAGCTTTCAAAGGTAGCTTTTGGAAAAATAGCAGGCACTCCATTTTTATTTCCATAAGAACTTGCCACTATAGAATTAGCATTCTCATAAGTTTCTATTAACTCATTTATAAAATTAGTATCTACAAAAGGCTGATCTGCCAAAAGAATTAATATAGCATCAATGTTTTGCTTTAACTCTTTTATATGTTCTACACCAGTTACTATACTAGAGCTAAGGCCTTCATTCCACTTTTGGTTTTTTAAAAATGCAACTTTATTGGGTTTAATCTTACTTTGAATATATTCTGAATTAGCCCCTAAAACACAAAATGCATTACCAACTTTAGAAGAATTAACCTGATTTATAACATGTTCTAATAATGTAATCCCTTTATAAGGCAATAATTGTTTTACTTCTCCCATTCTGGAAGCACTACCAGCTGCTAATATTAGTACTGATATATTCATTTATTCTCAGAGTGTAATTTCCCATTAAGTGTTTTTAATGAAAATGGTTCTCTATTTCTAGTGACTGCTAATATTTCAGAGAGAATTGAAAGTGCAATCTCTTCGGGAGTAATAGCTCCAATATTTAATCCAGCAGGACTATGAATACTTTCTAATAAACTTTCATCTAAATCTTCAATGTATTCAAACAATTCGTTTTGAAGTTGTTGCCTACGTTTAACAGAGCCTAATATTCCTATGTATGATAGTTTACAATCTTTCAATTTTAGTAGATACCTTAGGTCTTGCGCGTAATTATGTGTCATTAATACCACAGAACATTCAGAATCTATTTTATCTGTACTAAAAGCTTCGGGAGTACTTGCAATAACACTTTTAGCTCCTGGAAAATCTTTTAACTCTTTTGGGTCACTCATAGAAGACACTACATCTACTTCCCACCCCAACAAAGCTGCCATTTTACATAACTTTACAGCATCATGTTCTCCTCCAATTATTAATAATTTAAAACAAGGTGGAAGTGTTTGTTTAAAGACTTTTATTTCAGCATTCAATTCATTTGGCGTAAATGTGCTGTTAAAAGTAAAAGAATCACCTCTTTCAAACTTTACTAAAGATCCATAATTACCTGAGCAATCATCTTCCTTTTTAAAAAACGATTGTATTTCAAATGTGCTTCTATTTTTAATATTCTCAAAAAACACACCTCTGAAATCATCTGAAATAAAAAATGGTTCAATTAAAATATAAAGTGAGCCTTCACAACCTAACCTATATCTCCCATCATAAACCATAACTTTAGCTTCACCTGTATTAAAAACAGATTGAGCTCTTCTAAATACTTCTTTTTCTACACAACCACCACTTACTGCTCCTGTCATACTACCATCTTCAGTTAATAGCATTCTAACCCCTGGTTTTCTATAAGAAGAACCTTCTAAATCTACCACAGTGGCTAAAACACTCTTTTTACCAGCTTTTTGATTTAAGATAGCTACTTGAATAATATGTTGTAACTCGTGCGTCATAAAAAAAGGTTTAGAACTTAAAAATACACAATTATTTAAGCTCTAAACCTTATTATAGTTTTTTTAACCCTTTTTAAGGGTTATTATTTACTCCATTTTAAGAGTTACAACCTTATTCTCATAACCTTCTGCTTTAACAGTTACATTAACTGTTCCTGCTTTTTTAGTAGACTGTAAAATCATTAAACATCTACCTTTAGCAGTAGTTAAACTATTAGATTGGAAATCTTGTACATTAGTCGCTGCTCCATTATCTACACCTAATAATTTAGCATCTCCTTCAACTTCAAACTCCACTTTAGCTTCTTTAGTTTGTACTGGTATTCCATCTTTATCTACAAGTTGTACTACAAAATGTGCTACATCATAAGCATCAGCAACTAAAGTTGTTTTATCAACATCTACTTCAATACCTACGGGCTCTGAAGCTGTTTTTAATTCTGCTACCACTTCTTGACCATCAAAACCTGCTCTTGCTGTTAATGTTCCTGCTTCAAAAGGCACTGCCCAACGGAATAATCGATCTGGACATTCAGACATACTTCTTCTTCCTAAAGAGCGTCCATTTAATAATAGTTCTACAATTGTATGATTAGAACATACTTCTACAACTACCGTTTCCCCTTCTTTGTAATTCCAGTGCATATTTGAACCTCTCCAGTTAAAAGGATCACTATCTTCTGGTAGCTGTTGCCCTGATATTTTACTAGCATCAAATCCAGATTGTGCTACAGGTAAAGTTCCAATAGAAATATGAGGTTCATTTACCCAAATACTTTTAAAGTAATTCCACCCTTGGTATTTAAATCCTGCTAAATCAAGAAGATCTCCCCAACCACTTTTTCCTGGCCAATCTCCATCTCTTTCACCTAAATAATCTATACCAGTCCACATGAAAATACTAAACACGCCTGGGTTTTCTAGAACATGTTTCCAATCATCCCAAGTTCCCGGGTTTTCATTAATGGTTATGTGTCTATCTGGCCAGTTTTTATTAGCCCAAGCAATGTCTGTATTTCTGTAACTAAACCCAGAAATATCTACAGCATCTGCATAACCACTTACCATACTTGTTTGAGGTACCACCATATTGGTTGTAATAACTCTTGTAGGATCTAATTCTCTAGTCCATTTAGCTAATTTCTGAGCAGTCTCTGTTAAAATATACTCTCCTTTTTCGGCTTTATCGTAATTAGCTTTAATTTCTTCTGCAGTTAAAATAGGCTC
The DNA here is from genome assembly GCA_947487895.1 of uncultured Flavobacteriaceae bacterium. Lineage (GTDB taxonomy): Bacteria > Bacteroidota > Bacteroidia > Flavobacteriales > Flavobacteriaceae > Seonamhaeicola. Next base: position 123,997 of record CANKYF010000004.1, read on the forward strand.
GCTTCCCCAATAAGAACCTGAATTTTGAGGATCGTTTGGATCTTTCCAGTAACCTGTATTAAACCTATAATGAAGATAAGCCCACTCGATTTCATTACCTATACTCCATTGAAAAACAGATGGATGATTTCTATCGCGTAACATAGTACGTGTTAAATCACTTTTAGCCCATTCTTGAAAATGCTCTACATAACCACGAGTTATATAATCTGAATGACGATCATGGAAGTTTTTACGTTTATCTTTAGCATAATCCCACTCATCAAAAAACTCATTTTGAACTAAAATTCCCATTTCATCACATAAATCTAAAAACTCTTGAGAATATGGATTATGCGCTGTTCTAATGGCATTTACACCACATGCTTTTAATTTTTCAAATCTTCTTCTCCATACGCCTTTTGGAACTGCTGCACCAACTAAACCAGCAGCATGGTGAATACAAACTCCTTTAACATCTGTATTTACTTCGTTTAAATAAAAACCAGAATCTTTATCAAAACGTAAACTCCTAACACCAAATGGTGTAACATATTCATCTATAACTTTTCCTTCTTTAGAGATAGTAGTAATAGCTTTATACATATTTGGGTTTTCAGTATCCCAAAGTTTTGGATTTGCAAATGAAAAGTCTTGTTTAAAAACGTCTTTATTGTTTGCCGTAATTGTTAATTGATCTTCTTTTAAAGCAACTTGTTTTCCTTCTCCATCAACTATTTTTGTAGATAACGTAAAATCACTTTTTGCAGTTAATTGATTTTCTACAGTAGTTTCTAAATGCACTGAAGCTTCTTCTTTAGTAGCTACAGGTGTACTAATAAAAGTTCCCCAAATAGGAACGTGTAATTTATCTAAAGTGACTAACTTAACATTTCTGTAGATACCACTTCCTGTATACCAGCGCCCGTCAGCATATCTTGAATGATCTACATGTACTGTAAGGATGTTTTCTCCTGTTTCATTTAAGAAAGGGTTTAAATCAAAATACACTGGAGAATACCCATAAGGGTTTATACCCAATTTTTTCCCATTTAACCAAAATGTAGCATTGTTATACACGCCATCAAAAAGTATGTAAATACTCTTTTCTTTTAAATCTGCTGGTGTTTCAAAATGTTTTTGATATATACCAACGCCTCCTGGTAAATATCCGGTACATCCTTCTAGACTTTCATCAAAAGACATTTCAACACTCCAATCGTGAGGTAATCTAACATCTCTCCAATCATCATCCTTTAATGGTACATTGGTTGGAAGAATTGTATCTTTTTGCAACTTAAATTTCCAATCGAAATTAAAGTCTGTTTCCCTATCTATAGATAGTTTAGTTGTAGTTGTTTTTTCTCCTCCACAAGAAAATAAACAAATAAAAAGTAGTAAAGTTGTAAAAATGCTCTTGTTCATTCTAATAATTAATTTAAAACGCAATTTAGTTAACTAAACTCGTTCTATTGTTATCAAAGTTTCACAAAAATACATTGTAAAGTTTTAGTATAGTACTTTTTTATAGGGTTTAAAACCTAAAAAAACTCGTAAATAATACGCTCCCAAACAAATGGAACACTTTAACTATCTCTATCTCCGAGAAAAATATTTTTGCCTATTCTAATATAAATTAAAATAATTGAGTTGATTTACCTCTTATTTTATTCCATATATCAAAATTCAATCTATATATATAACCTCCAGATACAAACTTATTTTAAAACAATTTTATTTAATCTAAATAACAGGTTTTGATTTAAAATAATACTAAAACTTAAGAATATATTTTTTAGTCTAATGCGAACCATATATCTTTTTTCAAGTAGTAATTTCTTAGCTGTTTTTTAGAGTAGTCGCTACTAACAATTATCTAGCTAACATCTTCCCGTAATATATAGTCTTTTTTACAAAACAAATCATCACAGAAACTTTTAAACCAAGAACAAATACAACGCAACAACATAACTATCAACAACTTAACCCACAAACCAATATTAACGCAAATTTAACATTAAAAACTTATGTGTTAGCAAATTGAACATTTGTTTCCTTTAAAACTAGGTTTTTTGTACAAATTTGTGAGTCAAACATTTAAAACTAACAAAATATGAAATTTAAACTACTTGAAAGATCGCTATTCAAAGGGTGGCAACTCAAGGCTTTTCTTGTTGCATGTACTTGTTTTATTGGTTTGAGTTCGCACGCTCAATCTCAAACCATTAAAGGACAAGTAACAGGTAGCGGAGAACCTCTAGCAGGTGCTACTGTAATAGTTCTTGGAACTTCAACCGGAACTGTCACAGACTTTGATGGGAATTATGAAATTAAAGCAGATACAGGCAGCAAACTTAGCTTTAGTTATTTAGGGTACATTAACGAAACTGTTATTGTTGGCACCACTACAACAATAAACGTTGTTTTAGAAGAAGATCGTGCTTCACTTGATGAAATTGTTGTTGTTGGATATGGTACTCAAAAACGAAAAGAAATCACTGGTGCTGTTGGTCAAATTAAGGGCAAAGATCTTGTCTTAAATGCTACCGCTGATATAGGTACTGCTCTACAAGGTTCTATTGCTGGTGTTAATGTAACGGCAGCTAGTGGACAACCTGGAGCTGAATCTAATATTCTTATACGTGGTATTGGGTCCGTTTTAGGTGTCAATACTCCTTTATTTGTAGTAGATGGTATTCCTTTTGATGGTGATCCAAAATTAAGTATTGATGAAATTGAAACAATTGATGTACTTAAAGATGCTGCTTCTACCTCTGTATATGGTACAAGAGGTGCAAATGGTGTAATATTAATAACTACAAAAAAGGGTAAAGAAGGTGTAATGAAAATGAACTTACACACTTATTATGGTCTACAGTCAATCACATCTGGAGTGCCTTTAATGGAAACTGAAGACTTTCTTTATGCTGTACATTTAAGAGGAACTACTTTAAATGGTACCACATTTGAAAATACATGGACTCCTATTACCCAAGGACCTCATCAATTAACCAACAATTCCAATCTTGTTGATTTAATTGAAAATGATAGTGCTCCAATTCAAAATCACAACTTAAGTATCTCTGGAGGAAAAGATGGCTTAGCTTATAACATTAATGCTTCTTTCTTTAAACAAGATGGTGCGTTAATTAACTCTAAATTAGAGAGGTTTAACATTCGTGCCAATACTCAATATAGAAAAGGAAAATGGGAAATCTCTACAGGTATGGGATTTAGAATAGATGAACAAGACAGAGAACCTTGGCAATTATTGCTACAAGCTTATAGATATAATCCTTATTCACAGTTATTAGACCCTAGCGCTACAGAAATTGTTAATCCAGGTGCTGCAACGGCTAATGATGCTATTAATGTTTCTAATAACTTACAAAGACTTCAACAAACTGATAGAGATAATGTAGACCGTTTTGATGCCAATGCAACTATAAAATTCAACATTAATGATCATTTGTCTTATACGGCAAGAGGAGGCTTAAATATTTCTAACGGCACAAGACGTACTATAAACCCATTATTTGTTCAAAGAAATATAGATGGAGAAATTACACCTCCACAAATCTTATCAGGAATTAGAGAAGCATACACAAGAAGGACGAAACAAACCTTTGAAAACTTCTTAAACTATAAAAGAAGTTTTGGTGATCACAACTTTAACTGGACTGGTTTATTTTCTGCTGAAACTTCCTTTGCTAGAAGTACTTTTGCTGACAGAAGAAATTTTATTAGTAATGAGGTGCAAGAACTGGGAGGAGCTCTTGGTGTATCAGATGTTGGAAATAATGGAGGTAGATGGAACAACCGTACTATAAATTTAGTAGGTATGATGACTAGATTACAGTATAACTATAAAGGTAAATACTTATTAAGTGCTGCAGTTAGAAGAGATGGATCTTCTCAATTTAGTCCAGATTTTAGATGGGGAACTTTCCCTTCTGCTTCTGTAGGATGGAATGTTTCTGATGAACCATTCTGGCAACCACTTAAATCTGTAGCTACTTCTCTTAAGTTAAGAGCGGGTTATGGTGAAGTAGGAAATGAAGGTTTTGAACCTTATAGTAATCAAGCAACAATTACAATAGAAAGAGATGCTATTCTTGGACCAGAAGAAGCAGATGCTTTATTAGCAGGTGCTATACAAGAACGTTTTGCAAATGATAAAGTAAAATGGGAAACATCTATTTCTAAAAATGTTGGATTTGAATTAGGTTTATTTAAAAACAAATTAAACATTTCTGCAGATTTTTATGAAGAAAATAAAAGAGATTTATTACTTCCTTTATTATTACCTCCAACTACAGTTGGTCTTACCAATTCTACTGTAATTATTAATGTTGGTGATATGGAAAATAGAGGTATGGAATGGTCCCTTAACTATCAACACAAAGGAGAATTCTCATGGAATGTTGGTGCTACCTATACTAAAAACAGAAATGAAGTAACAAGAATGTCTGGAGGTAATTCTAGATTATTCTTAACTGGTAGTACAGTTGTACAAGGTGTACCTAATGAAGATTTAGTATCTGCTGTTTCTTTAGGGCATCCAGCTGCTTCATTTTTCCTTATTAAAACTGATGGTATTATAAGTACGCAAGAAGAATTAGATGCTTACAACCCTCTTGTTGGTGGGAATGCAAATTTAGGTGATTTACGTTATGTTGATGCTCCTACTGTTGATACTGATGGTGACGGAATAGCAGATTCTGGTGATGGTATAATAAACTTGGATGACAGACAGTTTGCTGGTGGTGGTTTACCTGAGTTTGAAATGGGCTTTAATTTTGGAGCTAATTATAAAAACTTTGACTTTTCAATGCAATGGTATGGTGCTTTTGGAGGAGAAGTTATGAATGGTAGTAAAGCATTTGCCTATAAATCTGGTAATCATCAAGATTTAGTACATCAATGGTCTCCTCAAAACGTAACATCTACTATCCCTAGAGACAGAGGTAGAGATCATGAAAATTTTAGAGGATATACTGATTATTGGTTAGAAGACGGCACTTTTGTGAGATTAAGAAATGTAGCTTTAGGGTTTACTATACCTAAAGACGCTATTGAAAAACATGGTATATCAAACATTAGAATTTACTTATCAGCTCAAAACCCTTTAACTATTACTGATTATACAGGTTTTGACCCTGAAGTTGGAAACAACGGATTCAGTACTAGAGGTTTAGACAGAGGAAGCTATCCTATTAGTTCTAGCTTTAGACTTGGCTTTCAAATTGCCTTTTAACTGTAAAATTGATATCTTATGAAAAAAGTATTTAACATAAAATCTAACAAATTTGCAATTATGAAAATGAAAACAATTAAAAAATTGGTGTTTTTGTTAGTATCTTCTCTATCCATTTTAGGATGTAGTGAAGAATTTCTCGAAGAGACTAACCCCGTCGAGCTTTCAACTGACAGTTTTTGGCTTAACATTAATGATCTTGAAACTGGTTTAACAGCAGTTTATAATGCCTTTAAAGATGGTAGTGTTTTAAGAATTCCTGAGGAAGTCAACAGATCTGATATGTCTTATCCTGGTTGGGGAAGACCAAACACAAGTAATGTATATTGGTTACAAACATTCAATAATTCTTCTGATGCACCCAATGCAAAATGGGCAGCTTTATACAAAGGAATTTTTAGAGCTAATCAAGTTTTAGAAGCTGCAGAACGTTTATATCCTAATTTCACAGGAGAAAACATAGAACGTGCAGATCTTGTAATTGCGCAAGCAAGAACATTTAGAGGTCTTTTTTACTTCTATTTGCATAGTGGTTTTAATGGTGGTTCTGTACCAATTTTAGATTACGTACCTACTTCTACTGAAGACTATTATCAACCTGTAAGTCCTTCTGCAACAGTACAAGAATTCTTTAGAGCAGATCTTGAATATGGAGTAGAAAATCTGCCTATAACATATTCAGAAGGTAAAAAAGGTAGACTAACTTCAGGAGCAGCTATTGCTCTCTTAGCAAAAAGTTACTTATATGAAGGAGATTATGATATGGCTGCTCAATATTTTAAAACAATTATAGATGAGCATCCTTACGCATTAACTCCAGAAATTTCTAGTAATTTCACAACTAAAGATGAGTTTAATGAAGAGTCTATATTAGAAATAGGATATTCATTAAATTACAAAGAAGAAATTAGTGTATGGGGGCAAGACCAAAATTCTACCACTCTAAATTTCACATTTGCACCCGCAAATGCTGGTGGATGGAGAAGTGTTTATCCTTCTATATGGTTAAATGCTGAATATAGAAAAGAAAAATTAGACATGGTTGATCCAAGAAATACAGTTGAAGCTCCAATTTTACAAGCCAATGGTTTACCTGAAACATATGCTGAAGGTGAAATAGATGATGATGGTAATGTAAGATCTGAAGGTGAAATTAAGATGGAAACAAGACCAAGAAGATTCTCATTAAGAACCTCTGCTTCAATAGCAATTCCTGATGATGAAGACACTGATTACTATTTAGGAACATCTGCACAAGGTGGTCAATACAATAATTCAGAACATTCTTACTACAGAAAACATACCAATTGGGACATCACAGATAATGAAAAGGAATTAGCTCCTACTTTCCCAAGATCTGGGGTGAATGCAAGAGTAATTCGTTTGGCCGATGTGTATTTAATGTATGCTGAGTCGCTTATTAGAGGAGGTACAAATGATGGCGGTGTTGATGAAGCTTTAATTTACATAAATAGAGTAAGAAGGCGATCTGGAGTACAATTATTAGGTTTAAATAATACAGGCGAATTTCCAGTTAATGATCATGATAATATTCAATATAATTCTAATTCATTAATGGAACACTTAATGTATGTTGAAAGACCATTAGAACTTTGTATTGAAGGTAATGCTATTAGATCAATAGATTTACGCAGATGGGGAATTAAGCAGCAAAGGTTCCAAGAATTATCAACAAAAGAATATTGGAGTGATGATTATCCTTTTATGGATGAAGATGGTGATCCACAAACTAGATGGGGTTCAATTGTCTTAACTGAAACTAATGGTAATGATCCTAAGTCTCAATGGACAGAATTTGAACAAGCTGCTGCTAACTATGTAGAAGAGCTTCATGGATATTGGCCAATACCTAATAGTGAAGAAACTGCTAACCCAATACTTTATGGTACAAATTAGTAATTCATTAAGGTCTATTTTCTTTAACAAAAACGAAAAAAAATGAAAAAATATAATATTAAAATTAATTTACTAATGGTCATCACCATATTAGCAGTTGCTTTTACTGCTTGCAACAATGATGATGAGTATGAGAAACCAAATACATTTAGTGATGTTGGATGGTATGTTGGATATCCAGTTAGCCCATTACCAGACACTCTTTTAGCTAATAAAGATAATTATATTACTTTCTCAGATTTATCTCAAAATGCATTGAGTCATGAATGGAAAGTAGGTTCTGGTAATTTTTACTTATCTCACCCTATTCAACGTGAAGATTCAATTTTTGATGATAAAATAATTGGAGCTGGAAATTCTCCTGATAAAACGGTTAGTGTTTTGTTTAAAAACTCAGGATATAATCATGTAACTCTATTTAACACTTTTTCAGAAAAAGTAACTTTTAGAGGGCCTGATGATGAAAACATTGAAGCAGAACAGGTTGGAGATAATTGGGTCATAGAAAAAACCTTTGTTGTTGATGTATATGATACAATAGTTCCTAAGATTAGAATTGAGCAAAAAGGTGAGGTTAGGAATCACGAAAGCACTACCGACACAATTTTTGTTGAAGCTGGTGATTCTCTAGAATTCTTTGATGAAACTGAAACAGGAAGACCAGATAATTGGTCTTGGAATATTGCTGGGTCTTCTAGTAATGAACAAAACCCTTCTATAGTTCTTAAAAAACTTGGTGTTTTTGCAGAAAACACTGTTACTTTCAGAAGAGCTGGAAATAATATTCCAACAGATTGGGAAACTTATGAAATTCCGGTACCTATTAGAGTTATTCCTTCAAGTCAACCCTTTGTGCAATTTGGTGATGTTTATGAGTTAGAAGATGAAACTATTATTGTTCCTTTTAATGGTGAATTTGCACCTTTTATAAACCAAGAACAATTTTTCTCAGTAATGTTAGATGGAACAACGCCTCTACAAATTGCTTCAGTAGGTATTAATGATGCTGACGCTACACTTTTGGAAATAAAGCTAAGTGAACCAATATATGCTGCAGACAATATTACAGTGTCTTACGACGGAAATGGCACATTACAATCAACAGACACAAGGTCTCCTGTTGCCTTTTCAGATGAACCCGTTACAATGTTCTCTGTAAATTTAGCTCCAGCAGAATGGAATATGGAAGATGCAGCACAAACAGCTTGGATATCAACAGATGCTCCAGTTGTAGAATATTCCACAGAGCAAGTACATGAAGGGAATTATAGTATAAAAATCAATAGTTCTGGTCCTTGGGCTCGTGCTTCAATAGAAAATCATCCAGTTAATATAACAGAAGCAGGAAGTTATACCATAACTTGGTGGATGTATATTGATTCATCTACTACAACTGGGTCTTATGGACCTTGGTTTTATTGGGCTGACGATACTGCTGGTCAACAATTTTGGCAAGGTATAAGACAAGCTTGTTGTGGAGGTCCAAAACCTCTTGACCAATGGTTTAAACAAACAAGAGAACAAAATTTAACTCCAGGTGCTGCTCATTTTACATTAAGAGTCAATAATGATGCTCTTATGTATTTTGATGATGTTCAAATTGTTAGAACAGAAGCAAGACCTTAAAGCAAAAGAACTTTAGTTTACTTTTCAAAAGACCTGTTTTAAAAAACAGGTCTTTTGTGTTTATAATTATTATCTATTCTTTTTTCAAAAAACTATGACCATAAGTTCTTCAACTTAGAACATTTGTATAACATTAAGTTTCTAATAGTAAATAATTTTACGATAAACCAACTTAACTTAAAATTATGATCAAGAAAAAATTCTTAAAAAAACTAACTCTTATTTGTATCTTATTGTTTCATGCAAAATATTATGCTCAAAATGTTAATATTAGAATAGATTCTAATTGTCAGCGTTTTTTGGGAGATGTATCAGATCTTGACAGAACAAAATATTTCTCTATGCACAGTTCAGGAACGGATGCAGAACATACCACTTTTAAATCAGAATATAACGTTACAGGAGGTAGAGGCTTTTGGGGACCACTTAGTTTTGCAAAAAACAATACAGGCTCAGTAGGAACCTATCCTGCTAATAGAAATGGAGATGATAATTTAAGGGCTGTGAGAGAAGGTTTCGTTTCTACTGAACATCCCAGAAATGCCTTTATTGATAATATCAATGTCATTAATGCTGGTAATTGGGCTGCAGAATACTTTAAAGATTATGTAGATCAAAATGGGAGAAATGAGTTTTACGAAGTAATGAATGAACCTTTTGTTCATGCAGATGATTTTTATTCTGGTCCTTGGAGTATTCCCGAAAATAATAGGATAAAAAAACAAATGGCAGAACTGTATAATGAAATTGGAAAAAGTATTCATAACACACCTGCACTAGATAATATGAAGGTTATAGGCTATTCTAGTGCATGGCCTTCTGTAGAGCTTAATGATTTTGAACACTGGCAAGATAATATGAAAATGTTTATGGATATAGCTGGCGAAAATATGTTTGGTTTTTCAACACATTTGTATGATGGTGTGAACGTAACTGGGCAAGATAATAATAGATCAGGTAGTAATTCTGAAGCTATTTTAGATTTAATAGAAAATTATAGTTTTATTAAATGGGATATAATAAAACCACATGCAATAACAGAATATGGTGCTATAGAAAAAGGTTATGGAGATGATTATAGCGATATTGCAAGTATACAAACAGTTCGTTCAATAAATCACATTTTATTCAATTTATTAGAAAGAGAAGATAAGTTAGTTAATTCAATTCCTTTCATTACAGGTAAAGGTACATGGCACATTACAGCAGAAAATAACTATCAACCCTATCAAGCTGTCCTATGGAAACCAACTAATATTGGTGAACCAACTCCAGCTGGTTGGGAATTTACCCCAAGAATACATTTTTATGAGCTTTGGAAAGATGTAAATGGTAAACGTGTTATGATTACAAGTGATCACCCAGACATTCAAGTACAAGCATTTGTAGATGAAAAAAAACTATTTGTAGCTATAAATAATCTTGACGAGAATACACATACAGCAGATTTAACTTATCTATCTAATTTATCAGGTTTAGTAGATGTTAAAATTAAAGCTTTAAAAATTTATCCTCAAATAATGCCAGATATGTCTATTGAAACATTTTCTACAGCACCAGATTCTATAGATTTAATTAAGGGTGAAACAGTGATTTTAGAATATACTTTCAATGAATCTATTGAATTTGATAATGCACTAAGAAGAGAAACGTATTATTCCAAAGTTCATTTGCAACCAATTTTAAGAAATTCTGAACAACAGTATACATTTAACAATGTTACAACAGGAAGTGGTTTTGCAACTATTAGAATGAGTATTGGAAGAAAACATAATGTATCAAAAAAACCAATCATTAAAGTAAATGGTATTAATGTTATAGTTCCAGACAACTGGAAAGGTTATGATCAAGCAAATAGAGATGACTTTTTTGGCATGATTGAGATACCATTTTCAACATCCTTACTTCAAGAAAATAATATAGTTACAGTTTCCTTCCCTGATTCAGGTGGTAGAGTTAGTTCACTAATTCTATCAGTAGAATTATATGATAATGCACCAGAAAATAGCGCTCTTATTTCATTACAAACTACCAGTAATGCTTGTCCAGGACAAGCAAATGGTATTATAACACTTAATCCATTAACTGTTGGTCCATTTAATTTCACTATAACTGGAAATGACATTAATGATAATGGTAGTTTTTCTACCTCACACAATATTGAAGGTTTATTAGCAGGCACTTATAATGTTATTATTTTCTCTTCAGATAATCCAGATAAAAAAACAGAATACGAAGTGGCAATCACAGAGCCATCAAATTTATCTGCATATGGAAAAATAAATACGAATAGCAAGAGTATAACGTACAATATGACTGGTAGTTCAAGTTATACCATTAATTTTAATGGAGAAGAATTTATTACCACAGATTCTTCTGTAGAGTTACCCCTAATAGCAGGTAGTAATTCGATATCAATAAAAGCTGATAAAGATTGTCAAGGAAAATTTGAAGAAATATTTTTCTTTGAAGAAGACATAGTTAGTTATCCTAATCCTTTTGAGAATTATTTAACTATTGATTTAGGTCTAGAAAAAAAGGCGTCACTAAAAATATATAATACTTTAGGTACTTTGGTTTATGAAAAAGAGTATCACCTCCCAAATCATAAGATAGAAATAAATACAAGTTTTTTAAAAGAAGGAGTTTATGTTATTTCAGTAGAAACATCAAAAGCGTCAAAAAAAATAAAGGCATTAAAAATTTCAAAATAAAAAAAGATATAATTATAGACTAAAAAAGGTAAATATTTTTTTAGTGTTTAATTTAGAACACAAATTTGCAGTCAAAAATATCAAAGCCTTAAACAGGTTAACTTAGGGTAGATATATTTTAATAGTCAAATAATTTCACATATAGTAGCCTTTTAACTTCTATCTATTTTAATTATCTTGATCGCAAAAAGTTCTAATTCTAAAATTATTATATAATTGCACTCAAAGATTCTTACATTTTTAGCTATACTAGTTATTTTTTTCACGTTCGAAGTTGCATATTCTCAATCTTTTGAAAGAATAGAATCTCTAGTTGGCTTGGGTAGCTTAGAACAAAATAATGGTGTTGCTGTGGCAGATTATGATGGTGACAACGACCTAGATATTTTTGTGGTTGCTAAATTAAGAGATTCTGAATTTCAATTATTTTCTAAAAGTAAATTATATAGAAATAATAGTGATGGAACATTTACTGATGTTACTGAAGAATCAGGGTTAGTAAACTTACTATTGGAAAATGAAACCAACCGAATAGGCTCAGATTCTGACGGATTTAAAAATGGAGTGTCTTGGGGTGATTATGATAATGATGGTTTTCCAGATGTATTTTTTACACACAGAACAAAAGTTCAATTATTCCATAATAACGGCAATGGCACTTTTACTAATGTAACTGAAACTGCAAATATTACTGGTATAAATAATTGTAACAACACTAGCGCAACTTGGTTTGATGCTAATAATGACGGTTTTTTAGATATTTACGTATCAGATTGGATTGCTTGTCAAAACAATAATTTTTACATTAATAATGGAGATGGTACTTTTACTAATACTCTAAACAATTATTTTGAATCAGCTAGAAAGTACTCATATACAAGCATACCTTTTGATTTTAATAATGATGGTTGGATGGATTTATTCTTAACCCAAGACTTTGATGATCATAACGATGTATTTATTAATCAAAATGGAACTGGTTTTATTGAACAATCGCAGTCTTATGGGCTAGATTATGTAGGTAATGATATGGGTATTGCCATAGGCGACTATAATAATGATGGCTTCTTTGATTTATTTACAACTGGAATTAATGCAAACCCCTTATTCACAAATAACGGAGACAATACATTTACAAATGATGCTGCAATAAATAATGTAGACAATGCAGGTTGGGCATGGGGAACCATATTTGCAGATTTTGATTTAGATGGAGATGAAGATTTATTTGTTACTAATGGATTTAAAGAAAATGTTCCAATTCAAGAACGAAATTTTTATTTTGAAAACTTACATGCTCAAGGTGAAAACTCATTTAGAGATATAACAGTACCTATAGGATTTATAGATGAAGCTACTAGTGTTACCCCAGTAGCTTTTGATTATGACAACGATGGCGATTTAGACCTATATATTACTAATAGTGATAAAGCGTCTCATTTCTATGAAAATAAGTTAATTAATGCTGAAGAACAAAATTCATTAAATTGGTTTAAAGTAGCATTACGTGGTACAACCTCTAATAGAGATGCTATTGGAACAACAGTTTCTGTGACTACTAATTCTGGAACTATTCATCGTTATAACGCAGCAATAACACATTTTTCTCAAAGCTTAAAACCACTACATTTTGGACTAGCAGATGCCACAGAAATAACTCAAATAGATATAAAATGGCCATCTGGCATAGAAGAATCTTATAATAATTTTAACTCAAATCAATCTATTCTTTTTATTGAAGGCAATGGGTTCGAAACATATAATATTCCAGAAGTTATAAAAATTACTGGATGTACAGATCCTAAATCTTGTAACTACAATCCCTTAGCAACCATACCTGATGATTCTTGTACTTATTTGGAAGCAAGTGAAATAATGGGTAATGCAAACCCAAGTTTTTTAAGTACTGAAACATACTCTTACTCCTCTAATAACCAAAACAGTAGTTTCACTTGGAGTATTGAAGGCGGAGAGATAATTAATGGACATGGATCTAATACTATAACCGTAAAATGGAGTGTAACTGAAAAAGGCTTCTTAACGATTGAAGAGTCTAGTAACCTTTGTAGTAGTGAAAAAATTGAACTAGAAGTTAGTTTAAGCACTAACAATATTTCTGAAAATCATTCTGTCGCTAGATTATGGAACGAAGCATTATTACACGCCATTAGAGGAGACTATGCGAGACCAACCGTTCATGCCAGAAATCTGTTCCATACTAGTGTGGCAATGTACGATTCTTGGGCAATTTATGATGATAAAGCAAGAACATATCTTATAGGAAACACAGTTGATGGTTTTAAAAGCACTTTCAATGGTTTTACTCTAGATACAGATGAAGACACTAACATATCTAGATCAAAAACAATAAGCTATGCCGCATATAGACTATTAACACATAGGTTTCAAAACTCTCCAAGTTCAGAATCTACATTAAATCTGTTTGATCATTTAATGGAACAACTTGGATATGATACAAGTTTTATTTCTTTAGATTATTCCGAAGGAAATGCAGCTGCCTTGGGTAATTATATTGCTCAAACAATTATTAACTTTGGTAACCAAGATGGCTCTAGAGAACAATTTGAATATAATAATGCGCATTATTCTCCCACCAACCTTCCTTTATTTCCGCAAAACTCAGGAAATTCAACACTTACAGATCCTAACCGTTGGCAGCCATTAAGTCTTAATGAATTTATTGACCAGAGTGGCAACCTTGTTTCTAATAATACTCCAGAGTTTCTAAGTCCTGAATGGGGAGAAGTTTCATCCTTTGCATTAAATGATGAATTCAAATCTTCCTTTTCAAGAGATAATAATGACTATTTTGTTTATCATGATCCAGGTGCGCCTCCGTATTTAAATTTAAACTCTAATGATTCTCAAAGCGAAGCCTATAAATGGGGCTTTTCTATGGTGTCTGTTTGGGGAGCTCATCTCGATCCTTCAGACAATGTTTTATGGGATATATCTCCCAAATCTATAGGTAATGCCAATATTTCAAATTTCCCAACAAACTATTCAGATTACCCCAATTTTTATAAGTATTTAGAAGGTGGTGATATTGGTGAAGGACACGCTATAAATCCTTTTACTAATGCACCATATGAAACCCAAATGGTTCCAAGAGGAGATTATGCTAGAGTTCTTGCAGAGTTTTGGGCTGATGGTCCAGATTCTGAAACACCTCCAGGACATTGGTTTACATTATTAAATTATGTAAGTGATCATCCTGAATTAGAAAAAAAATTAAATGGTACAGACGAAGTTCTTCCGTCATTAGAATGGGACGTAAAATCATATTTCTTAATGGGAGGCACCATGCATGATGCTGCCATTTCTGCTTGGAGTATAAAAGGATGGTATGATTATATTAGACCTATATCTGCCATTCGCTATATGGCTTCATTAGGTCAAAGCACTGATACCTCAAAAGGCAACTATAATATAGCTGGTATACCTTTACAAGATGGCTATATTGAAACTGTAGAAATAGGTGATCCTCTAGCTGGTAGGCAAGATGAGCACGTTGGAAAAATTAAATTATACACATGGAGAGGGCATGATTACATAGGTGATACCGAAACAGACTTAGCTCAAGTTGGATGGATTTTAGCAGAAAACTGGTGGCCTTACCAAAGACCTAGTTTTGTAACTCCTCCATTTGCAGGTTTTGTTTCAGGGCACTCTACATACTCAAGAGCTGCTGCTGAATTAATGACACTTTTAACAGGTAGTGAATATTTCCCTGGAGGATATGGAGAATTTATTGCTAGAAAAAATGAATTTTTAGTGTTTGAAGAAGGACCTAGTGTTGATGTAAAATTACAATGGGCAACCTATAGAGATGCCTCAGATCAATGTAGTTTATCAAGAATTTGGGGAGGTATACATCCTCCTGCCGATGATATTCCTGGAAGATTAATAGGAGAAAAAATAGGAATAGAAGCATTTGATTTTGGTGTAAAATATTTCAGTGGTAAAAGCACAAACGATCCAACGCAGGATAATCTAATTTATCCTAATCCTGTAAATGATGACTTAACAATATTTGTAACAAATACTCGAAATACAGATGAATTTCAACTTTCAGATTTAAAAGGTAGTGTTATTTCTACTAATCTAACTACATTTTTTACTGATTTTAATGGTGTTACCGAAGTACGATTACCAAAAAACTTGGTATCTGGAATCTATATTTTAAAAATAAATGATAGAACAAAACGTATTGTTAAGCCTTAATTAATTCATAAAAATAAAAGGGTATAACATATTTTTATACCCTTTTACTCCAAAAAAATTAACTACATACAAATTACTCTTTCACTAACTTTAAACTAGTTATTCCAGATTCTGTAAATACCTTTGCAAAGTATAAGCCTTGTTTAAGGTTAATTGCATTTATTTTTACTTCAGATTTATTTGGACTTAAGTTTAAAACCTCTTTACCCAAAACATCATAAAGCGCTATAACTTTTATAGTATTTGCTTTAGATGACACTATCCATTCATCTATTGATGGATTAGGATATACTCTAAAATTAGCTAATTGATTATCCTCTACACTGGCTGTTACTTCTTTATAAAAATATATGTTATCTACATACGCCAATGAAATTGTTCCTCCTGGATCTAGCAAAAATTGAGTTAAAGCTTCTCTAGCATCAATACCTAAGTTTTTTTGGTTGATCCAAGGGCCTCCACTACCAGAATCTGTTAATTCAAGATCAACTGATACCCAAGTCTGGTTCTGACTTCCATCTCCTGGTAGCGCAACAGTTGCCAAAGCTGCATCTGTTTCACCAGCCCCTCCGGTATGATTTGATAATTTAGGATTAAAAACTTGTCCAGCACTAAAATCATCTGCTATCCAAAAATCCATATGTAGGTGAGTCATATTCGTAGCATCTTGTACGGCACCTAAATCGGCTCCTACAAATGTTTGAAAATCAACTCTTAGAACATCATTAGAAGCATGTGTTTCTTCTGTATACTCAGAAGACCCGTCCCAACCAACATTATTAAGTCCTACTTCAGTTCCATAGGCATCTCCGTAAATAGAAATAACATCAGCAGCATCTCTTGCTGGAGGTGTTGTTGGTGCATCTGTAGGCATTAAATCATCTGGAACTGCATCTCCATTTACTGCTCCTGATATATCATCAAAATAATATGTAGACGTCCCTGTATCACCAAAATTAGTAAATAGGGCAACTTCTGAATAATTCCCATGCACTACTGGGTCACCAGCATTTGGAAATGCATTGGTAGCTGTAGCAAAATCTAACATAATAGTTTGCCATCCAATATTTCCATCTGTAGCAAATGTTTTTTCTATAGCAAAACCACCATCTTTTTCTCCTCCAAATTGAAGTAACCCATTCATAACAACCGCTTCTGTAGTATAAAATCTAAAAGATATTGTTTTACTTGAAGTTGTAAAATCTACATAAGTATCTAATACCAGTTTTACTTGACTAGACCATTGCGAAGTACCTCCAACAATATTTCCAACATCGTCTGAAGCATTTGAGGGATCAACATCAGCTGTAAAAACAGAACCGTCTATTCCTGTGAAATTATTATCGTTTGCGTCATCAAAATCTATAGGGAGACTTTGAGAATATCCTAATGACATTATCATGAGGCATAATAAAAATGTAATTTTCTTCATCTTATTTAGTTTTAAATTAATTAACGTTTTCGTATTTATTCAAATTTATATTCAATCAACTGATATATTATCATTAAACACCCCTACAAAAAACATACATCTCAAATAAGTGTTAATTTTTATACGAAATACTCAAATAAACCTAGTATTCAAAAGACTTTATGACGAGTGAATAATTGCTACAAAAAGTATATTGTAACATCCTTTATCTTATATGTAGTGGTAATGTTGTGGTGTTTAAAAACTTGTATTCAATTGAATATGAGAAGGTTTACATGTTACACCATAAATAACTCTATACAATTAGTTTATTCCTTGTTAACTGTAAAGGTTTAGTATAAAATTTGGGGTTTTCATTTTTATCCCATAGACCCCAGTATGCTCCAACATCACCTTCTGCTCCTACTTTCCAGGATTCATCAAAAGAAGAAAAATAAAAGATATCTATGTTATCTTCATGAGACCATAATTGCGTATTTATAAAATACTTTACGGCATTATTTATTGAAGGAAAAGCACCATTTAGACCCTCTCCATTACTTGGCCACCCTGTTTCTGAGATAATCACTTTTTTACCTTTGGCTGCTTTAACTGCTTGGTTATACATATCTTTCATGTATATTAAAGAATAGTCTATACTACAACCTTCCCAATAGGGATAGCAATTGGCTAAAATAATATCACAAGCCTCTGTTATTTTTGGTCTTTGGGTAAACTCATAATAGGCATCTACATATCCTACTGGGACATTAGAAATATGTCTTTTAACATCATATATAAAATCTAGAAGCTCACTTTCTGTTAAATCTCCCCTATACATAACTTCGTTACCAACGGCAGCTATATCTACATACCCATCTAATGCTAATTCTTTTAAACCTGTTATTTCTTTTTGATTAGTTTCAGCATCATCTCCTAACCAAGCTCCCACTAAAGTTTTCATACCCATTTCTTTTGCTAAAACAGGGATAAGTTCATTACCATTTGTACAAGAAAAAGAGCGCACCCATTTTGTATATGGTTTTATAATTTTTAATCGTCTTTTTATCTGTTTTACGGATAATTGGTCTCCTGGTTCCTGACCTTCCTCATACGGGCTAAAGCATAACCCATGCATTCCAGATTTTAAAACCCTCTTATATAAATTTTGTAAACCTTTTGTTGTTTTCTTATCAAGATGTCCACCTGATAAAGACATTATTTTATCTGCTCTATACGACATAATCAATCAATTTAGTTGTTTATATTCTTATAATTCTCCTCTGCGTTTAACCAATTCAGCCTTGATTTTTCTTGCTCTACTTTCATTTAAGCTATACTTCCACATTACCCAAATTGCTAATGCTGCTGTAAGTGAGGGTACTAAAATATCTGCTATTCTCAATCTATTCATAGTTTCTATAGATTGTTCTGCAATATTAGGATCAAACCCAACTATTTTCAAAATTATTCCTCCGAGAACAAGCGCTATAGATTGCCCTATCTTCACCATTAACCAATAAATAGCTCCAAATGTTCCTTCTTTACGTGGCATACCATTTTCTAATTCATCTAAATCACAAACATCTGCTGTCATACTCATCATTAAAGTAAATAAGCCTCCCATTCCAAATGCAAATAATGGAATAGGAAGAAATATTAACCAAGGTACTTCACTGCCTGGGTCTATACTAAACCATGACATTCCAATGTTATCTAGTATAGGATTTAGAAATTCAAATATTGAACCTATTCCTGAGTTTAGACTCTTACCTAGACCAGTTTGGTTAAATTGACTATTCAATTCTTTATCAAATCCCCACCATTTTAGGAGATAACCTATAATTGATAGAGTTGTAGAAATAATAAAAGCTTTTCGTTTTCCCCATTTGTTTGCCATTTTTGATATTATTGGAATAACAATAAATGCAGTTATTATAGCATTTATTGTATTAAACCATGCAGGCCATGTTCCTGCTAATTCATAGCTGCCATTATACATATAAAAGACAATTATGAATACACCAAATGCTGCTACAAGTTGAAATCCATTAAATACCAAAAATGTAGCTCCACATAATTTCATGAAAGGTTTATTTTTAGAAACTTGTTTAATTCCTGCAAGTAGTTCTTTCATATTTGATGCAAGGCTTTTAAAGCTTATTTCTTTTCTATTTTCCATATTAGCAGAGTCAATTCCTCTACAAAATATTGCTGGAAGCAAACCAAAAACCACACAAAGTGCTCCCACAATTAAAGCCATAGTTCTAACACCTTCTGTTTGTGTATTGAACGTATCTGTATCTGGAATAATTACATATAACCAAGGCACTATCATCCAAGCAATTTGTCCCATTGTATTTGAAAATGCCATTAATCTTGTACGCTCATTATAATCTGATGTCATTTCGTAACCAAGCCCAACTAATGGTGTAGCAAACATTGTATTACCAATTAAAAAGAGCAATTGAAGTACCATTACATGCCAAATAATATATGATTGAGATGCATTATCATCTATTTGCCACATCAAGAAGAAAAGTATACCGCTAATTATCGCCCCAATAAAAATATAAGGTCTCCTTCTACCCCATTTAGACTTAGTATTATCCGAAATAAATCCCATTATCGGATCCGTTATAGAATCAAATATCCTAGGTAATCCTCCTAAAAGACCCGCCCACAATGGGTCTACTCCCCATGCGGTTAATAAGAAAAATTGAATAAAAACACCTAATGTTCCAGGTAAAATATTTAATATAAAATGACCAGCTCCGAAAGCTGCTTTTTGCCCCATTGGTACTCTATCTTTTGCTGCTGTTTTAACTGTTGACATAATTTTACTTGGTTATTAGTTAAACATCGTTTTTTGGAATCACAATAGTTTGAATTGCCTGAGCATCTATTGTAAATTCTACCATTTTTTCATTTAAGAGTAGGTTTATTGTTTTTGGAGCTTCAAATTCATTAAAAAGGACTACTGTTATTGATCCATCTGGGTTTTTCGCAGCAGTTGCCATAAGCTTATCATCAGAGTTTTCTACCTCAATAATTTTTGCTCCTGGTCTTATGTATTTACTAAAATGAGCCATCACATAATATATTGGTGTGAAATAGATTTGGTCTGCATCTGGATCTACAATTACTGGTGCTACACACCAATTTTTAAACCAATTTGGTCCACCTTGTGTATCTAAAACCATATTCCAATCTACCCATCCGTCAACCCAATTATTTAAACATCCAATAATATCTCTAGCATACCTGTTTACAGGCGAATATTTAGGGTGTAAATACTTTTCTTCTTCTGATGCCCAATCCCAACCCCAGTCTGTAGCTTCTTTTTTCCAATACCAGACATCGTCTTGCCATTTTGGAACTTCAGAATCTACACATCCTTCAGTTTCAATAAGGTATTTATCTGGTGCTTTGTTATGAGCATATTGCAATGCTTCAGGAAAATAATCATAGGTACTTTCATACCAATGAATGGCTGTGCCATGAAAGTATTTTGAAGATGCTTCATCTCTATACATCTCATCTACCCACTCTTTTAAGCCTGCTCTATTTTGATCATATCCTAGAATAATTTTATCGCCATATCCATCTGCTTCAAGTTTGGGGCCTAAATAAAATTGCACAAAATCTGTCATTTCCTTTGGCGAAAAATGCATGCTTTCCCAATTGTTACCGTTTCCATGAGGTTCATTTTCAACAGTAAAACCCCATATATCTATTCCTTCGGCTTTATAGGCATCTAAATATTTTGAAAAAAACAATGCCCAGGTATCATAATATTCTGGTAATAGTTTGCCTCCTACCCAATGGTTATTGTCTTTCATCCAAGGGGATGCAGTCCAAGGAGATGCAAAAATTTTAAATCCATCTTCAGATATTTCTAAAGCATCTTTTATCATAGGAATCAAATCATCTTTATCTTCTTCAATAGTAAAGTGTTCAAGATTTTTATCTCCTTCTACAGGAGCATAAGAATAGTTGCTTAATGAAAAATCACAAGAATTCATGTGTGTTCTTGTTAAAGAATAATTTGCACCATATTTTGAAAAATAGGCATGTAAAATAGTGTCTCTTTTACCCTTACTTAATTTGTTCAACAAGTATGCTGAAGACTCAGTAAATGCGCCTCCAAAGCCAGTAATGGTTTGGTATGTTTTTTCAAGGTTTATCTTTAAAGTTACCATAGAATCTGTTTTTTTAAATTCAGTAACTTTTGTGAGCTTGTTCCCTGCTGCAGAAGTTTGGTACACCTTAATTTTTAAGCTTTTATCAGTTTCTTTACATCCCATAACTAATATTGCAAACACATATAAAAAATAGTTTAGCTTTTTCATGATTAATAATTTTCTAGTGAGTCACTTTTATACCAATGACTGATGGTGGTACCAAAACATCATCTTTTAAATTTTCAAAATCACCATTGTACGTTTTAGTGATTGGGTTTCCATCTCTTGAGAGCCCTTTAAAAACACCTTTATCAACTAAGTCCCATAAGGCATATTTAGCTTGACCTTTAAGGTTTATTAATCCAAAATGATTTTCTGAACCTAATTTATTTCCTGCATCTTTCCATTGTTCATCAAATGCTTCAAAATAGAAACATGAAATATTGTTTTCATTACTCCATTTTCTTATTAATTGATGATATCGTCCTGATTTATATTCGTCTGTAGCTCTAGCGCCATTAGTTCCATAATGTCCGTTAGAAACTGTGGCCCAACCTGTTTCTCCTATATGAATAGGCTTATTAACTCCTAAACTTTTCATGTAATTTGTTACACTATCATATTGTTTTTGGGCAAACGTTAGTGCACGTTGCATTGCTTGTTCAATTTTAGCCTCATTAGATTGTAATGTCTCATTTTCTGGCACCAACCAAAACTCAGGGTTGTAATGGGTATTATGCATTGGGTAGGTATGCATAGATATATAATCTACCGTCTTTATAAGTGCTTCTAAATCTTTGGTATGATAACTAGGATCACCACCTCCCCAAGACGAAAAATCATCAGAACTTGTAATCCATAAATCTTTTGACAAGTCTCCTTTTGTCTTTAAATCTTGCAAATGATTTACCCATTTTAATATTACATTAGGGCGAACAAAGTAGCTAGCAGCCCAGTTTACCATAGCTTCATTACCAACCGCTATAATTTTTATAATGTCTGGGTATTGCTTAGCTAAAGCTACTGCTCTAGCTATTTCAGCTTCATTTTGCTCACTTTCTACTTCATGATCTGGAGCTTTATCTGTCCAGGCATTTTTACAATCAATCCAAGCCCCAAGCATTACATACATTTCAAAATTTGGATCTTCAACTTTCAGTTCTCTAATAGCCTTGAGAATATTTGTAGCTTGTTGTAATTGTACATTATAAGTTCTTAGAATTTTAATGCCCATTGCCGCTAAAATCTTCATATCATCTTTTAGCTCTTTTATTGTAGGTTGAATATCTCTTGTTTTTTGACGATAACCTCCATAAGAAATGGCCAAATATTCTGGATTTCCTAGAATTTCAGCTGCTGTTAACTGTTTAACCTCTTTTGGTTTATCATTACATCCTAACATTATTATAAATATTGATAGTGTTATATACTTCTTTAAACTTGACATTATTAGCGATTCTACTTTTTCATGTAAACTATAATCTTATTTACCTCTCCTTTTCTTTCGAAAATAGATTTAGATGCCGCCCAATCCAGACTTGTTGAATCAAAATCAACTTGCCTGCTATTGTTAAAGAGAATTTTAACTTTCTCTTGATCTGAAATTTTGTAGATTATAGGGACTTGACAGTACGTAAAACAAAGTGAATTGGCTTCAATGTTGATATGTTGCTCTTCATTATTCACATTAGTAAAACTGAATATTGAAGGTGCTTTTAAAAACTCTTTGGTTTGTAATAAATTTGGTTTAAATACTATGTTTCCATTCTCGACAAACACGCCTAATTCACCAAACCTGCTCAAAATATCTTCTTTTACCTGCCCAGTCATTCCTGGTTGTTGAGCACCTTTTGTTGCTGGTGTATGAGAATATGGATCGGTTGGGAAAGCGCCATATAATACTGGTGATTTATGAACTCCTATACCTGCATTAATTTCATAGTAATGTTCTAATAATCTACCTATTGTTTCTTCAGATTCATTGGTATTTATTGCTAGCAAACAATTTTCTTGTACCGCCAACAATAACTTAGATACCATATGCCAATAGATAGAACCTAATCCTTCATAGCCAAAAAATGTTCCTGAACGACCTGTGAACGATTTATGGTCGAAAATATCTTCAAAAATTTGAAGTAGTTCGATCCTTTCAACATCAACTAAATCTTTGTAATTTTCTGTTAATGCATCCAGTGCTTTGTTTAAACTATTTGCATTATTGAAATTGCTGTTAAAGTGATAATCACCCTTAACATCTTTTTCAATTATTTGCCTATTACCATCAGCAACTAGCTGTTTTAGGAGTAACGAATTCTCAATTTTATTTGCTGATACATTATTCTTTTTATCAAACCTAGGAAGCGCTTTATCTGGATATAATATATAGCTATACTGATCTTCTCTAAATAGTGCACTACTTTTTAAACCATCTAATAAACTTAGGGCTTCATTAGGAGATAAATATCCTGAACTTAAAGCTGCTACCTGACCTTCAAGCATTTCTGATAAGTAAGATATTGAAACCTCATTCTTAGTTTCAACAGTCATTAAATTATAAGCATGGTACATATTATCATCTCGCTTATTAGCTTTAATACTATGCTCTAAATAGAGTTTAGCAACTTCAATAAAACTTGCAATTACTTCTATATTTAATTCCGATTTTACATTTGAAAAGCCTTTACTATAAATACTATCTCGGTAATTGCTACCAGCTTTCCCTAAGCCATCTAAAACGGTTTTCCTATCTGTATTTGATATACTATCAGAAAGTATATGTGTATTAGCCAATAAAACTTCAGCTATCTCATTAAAGAAAATTTCTAATTCTTTTGAGATTTTCACCTTTTTAACTTCAGATTTTGAAACAATGCTTTCAAAGAAATTCAAAAATCTATAGATGTAATATAGCGTTACCATTGACACCCCATTACCAACTAATGCATTGTTGGCATCGTTCCATTCAGGACGTTGGGTATTTAACCAAATACCTCCTTCTGGAATGAAGTTTGAAATTTTAGCAAGTAATGTGGCTAATAGTTTTTCTATTAGATTAACTCTATAAATATTCGATTTTGAATCAACTAATAATGCCCCATCTGCACCCAGAATATCTCTTCTTTCATTTATGGTCTGATCTAATTTATAATCAAAATCGATTGTATCTTTTGGATTTTTTAAAGTATTCTCATAACTCTTTATCTTATAAGGCACATTGGCGTAAACAAATACGTCTTGATTAAAACGTCTTTCTAAACTGCCTGGATAATGATTTTCAATAAATTCAAGGAATTTCAACAAATAAATAATTTGATGATCTCCCCAATATCCAATATAAGACCATGGGTCATGTTCTTCAATTACTTCCCAATCAAAACCATCTTTTGTAACTCTGTAAGGATTATAACCATCAAAAGTTGTAGCGTTTAAAAATTTATGAATCATCCCTTCAATAAACTCAGGATAAGAGTGAGCTAAAGCTTCCCAGTTTTGAAAAATATCTCGCCAGTTACCCTCATAATCCAAAATTTTAGAGCCATCTATTTCATTTCTTGTATTAATAGAAAATTTGTTCCAAGGTCTACTAGGATCTCCATGTCTTCTACTAAATTTTAGAGGTAAGTATTCAAAACACAAACGTTTAAAATCTTTGTTTTCATCTTTCTCTGCTACCTTTTGAATATCTTCTAACGTGAATAAATCATTAAACGTTTTTAAAAGTGTGTATTTTTCTTTAAAGACCTCTTTGTTAGCTTTTTTTATGTAGTTTATAAAGTCCTTCTTTTCAATGGTATACCCATCATCAAAAATGCCACCTCTCATGATGTTAAAAAGAGTATTTGAGAAGTGTCTTGTGTTTGTTAATGGATCTTCTGTAAGTTGTATACCATCAGATACTGTAACTAAATTAATTAGGCGTTCTGTACCAAGATCAATGTCTTTTTGAACTAAATCCTGTAAATTGTTTTGATTTTTAATGATATCTCCAACTTGAACAATATCAGATATAGATTGATTCACATTGGCAACAAATAGCCATTTTTTTTCTTCGGAAGGATATAAACTAATATCTGAAGCTATAAAATAAGCACCTTTTTCAGCTTTCATATCAACTTCTTGATGAATTGCCTCTCCTCTTCTGAAACTATCTAATTGAAACGACGAAATTAAATAGGTTGGATTTTCTAATCCTGTAGCCCAAACACTATTGGCTTTTAATGCTTCGCTTGGTTCAGCCTTATCAACTATAACAGCACTTAACGCATATATTCCTAACCCAATTTCTTTCTGTAATTCACTTTTTTTGTATGCATCTACAAGGTTACTTCTGCTATTTTGTAAATCTGATGTAACACCAGCAGGCAAAATATTTTGTAAACCATCTAATATTGAAACATTAATAGTTTCACTAGTATTATTGATTAAAGTAGATTTTTTTACGAATCCAAACTGATTACTAGAATTCCATTCGTATTGAAATGTTAAACCTAAATCTAAGTTATGCTCTTCAAATACAATTTTATTACCGTAGATATTTTTATAAAGGTTTGTTTGTGTTTTATATAAACCTGTTTGACGAATAGAAAATGGTTCCCAAAATTGCGTTTTTCCATTTTTATTAATTCGAAAAATTGCTTTGCTACCAGTAATTTCAGCCATTTCCGTAATCTTATCATCTGTATAATATGGAAATAGTGAAAATTCAGCATTTTTACGTCCAGCTGTTACACCTCCATTACTAGAAATAAACATCCAGTGATTAGAATCACTAACAATGCTCATAAAAAATGGACGCATTTTATCGCTGTTCGAAATCTTATAATAAGTCTCGTTGTTAAAAGTTACTAATTCTCCGTTTATAGTACTCATATCTTTTGAAACTTTTGACTCGTCTTTAAAAGTAGTTTCTATCATTTTCAACTTAGGTTCATTAAAATTTGAGAATAAAGGCTAGCCAGTTAAAATGCTAGCCTTTACAATAATTAATTGGTTGTTTTTAGTGATATTATTCTAATCTAATATCATCAAAGTAATACGTCTCTTCAGAACTTGTAAGTTCTCCATCCGTATTTTCTGGGTTATCGGGCTTTATAACTAATTGATTAACTCCTGTATTATTTCCTGGTACTCCTGTAAACACCACCTCTACTTCTGTCCAGGTATTAGCTTCTGTTACAGTTCTATATTGTGGTGGTGGGTTTCCTGAATCTGGAGATTGCGGGTCGTTATTTACTTCAAACTTGAAAACAGTATTCGCTTTTGAAGAATAAATTTTGAATTTGAATGTTTTAGTTACATCTAAGCTACTCTCAAATTTATTCTGTAATCCTGCCCATCTGTTTGTACCATTCGCTTTCACAACCTTCATTACATTATCTGAAGTGTTTATGCCTGATTTTGATGGGTTTTCAGCCAATTCTGTTGTAATACTTCCACCGTCAGTAAATGTTGAAATAAAAGATTCACATCCTTCAAAATCCATTGGAAGACTGGTTGCTGCCACTACTTCTCCTGTACAACCGCCGTCGCCTGATCCGCCGGTACCGCCTCCGCCACCAGAGCCACCTCCATCAGTAACTTTGGTTATATCATCTATATAAAGAGAACCAGTGTTTGGCTTAGTACCTGTTTGATCTCCTACATCAGGACGAACTAATACTCTGTTTACTCCACTTGGAATGTTTGCTAATGTAAATGTTAGTTCTACCCACTCATTGGCAGTAGAAATTTCTTGTACTGCACCAACAGGAGCATTTGTTCCATCTACTTCTATTTGAAATAATACATTAGTTGGCGCTACAGTAGAATAGAATTTTGCTTTATAAACAGTAGTTGTTTCATCTAAACCGCTATCAAAGACAAATCCTATACCGCCCCACCACTGGTTAGCATTGTTAAATGATGCTTCATACACATTAGCACTTGTGTTTATTCCTCCAGAAACAGGATTTGCAATTAATCCTCCTCCTGTTTCAAATTCTGAAGTAGTAATGCCTGCTAAATTGTTTTCAAAATTTAATATTACTTCTTCACTAGAACTTCCTCCTGAGCCACTACCTGAACCATATAACATGAAATCATCAAAGTAATAGGTGTCTGTGTTCTCTGCATTTAAATCAAAGAAAATAACAATCTTGTCAAATTTCCCACTATCTGCCGCATCAAAAGGGAATGATAGTTCTTCCCAACCACTAGTGACAGAGGTTGTTAAGAATTTTTCAACATTATTTCCTGCATTACCTATCTCTTCTAATTTTATTCTCACTTCAGTATTTGCCCTTGCAGACCATACTTTAATTTTTAATCCTGTGTTTGCATTGAAATCTAACTTAGCATCTAAGTCTATTTGATTATTATCCCACGGATTGTTTCCTAATTTTGTAATTTTCCCCACTTTACAAGATGCATTTACATCATTGCTGAAATCTGGATTATCAACCCACTCAAAGTCGCCTCCATCTTCAATAATACTTGCTGTTGGATCTGCCATAAATGTTACGTTGAAATCTGCTGCAGAAAGCGATTGCATGGTTTCAGCTTCACAAGCTTCTCCAGTCACCTGCTCAATATCATCTATATAAAAAGTTCCTGCTGCAGTACCTGGTCCATCTACAAATATGATCATGTCATTATAAGATGCTGTAGACGTATAATTAAATGTTAACTCTTCCCATCCTGAACCTGTATGATTCACATCAGCTTCTATAGGATCTTCTGTACCATCTTCAAACTTTAGTTTAATTGGTAGAGCTTGATCTGAGAATAACTTGAGTTTTACAGCATTATTTTCTGAAAAGTCTATAGCTGTATCTAAATTGAAGAATGCATTTTCCCAATTAGCACCTACATTAGTAATTTTCCCAACGTTGCTTTCTTCTGAATTAATTCCAGATAACTCAGGGTTATCAACTACTTCAAAAGATACATTTCCAACTATTTTTGTTGCATAATCTATACCATTACATTCAAAATCTATTGGTAGTTCTAAGCTAGTTTGCGTACAAGGAATATCAGCAGAATCAATTTGCGAAATATCATCTATGTAAAACTTTCCTGAAGTTGTACCTGGTCCATCAACAAACATGGTAAATCTGTTATAGCTTGCAGCACTATCAAACGTAAAATACAGTGCTTCCCAACCAGTACCACCATGACTAGCTGTAGTTTCTATTTCTGCATCTGTTCCTTCTTCTAACTTCAGTAATATATTTACTGCTTTATCAGACCAGAACAACACTTTTAAAGTCTTTAATGTTGATAAATTTAAAGGCGCACCTAAATCAATAAAAAAACCTTCCCATTCTGCACCAATATTGGTTATTTCTCCAACTTTTGAAGCATTGGCATTAGCTCCGGATGGATCAGGGTTATCTACTACAGCAAATGCTGCACCTCCAAATGTAGAGGCATTATATTGTGTATTTTCTCCATCAAAAGAAATAGGTATTGTTGCTATTTCTGGTATTAAAATGGTTATTTGGTCTTCAAAAGTATCTGACGCACCTGCTACATTCATTGCATTTAGAGTAACAGTATAAGTACCATTTTCATAAGCTTTTACCGGGTTAATTAAGGTTGATGTTTCTCCATCTCCAAAATTCCATTCATAAGTATTACCATTTTCTGATATATTAATGAAAGTAACTACGCCAGTATCTATATTAACGGTATAGGTATAACCAGCTTCTACTTTAGGCAATACAGCATCATCATCTTCACAGCCTACTAATACTAGTGCCATGAATAGTATTGAAATATGTTTAATTATTTTAACAAATGTTTTCATGCTTCTTTATTTTGAATTAGTTGTTTGTTTTATATACTCGTACATAATCTACAAGCATTGTTTGCGGAAATACTGTTTCTGCATTTGGTGATCCTGGTAAAGCTCCTCCAACAGCCACATTTAAAATAATGTAGAAAGGCCCTCGGTTAAATACCCATTCACCTGGCACATCATCTGGGGTTATTTGATTGTACAGTACATCATCTACATAATAGTTTATATAATCTGGACCCCATTCTATTCCAAAAATGTGGAATCCTGTATCAAATCTGTCATTCTCTAATACATAGCCTTTACTAATAGATTCTCCACCAGAATATCCAGGACCATGTACTGTCCCAAACATTCTAGAAGGTTGGTCTCCTACATATTCCATAATATCTATTTCACCAATATCTGGCCATATTTCTGAACCGTTAGAATCATCTCCTAGAAGCCAAAATGCTGGCCATATACCTTTTCCATAAGGCAATCTTATCCTAGCTTCAAAACGACCATAGGTTTGTTCGAATTTACCTCTAGTTAAGAGTCTTGCAGACGTATATGATGCTCCATTAAATTGTTCTTCTTTAGCTGTAATGATGAGTACACCATTTTGAACAGTAACATTCTCAGGGCGGTCTGTGTAGTATTGCAGTTCATTGTTTCCCCAACCATTTTCTCCTGTTCCAATATCAAATCCCCAAATTGACGAATCGATAGTTCCATCTACACTAAACTCGTCAGCCATGACCAGTTCTGTAAATGTAGCCACGGTTTGATTATCATCTGTTGCGCAGCCAGATATAGCAAAAAAGGACGCTATACAGAATACAAATACCATAATTTGCATCCCTATTTTATATGTATACTTATTATTCATCTTAGTTTATTTTTTAATTTATGTTGTCTATCTATTCTGAGTAGAAGTATATATTATCTAGTATAAAATCTGGTCCACCCACTAATATCAAAGCTCCTAAATTGTTCTTTTGTGCTGCTATGTCTCCACTTAAAGGAATCTCAACAGATGTCCAAGCTCCTGCTGTTAAACCAGACACTGTAAACCTGAAATCTTTATCATCTCCATCAGGAAAGCCTGTAAAAACATTTGTTTCTATTTCTCCATTAGCGCCAATATCTCTTATTTGTATTTCAAAACTTGTACTTGCTTGTTGTGTATAAACATCTACATGAAGATGAGATAGTGCAGAGGCATCAACTGTATTATTAAAAATGATTCCTGTAAAGTTGTTATTGGTATATATTTGAACGCTATTACCATTTAAATTGGCTTGTGCAGTTTGTGTTGATGATCCGCCAAAACCAGGATTAAAATTACTTTCTGTTACGTCTGTATAGGCATCACTAAATATAGATTTTACATTTTCTGCTGGTCTTGTTGGCACTGGAGATTCTGCTAAATCTCCACTTGATGTTACTTCTAAAGATCCCTGGGCTAAAACACCATTTAAAGATGCTGTAACAGATGCTGTACCTTCACCTAGTATAGTAATTAATCCGTTTTCATTAACTGAAGCTATACTTGGGTTTGAAGATGTAAATTCAAAGAAAGCTGGTGTAGTATTTACCGATATATTTCTTCCATTCACATTGAAGGTTTGGGTTAATCCGCTAGCTGCTAAATCAATTTGACTTCCATTAAAAGACTGTTGTTCTAAATCTTGTCCGTTCAAAATAACAGGTTGTGGTTGTGCCACGGTTCCTAATTTTTCAAACTTAACCTCATCCATCCAAAAAGTATATCCAACTTCCGCTCCTAAAGAGCCAATACCTCCTGCTGCATACCTTAATAGCCCTCTTTCTTGAATTAGTTTAGAAGCATCAGGGATTGGGACTACATATTTTACCCAATTTGTAGTTAAATCTAGATTAGTTCTAGTAGTCACAAATTTGTTTTCACCAAAATCTTCTCCAAAGCCTACTTCTCCTATGGTTACAGCTTGAGAGGCTTTTGCCCAAAATGTCAATGCATCATAACCTGATAAATCTCTACCTGAACCATCGCCATCAATTCTAAAAATAGCTCCTGCAAAATTACCATCTGGATCATTTGCATTTGGCACATCAAATCTCATAGAGGCATTACCTTCATAACTTACCTGATTATCTACAGTCCAAGCTGTTGCTTTTGATCCGTTGTATGGGAAATAAAAGTTAGTTCCCAATCCTACAGGTGTATCTGTAAATATCTCAGCTGTTGCTGGAAATGATGCAAATACTGCTTCATCTGAAAGTTCTCTTTCACAACTTACTGTTATTGTAAAGATGAGCCCTAAAAGAAAGGTCATTTTTCTATATGTGAATATTATATTTTTCATCTTATTCTTAATTTTATTTGCCAATATTGATGTGTACATACGTTCTAATCTCCCATTCGCTTCCGTTACCAAATCCAACAGGACTCACTGTAGGTACTGCGGGAAATGTATTTGGGGGCACTGCATTAGGTGAATATCTTGGTGAAAATTGGTCTAATGAACGCCAAGTACCTCTAATTCCTATTTTAGTATCAGGAAGGATAAACCAGTCTGGTTTTCCTAATGATGTAGAAATATCTATCATGTTTTGAACAGGGAATGTTAAGTTGAAATCTCGATGGTAATCAAATGGTCCCCAATCGTTTACTTTAAACCCTAATTCAACTTTCCATTTTCTGTATATCATTTTTATATCTGCACCAAAACGTTCAATAGTTCTATCACTATCTCCATTGGCTTGACCATTACCTCCGTAAAAGGTTCCTATAATACCCAAATCTCGATGCACTTTAGATACTACGCGAGAATTAATCTCCCATAAATCTTGTGCTGGCGCTGAATTAGGAAAGGCAAAAAATGTACGGTTGGCTAAAAACCCAATGTGAGCATCTTGAGCCGTAGGGTGATGTTTGTAAACAAACCCTAAATTGAATGCAAATTTCGCATCTTCTGCTCGGTCATTATCCCATTCGTAAAACCAAGAACCTGGTGTAGGATCATAGGTTAGTAATAACTCTCCTGCTGTTGTTTCTCTATTACCTCTTACTGCAAATGGATCATCTATAAAATTTCTTAATCTACCAGGTGCATTCACATCATTTGGCATAGGGTCTACCAATGGTTTTTGCCATAAAAAGTTAGGAGCAATTTGCCATTTCCCTGTTGAAACTGTAAAACCTGTTAGAATGTTGGTTTGGTTACCACTTCCTGAATCTTTAAGTTTCCATCCTGTAAAAGTTCTTGTTGCATCTGCGCCTCCAGAGGCCACTAATCCCATATATGCTGCTTGAGCATAGAAATTAAATGCGCCACCTTCATACATGAGCTTTACTTTTCCACCCCAGTTATCATCTGAGTTTATTTTATCTTCATATACCACATAGTTTCCTGGACCTCCAGTTACATCTTGGAATGAGCTACCATTTAAAGGACTGCCTCCCCAGATACCTCCTAAAGAAATACCAAACTTGCCAAACTCACGTTCTAAGGCTATGGTAGCTCTTTCTGTTGGCCAAGGGGGGATTACACCACTTCGTACCTGATTAGCATTTAAAAATCGTAGTCCATTATCATCAAATTCTAAGCTCGTATCTAAATCTCTATGATAAATACCCGTAATGTCCCAATGCTTAAAATGAGTTCTGTATTTTAATAATACTGTTGGATTTGCACCCCACCATAATTGCGGCCCAAAAGCTGCTTTCAGTCCTTTTAAGGCTTTTTTACCATCTACCTCTACCCCTAGAATTTCTCCATTATATATGTCTAGGTTAGGCCCGTAATTAGCTTCTGGATATAAACCAAAGAAATCGCCTTCATATCCCCAGTGGTAATGACCAGTTCTATAGAATCCTCTAACATCTGCTACTTTAGTATTCCATTCAAATTCAGCATTGTACACCCGTAATCTGTTATTATCTGTAATAATAACGTCTTCTCCCTGAGCATTTCGAACAGTTATTGGTCTTCCAACATTTTCATAAAAAATCTCATTTATAGGGTTTTGTGCAACATTTCCCAGTATGTTTAAATTAACTTCAGCCTTCATATTTGAAGCAGGTTTACCTTCTACACCAACGTAATAAGATTGCATGTGATCAAACCCTAACTGATTTGGGAATGCTTGTTCATCTGGATTTGCAGTATCTGGGGTTGTTATTAAAGAACCTCCAGTACTAAATGTGGTAAACTCAGCTCTTAATCTGCTTAATTTAATTTTGCCTCTATCTTTAGCATCAAGAGCAGCTTTATCACCACGAGCTCTTAATACAGCATCCATTAAGTTGATACTATTAAAATAATTTTGAAGGAAACCTGCGTTTACATCTTCTCCGTAAGGGTTTAATTGGTGTGCTTCTTTTAAAGCATAATACGCAGCACGTGGATATAAATCATACAATCCTCTAGCACTAGTTGGGCCTTTGGCACAAATACCAAACCATTCTTCATTCATATTATTTTCACCAGGTGCTAAATCTATAGCATATCCCCCATTGGCCCATGAGGCATTATTATCATGTACATCTGCATTTTCTCTTTTATCAAAACCATATTTCCACCATCCGTCACTGAACTGAAATGTAAACCCTCCTATTGAGTTTTCAGCTTTTCCTAAACCTGCAGCATTTGCATAAATTTCTCGCCAATTCTCTACCATGTAATAGGCTTGAGATTTTTGATCTTCTTTATTCTCTATTGCATTGTATGCATCTGCCCCAAACTCAGTAAACATTATAGGTTTATCCAATTTCTTTTTTACAACATCAAACATATCTGTGAAAGATGGCCCTCTATAAGAGTTAACTCCATATATATCAACATCTTTACATTCGTCTGCTACAATATCAATGAATAAGACATCTCCATTACAAATAGCTACTGGATGTGAATCATCAATACCTTTCATAATCTTTGCCGCCTTATTCATTAGTTTATACATAGGTCTTCCTCGGCTTTCCCCAATAAAGTTTATTCTCCCTTCATCATCTGGAAAATCTTCTGTTTCTGCACCTGCCCAGAATAAACCATAGTTATTTTCATTTCCTAAGAGATACAGTAATAGTCCTGGTGTATTTTTATATTCTGAGACTAATGTCTTAACCTCATTCAATAAATATTCTTCGGTATACGGATCATCATAAATCGTTACTGGTGTCCAAACTCCCTTTAATGTTAAACCATATCTACCAAAGGAGTGATTTAACATGGTATAGATTCCGTAATTTTCGTAGATATACTTAATCCATTTAGCTGGCACACCTGTGTATTGCCTTATAACATTAACATTCATGTTTCTTAGTAAGGACATTTCTGTGTCTAATCCTGCCTTAATAACATCATCAGATTTTTTCCAAAAATTAGCATTCACGGTATTTGTTCCAATTGGGATGTAATCCCAATTCATACCGTTCATCATGAAGTTTTTTCCATTTACAACCAGTTTATGCCCATCATCATTACTTACTATTTGCACCTTATCTGTTTGTGCA
Source organism: uncultured Flavobacteriaceae bacterium (assembly GCA_947487895.1). Taxonomy (GTDB): domain Bacteria; phylum Bacteroidota; class Bacteroidia; order Flavobacteriales; family Flavobacteriaceae; genus Seonamhaeicola. The sequence continues at coordinate 158,586 of CANKYF010000004.1, forward strand.
AATAGAGCGAATGAGCATAGAAAAAAGGTTAATTTGAGAAAGTGTTTTTTCATTACATTCATAATTAAATATGTGTATTAGTTTAGTTTTATTATTACTGTACTTAGTAATACTTTGTCTAGAGGTAATTAACTCACGTAAGAATTGGTAGTGTAAACTTACTTGGTAAAATTGTTAAAACGGCATTTTTTACCGCAACAAAAAACATACATCATAAAAAAATAACTGTTTTTTTATCAAAAACCTAAAAAATAAGATGTTTGAGCGGTTTTTTCGTTAACTGATTTTTTTGATTAAAAAATTAGTTAAAAACACTCATGTTGTGGTATTGTATAGGTGACTTATTGCTATGTTGAGGTAATTATATCTCTAAAATATAATCTGAAAGGCTAGCTTCGTGAGCTAATTTTAGTTTTTTACGTAGTCTATAGCGTTTCACCTCAACACTTCTTGGAGAAATATTTAATAGCGGGGCAATTTCTTTTGAAGATAAATTTAAACGCAAATAAGTACACAATCTCAAGTCATTAGTAGTCAATTCTGGATGCATCCTTTTTACTTTCTTTAAAAAGTCTTTATCTGCATTATTAAAGGCTTCTTCAAATAAATTCCAATCATCATTATTATTAAGGTTTTTGTCAATACCATTAATAACACGTTTTAATTGGCTTATATCTTTTATGTCTTGTAATTCTGTTTTTAGTCTCCCTAAAATCTCATTTTTCTTAATTAAATTCATTGTAGATATCCCTAACTCTCTACTTTTGTTATCTATATCTTGTCGCAATTGTTCGTTTCTAAAGCGCATTAATTGTTGCTTATTTTCTAGTTCTTTAAGCTCTAACTCTCTTTCAGTTTTTCGCATTAGATTTTCTCTCTGCCTTTTATAGTAACGCTTATAAATAGTATGCATCATTAAAGAAAATAACAAAACAAAAAGTATGTATGTAGCTATCATTAATTTTGAAAGAAACCATGGCCTTTCAATAGTAAAACTATAGCTTTCTATATTTTCTGAAATAGTATTACCTACCTTAGCTCTAACATTAAGTTCATAGTCTCCAAATGGTAAGTTTTTAAATAAAACGGAGGAAGAGGAAGACCAATTACTCCAATTTGGATAAAATCCTTTTAACTTGTATTGATATTCGGTATCTAAATATTTGTTAAACTCTGGTACGCTAAAATTACACTCAAGGTTATTAAGCTTATTTTTAAACTCATGGTATTCTAAATTTTTCACATAATGAATTTCTTCATTGTCTTGATTAGCTACTTTTATTGAATTAATAGATACTTTATAGCGCTCTGTTTTAATTTTAGCTACATCTAAAACTACGTAACCGTCTGAAGTTCCTATTAAATAATTTTGATCGTGTAAATGTGAAATATTCTCTGAACCAGCCAATCCATGTGGAAGAAATTCTGAAAAAGGTATACTTACAATCTCTGGTTTATCACTAAGTTTTCCTGGGGTAACATAATTTAACTTGTTTTTAGAAAAGCCCCATAACATATTGTTTTTAGTATCTGATATTAATTTACCAGACGTAAAAGCATCCTTTTGAAACAAATGACTTATAAGACTGTCTTTCTGAAATTTTTGTAAATCATTATTATAAACAAAAACACCTTCTTTGTAGGTATAAATAATTTTGTTATTGTATTTTATGAGACTAGCATAAATACCTTTTTTTACTGAAGGTTCTTTTGTTACCTGAAGAACTTTTGAAAGATCTTCATTTACTCTTAATTTAAAAACTCCTTTATATTCATGACTCATAAAAATATCATTGCCCTGCAATTCAAAAAACTTGCTGGAAGTATTAAACCCCTTAATTTTATTTCTTAATTGCCATTGGTTATTCTTATACTCTATAACACTTAAACCATCATAATTACCTTTTAATAACAAATTTTCATTGTTAGGAACTGGTATAAGATTCCATGTTCCATGGACATCTATTTTGCTTTTAATTTTTTTGTTATCTATTATAAAAGTTCCAAGGTTGTGTCCACAAAACAGCGTGTTTTTGTAAATAACTAAACACCAAACAGGTCCTTCAGTACCTTCAACAAATTGAAATGGTGCATTAATATCATCTAACTTTCTGTAAAACAATCCTTGATTTGTGCCTAAATACAAAAGATTTTGATGGATAATAGACGCATAAGTAGTACCTATTTTACCTTCTTTATCGTGATAAATTGAAAAAGGAGATGTTACATTTATACAGTTTAGACCATTTTCTAAAGCCAGCCATATGTTGTTTTCAGCATCTTCAAAAATATCGTGAATAGAATTACTCAACAAACCATTAGAAAAATTAATAGAATAATCTAAAACACCATTTTTATTTAAATGAAAAACGCCATTAGATCTTGTTCCCAGCATAAAACTACCATCTTTAAGCCTTTTACTTCTATAAACACTAAGGGTTGCTATTTTAGCTTTATCAGGAATATTCCAATCTAGTATTTCATCATTTTTATCTAAAATGTAAAACCCTTTCTCCTCTGTTTCAACCAATAATTCGTCATTGAAGCTAAACAGGTTTACAAGATAATTTTCCTTGAATAATTCATAATCACTAACAAGTTGTGCTTTGCCTCCTTCAATTTTAAAAAGACCCTTATTTATTTTTTGAAAATAAATGGTATTATCAACTTTAAAGATTTTGTGTATGATAGATTCAGAATCTATTATTTTAAATGATTTCTCTTTTTTATTGAAAATATAGATTCTGTTTAATGATTGAAAAAGTATCCAATCATCTAAATCGATAATGCTCCATATCTCTTCATCTTCTAAAAACGCTATGTTATTTTCTTTAGAAAGCGAAGTGTAAATTAACTTACCATAGTCATCTTTTTCCCAAAAACCAAATTCTCTGTATGAACCTGTATATAAAAGAGTATCTATTAGCTTAACTGAACGTATTTTCCCATTTGGCGAATCGTACAATTTCCACTTTTCGCCATTGAATTCTAGTAGTCCTTTATTATTAGCTGCGTATATGTAATTATTTGGAGTTTGCTCAATATCCCAATTTTGATTATCTGCTTTATAAATCTCAGGAGAATACCCTTGTATAGGTGGTAAGACTTGTGCATGTAATATGAAACTTAACGAAAAAACTAGTAGCGCTATACTTTTTAAGTAATTATTCATATTCTTAGCTATACACAATTGTTGTGTATACAATATACTACAAATTATTCAATTTCAATACTTATCGTTTATCATCCTCATTTTAATCTTATATAATTCTTAATCATTTTAGTTATCTAAAAATCAAAAATCTATACCAAAAAAATTATTGAGGTGGTTATGGTAGCGAAGGCGCTATAGCCAGAATAGAAAGTGATAAAGAAGGTTCTTCTATTAGTACTACTTAACTAAAAAAATGAATAAGAAAAAAAGATGCTTGCTTTTAGTGCAAACATCTTTCAAAAATATACTTTAAGTATACCCTATTCAACTAGGGTATTTTCCAGATATTAATTATTAACCAACTCAAAATCGCCTTGTTCAATATAACTTATTTCTGTTGATTCTCCAGTTGATGTTAATTCTGCAAAATTTCTTCCATCTACTAATATAACAGGATTTCTTTTGGTTCCAGCCTCAGAAAAAGACATGCTATACAAAACACCATTTATAGTGTATTCTATCTTAGATACCTTTGTTGTACCATTACTGTTCTTTGTTGTTTTAATTTGAATAGCATAGACTGCATCAGGCGAAATACATTCCCCTGCTAAAATGCTTGTTCCATCATCATGAACAAATTCAATTTCTACAGGGTCAAAAGTTTCAACATCAACAGGTGGTAAAACATCGACGCTATTTTTTGAGCATCCTAAAACAAAAAACAAGAACATCGTTGAGATATAATATTTAATTTTCATGTTTCTATTCTTTTAAATTAATACTAATAGGTTTTTCAAACCCGTTAACACGCACTATATAATCTCCTGCTTGTAGGCTGTTAAAAATAACTTCACCATTATTAATCGTTTGGCTTGCTTGTATTTCCTGATCTTTAAACAAAACGATTTCACTTCCATTTTCACTAGATAACACCTTTATGGCACCACCACTGTAACAAACGGCATCTTTTTTATAGAACGTTAAATTGCCAATTACAGCATTATACTGTACTATAATTTCCCATGAATTTCGTGTAGATTCATCTTCTGATAAAACCTCAACTAAAACTGGTTTTGTAAAATCTAAAATACTGGTATTGGAAACCAACTCTACACCATTATAATGTAATTGTGCACCAGCACTTAATTCAAAAATGGTGACTAAAGCAGATACATTAAGCCCATTATCAACAAATAAGGTCATTTTATCACCATTAATACTTCTATTAGTAATAGTAACGTCTTTGAAATCAAAACTTAATAATTCAGCTTCGCTACTTAATGCCGGACTTGCAAAACTAAACGCCTGACCTAGATCTCCATAAAGTCCATTAATTTCAAAATTTACCGTTTTATCAATATCTATTATGGCATCAGTTGTTGAATTGTATATCTTAAATGTCAATACTTCATCATTCGCGTTAGAAAACACATTAAAGTAAGCATAATATCGATCTTTACTAGATACATAAATTAAGTTGGCAACGCCTCTACACTCTGTACCTACAAATGCAGCTACTTTATCATTAGTACTTACTAAAGTGACACCATCTACATTTAAAAAAGCTACAAATGACATGGTATATTCAAAGTTGTTTTCATTTACAGACCATGTTGGTTCTTGTCCGTAAACTGCTAATCCTATAAAAAAGCCTATTATATTTATTATTGCACGTTTCATGACTTTTAGTTTTTAATGATTCTATAAGTTTTACTTATTGCATTAAAGCTCAACTTTAAAAAGTAAACGCCATTACTAATCTCCGGAGTTAACTTTACAATATTTTGACCTTTATTTGTTTTGCGTATTTCTGTATGTACTAGTTGACCTACTACATTGAATACTTTAAGCTCTAAATTGCCTTCTTCAATTGAATTAAGTTGCAATATCAAGTCATTTTTAAACGGATTAGGATACACGCTTACTCCTTCTAAAATATCAGATTCCAATACTACAGGATCTGCCACAGTACCCAATACCATATTACTTTTAAACGTAATTGTTTTTTGTGTTGGCTTTTCACCATGACCATTTCCTATATAAAATCTTAATGCTTCTGGTTGATCACCATAAATGGTAATAAAACTTAGTACTTTATCACCGACCATTTGATTACTTGCGCTTCCTTTTAACAGACCTTGGTCATCATATGCAAATAGATCATTATAACCCTCTGGTAGTAAAACCACAGCATTCATATTCTCTGAATATTTTGCAAATTCTGGTGTTATGGCTTTATGCTCATAGCTCGTATTGGTTTTATCCGTTTTAATGTTTGATGATTTCCCAAAGATATTCGCATATTTAAAGGTTTGTGTTTTATCAGACTTCACCATATACCCTTTACCTGTTTCCATATAACTTAACGTACCGCTCCATCCGTTTATAGGATCATAGATAGCAAATAGGTTCTGCGACTTAATGATATCACCATCAGTAGCATCAAAGGTAGATAAGGCTTCATTTACAGATACATTCTTAGCTAAAGGATAAGGTAACCAGTTCCAATTTTGTTGAATTGGGAAACTCCAATTGCTTATATGAACTTGCTCTCCTTTCACTCTTAGTTGTTGTCCGTAAGCGAACTTCATTTTATACATATAATTAGTTGACAATCCTGAGTTTGCACTAATGGCACCACTCCATGAACTATTAACTATGTTATTTGAGTCTTTAAAATACGTTTCTAATTGGGTTGGAGAATGACTCAATATGCGATCTGAAGTTTCTAAGTTCATGCCCGATGTTAACACATTTAAATCTGAGAAATTCACGTCATTTACATTAAACGATACCCAGGTCCAACCTTGATTCAAGTCTATTTCTTGTTCTACAGTACTTGTATTTTCAAAAAGCGATGGATTACTTAGTGTACCTAATACACTATTTTCGGTAAAGGTTACTGATGCATTAGTATCAATAGTTGCCTGAATGATTTGCCCTTTTGAGGCATCCCAAATACTAAAATTAATAGCATCTCCTGAAACCACATTACTATAAATAGTTAGGAATACAAAATACTCCTGATATGACTCATCATAAACCACATTAGCAATACCTCTTAACTCGCCATTAGAAAAAGCAGCAACTTTATCGTATAAATCATCAGAGAACACCCCATCAATACTAATACGTCCTACTATATTCATACTAAAATCAAAATCGTTAGGATTTACCGTCCATTCTGGTTCTTCGGCAAGTACTCTAACTTCTAATTGCAGTTTTTCATCCAAACCAAAATCGGTTTGCAAATACAAGTTTTCTAAATAGTCTCCAGCAGATAAACCTGCATCAACAGTAGCTGTAATTGTGACCTTACTATCTGGTGCTAAACTGCCTGATGTACTACTTAAAGATAACCAGTTTGGTATTCCAGAAATATTATAAGGTTGTACTAAACCACCTTTATTAATAATAGTAATTTCGAATGAAGGCGATTCGTTGCCTGTTTTAACGATATCAACCACATCATTAAAGCCATCAACAAACCAACTCATTTCGTTTTTCTGAACAAATGCTGTCCAGGTAATTGGCGATTGCTGTTGGTTGTTTGATGCGTCAAACATTCTGTGTACGGTAATATCGAGTATCTGACCTTCTAAAGCTGCCCAATCTGAAATAACAGGCTCCAATATCATATCATCTTCATTAATGACATGATTCACCTGGAATTTGATAAGCTTACGCTCAGGTTTAATAGCTGGAACATCATCAGAATAATTCACAGCTCCTACAGTTAATACGGCATTTGATGGTATGACACTTTGATTGCTAAAGGCATGATAATATCGCGGTCCATTAGCTGTTGCAGGGTCAGGTGTATTCATACGAGCGTATAATAATAGCCCAATGCTTTCCACATCCATTTCGTTAAAACGGTCTCTAGATATTTGGTCTACATTACGCAAGGTATTCCATAACCTAAACTCATCAATTTTACCAGTAAATGGTCTGTCTACAGTTTCAATACCTGCTTGATCTTTAAACCCTCTGGCTCCTAACCAGGCTTGGTTTCCTGAAAAACCTCCTATATCTGTAATAGGGTTAGTTGATACTTGTTCTGCATCTACATAGGTTCTTAAAGAGCCATTTCTGTTAAATAACAAGGTAATATGATGCCAATTATTATCGGCTACACTTGCTGCTGTTAACACATAGCTATTACCTTCACTTGCAAAGGATAAAGCTCCGGAACTATTCATATTAATAGCCCATTTGTTAGATAGTCCAACAGATTGTATTGGATCTTCTCCATTTCCGCGTCCGTTAGAGAATATGGTCGCTTCTTGGGCTGTTCCTGTTTTTATCCAAAAAGATATGGTAGCATCCATCTCATTGGTTAATTGTACAAAACCAACGTTGTCTAACTCCTGATACTGCCCGTTGGCGAACTCATAAGAGGTCCCTTTGGGTTTAATGTCCCAATCTGCGGTAACTGCAGCGTGTTTAAATCGTGCTAAATCGTTTGCAATAGTCCCACGTCCTTCATTCATTGGCCAATAACCAACTAAATTTGCTTCGCTTCCTAATAACTTCGTATAGATATTGGCATAGGCTTCACTTAAACTCAATGGTTTTGTCCATAATCGCAGGTCGTGAATGTTTCCTATAAAGGTATTTCCACCAATAACTAAAGAATTGTTATTTGTAAATTGGGCATTAGCCGTTCCTGTACCACCACCTATATCTCTATCGTCTTCATATATACTTATGCTTCCCGTAGCATTATCGTGCGTAATAGTATAATGGTGAAACAATCCATCTGAAGCTATAGCTCCATTCGTTGTTGTAATACCACCAAGGGTTGCAATCATATTACCATTCTCTAAGCGAATGTTTAATCCGTTTTGCTGACTTATAATAGTAGCCGTTGATGCGGTTGTGACGTTATTCATCCAGAATTCTACAGAAAGATCTCCAGATACTAATCTTGGGCTTTCAATAGTCGCGGTGTTATTAGCACCTTCAAAACGTAAGGACACACTATGGTCTATAGGTAATTGATTGGTTTCTCCTTTTATTTCAATGGTACTTACTGCACTGTTGTAGAAGATGTTTTCGTTAAAACTAACACGTAAATCTTCTCCCGCACCTAAAATACCATCTGTTGGTAATGGAGTGCCGAATTGTTGTGGTGATTTTAAATCTACGCTACCGGAAATAACATCTGCTATAAACTCTGTGCCATTGGAACAGGTACTTCGCGCTCTAATCTCGTAATCGCCATCTTGTAATTGCAAGCCTGCAATATCAAATGGGAATATAACTTCGGCATCTGTAATTAATGAAATTTCTGTTTCACTATTACCAACCGCTTCATCATAAGATGTTTGGGTATTGTAATAGGTATGTAATCGCGTCCAATTTGGAGCTGTGGCTAAACGGTATTCTAAATCTATCTTTTCAAAATTATCAAAGGCTTGATTGTATTCTGATAGATTAATCGTTAGCGGACTTGTTGAACTGCTAGTATTATACACCCAATTATCCAATGGTGCTTTAACGGCTACTCGAGAACAGGATGGTACAAAATGCGCAGAAATCAATACATCATCAAAAACATTTACTGGATCGCATTGCGATTGTAAAATAACCCGTATGTCTTCATAATCATTAACATCTGATACTGACTTACCAAGTGTTAAAGTATATTCTACCGTTTGACCATAAGGTACAAAAACTACAGTTCCATTCTGGCTTACATTTATTAATGCATTGTCAGGATTGGTGGTATTATCTACAATAAGCTCAAAATAATTAAAGCTAGCGGCATCGCTTGTAGCATCTGCATTATTTGAGAGTAGTAATTTAAACTCTGCGTTGTTACTTTCAGGTATGTTAAAAATTTCAGCAACCTCAACAAGAATTTTAGGGTCTTCTGCTCTTTCTGTGGCATTACTTAATGTTTCTCTATCTGCCTCTGCTAACTCTATAACTGAATTATTAGGATTAAAAGTGCTATGATTATAATAATGTGATAATTCAGCACCTTCATAAGGACAAGATGTTCTACCTCCTACCGTTGTAAATATAGGGCCGCTACCATCAAATAAATTGATAATATCTACACTTAATACATTAGCCGGATCATTGTCTTTTAACGTATAACTAATAGTGGTGGTCTTTGTATCTTCTTCTGTTAAGGACGCACTAAATGCCTGACTTGCAAATCCTGTGGTTGTAGATTCTATTCCCAATTTATTGACACTAAAGCCTAATTGTAATTGTAAACTTTCTTCTATGTTAATATCAAACTCTAAAGTTGATGTATTAACAACTACTGATTCTATGCTTCTGGACACTTCACCAACACCGGAATCGAACGTGATATTATCTTGCGATTTTGATGTTATCAAAGCTTTTTGTTCATCCGCTAGTTTTAACTTCTCCAGCAATAAACTTTCATAAGGTCCACCAACTTGTGCATTATTTATTTCATCTTCAAGATCACTAGTGTAAGATCCAATAGCACTTAAGGCTGTTTGTCCAATAAAAGTAGGATCATTTAGCGCTGTATATTTACTACGTTCATTATTTAATATGATTCTGCGCCATAAATCAATTTGATTTTCATACCACGATTGTGGTTTAGCGTTGGTTACCGTACCTCCATTTTTTAAGGTTTCTACAATGGTTTCATATTCCGGAATTAAATCGGTAATAATGAATTTTTGAGAATACACAAAGAACGTATTTGTTGGTTTTTCACCAAGATAAAAGGCTTTTTGTTTATTTAAATACACTTTATTACCATTACCATTGGTTAATTCAAAATTATCACCAGGGTCACCTACCTGATCTAAAGTTGCTTGAAAATCATCAAAACTACCTTTAGAATAATTTTTAGAATTCCCTATGTATAAATCACCTTCAGCTCCTACAAATTCAGGATCATCACTGGTTGATATGGTTTGATTGAATGTATAGGTTTTGGTAATACTATTGCCATCTTTAGAAGAGGATTCTACTGAAATATTTCCTGTTAAACTATTGGTGACTTCGGTATTTATAATAAGTCCCGCTCCTGGAGGTCCTGCAACAATAGATACATCACCTCCCAACATTAATTTCACACTTTGAGAAACGCCTCCTCCACTTGAAAAACTATTGTCTGTGGTAAAACTAATGCTTTCTCCAGCTTCTATAGATGCGAAACTATTTGACCCCGGCGGATCTCTTAAAATAATATCTGGAATCTCTGGTGCTTCTGAAAGTATGGATTGTGTTCCATCTCTCGCACCTCCTAAAATAATCCCTTCACTAATATAATTTTCGGCTGGATAAGGCACACCTTCTATAACATATTGAATATCAATATTACGCGTAAAAGGCGCATTGGTATTAGGTACACCTCCAATAAATGAGTACCTGGTAATACTATTGTCATTAGGATCAGTCTCTGTGAGCTCTGATTCTGGTATCGCCAAATTATTAGTTATACTGAGTTGGCCATCTACAATGGGTACAATATCTTCAACAATATTATTAAGATCATCATTATTCAAATAGCGTTCAAACGTACTTAAAACAATTTCATAATTTGAAAACTGTTGATAAATGAGCACATCATCTCCTGACCCGTTTGGATGTTTTATTCCTGTTGTGCTTACGGTTTGGTCAATGCCATTTTCATCCTTTAAAACAAGTTCGCTTTCAGATGTCTGGTCTGTAACTCTTAATACTGGTGTTGATCTGTAAATAAAACTTTTCTCAAAATGATAGGGGTTTCCTTGAAGAATTTCATCATCTGGATATTTAAATTCGGGAGTTAATAATGGAGGAATACTTGCAAAATTAACAGTCTCCTTAGTGCCTGCTGCTATTATGCTTGTACCAATAGTGGCATTAGAAATTTGTAAACCACTACCACCAACAATTTCATAGTTAAGTGGCATTACCTGAATACGATATTCTCCTGATTCTTCATTGGTTTGAAACTCAAATTTTGTAACATCCGATACACTTCCTGGTAATTCTAAAGTGATAGTAGCTGTTCCAATATTGTTTTTAGAACTCACTCTTAATGTTGTATCTCCATCTGGAGCTGAATAAGGCACTTCAAATAAGCCGTTTTCTCCAAACCCTATAGGTTTTTGAGCTTCTATCGAACCGCCAACTACACGACCAACAGCAGTAACACGTGTTTCATCAATAAACACCACTTGTTCCTGGGCATCTTCAAAAAACTCTTGAAAGGTACCTGTTTCTGCTGGAAACCTTCCTTCATAAGTAAAATCATGTCCAGTTTTAGCAACACGAATGAAGTGATTACCAATAGGCACGTTAATATCAAAATTACCTTCGCTATCCGATTCTATAGGGACATTATTTTCATCTAAAACAATGTTGCCATCTATATAAATGTTAGCTCCTGCTACAGGAACACGGGCATATAAATCTAAGCGATCATCGTCCTTTTCATTATTTCCAGTAGTCCCTAAATCGTTTAACCAATACTCGCCTTTGTTATAAAATGCTCCATTTATTTCGTATTGATTGTAATTCTCATCAATAATAGCAGCACCTCCAGCTATGGTATTACCGTTACCTGTATTTTGTTCTGCTTCTGCAACTGATGGAAACACACCTCTGGTATCATACAATATTTTCCCTTTAAAAATAAAGGATGAGGTATCTGTAAAATCTATTTTATTGACCACTTCAGACCCTTCACCTAAAAACACCAATTGCTGATTAGGCTCAAATTTATGCTGTCCAAAAATAGGTGTGATTTTAAATGATTCGCCTGTTCCTGTATAAGGAATCGCATTGATTTCATAATTACCGTTAACATCAGTAACTCCCAAAATGCCTAGTTGGCTGGACGATGGAATATTGCCTGCACCTGACACAAAAGAGATATCGTTACTTATACCCTGGATGTTTAAACTACCATGATTTTTGTTGTAATTGAATCCATTTCTTGAGGCATCATAAGCATAGCCTCCTGTATTTTCGTTAGCACTTAAATACACGACCAAATCTGGGTCGTTTCCGCTTATGTATCGCTTATAATCAGTACGAATATCTGAAGCGTCTTCTATACTTTTCCAAACACGTATTTCGTCAATTAATGCGGTTTTACCACCTCCCACAAGTACATTGTTCCAATCGGCACTTCCAACATTAAACATTGTTGTTACTGTTAGAACCGTTATTTCTAAATACGGTGAGGTATCTTCATCATCTACTTCAGCTCTGGCAGCATGTGCTGCATCTCTATAAGCCGCAGTCATAGGGCGCCCATTTATAAACAATAAAGGCTCTTTAGCATCTTCTAACTGGGCAGTAACATGTACAAAATTGCTGTTAAAATCTGATACTGATATCATGATATCATTCCCTCGAGCATCTATATCTCCAGATGGGTAAACGTTTTGAATGATATAAAGGTTACCTCCAATACTAACTTCTAAAGTTTTAGAGGTTTCTTTTAAATTAACGGTAACATCAATATTATTTCCGTTTGACTCATTAAGTCTAAATAGTCTAATGGCATTACCACTATCGTTTGTATAAGGCTCATCTGGACGTACCCACGCTTGCAACGTAGTTTGTGTTGCTATAGGTTTGTTCAGATTCAATATTTCTAATTGGTTAGATGCAGGAATAATTAATCCACTACCATAACTAGAAACACTACCATCAGATTCTGCAGTAATCGTAACATTTTGTACAGGGTTGCCTCCTTCAAAATTTACATTTCCGGTTACTATGGCTGTTGGGTTTCTAAACCCTATACCTGTGATAAAATTAGTGTATAATTCTTCTGTTTGGCTTACGCCTTTTGCCAATACTTTATATTCATAAAGTACGCCTCCATCCACATATTTATCTTCGTATTGGGTTTCGTTAGGAGATACACTACCCACAAACTGAAATTGCGCACCGCTCCCTAGTTCTCTACGGGATATTTCTATGGTTGTAATTAAATTAAAGTTATTTCTTAGCTCCCATTGTAGTAACACTTTATCCCCAAAGAAGCCTTTAGAAATATCGAAAGATTCCTCTGCAAATGTTCCAAAAATGTATAATATGTCCCATGGAAAACGGGCATCTGTATTGTTGGCAACATTGCTGGTTCCTAAATAAGGTACACCAACTTGAATGGTATAACCATTGTTTTGTACGGCCTGCGATGTGGTAACCATTTTGGCACCATCATCTTGTTGCGCCCAGAGTCCTGTAACCAGTAGCCCTAAACACAGAGTTAGTGTTTTTTTTCTCATCACCCTATAGTTTATAGTTTAATGATGTAGTTAACACCGTAACTTACAGGACGTGTTTCACCTAGTGTACCTGTAGTCCCGGTTAGTCCTGTGATTTGATGAGAATGAATGCCAGCTGCTAGGGCACCATCATTAACTGTTCCTGTTCCAGCAGCAGATTGGTTTTGAAAAGCATTTGTGGCTCCAGAACTACCCCCATTTCTAGGTTCAAAGAAACGAAAAGGTTGTCTTAAATCATGTGTATGCTGCCCCGCATTGGCCGCTTCTAAGCTTCCCGCTGTATGATCATGAGATTGAAAGCCATCCTTTTGTTTAACTCCTAAAGCGATGCCAGCATAATTGGTACCTCCATAAGCTTGAGAACCGGCACCTCGCAAATACATGGCCTGTAAATTTGGGGCATTGTTACTGCCCAACAAGTCAATAAGTTTTTGTGAGCCATTGATTCCTATTAAAGACCGCCCATCGCATAACACCCAACCTGTTGGAACTGTTGTTCCTACAAAAGGCATAATGGCCCCTGTTGGCACCCCATTATTCGCGGCTATAGCATAAGGCACATGTTTTAATTTTTCTTCTGAAATGATTTGTGACCCTTCACTTATTTTTAAATACACCTGTTGGTTTGCAAATATGGGATTATTACTTGCCGCTGGACTTACAATATGTGAAAACACGCCAAAGGCATCTGTCGTCAAATTAACAGTTTCTGGATTACCAATAACTACTTTAGTATTACCGTTATTGGCATCTAAATAATACAACTCAAACGTTAAAGAAATAGTAGCATTTGTTTTAGCTGTATTATTGCCATCTCTTGCTATACCTTGTACAGCTATATCTGCTATTTCTGCAGAGGTTTGTGCATAATTAAAAGTTGCAATAAAAAGCAATAAAAAGGTTAAAAGTGTAAATTTTGTTTTCATGGTTATTATTGTTAATTCGTTATACTCTTTTTTGAGACAAGGATATACATCCAATGCTAGTGCAAGGTATAACTAGGGGTATTCTATAACAATACGTACCACTTGCAAATACTACGTAGCCCTACGTAGTGTTTGATATGAAAGTTGCTTACCGAATTTATATGGAAAGTATAAGCTCTTTATGCTCCTGAGCCCAAGAACTTAGGGCATCCATTTCGTTTGAAAGGTCTAATTTTTGGATGATATTAGAGCGGTGTTTTTCTACAGTTCTACTGGAGATGCTTAATAATTCTCCAATTTCTTTAGAAGATTTCCCTTGTGCTACTAAACGAACAATGGTACGCTCTGAAGGGCTTAAGAATTTAATTTTCTCAATTTCTGGTGAAATCTGATTTTGAAGTATTTTATTGAATTCTGAGCTAAAGTATGTGCCACCTTTATAAACTTCCTGAATGCATTTATGGAGTTCGATTGATGGTTCATCTTTTAAAATATACCCTTGTATATTAAGTTTTTGTACTTTTGAAATAAAGCCTTTTTGTTTATGAGATGTCAGGATGATAAACTTTGTGGTTTGTTGCTTATCCAAACATTTTTGAATGACTTCAAAACCTGACAACAAAGGCATTTCTATATCCAAAATGGCAATATCTGGTTGTAATGACATAATATCATCTAAAGCTTTTGCGCCATTTTCTACTGAAGAAATAACATTATAATTAAACGATTTAAGTTCATCTACTAAACCTTTGAGTAACATTGGGTGATCATCGGCAACTAAAACAGAAATTTCCATAATTATACTATTGGTATTTGAGCTAGAACCAGCGTTCCTTCTTCTTTTTTACTTTTTATTGATAATGTACCTTTTAACATGCGTATGCGTTCTGTTATAGTTTTTAAACCTAGACTATGTTGTTTTACAGACGCCACATTATCAAAACCTACACCATTGTCTTTTATTAAAACGTCTACACTATTTTTATGTTTTGTAATGTTTACGATTAGTGTTTTAGCCTTGGCATGTTTTAAAGCATTTGTTACCGTTTCTTGAATAAATCTATACAAATTAAGTGTTTCTGTTTCATTAAACTCATTATCAATATCATCAATCTCTACAGAAAAAAACATATCGGTTTCTTCATCTAAGTCATTTAATAATTGTTGAATACTTTCTGTTACACCTAATTGCTTTAACGTCGCTGGGAATAATCCTCTTGATATACTTCTTACCTCTTCAAGAGCATTATTTGTCATCGCTGATAGTTCTTCTTGCTCCAAATTCTGAGCCTTCTTTTTAATCAATGTAAGCTGCTGCCCCACACTATCATGTAAATCTTTAGATACCCTTGTGCGTTCTTCTTCTTGCGCGGTTAAAAGATCTTGAGAAAACTGTTCTTGCAATTGTTCGCGTTTTCTCGCTGCGTTTCTAGAACGCCATAACAAGATAATGCCAAATACTGCTAAAAGCCCTAAACCTCCAAATAATAGCCATTGGTTTTTCACTTTATTCTTTTCGTCTAATAAGGCTATATCACTTTCTTGGGCTTGTATTTTTAAATCCCGTTTTTCCGTTTCGTAAAGTGTTTGGTAATAGGTTAATGACTTAACATTTTGAACTTTAGATATGGAGTCTTTTATTTTATAGTAATTAATTAAGTGTTTTTCAGAGTTTCTATTATCATTAGTCTTTTTGTAAACATCAGACAAAAACTTCTCAGCATTCATTATTTCTACATAGCCTTTGTGTACCTTTTTTAATTCTAAATGCTGTTTTCCATAATCAATAGCTTCTTTAAACTGATTTTTTCCTAAAGCTATTTGTTTTAGAACTTCAATATACATCTCTTTTTGAATGCCTTCTGAGTATATATCTGGATCACTCTTAATTTTATCGAAATATTGTTCTGCTTTTTCTATACTATCATTTTCTGCCAAAGCTATCGTTAAATCACACAAAAAGAAAGGTTCATAAAAACGCCTGAATTCAGAATTGTTATGCTTCAGTGCTAACCTTAAATTTGATATCCGCTTTTCTTGATCATCAATTAATCTATAATCTGCCGCTGCGTTATAATACAGTAATGATACTGCAGTGTCTTCTTTAAACGTATTCGATAAAGCTATGGCTTCGTTACGCTCTTTTTCTGCTTCTTTATAAAATGCATTTTGACTGTATAAAATTGAAATGTCATTTTTAGCATTTATTAAGTTTAATGTATCCTTCTCGACAGCAAAGATTCTAATAGCTTCCTGAATGTGCTTTGAGGCATCAACTGCTTCTCCCATTTCCATTAAAACACCTCCAGTTTTTAAAGCTATAGTTCCCAACAACAACTGATTATTTGCTTTCAATGCCCAATCTTTAGCTAGATTATAATATTTAAAAGCCATATCAAAATCAACTTGACCTGCATATGAATCTCCACCATAGAGATAAAACCTTCCTTTAATAGCATTAGATTTTACTGATTCTATAGTACTCAAAAAATCTTTAAATATTCTCAACCCTTCTTCAGAATCTCCCATTATATTACTATGGTAATGAATGAGTTTACTTGTATTTGTCGTTGCAATATTTAAGGAATCTAACTTTAAAGCATATGTAATGGTTTCTCTAGCTATAGAATCATATTTAAGTGCTTCATCAAATTGCACTAATGTGGTTAAACTATCTAACCACATTAGTTTCTCCGTTTTTTCTGAACTAGCTATTTTACTTTTAAGTGTTTCTGATTTTTCTTGGAACGCATTATTTTGAGCTGTTACATATATACAATTTAGTAATGCAATAAAAATAACTTTCCTCATAAGTAGAGAAGTAATACTATTAATACAGAACCTGTATAAATAAAGTAAAATCATATTAATATGAATAGTTTTCTAGTGTATCTGTAAATATAATTAATTCTAATTTTCTCCTTGAAAAATATAAATGATTTAAAATTGATATATGTATATCAGTTATAATAGGGATGTAATTTGATACAAAAAATCTGAGAAATATAGACTTAAGGAGGAGGCAAGATAAAATTTAATCTGATTTATAGAATTCTAATTTGTATAGATTTCATCAATCAAATTATTTCAAAATAAGCTATAAAAAACAAAACCCTGTAGTTTAAAAAACTACAGGGAATACATTTAATTAAAAATATTTTAGTGACCATGGCAGGATTCAAACCTGCAACCTCTTGAGCCGTAATCAAGTGCGCTATTCAGTTGCGCCACATGGCCGTTTTTGTGGGTGCAAATATACTATTTATTAAAACTATAACAAACAATTTATTTCAAATTTATAAATGCGTATTTTTGAAATATGACAGATGAGATAGTACAACAAAAGTTTGGTCATACTCTAGACGCTTCAATCATTAATGAAATTTTAAACGTAGGGCTTTTTAAAGCTTTTACTAAAGATGATATTATTATTGATATAAACCAGCCTATTCTTTTCATTCCGCTACTTTTAAGTGGTAATATTAAAATTATGCGTGAAGACGAAGGTGGTCATGATTTACTTATTTATTTTCTAGAAGCAGGAGAAACGTGTACCATGTCTTTAACCTGTTGTATGGGGACTTCAAAAAGTAAAATTAGAGCAGTAGCAGAACAAGACTCTTCTCTTGTTATGGTACCAGTTGAAAAAATGCAAGATTGGTTTCATAGTAATGAAAGTTGGAGGAACTTTATTTTAGAAAGTTATCAAACTCGTTTTGATGAATTATTAGAAGCTATAGACAGTATTGCTTTCTTAAAAATGGATGAGCGTCTTACTAAATACCTAAACAATAAGGCTATGTTAAACGACTCGAATATTATTTCAATAAAACATCAAGAAATAGCCGAAGATTTGCATACTTCTAGAGTGGTGATCTCAAGACTTCTTAAACAGCTTGAAAAGGAAAACAAAATTATTTTAGGCAGAAATAAAATTGAAGTTTTAAAAGCTTAAGTAACCTAGGTTACACCCTTCTTCTTTCCTTCCTCTTAGTTTTACATTCAAATTAAGAACAATGGAAACTATTTTAAATCCGTGGCCATGGTATATATCAGGACCGCTAATAGCCTTAATAATGGCATTGCTACTGTATTTTGGAAAAACGTTTGGCATGTCATCCAACCTTAGAACCATGTGTTCTGCTTTTGGGGCCGATAAATTTGCTGACTTCTTTAAGTTTGATTGGAAAGCACAAAAATGGAACTTAACAGTTGTATTAGGTGCCATTATTGGAGGGTTTATTGCTGTCACTTTCTTATCTAATGATACACCTAGCAATCTAAATCCAGATACAGTAACTGAACTTCAAAAAATGGGATTTGAAAATGCAGGTGCTACTCTTGTTCCAAGCGAAATATTCAATTTAGAAGCATTAGTGTCTTTTAAAGGTTTGCTTCTTTTAATAATAGGTGGACTATTAGTTGGTTTCGGTACGCGGTATGCAGGTGGTTGTACCTCAGGTCATGCTATTACTGGTTTAAGTAGTTTACAAAAACCTTCATTAATAGCTGTTATTGGCTTTTTTATAGGTGGATTAATCATGACTAATCTTATACTCCCATTAATCTTTTAATCATATGAAATTTTTAAAATTTTTAGTAGTTGGAATACTCTTTGGAATCATCTTAGTAAAATCTGAAGCAGTATCATGGTATAGAATTTACGAAATGTTTAGGTTTCAATCCTTTCATATGTATGGTATTATAGGAACTGCCATTGGATCTGGCATTTTATTTTTACAAATAGCAAAAAAAGGTTGGTTAAAAAATAGTAAAGGTGAAACTATTATAGTGCCTCAAAAAGAAAGAGGCTTTGCCAGATATATTATTGGCGGTATAATCTTTGGGTTAGGTTGGGCACTAATTGGTGCTTGCCCAGGCCCTATGTATATTCTTTTAGGAGCAGGTGTTTACAGTATGCTTATTGTCATTGCAGCAGCTTTATTTGGAACATTTATTTACGGTATTTTAAAGCACAAACTACCTCATTAAATGGATAGCACTCAAATATTAGGTTATGTAGGTGCCTTAATTGTTGGTTTGGTATTAGGCCTTATTGGTGGTGGTGGTTCTATTTTAACGGTGCCATTGCTGGTCTACTTATTAGGATATAACCCCATAATAGCAACTGCCTATTCTTTATTTGTAGTGGGTTCTACATCTTTGGTTGGTACATTTCAAAAATATAGAGAGGGGTTGGTAGATGTTAAAACAGGATTAGCTTTTTCTTTTCCATCATTTGTTGCCGTTTATTTATCAAGACGTTACGTTGTTCCTAATATTCCTGATACACTTTTTACAATTCAAAATTTCACTTTAACCAAAGAAATGGGAGTCATGATATTCTTTTCAATTATCATGTTAGTTTCTTCCATATCAATGATTAAAAACAAGAAAAACACAGATAGCTCTGGTGAAAAACAAGCCTATTATAAAACTTTCATTCAAGGTTTAATCATTGGCACCATTACTGGGCTTATTGGTGCTGGAGGCGGCTTTTTATATGTTCCTGCATTGGTACTTTGGGCTAATATCCCAATGAAAAAAGCAGTTGGTACTTCACTAATTATTGTAACCATTAATTCTTTAATAGGTTTTATCGGAGATGTACAAACCTTAAATATAGATTGGGTATTCTTACTGTCTTTTGCAACTATTTCTATTATAGGTATTCTTTTAGGTGTCTATCTTTCAAGATTTATAAGTAGTAAAAAACTAAAAAAGGGATTTGGTGTTTTCACTTTAATCATGGCTATCTATATAGTTTACAGAGAAACCAGCTAAAAAAAGTTATGTGACTAAAGTCACAAAGTAACTCTATATCCTTTAATAAATTTGAGTAATTAAAAGAATTTAAACGTATGAAAATAGAACAAATATATACAGGTTGTTTAGCTCAAGGAGCATATTATATTGAATCTAAGGGTGAAGTTGCTATTATTGACCCTTTACGTGAAACGCAACAATATGTTGACAAAGCCAATAGTGAAAACGCTACAATAAAATATATTTTTGAAACCCATTTTCATGCAGATTTTGTTTCTGGTCATGTAGATTTAGCAAAAAAAACAGGCGCTACTATTATTTTTGGCCCTAGTGCTGAAACTAATTTTGATACTCGCATAGCCAAAGATAACGAAGCATTTAAACTGGGTGATGTCACTATAAAAGTACTTCATACTCCAGGTCATACCCTAGAATCTGTTACTTTACTTTTAATTGATGAAAACGGAAAAGATCATGCTATTTTCTCTGGGGACACTCTGTTTTTAGGTGATGTAGGAAGGCCTGATTTAGCTATTAAATCTGATATAACAAAAGAAGATTTGGCCAGTATGCTTTATGAGTCTTTGCGTAACAAAATAATGCCTTTAGCAGATGATGTCATTGTATATCCTGCACATGGTGCTGGTTCTGCTTGTGGTAAAAACTTAAGTAAAGAAACCGTTGGGCTTTTGGGTGAGCAAAAACAAACTAATTATGCACTTAGAGC
This sequence comes from uncultured Flavobacteriaceae bacterium, assembly GCA_947487895.1. Taxonomy (GTDB): domain Bacteria; phylum Bacteroidota; class Bacteroidia; order Flavobacteriales; family Flavobacteriaceae; genus Seonamhaeicola. Next base: position 179,388 of record CANKYF010000004.1, read on the forward strand.
CGATATGACTAAAGATGAATTTGTAAAAGAAGTACTTAATGGTATATTACCTGCTCCACAATACTTTGCAAAAAATGCGCAAATGAACAAATCTGGTTATACAAGTTTTGATACAGTTCTTAAAAAAGGGGATGTAGCTTTAACTCCCAAAGTTTTTGAAACTATGGCTAACCATGAAGGTGCATTAATATTAGATGTAAGAACACAACAGGAATTTGTGCAAGCTCATATTCCAAATTCAATTTTTATTGGAATTAATGGCGGTTTTGCACCTTGGGTTGGTGCTTTAATTACAGATTTACAGCAACCTATTCTTTTAGTTACTCCAGAAGGTAAAGCACAAGAAACCGTTACAAGATTATCTAGAGTTGGATATGATAATACTTTAGGTTATTTAAAAGGCGGTATAGAAGCTTGGAAAAATGCAAATAAAGACATAGAAACTATTGAATCTATTTCTGCGGAAGAATTAGCCAACAGAAATAAAAATAGTAAGATTAAAATTCTTGATGTTAGAAAAGATGGTGAATACAAATCTGAGCATTTAGAAGGCGATAATATACACCACTTTGCTTTAGATTATATAAATGATAATATGACTACTATTAACTCTAAGCAAACCTATCATGTACATTGTGCTGGTGGCTATAGATCTGTGATTGCAGCCTCTATTTTAAAAGCCAGAGGATTTGATGTTATTGATGTAGCAGGAGGATATGCTGCTATTAAACAAACAGGTTTACCTAGAACGGATTATGTGTGTCCTTCAGAGCTCTAAACTATTTCTGCACTTAAACCAGCTTCTAATAACATAGAACAACGTGGTTTTAATTCGTCATATTCACCTGTTTTTACAGTACATTTTCCTTTGTAATGCACAATAATTGAACATTGTTCTGCTTGCTCTGAAGTATGATCGCAAGCATTAATAAGCGTTTCTATAACATGATCAAACGTATTTACATCATCGTTATACAATACTATTTCATTTAAATTAGCTTCTTGCTCCAAGATATCTAATTCTTCTTGTATTTTTTCACGTGTACTCATAGCTCTTCAAATTTAAAAAAAAATATGTTACAAAAACTGTAAGCAAGAAATAGATTTATATTCTGAGTTTGAAGTTACTTTATTTAACAAACCTGTTGTAGTATCAATTTTAAAAACTTCAATAGTAAATGAATCTTGGTTAGCGACTAACAACCAATTTCCACAAGAAGATAAATCAAAGTCTCTAGGTGTTTTACCAAAAACATCTTGATGTGCAATTAATTTTAAAACACCTATTTCTTCAGAAAAACTAAAAATAGAAATGACTTCACATCCACGATTAGAGCAATATAAAAACTTACCATCTTTTGATAGTTTTATAGCAGCCCCAGATGGAACACCTGTATAAGTTTTAGGCATAGAATTAATATTTTCAATAACTTGAAATTTGGTACCCTTCAGTTTTAAAATTGAAATATCTCCTGTCAATTCATTCATTAAAAACCCATAATTACCTTTAGGGTGTATCACCAAATGCCTTGGCCCACCTCCTAAAGGTGTATCAATTCTGTAAGCTTCTCTAAGAGCACTTTCTCCTTCAATATCATACACCACCACCTTATCTATGCCTAAATCTGGTACGAAAACCTGATTGTTGTTTTCATAGACCATATGGGTATGCGCTGCTTCTTGCCTTTCTTTATTAACACTACTCCCCTCATGTTGCAAAATTTGTGAATGCGGATTTACAGAACCGTCTGAATCTATTTGATATACATGTATATTACCTGTCCAATAGCAAGCTACTAACAATGTTTTATCATTATTCATCAGGTTGATATGGCATGGTAATCCACCTAATATGGGTTGTTTATTTATAAGAGTTAAGCTTTTATCTTTATTGATTTTATAAGCTAATACCTGCGGATTCTTCTCGGGCATGATCTCTTGAAAACTGTATAAATATTGCTTATCTTTTGAAATTACCAAATATGCAGTATTTACATTTTCTTCAACTTTTAAACGCGTTAGCTCTCCTGTATTTTCGTTTAGATTAAAAGCTGAAATACCTTCACCAAAACCTTCTAAGCCTGGTAACACTTCTGTAGTGTATGAACCTGTATATATAATCATAAATTATTGATATTTTAAAGCCACCCAATTATTACGTTCTAACGCTTCTTGAAGTGTGAGTCCGTATTTAGAAACTTCAGCATCTATTGTTGATATATCATGATTATAAAATCCACTTAAAAACAAAGTGCCGCCTTCATTTAAACAAGCAGTATAGGTTTGAATATCTTGAAGTAAAATATTTCTATTGATATTGGCTATTATAACATCATAAGATTTTCCGTTTAATAATGAAGCATCGCCTTCATATACCGAAATGTTTGAACAATTATTACGCTCTACATTTTCTAAACTGTTTAGGTAACACCAATTATCAATATCTATGGCATCAATAGGTTTAGCGCCTTTCATTTCTGTTAGAATAGCCAAAACACCTGTACCGCAACCCATATCTAAAACCGATTTATTTGCCATATCAGACTTTAAAATATGTTGAATCATCATGTGCGTGGTTTCATGATGACCTGTACCAAAACTCATCTTGGGTTCTATAACAATATCATATTCTGTATCAAACTTTTCATGAAACGGCGCTCGCACTGCACAGATATCATCTACTACAATAGGGTTAAAATTTTTCTCCCATTCTGCGTTCCAGTTAGTTTGTTCTATTTCAGAAAAAGTATAAGTAATCTCAAATTCATCAGATTTTAAAATATGAATATCATTTAAAATCTCTTCATGCCATTCATCTTTTTGAATATAAGCTGTAGCACCTGTTTCAGACTCCACAAAACTCTCAAAACCGGCATACCCTAACTCTGCAATCAAGATTTCTACTGCAGGTTGTAATGGAGCCACCTTAAACTCGTAACCTATATAAATGATGTTTGACATGTAATTTTTTTAGACTGCAAAGTTACATGTAATTTTCCCAAATTAATGCTTAACCACTTTTAATACAGAGATGATTTTATTTTCGGCCATTACTTCTAACAAATACACTCCTTTTGATTGATGTAGCTCTAATTGAATAGATTGTGAGTTTATATATTCTTTTGAAACTATTTTTTGCCCAAAAATATTAGTTATGTTAATAGTTACATTAGTGTAATGCTCTCCTAAATCTAAATTAAGTATGTCTTTAATAGGATTTGGATATGCTTTAATGTTTGAATTACTATGGTGATCAACCAAACTTAATGTAGCAATTGAACTCAAAGTATTAGGCTCATTAACATCAAAAACATAAGCTGCTCCCGCTTGTGATAATGGATTTAAACCTTCGAAATCTTCATCTTGCTCATAGGCTCCCACAAAAGCAAAATCACCACTAACAGCTACATTATATCCAAAATCATCCCCAGAATTCACATTAATATCATACATTTCTGCAGTTTGATTCCAAATCTCATTTACATCTTTTTCGAACATAAACGCTGCGCCACCAAAACTCACTGAACCTATATCCATTTGATAAGCTCCTACAATCATTTTATCTCCTTCTACATCAATAGAATGCCCAAATTGTGACTGAAAATTTAGCGCATCAGGTATTATAACCTGTGTATTATTATATACACCAGTAACATCGCGTTCAAAAACATGTACTGCGCCATATTGCGCATTTCCATCACCCTGAAAATAATCTTGCGAAACACCAACCATTAATAAATCACCATCTAAAGCTACAGATCGCCCAAACCACTCGCCTATCTCTCTGTTGGAATCCACAATTTTTTGAGTTTGGCTCCATATACCATTAGTATCACGCTCAAAAATATACACTGCCCCAGCACTTAATACTTCATTTTGTTCATTAACATCAAAGTCATGACGAAACGAACCTACTGCTATGGTATTACCCGAAATTGCTAATGCAAAATCCCCAAACTGATCTCGAGCATATCGCTGACTAGGTACAATCTTTTGCACTTCACTCCAAACACCGCTTCCATCACGCTCAAAAATATAACAAGCACCAGCATTAATTAAATCTGGTTGTCCTGATAAGCCTTTAACTTCTCTAGGTGCATTTACTACAGCGTAATTACCACTAATAGCTACGGTTTCTCCCAAAAGTGGCTGAAACGTTTCTCCTCTATCAGAGGATACTAGTTTCTGCATTTCATTCCAATGACCTGTTACGTCTTTTTCAAAAATATAAGCTGCTCCCCCTGAATCGTAAAACATACCGCCACCATTTTCGTCATAATCTTGGCTTCTCGCTCCTATAATCATAAGATTTCCATCCATATCAACGGATTGCCCAAAACGATCAAACTGCCTTGCATCTGAATTAAATAATTTTTGAGTTTGTATCCAATTATTAGAAACATCTTTTTCATACATATACACAGCACCTCTGTCACTAGTATTGAAATCTACAGATCTAGCTCCTACAGCAGCAACATTTCCTTGGACAACAACTGACCAACCAAACTCATCTGCTAAAACTCTGTCATCTGGTGTGATTTTTTGTGTTTGCCCCCAACCTTGGGCATTTGTATAATTTGATATAACAAGTAATCCTACAAAAAGTAATAATCGAAACATAACAATGAAATTTTATAATTAATAGCTTTTATAAAATTACTGTTACGATAGAGATGATAGTTAAGGGCATTCCTTGATTTATAAAAAATCAGGGGATACCCTTAGGAATACAGAACTTAAAGTAAATTATTTTCTATGGCTGTTTTAATAATCCCTACACTATTTTTCGCTCCTAGTTTACTCATAATATTCATACGGTGCGTTTCAACAGTTTTTGGACTAATAAAGAGTTTTTCAGAAATTTCCTGTGTAGTTAATTCTTCGGCAATAGCTTCTAAAACTTCTTTTTCTCTTCTAGTTAATTTTACTAAAAGTGAATTTGATGCTTTTTTCCCTATTGATTGATTGAGCAATTTTTTCTCAATATCTCGTTGTAAATATTGCTCATTATTAAGTACAGCTTTAAATGCAGATAAGAGTTCTAAACGTTCTGTATTTTTTAGTAAATAACCATCTGCCCCATTATTTAGCATACGTTTAATAAACGATACTTCATCGTAATTAGAAATGGCTATTATTTTTAGATCATTATTGGTTCTTTTTAATTGTTTACAGAGATCTATTCCATTAATGTCTGGAAGGTTAATATCTAATAGTAAGATATCAGGATTGTCGTTTTGAATATTATCTAATGTTTGTGTTCCACTATTATAAAGTCCAACAATATTAATTTCTTGAGTTTCAGAAAGCATCGTTTCAATACCTTTTAAAACCATTTGATGATCATCGGTTATTGCAATTTTTGTTATCATGTTATTTCTTTTATATTGATATCTATAACATAGGATGTTCCTTTGTTATCAGAAGTAACATCTAACTTGGCATTAAGATATTTTATTCTAGATTTCACGTTTTGCAAGCCTATACCATTATTTTTTTCTGTGTGTAAATCAAATCCCTTTCCGTTATCTTCTATTGTTATTTGAATAACATCACCTTGATGACTTATTTGCACATCAATTTCTGTCGCCTCAGCATGTTTTAAACTATTATTTACTAACTCTTGCACAATTCTGAAGATATTGACCTCTATCTTTTTAGAAATAGCAAATGGACTACCAATACTCTGAAAAGTGATATCTACACTATGAATTGTATTTGTAGTACCACAATAATCTTGTAACGCCTCTATTAAACTAAAATCTTTTAATGCTGGAGGCACTAAGTTATGCGAAATGGCACGTACTTGTTCACACGATTTATCAATCATAGCAACAGCTTCATTAATCACTGTATTGTTCTTTTCTAATATTGATGTGAGTTTATATTTAATAGCTGAAAGATCCACATTAACACCATCATGTAATTCTTGTGCAATACGCAAGCGTTCCTTTTCTTCACCCTCCATAAGTAGCTCTAAGGTTTTGACTTGCTGTTCTCGCTTTAAACTTACAATTTCTTGATCTTTTCTTTTTTGTCGTTGTTGGTATAAAAACCATGTTAGTATAGATGTTAATAAAAGTGCTATAACCAAACCTGTCATGAGCTTAGATTTTGACTGCTGTTTTTCTAATTTTAAATCTTGTTGCTCAATAGCTAATTGTTGTTCTGCAATTTCTTTATCTTTCTTTTCTGTCTCAAATTTAGCTTCAAGTTCATTACGATGTTCTAAGTTTTCTTTATTGAAGACACTGTCTCTATATACAATGTATTGTTGATAATATGTAAACGCTTTTTGGGGTTGCTCCCAATCAGAAGCGGTATTACTCATAGCTAGATAAGTTTCAGAAATTAGAGGAAGATTTTTTAACTCCATAGCAATCCCCTTAGCTGTACTAAAGTATTTTTCTGAAATTGTTTTTTGATTGATTTTTCCAAAAGCAGTTCCTAATGACATATTAGTTTCCACAAGTTCTACTTTATCATTTATCTCTTTTCTAATTTGTAATGCTTTTTGTAGATAGTCTATGGCTTTATCAATGTCTCCCATATCAGTATATGTCGCACCAATATTATTATAGTTTCGAGCTATTTCCCTTTGGTTATCATACTTTTGGTTATATTCTAACGAGCTTTTAAAATATTTAAGGGATTGTTCTATATTACCTTTTTCTATATACAATGTGCCAATGTTATTAAGAAGCGTTCCTAAAACATTCAAAATACGCAAGTCTGTTGTTCGATCTGATATCTCTAATCCTTTTTTAGCGTATTCAATAGCTAGATTATTATCTTTATAATAAATACCATATAAATTAGAGATATTAAGTAATTTTAGAAACTGTCCGTACTCATTATTATTCGCTTTATCATATTCATAGCCTTCTAGATACAACTCTAATGCACTTTCAAAATCACCTTCTCGTTTGTGTAAAACTCCTAGGTTAGTATAAAAAGCGGATTTACTTAAACCAATAGCTTCAGATTGTTTCATAGCCACCGTATAATAGTATCTTGCTGAATCGTATTGATTAGAAACTAAGTAGGCTGTTCCTTTATATTTATTTGCTAAAATCTTGAATCTTTTTGATTCTATCTTATCTGAAAGTTTATGAAGCTTTGAAGCATATGATAATGAAGAGTCGGTATTTTGACTTGAGTAGTAGTAGGCTAACTCACCAAATAATTCTCCTTTTATAGAATCTTGAGGTTTTTTTCTCAATTCAACCTTTAAACTATCAATAATTTTGTTTTGCGCAATAACGATTGCGCTAAAACAGAAAAGACATATGGTGATAAAAACTTTCAAATAATTTGATTTATAGTATTTTAAATATAGTCTTTTTTAATCTTCTAGTTATTGGAAGGTTCTATTTTTGTTAAATGTAAAATCTCGGGTGCATTGTTACTGTAAAGCTCTTCAAATTTAATAACCGTCCCGTTTTTATTTACGTCGGTGACAATCCAATCCTCAACTAAATCATTCAAATCAGCATCTCCAGGATTTTCGATATTATCAAAATCAGTATAAACAACCCACATATCTTCACCAAGATCATCCTCTATAAAAACTTCGATTGAAGCATTCTCAGAAGCACCATTATAAGTTATAACTGCACTCTCTTCTTCTGTATTGAATAAAAATTCGTAGCCATTAAATTCTGTTGTACGAGTTTCGTTTTCATCTGAAAAGAAACTAATACGCCATTTGCCATTTAATAGTTCTGGTGAAAATTGTTGACTTGAATCTCCAGAATTATCATCATTACTGCTGCAGTTTAAAAACAAATTAGCAACTAAAACCAAACATAAAATTTTCATAAAAGCTTTCATATTGATTGTATTTAAATATTAATACACGCAAACTACTACCTACCAATAGAAAATAATTAAGGGCATTCCTCGATTTATAAAAAATCAGGGAATACCCTTAGTTATGTCTTACTTATGATTTAAATAAAAAACCTGCCACATGTAAAACGAGACAGGTTTTTGGTATATGTTATACTATTAGCAAGTATACACTTGCGTTAGCGATTGCAGTGGAAAGCCTAAAGTGAGGCACGAACGAGGACTTGCAACCCTTCGACTTCGCTCTGGATAAATTACAAGCGCGACCCCTTTGGGTAACGCTAATTATTATTTATATTTTAAAATGCATTTACAATCGCAAAGAAATCTGCTGCTTTTAATGAAGCGCCACCAATAAGGCCTCCATCTACATCTGGCTTTCCAAAAATTTCTTGAGCATTTGCTGGTTTAACACTCCCTCCGTAAAGAATAGAAACGCTATCTGCTACTTCTGCGCCATATTTATTAGCTAATGTTTTTCTAATAAATGCATGCATATCTTGTGCTTGCTCTGGAGTAGCTGTCTCTCCTGTGCCAATAGCCCAAACTGGCTCATACGCTAATATTATATTTTTAAATGCCAAAGCTTCTAAATGAAACAACGCATTTTTAATTTGGCTTTCTACAACAGCTTCTTCATTACCTGCTTTTCTATCTGCTAATTCTTCACCAAAACAGAAAATCACAGACATGTTATTTGCTAAAGCTGCATCTACCTTTTTAGCTAGAAGCTCATCTGTTTCATTGAAATATTCTCTACGTTCACTATGACCTAAAATAACGATTTCTACACCAATACTTTTTAACATGCTTGCACTAACCTCTCCAGTATACGCTCCTTTTTCTGCAAAATGCATGTTTTGAGCAGAAACACTAATATCTGAAGATTTTAGAGCTTCATTAGCTTTATATAAATTTACTGATGTTGGAGCAACTATAACTTCAGCATTAGAAGTTTTGGTCTGTTTTAATAAGTCTGCTAATAACGCTTCAGTTTGTGATAAATCGTTATTCATTTTCCAGTTTCCTGCAACGATATTTTTTCTCATGAAATGATGTATTTTATTGTTATTTAAGTTAAAGAATACCATTTATCAATTCAAATAACTGGTATAAAACGACGCTAAAATACTTATTTTTTGATAGCTTCTATAAGTTTTTCATCATCAGCTTCAATAACATCAAATACAACGATTTCGTTGGCTTTATTTATAGCCATATATCTGGGAATCCAACTAATATTTACAAAATCTGCAAAGTCACAATCTTTAGCATTAGGCATGTAATAATGATCCCCTACCACATTGTATTTTTCTATACCTTTCTTCCATGCTTTTTGTCCTCTGTCTAATGATAAGAATACATAAACCACATCTTTGTAGTTTTCTTGCAACGCTTTTACTTTTGGCATTCCGCGTAAGCAATCTGAGCACCAAGAAGCCCAAATATCTATAACAATAGTTTTATCCTTATGTTTTTCTAAAATAGATTTAAATGTTACTTCTTCTCCTTCTAAAGAAACAAATGTGTCATTTAAAGCTGCTTCACTAAATTGTATTGGGTCTTCTGCACAACTTAAAAATGAGACTAAAACTGTAAGTATTAAATATTTTTTTTTCACTAATTTGAATTGTTTTATTTGAGATTTCGGTTTTCACTTCGACAAAGCTCAGTATGACATACGAAAATGTAAAAAATTATTTTAGCTTGACTTTTGGATCTAACCAAGCATAAATTAAGTCGACAAAAATATTAATCATTACAAACAGAGTTGCAATGACTAATACAGAACCCATGATAACTGGTAAGTCTAGTGTATTTAAGGCATTCACTATTTCTTTACCTAGTCCGTTCCACCCAAAAATATACTCTACAAAAACGGCTCCTGCTAACATAGATGCGAACCATCCTGAAATTGCTGTTACTACAGGATTCATGGCATTTTTAATAGCATGCTTTTTTATAATTTGAAATTCACTCAGCCCTTTAGCTCTGGCCGTTCTTATATAATCTTGATTAAATACTTCTAATAGCGAATTTCGCATAAGCTGAATAACCACAGCTAACGGACGAATACCTAACACCACAGCTGGTAATATTAGGTTCTTCCATTTGATATGCATTGCTTCGCCAAAATCATCTAATTCATAAAGGCTACCTGTCATTTCTAAATTGGTATAGTCATGTAATACAAAACCAAATAACCATGCAAATAATATAGCACTAAAAAACGATGGTACACTCATACCTAAAGTACTTACTACTTGAATTAATTTATCTAACCATTGATCTTTAAACAATGCCGAAACTATCCCCAAAACAATCCCCAAAAGAATGGCTATTAAAATTGCCGAAACTGCCAACACAAAAGTATTTGGTAATGTTTCACTTAAAACTTCTGTAACACGTTTGCCTTGTTTTGTAAACGATTCTCTTAAATAAGGGAATTTTAAAACTGTTGATGTATTATTTATAGAAAATAGTTTAAATGCTGAATATTTTCCACTTTGTAATGATGTATAATCTCCTTTAGTATTTGAATGAAATGATAACGGGGATAAGTCATTCAAATAATATAAGTATTGTGTTGAAATAGGTTTATCAAATCCGTATTTCTGTTTTACCAATTTAAGCTGCTCCGTGTCTTCATTTTGACCTAACATCATTTGAGCAGGATCTCCAGGCAACACATTAAATAAAAAGAATATCACTGTTACTACCCCAAATAAGGTGAGTAATGCGTAAGTGATTTTATTTAGTAAATAGGTTATCAGTGTTCAGTGTTCAGTGTTCAGTGTTCAGTGTTCAGTGTTCAGTGTTCAGTGTTCAGTGTTCAGTGTTCAGTAAGATACTAATTTACATTTTACATCCAAATTTCCTAGGATTATTAATCATATAATTTATCAATTTACCTACTTCCTCACTCTTCATAAAAAGGATTTCATAATGTTCCTCTGATAAATATTCACAAGCTAAAGCAAATTTAAGCCAAGTCTGAGTTTCAGCATTTTCAGCATCACTATCTGTTAATTTACTAATGAAATGTTTTGGATATAATCTTTTTCTATAAGCTTCAGACATATTTGCACATACGCTTCTAGACGATCTCCTGATCTGATCTGTTAATGAATACTTCTCTTCTTTAGGAAACTTTTTTGACTCATTAAAAATTTTCATTGCTAAATCAAATCCTTTCTGATAAGCCAATAAATCTTCAAACTTCATATTAATCTTAACTATTTATAATACTGCTTACTGCCACTGCATACTGAATACTATAACTCAAAATCTTCTAAATCATTCCAATGCACTTTTTGCATTACAGTACCTTGATCTAACTCTAAAATTCCAGGATTAGAACGTACCACAGTTTTAAGTGCTTTTTCATCACATAAATACCAAGTAATATCTAATTCATAAGCATTATTAATACGTTGTTTACTATCTTCTCCTGACGCTGTTAATCCAATGACTTGATATCCGTTTTTTGAAGCTCTAGCTGTAAAAGCTTTTAACTTTTTTCCTCCTTCAGACTCTATCTTATCTAAATTATAAGAGACAATCATAATTACGTTATCCTGACTTAAAAAGTATTCCGTCAAATCTTCTTCACCTTCAATAGAAAAGTCATAGATTGGTGGCTCATAGCCCTTTTCAAGTTCTTTAGTGTCTACACTCACAAAATCACCTTCAACTGTTGGATATGGTCCCATAGTTTTAATGATTTGCTCCTCGCCATTTACGTTAAACTTCCATGAATATTCTATGACTGGTTTTGGTGCATCATCAGGGATGGTCATACCCTCAGTTATATTTTTCCCAATGGCATATCCTCTAAAATCCCATGTAGGCAAATGCATTAGTACATGATATCCAAACCATAGACTTCCTACAAAACCTAATAAGGCTATTATTGTTGTTTGTAGTTTTCCAAAAACTGGCTTAATATGTTTTATTCCAAAGAAAAGAATAAGAATTAAAACCAATAAAACCACGTCTTTCATGAAACTTTGAAACGGAGTTAATTTTAAGAAATCTCCAAAGCATCCGCAGTCTTTTACTTTATCAAAATACCAAGCATAGAATGTTAAAAAAGTAAAAAAGACAATAAGAGCTAGCAAACTCCAAATAGTAAATTTAGGTTTATAGCCTACTAACAAAAACACGCCTAAAACAACTTCTAATACAACCACTATAATAGCAATCATTAAAGCATACGGTTCAAAAACTGGTATATTTAACACATCTGGACTAAAATATTCCTGTAATTTATAAGACATCCCAATTGGATCATTGAGCTTAATGAGTCCTGAAAAAATGAATAGTCCTCCAACTAATATTCTTGATATGTTTACTAATGGTTTCATGATTTTTATGATCTGAAATATTTGGTGACTGAGGTTCTCGAAGTCACCTTTATTTACTTATTGTCACTTCGAGAACCTCAGTGACCAAAAAATTAGCCTTCATTCAAATGAATCAATGCAAACACAGAATAATTAATCATATCTTGATAATTAGCATCAATACCTTCACTAACTAAAGTTTTACCTGCGTTATCCTCTATCTGTTTTACTCTCAATAATTTTTGTAAAATCAAGTCTGTTAAACTACTCACCCTCATATCTCTCCATGCTTCACCGTAATCATGGTTTTTATCTTCCATCAATTTTTTGGTAATAGATACATGTTTTTCATACAATTTAACCGCTTCATCTGTATTTAAATCGGGCTGTTCAACAATCCCTTTTTCAATTTGAATTAGCGCCATGATACAGTAGTTTATAATACCTATGAATTCACTTTCTTGACCTTCATCTACTTTTCTAACATCATTTTCCTGTAAACCTCTAATACGTTGTGCCTTTATAAAAATTTGATCGGTTAAAGAAGGCAATCTTAGTATTCTCCAAGCACTCCCATAATCGGTCATTTTCTTTTTAAATAAACTTTTACAGGTATCAATTACATCATTGTATTGTTTTGAAGTATCTTGCATGAAATTAAAATGTATTTTGCGTAAATTTCGCTTAAATAGTTCAGAGTTCAAAGTTCTTAGTTCCGAATTCCAAATATTTACGAATTTAATGAAACTTTAAACCCTAAATTTTAAATTTTGAACCTTTAATATGACCATTAATTGCAAAGGAAAACTCATAAATCTATCATCTCCTAAAGTGATGGGGGTTTTAAATATTACTCCCGACTCTTTCTTTGATGGCGGAAAATATAATGATGAAAAAGGCATTTTAAATCAAGTTGAAAAAATACTTTCTGAAGGAGCAACTTTTGTTGATGTTGGTGCTTATAGTTCAAGACCTGGTGCTGATTTTGTGAGTGAAGATGAAGAATTAAAACGCATTCTTCCCATAGTTCAATTAATTTTGAAACATTTCCCTGAAACTTTAATTTCTGTTGACACATTTAGAGGGGAAGTTGCTAAACAATGTATTAAATATGGGGCTGCTCTAGTTAATGACATTTCTGCAGGAAAGTTAGATGAAAACATGCTACAAACGATAGCTGATTTAAAAGTACCTTACATTATGATGCATATGCGTGGAAATCCGCAAACCATGCAACAACAAACAGATTATAATGACTTAGTGAAAGATATTATTTATTACTTCTCTGAACGTATTGCTACAGCCAGAACATTAGGTATCATTGACACAATTATTGACCCTGGTTTTGGGTTTGCTAAAACTTTAGAGCAGAATTATGAACTCTTAAGTAAACTAGAATTGTTTAAAATAATTGAAAAACCAATGTTAGTTGGTGTTTCAAGAAAATCTATGATTTATAAACTTTTAGAAACTTCACCAGATAAAGCCTTAAACGGTACTACTGTATTAAATACAGTTGCATTGCAAAAAGGTGCTTCTATTTTAAGGGTTCACGACGTTAAGGAGGCTATGGAGTGTGTGAAATTGGTTGGTACCTTATCTAGTTAACACCTCCCTTACTTCCTCCTTATTAGGAGGGAAGCTCATTCTCTTAAATTCAAAATTGAACAGATATTTTACAGACGTACAAAGTCCCCTCTATTAAGAGTGGATTTAGGGGTGTGTTTCATTATATTTGAATTATATTCTAAGTATCAACAATCGTGAAAAATCTATTTGTATTATTTACAATACTCTTTTTTATTTCCTGTGGAAAACAAAAAGTAGTTGAATTACCAGAGATTAGTCATGCAGATATTACGGAAATTCAAGACGTATCAGCAGCCTATTTATTCTATGATGAAACCCAACCTGATAGCGTTTTGCTTAATAGAAAAAACTTGATAAGTACTACCAATTGGTTGATAAATGTAGATAAGCAACTAACTTTAAAACAAGTGATTCCGCATATTAAATTTCTACAAGAAAAAAAGACAAACGCAGGGCATAAAAACGAAAATGCTAAAAACTATTTTACCTGTCATGATACTAGTAGAAATAATTTGGGGTTTATTGAGTTTACAGATGTAAATTATACAAAACAACTTTCCTTCGTTAAACAGACTTCTATCTCTAGTTTAAGAAATTTAAAAAATCAAGTAAGAATAAATTTTAATTCTTCTAATATTGCTCGTATAATCAATATTAATTCTGATTCTATTTCAAAAAAAATAGTTAAAACCGAATTGATTGAAAATTTAAAAGAATTGGATTCCTCTATAAATATAATTCACCTTGATTTTAATTCAAATTTACTTTTTCAAGATTACATTTCATTTAAATCAATAATCTCTGAAGCTAGTTTGAGTAAAGCTAAAATATCAAATAAGGAATATATTTATAATTAAACGTAATTTCTTAAATTTACCAAAACCATTAACCATTGGACATCTTTAAAGACATTTTAAATCTTCGTTTTATAGATTACTTAGATGTTGTAGTGGTGGCTCTCCTACTCTATTACCTTTATAAGTTAGTTAAAGGCACTGTAGCCATTAATATTTTTCTGGGCATCATTATTATTTATGGTGCTTATAAGTTGACTAGTTTCTTAGACATGCAACTTCTAAATGGTTTATTAAGAGGTTTTATAGAAGTAGGTATTATTGCATTAATTGTGGTGTTTCAACCAGAAATCAGGAAATTTCTACTCATGGTAGGGTCTACCAATTTTGGTAATAGATTTAAGTTTTTACAACGTGTAAATTTCTTAAAAACAGATGCTGCAAATAGTACAGATGTTGAAGCTGTTATTTCTGCTTGCAGTAAAATGTCTATGTCTAAAACAGGCGCATTAATTGTATTTGAACGCAATAACAACCTAGATTTTTTGACTTCTTCAGGTGATGAAATGAATATACAAGTTACCCAACCAATTATTGAAAGCATTTTTTTTAAGAACAGTCCATTACATGATGGAGCTATTATAGTGAGTGATAATATTGTAAAAGCCACTCGTGTTATTCTTCCTGTGAATAATGAAAAAAATATTCCGCAGCGTTTTGGTTTACGACATAGAGCTGCTATTGGTGTTACTGAAAAGACAGATGCTTTAGCTATAGCTGTTAGTGAGGAGACAGGGCATATTTCTTATTTTAAAAATGGCGAATTTGTTGCCTTTACAGATACCAATCAACTTACAGCATTAATTAAAAAAGATTTAGTTTAAATGAATTGTAAAAATTGTGGTAATACTCTACGAACAGATTATAGTTTTTGCCCTGATTGTGGTGCTAAAGTGATTAGAAACAGAATTACAGTTAAAAGTTTGTTCTATGATTTTTTTGAGCGTTACTTTAATTTAGACAATACCTTTTTTAAAACCCTTTCGCACATGATTATAAAACCGCAAGAGGTTTGTGGTGGTTATATTTCCGGTTTACGTAAAAAATATTTAAACCCAGTAAGTATGTTGGCTATAGCTTTAACAGCCTCAGGCTTTATTTTATTTTTAATGAAAAAGGTAGCTTGGGATAGTATAGATTTTTCTAGTATTAGCTATGCACGAACAAGTGCTGACGGTGGCACAGAAAAAATCATGTCTTCTACAATGGAATATAGCTCCTTAATATATTTCTTTTATATACCAATAATTGCGTTTGCTAGTTTTGTAACATTCAATAAAAAAGGTTATAACTTTCCTGAACATATAGTATCCGCAATTTATTCACTTACAAGTTTTAGTATTATTTCTACATTATATGCTGTAATACTGCTGTTAGTAAGTCCACAAATGTATATTAATACAGCATTACTTTATGTTCTAGTAATGATTGTATTTTGTATGTATGTTGCTTACAAAAATTCTAAAGACAACAAAGCGTCACTATTTTGGAGAATCCCTCTATTTTTGTTTATAGTATTAATAGGTTACATTGGAATTTCATTAATATCTTTTGCTATATTATTTATTATAGGAGATATTTCTGTTCAAGATTTTATTCCTAAGAAATAATAACTAAGCAACCTCTTCTTCTAAAAACTGAACTTCATATAGATTTTTATAGTAACCGTTCTCTTTTTTAAGCAGTTCATCATGTGAGCCTTGTTCAACAATATTACCAGCATCCATCACTATTATTTTGTCTGCTTTTTTAACTGTTGCTAATCGGTGTGCAATTACTATTGAGGTTCTTCCTTTAGTAATTTTATCGGTAGCATTTTGAATCAATTGTTCAGAATACGAATCTACAGATGATGTTGCTTCATCTAACACTAAAATACTTGGGTTAGTCACATAAGCTCTTAAAAAAGAAATTAATTGTCTTTGACCAGACGATAACATTACGCCTCGTTCCTTTACGTTATAATGATACCCATTTGGCAAGCTTAAAATAAAATCGTGAATACCAATATCTTTAGCTGCTTGATGTACTTGTTCTTCTGTAATATCAGGATTATTTAAAGTAATATTATTCAATATCGTATCAGCAAACAAAAATACATCTTGAAGCACAACGGCAATTTGTGTTCTTAATGATGCCAGTGTAACATCTTTAATGTTTATACCATCAACTAAAATATTGCCATCCTTAATTTCATAAAACCTATTTAATAAGTTAATAATGGTTGATTTCCCTGCACCTGTAGCACCAACAATAGCTACTGTTTCTCCAGTATTTACATTAAACGAAATACCTTTTAATACATCTTCGTCTTCAACATAATTAAAATAAACATCTTTAAACGTAATATTTCCTTTAAAGTTTTCCGCAACCGTAGTTCCTTTATCATCAATTTGAGAGGTAGTATCTAATACCTTAAACACACGATTTGCTGCTACCATTCCCATTTGTAACGTATTAAATTTATCCGCTATTTGACGCAAAGGTCTAAATAGCATAGGAATGTACATAATAAACTCTACCAAAGTACCTTGAGTTACAGTACCAACTAGTACATTTAATCCGCCATACCAAGCTACCAATCCTATGGTTATAGAAGATGCTAAATCTGCAATAGGAAAGAAAAATGAATTATACCAAACCGTTTTTAACCAGCCTTTTTTATGGCGGGCATTTATGTCTTTAAATTTTTTGTACTCAACATCTTCGCGAGAAAATAGCTGAAGTATCTTCATACCTGTAATACGTTCTTGTACAAAGGAATTGAGATTAGATACTTCTGTTCTCACTTCTTCAAAAGCACTTTTCATATACTTTTGAAATACTTTAGTAGCGTATAATAAAATAGGGAGCATTACTAGTACAATTAATGCCAACCTCCAGTTAGAAACGGCCATGAAGCCGAATACGACTGTCATGGTTAATATGTCTCTAAAAATCATAAAAAGCCCTTGCCCAAAAATATCGGCAATACGCTCCATATCTGTTACAGATCTAGTGATTAGAACTCCAACTGACGAGTTATCATAGTACTTCATTTTAAAACGAAGCAAATGATTAAACAGCTTTACACGCACATCTTTCACTAAACTTTGCCCCAACCAAGCTGCATAATATATAAAGGTTAGTTGAAAAAATGTTTGCCCCATTAGTACACCAAACATAATCATGACATAATTCAAGAAGATACTTGGTTCATTAACCGACACACCATTATCTATAGCAGATCTAGTTAAATAAGGCATAATTGCACTTAAAAGCGATAACAGAATAACTAAAACACATAAACCTGTAAACACAAACTTATAAGGTTTTATATACTGAAACAAACGCTTAAACAGCACAAAATCAAATATATTTTCTTTCTTTTTAGTCATTTAGTTTTATACTATCTGGGTATTCAACATTGGTTAAATATAAGGCATGAGCTGGTACAGAATAGCCTGCTTCGCTCCTATTTTTAGATTTTATAATGGTGTGTAAATCATCAACCGACATTTTTCCTAAACCTATATTAATCATGGTACCAACTATGGCTCTCACCATATTTCTTAAAAAACGATCTGCCTTCACTACAAATTGAAGTTCATCATCTTTAAAAAACCATTGAGCTTTCATGATATCACAATGATACGTTTTTACATCTGTATTTGTTTTAGAAAAGCATTGAAAATCTTTATACTCAAATAAAATTTTTGAAGCTTCTTTCATTTTATCAATATCAAGATTCTGCTTCATGTATAACGCATTATTAAATGAAAATACGCTTTTTTTTAATGTAATTCTATACAAATACGTTCTGCTTAATGCATCAAAACGTGCATGTACTTCTGGCTTTACTTTAAAAATAGCATGAATGGCAATATCTTTTGGTAAAAAAGAATTCAGTTTATAAGCTAACTGCTCTTCATTAAACACAACTTGTGTATCAAAATGTGCAAACATTTGTGAAGCATGTACACCAGTATCTGTACGTCCTGCTCCTACAATGCTTATCGCTTCTTTTAATAAAGTAGATAGGGCACTTTCTAAAACTTCTTGTACCGAAATATCAGTAGGCTGAATTTGCCAACCGTGGTAAGCACTACCATTATAAGACAATTCTATAAAATATCTCAAAAACTTACTATTGAATTTAAAGAAATTCTCTGTCAAACTGAACTCGTTTCAGTTTCTCATAAAGATTCTGAAATATACTTCAACTATGTTCAGCACAAGAATTCAGAATGACAAAAGACATTAATTTTAAAAAGCAAAGATAGATAGTTTTAGCGTTCTACCGACAGCTTAATTCTTAATTAAATATTAAAAAGTTTATAGTTTATCGTTCCAGTTCCACAAACCAAAATTAACAGATTTACTAATGGGCATTCCATTTCTTGCTACATTAGTCATTATCTGTCCACGATGATGAGATTCATGGGCTATCATTTGAGAAAAAAAAGCTATTGGATGTGGTTTGTAACCTTTAATTTTTTCTTGATCAAATATAGTTTCTAACGTCTCTCTCATTTTTATTGATGAGAGGTTTATTGCATTTAATAATTCTTCCTTATTATTAGCGTATTTCTTATCTATTTTTAAATCTTGTTTTTCACCTACCTTGCCTATCCAAAATGAGCGAATATTATTTATATGCATAAACTGTTCGCCAATACTTCTCCCTTTCCCTTGTATTTTAGTTGACAACCATTCTGGATCGATATTCTCAAGTAAATAAACTGTTACTTTATTATTGCGGTTCCACGAATCAATTAAGTCCATTTTAAAATCCATAAACTAGTTCTCTTTGAAAAATCCTGTAATGTGCTTTAATTTCCCGTTTTCAAATTGAGCAAAATCAACACCATTACCAACTACATCTTTTTGTTCATTTAGCATATCCCAATTAGCCATAACTCTATCATGATGTATATTGAAATCTGTAATTGTAAATGATGCTAATTTGAATTCATTTTGAAATTGCCCCATATACTCTGATAACTGTTCATAGCCCTTAAGCTCAACGTTGGGATCTCTGTATTCAAAATCATCTGTAACTACCTCTCTTAAATTTGTTTCACGGTTTTCAGAATCATTATTACTCCAGCTACTTCTATAAGTTTCCCATATTTCATTAATTGATCTCATAATCTCTTGTATTTAATGTTTTTAAAAATAAAGTCATGTGTTTGTCCATAGATACTTTTGTGTTTTTTGCTCTAGTTAGAAAACCAAAAAAAGTTGTGTGAATAATTTCAGATAGCACTTTTGAATCTATACTTCTATCAAAATCACCATCTTTTTGCGCCTGATACACAATAGGTTGCAACACATCAAGAAATCTTTCAAATTGACTTGATGCTATTTCAGCTACAGATATATTCAATGCTCCCAATTCAGACATCATATTATTCACTAAGCAACCTTTGTAGTTAACATCTTTTTGAGCTGTTAGCATTTCTTTATAAAGAACAGTTAATTTATTAAAAGCAGTTCCCTTGGTAGTATTCAGTTGATTTTCTAAGTGAGTAACAATTAAATCTCCATAAGCTTTTAAAGTAGTTAGCAAAAATTGTTCTTTACTTTTAAAAGCATTGTAAAAAGCGCCCTTAGTCATTCCTGTATCTTTACATATCTGATCTACCCCAAGATTATGAAACCCTCTATTCCAAAAAAGGTCAACACCTTTTAAAACAACTTCCTCTCTATTATGCTTATAATTCATATGGCAAATTTAAATAAACAGACCATTCGGTACAAATAAAATATTTATTTATTTTTCTTAAATGAAATCTTAATACATAATTTTGACATCCATTAAGTAATTATACATGACCAAAATCCTCCTACTTTCAGACACCCATGGTTATATTGATAATGATATATTAAAATATGTAAAACAAACTGATGAAGTTTGGCATGCAGGTGATATAGGTAATTTAGAAGTTACCGATGCTATTAAAGTCTTAAAACCACTAAGAGGAGTGTATGGCAATATTGATGATGCCAAGGTAAGAGTAGAATTCCCTGAACATAATCGTTTTATGTGTGAAGATGTAGATGTATGGATCACCCATATTGGTGGTTACCCTGGAGCTTACAATATGAGAGTAAGAGAAAGTATCAAAGAAAATCCACCACGTTTATTTATCTGTGGACATTCACATATTTTAAAAGTAATGCCCGATAAAAAACTTAATTTACTTCACATGAATCCAGGTGCTGTGGGAAAACATGGTTTTCATAAGACTAGAACCATGCTTCGTTTTACTATTGATGGCAAAAAAATTGATAACCTAGAGGTTATTGAGTTTAATAAAAGGTAGTCTGTCATTCAGAGCGAAGCGAAGAATCTATTTCTTATTTATATGAGATTCTTCATGTTTTACAGAATATTAAATAAATACTTTTACGTTTGAGTTTCCCCTCTAAAAAGAGGGGATTAAGGGGTGTGTTTCTTTTATTACGAATTGTACTAGTTGTAGAGCTCATTATGAGATCCCGCTATCCAGCGGGATTAGTTCAACTAACTATTTTGAATTCATTACTTCGTTATTCTTCAAAACAGAGTTTCACTAAAAAAGCCCAAAGTCTTCACCTTGGGCTTACGCACTAATACTACTAAGATATTAGGTTTTTATCGTAATCGATCTACAGATTTTACAAGGTCTTCATCCTTTTTAATGGCTTTATTAGCTAAAGCTAAAAATACGATAGAAATAATAGGAATGAATACCCCAACACCCTTCTCAGAATCGTCAATAGGTTCTCCAGGTGCAATTAGTAATTGATATACAAAAAATCCTAGTAAAATAAAGTTTAATATTATATTGAGTCGTCCCAACATAAATTGAGACTTCCTGTTTTTATATCTAAATATTGCTACCAAAGAAAAGAAAGCAGAAGTTATAAAACCTGCAAATACATAACTTATATCTTTAGCAAACACTTTAATGCCTTCTGGGGTTTCCCATAAATTTAAAACAAAAATGAGTCCGCCAGAAACAACGGCTGCTAATAAAAGATATACGGTTTGAATTCTTTGTAACATGTGAAATTCTTAATCTGGACAGCAAAAATAACAGTTTCTTCAAGAAATTAGTGCTAAAAATTAAAATAAAGTTGTATAATTGCAGTATTAATTCTCAACAATCGCTGTTACAAGCGGTTAATTCTCCAGAAAAAAATATTATTTCTTAGAATTACTCAAATTTTTATATCCAGAAAAAATATATTCAATTATAAACATCAATGTTTGAAATTTCACAATTAAAAGCTAAAAAACTCTCTGAACTTCAAGAGATAGCTAAAGAATTAAGTATCCCAAAATACCGTTCTTTAAAAAAATTAGATTTAGTATATCAAATACTAGATTATCAGGCAGCAAATCCTAAAGCTGTTTCTGAATCTAAACCTACTGCTGCTGAAGACAATAAACCTAAGCCAAAAAGACAGAGACAACGTATTCAAAAAAATACTAATGATTCTGATAAACCTAATACACAACAGGCAAAAGAAGAAAAGCCTGCTGAAAAAGTAGAATCTAAACCTGCACCGGCTCCAACTCCAGTTCCAGCTCCCGCTCAAAAACCTAAACAAGAAAATCAGGAAAAAAAGCAGGAGAAAAAACAGGATAACAATCAACAAAAGCAAAATAATCAGCCGAAGCATCACCAGCATAAAAACCAACACAACAAAAATCAGCATAATAAAAATCAAAAAAATAATCACGGAAATAACGGTAACAAAGACAATAGAAACCGTTATCGTGAGCCAGATTTTGAATTTGATGCGATTATAGAAAGTGAGGGTGTATTAGACATCATGCAAGATGGTTATGGTTTTTTAAGGTCTTCAGATTACAACTATTTATCATCACCAGATGATATTTATGTATCTCAATCTCAAATTCGTTTATTCGGATTGAAAAAAGGAGATACTGTTCTTGGTAATGTAAGACCTCCTAAAGAAGGTGAAAAATATTTCCCTTTAATCAAGGTTAATAAAATAAACGGACAAAAACCAGAAGTGGTTAGAGACCGTGTATCATTTGAGCATTTAACACCGCTATTCCCTAAAGAAAAGTTTAACCTAGCTGAAAAGCAAAGTACTATTTCTACTCGAATAATGGATTTATTTGCACCTATAGGTAAAGGGCAACGTGGTATGATTGTATCACAACCAAAAACTGGTAAAACCATGTTACTTAAAGATGTTGCAAACGCTATAGCAGCTAATCACCCAGAAGTTTATCAAATGATTTTATTAATTGATGAACGTCCTGAAGAGGTAACAGATATGCAACGTAACGTACGTGGAGAAGTAATTGCTTCTACTTTTGATAAAGAAGCTCACGAACACGTAAAAATTGCCGATATTGTTTTAGAAAAAGCAAAACGTTTAGTAGAATGTGGTCATGATGTTGTGATTCTTTTAGATTCTATTACTCGTTTAGCAAGAGCATATAATACCGTTCAACCGGCCTCTGGTAAAATATTAAGTGGTGGTGTAGATGCCAACGCTTTACACAGACCAAAGCGTTTCTTTGGTGCTGCAAGAAATATTGAAAACGGTGGTTCTTTAACAATTATTGCTACGGCGCTTACTGAAACAGGTTCTAAAATGGACGAAGTAATTTTTGAAGAATTTAAAGGAACTGGTAACATGGAACTACAATTAGATAGAAAAATATCTAACCGTAGAATATTCCCTGCTATAGACCTTACTTCTTCAAGTACACGTAGAGATGATCTATTATTAGACGAAAATACGATTCAACGTATGTGGGTAATGCGCAAATACCTTGCAGATATGAACCCAGTTGAAGCTATGGAATTTATAAACGATCGCTTTAAGCAAACAAGAAATAACGAAGAATTTTTGATATCCATGAATGGATAATTTTTACTAACTAGACTAACTAAGCAAAAGGCCTTAACAGAAATGTTGAGGCTTTTTTTATTTTGAATATTGTTCTTTTGATAGATGTCTTAAATGGCGATTTAAAATTGTAAGTTTTTATCTATATTTACAAAAATCAATATAATTAAACTATCTATAATATGAAATTGACTTTGAAACTAAAACACTTACTAATTCTAACCTCATTAATTATTATGTCTTGCACAAAAAATGAAGAAGGTTGTGAAACCGAAACAGTTTGTTTTGGAGAAGGAAATTGTATAGAAAGACCTATACCTGGAACTTGTTTTAATGACGATTTTTAAACAAAAAGTTTATAAACAACTATGCAATTAAAATGTCCTCCTTCACCACAGAATAAAAAAGAATACATAACTGATATTGGAAAAATTCTTGTAAAAGAACATGGTAAGAAAAAATATTACAAACCTGAAGAAGTTAAAAAAGCTTCTAAAAAATCTAAATATTATGATTATAGTGAAATTGATTGGCATTGTTGGGCAATGAGTATTTTTTCATCTCATTCGGATTTTGATGCTTATCATGAAATCACAGGTGAAGTTTGCGATTATATGATAATGAAGACTGAAATGCTTAGTGGACTTTCAAAAAGTGTAGCTACTGATTGGTTAACTATTCCCGATTTAGATTTTGATGCTTCTTGGTTAGATTTTGGAGATATTTTTGACGGAATACTAGAAGGTATCGGAGATTTAATAAGTGGTATCTTTGACGGATTATAAAACTTAAATTTAGAGAACTATCAAAGTTATAAAACAAAAAAAGCCTTTCTTTTCAGAAAGGCTTTTTAAATTCTTTTAAGCTTATATTATAAAGCAGCAACATGTTTAGCTAAACCAGACTTAAGGTTAGCAGCTTTGTTAGCATGAATAACATTTTTCTTAGCTAACTTATCTAACATAGAAACAACTTGAGGAAATAAAGCCTCAGCTTCTTTCTTGTTAGTAAGCTCACGTAACTTCTTAATAGCATTACGCGTTGTTTTGTGTTGATACTTATTTAACACACGTTTAGCTTCGTTACTTCTAATTCTTTTTAATGCTGACTTATGATTTGCCATTTTGTTTTTTCTTTTGTAAAAAATTGTAGCCCGTAGGGGAATCGAACCCCTCTTACCAGGATGAAAACCTGGCGTCCTAGCCGATAGACGAACGGGCCATTTAGGTTACTTCATTCTTTTAATGAACTGAGCAATTCGTGATTGCGGATGCAAATATACTACTAATTTTGAATGCTGCAACACTTATTGAATTTTTTTTAAAAAAAATTCAATTAATATGCTTTTGCAAATAATACTCTACCTTCTGAAGGTTTTCCAGAATACACACAAACGCCTTTTTCTTCCTTCATTTCTAAAGGAATACATCTAATAGTTGCCTTAGTAAGTTCTTTTATTTTTTCTTCAGTTTCATTAGTTCTATCCCAATGCGCAGAAATAAATCCGCCTTTACTTTCTAAAACATCTTTAAATTCATCAAAAGTATCTACTTCTGTAATATGACTGTTTCTATAATCTAAAGCCTTCTTAAATAAGCTTTCTTGTATCTCTTCTAATAAATCTTCAACAACAACAGAGATACGATCTAAAATAACTGTTTCTTTACTAAAAGTATCTCTACGAGCCAATTCAACCGTTTCATTCTCTAAATCTTTAGGTCCAATAGCAATTCGTAATGGCACACCTTGTAATTCATGTTGCGCGAACTTAGCTCCTGGTCTTAATGTGTCTCTCTTATCAAATTTCACAGAAATATTACGATCTCTAAGGTCGCCCATAATATCTTCTGCTACTTTACTAATGGCTTCAAATTGTTCGTCATTCTTATATATAGGAACAATGACTACTTGGTAAGGTGCTAAATTTGGAGGTAAAACCAATCCACTATCATCACTATGTGTCATGATTAGAGCCCCCATTAATCTGGTAGACACACCCCATGATGTTGCCCATACATAATCTTGCTTACCTTCTTTATTAGCAAACTTCACATCAAATGCTTTGGCGAAATTTTGACCTAAGAAATGAGATGTTCCTGCCTGTAATGCCTTACCATCTTGCATTAAAGCCTCAATACAATAGGTATCTTCTGCTCCTGCAAAACGCTCACTTTCTGTCTTAACGCCTTGTATCACTGGGATAGCCATGAAGTTTTCAACAAAAGTAGCATATACATTATTCATTTGTTTGGTTTCATCTATAGCTTCAGCTTTTGTAGCATGAGCTGTATGGCCTTCTTGCCATAAAAATTCTGCCGTACGTAAAAATAAACGTGTACGCATTTCCCAACGCACAACATTTGCCCATTGGTTCACTAATATTGGTAAATCTCTGTAAGACTGTATCCAATTTCTATAGGTATTCCATATAATAGCCTCACTAGTTGGTCTTACAACCAACTCTTCTTCTAATTTTGCTTCTGGGTCTACTCTTAACTTACCTGGTTTATCAGGATCATTTTGTAATCTGTAATGTGTTACAACCGCACATTCTTTGGCAAAACCTTCGGCATTTTTTTCTTCGGCTTCAAACAAACTTTTAGGCACAAAAAGTGGAAAATAGGCGTTTTGATGTCCTGTTTCTTTAAACATTCTATCTAATTCTGCTTGCATTTTTTCCCAAATAGCATACCCATAAGGTTTAATGACCATACACCCTCTAACTGCCGAATTCTCCGCTAGGTCTGCTCTAACAACCAGTTCGTTATACCATTTTGAATAATCTTCTGCTCTACTAGTAAGTTTTTTACCCATATTAATGTTTTGGCACAAATATTGTGACTATGTTAAATAAAAAAATAGTTCAGCAAAACTAACTATTTTTGTTATGTTCAACAATAAAATTATAGAGATATGCACTTTTACAAACACTCAAAGAGAAAAGTGTCATTCGTTACCCTAATAGGTTTAATGTTTGGCGTTATGTCTTGTGGCTCTTACCAATATGTTGGCGGTGATGACGATGGCATTTATGGAACAACTGGGGTTCAAGTTACAAATACACCTACTCAAACAGTAGTTGATGTACCTAATAACTCTAATAGTACTTACTATAAAAATTACTTTAAGAATAAATCTCAGGAATACGACTTTCTATTGAAAAACGATTCCATTTTTACAGATATAGACTCTTATCAGTCTGACAATTATGCTGTGAATGATACCATATATAACGATTATCAAGGTCATGCTGGTTGGGGACAAAGCCCTAATAATGTAACCATTAACGTAAACGCTGGCTGGGGTAACGGTTGGAACAACTGGGGTTGGGGTTGGAACAGACCTTGGTCTAGATGGGGTTGGAATAATGGTTGGAACAACTGGGGCTGGGGTAACGGCTGGAACAACTGGGGTTGGAATGATCCTTTTTGGTGTCCTCCTTATTATGGTGGTGGCTTTTATGGCGGTGGCTTCTACGGTGGAGGTTTCGCCTATAACCGTTGGGGATACAGACCTTACAATAGATTTTACAATCGTGGATATTACGGTAATAGAAATTACAACAGAGGTTTAGCTTATAATACTAGCAGAAGAGGTAGTTATTACTCAAGAAGAAGCTCTGGAAATCTTGCTACTAACAGAAACTATACAAGTAGACGAAGCTCTGGTGTATCTAGAGTAGCAAACTCTAAATACAATACAGCTAGAAGAAGCAGTATTTCAAGTACGTCTAATAGAGCTACTCGATACAATGGCGCAAACCGTAGTTCGTCTTCAAGAATTAGTAATATCAACAGAAATTCTACAAATACCTATAGTACTCAAAGGCGCTATTCTGGTAATTCAAGAACCTACTCTGGTTCTCAAAGAAGAAATACAACAGTTAATAGAACACCTACGTCAAATTCTAGAGTAAGATCATCTACACCTACAGCAAGACGAAATTCTAATAGTACTTATAGTAGACAACCTTCAAGAAGTTATAGTAGTGGTAGTACTAGCAGAAATTCTAACTCATCTTATGGAAGGTCTTCTTCAAGCAGAAGTTCTAATTATGGATCTTCAAGTAGAAGTTCTAGGTCTAGTGGTTCAATGTCTAGATCCTCAGGTGGAAGTAGAAGTTCTGGTGGTTCAAGATCTTCAGGTGGAGGAAGAAGACGTTAATTTCTAATATTAAATAAACAAAAATCTACATATGAAAAAGTTACATTTACTATTCATAGGCTTGCTAACTATGTCCTCAATTTACGGTCAAGATATATCTGACGCCTTAAGGTATTCGCAAAGTGAAATACAAGGAACAGCACGTTTTAGAGCTTTAAGTGGAGCCTTTGGAGCCTTAGGAGGTGATATGAGTGCGGTAAGTATAAATCCCGCGAGTTCTGCGGTATTTAGTAGAAGCCATGCCTCTATTTCTGGAGTAAATATAGACGCAGATAATACTTCTACCTATTTTGGAAATTCGAATATAAGAGAAAACTCTACTTTTGATTTAAACCAAGCTGGTGCAGCATTTGTATTTGCTAGTAACACAAACTCTTCTTGGAGAAAGTTTTCTTTGGCGGT
This sequence comes from uncultured Flavobacteriaceae bacterium, assembly GCA_947487895.1. Classification (GTDB taxonomy): domain Bacteria; phylum Bacteroidota; class Bacteroidia; order Flavobacteriales; family Flavobacteriaceae; genus Seonamhaeicola. The sequence goes on from CANKYF010000004.1 coordinate 207,457, forward strand.
TGCTTATGAAAGAACAGGAAATTATGATGACCAATGGTTTAGTTCTGGTACAAATACAAGAGACGATGTTTATGTAGATGATAATGACTTATTTTTAGCACCAGCAAATTCAATATCTAGTTATTTTGCACTTTACGCTCAAGGAGCTCGATTAGAAGATATTTCTACCAATGGTAGATTTCTTGAAGATGCATATTCGCAAATAGGTCAAAATTTTGGTTTTGCTCATCAACAAGCCTTTTTAGGGTTTCAATCTTTTGTTATAGATCCAGATGTTGATGATAATGATAATACAAGCTACTTCTCTACCCTAGATGCTGGAGATTATACTCATAGATATCAATATTTTTCTACTGGTTATAATGGCAAGGTATCTTTTAATGTTTCTGGTCAATATGAAGATAATTTATACTTAGGTTTGAATGTGAATTCTCATTTTATTGATTACGAAAGATCTACTTTTTTAGAAGAAGACAATACTCATTCTAATGTTAGTTTTATTGATTTTGGAAACTCTCTAATTACTAGAGGTAATGGGTTTTCTTTTCAATTAGGAGGTATTATGAAATTGAGTAACGAATTTAGAGTTGGCTTGACATATGATTCCCCAATTTGGTATACCATTGAAGAAGAAACTACACAATCTATAGATTCTAATTTAGCTGAATCTGATATTTCTTTTATTGCGGATATTGTGAATATATATCCTGAATACAAACTACAAACACCAGCCAAATTAACTGGTAGTTTAGCTTATGTATTTGGAAAAGAAGGGTTAATTAGTTTTGACTATTCTAGAAAAAATTATGGCAATATAAAGCTTAAACCAGAAGTGGATTATGCTGATTTAAATACAGATATTGGTAATATTTTAACAGAAGCTTCAACCTATAGAATTGGTGGTGAATACAAGCATGAACAATTTAGCTTTAGAGGTGGTTACCGTTTTGAAGAAAGCCCTTATGCAGATGGTGTTACTATTGGAGATCTTACAGGGTATTCTGTTGGTTTAGGTTATAATTTTGGAAATACAAAACTAGATGTTACATACGATAGATGGGAAAGAACAGATGAAACCCCACTTTACAATGTTGGTTTAACAGATGTTACAAACATTGATAGAAAAAATGCAAACGTAACGGTATCATTAAGTTTTAACATATAGCCACTTAATAACTTTTTATTTTAAAGCTTGAATTTCATTAAGAATTCAAGCTTTTGCTTTTTTATGTAATGAAAACCTAATACAACAGACCAAGCGTTAGGATTTCGATAGTTATTGAAAGAAGTAACATGCTTTTTAGTCAGTTCGAGTATTTTGTGAATATGATAAGCAAAATGTATCGAAAATACTTATAAAGCTTTAAGAGAAAGCGCCAAAACACATAAATAACAATTAATTGTTAATACTCATACTAAAATAAGTGAATTACGTATCTTTGCAGATCAAAGTTAAATTTTACTTATTTATAGTAAATAAGCCTTAGGAGCAGTCCAAAAAGGCACCAGTAGAAAACTAATTTTTTGATTTCGAGGCAAGCCTCGGAGCATTTTAATCTCGATGATCGAGTAAAATAATGTTTTAGATAATGAAATTTGATAAAGACTTAGAAGATTTTGATGCTTTAGGAGACGAGCACATTGGTACATCGCAAGACACTCCTATGCGTAGTGATGCGTTTAAATTAACTAATGAAGAAAAAATAGACATCATTAAAGATGATGTTCGCCATATAATGGAAACTCTTGGTTTGGACCTTACAGATGATAGTTTAAAAGGCACTCCAAACCGTGTGGCAAAAATGTTTGTTAAAGAAATTTTTGGTGGTTTAAATCCAGATAAAAAGCCAAACGCTTCTACGTTTGATAACAAGTACAAATATGGAGAAATGTTGGTTGAAAAAAACATAACGGTATATTCTACCTGTGAGCACCATTTACTTCCAATTGTTGGTAGAGCACATGTGGCTTATATTTCTAACGGTACTGTTGTTGGCTTATCTAAAATGAACAGAATTGTTGATTACTATGCTAAGAGACCACAGGTACAAGAACGTTTAACTATTCAAATTGTTAAAGAATTACAAGAAGTTTTAGGAACTAAAGACGTTGCTTGCGTTATTGATGCTAAACATCTTTGTGTAAATTCTAGAGGTATAAGAGATATTGAAAGTAGTACCGTCACTTCTGAGTTTGGTGGTAAATTTAAGGATATGGCTACCAAAAGAGAATTTCTAGATTATATAAAATTAGATACCACTTTTTAGTAAAGTTGTTTTTATTAAGCTGTTAAAGTAACTTTTACACTTATAGATTCAAAAACGTTAATTTTTTCAAAAAGATTTTAGATTTATTTCTAAAGAACTTAAGAAAAGTATTAGTTTTGAAACCTAATCTAATACTGATACATCTGTCGTATTATAAACTACTTTATTAATCACTCTTAAGACTATCAATCTTTCATTAATAACATGCAACTTTATAAAGACCAAGAATTAAAAATTTACAATTCGCTTACAGGACAAAAAGAAGTTTTTAAACCTATTAATGACGGACACATAGGCATGTATGTTTGTGGGCCTACTGTTTATAGTAACGTGCATTTAGGTAACGTAAGAACCTTTATGTCTTTTGATGTTATTTTTAGATACCTGAGACATTTAGGTTATAAAGTACGTTATGTTAGAAATATTACTGATGCTGGTCATTTGGAAAATGATGCTGATGTTGGTGAAGATAAAATCACTAAAAAGGCACGATTAGAACAAATTGAACCTATGGAAGTGGTGCAACGTTATACGGTAGACTTTCATAACATTCTAAATACTCTAAATTTTTTACCACCAAGTATTGAACCAACAGCTACAGGACATATTATTGAGCAAATTGAGTTGATCAACAATATCATTGATAACGGTTTTGCTTATGAAGTAAATGGTTCTGTATACTTTGATGTACATAAGTTTGATGAAACCAATGAGTACGGAAAATTAAGCAAGCGTAAACTTGAAGATTTAATTCATAATACTCGTGAACTTGATGGACAAAGTGATAAAAAGAATCCTCAAGATTTTGCACTTTGGAAAAAAGCAGAACCACAACATATCATGCGTTGGCCTTCACCGTGGGGTGATGGTTTCCCAGGTTGGCACTTAGAGTGTACAGCTATGAGCACTAAATATTTAGGTGAAACATTTGATATTCATGGTGGTGGTATGGATTTAAAATTTCCACATCATGAGTGTGAGATTGCCCAAAATGAAGCTGCTATTGGTAAATCGCCTGTAAACTATTGGATGCATGCTAATATGTTAGAGTTAAACGGACAACGTATGTCTAAATCTACAGGCAATACTATTAATCCGCATGAATTATTATCTGGCGATAATGATAAAATGAGTAAGGCCTACTCTCCTAGCGTGATTCGTTTCTTTATGGCGCAATCGTCTTACAGAAGTGTTTTAGATTTAACAGATGCTGGTTTATTAGCAAGCGAAAAAGGCTATAATAGGTTAATGGAAGCCATGGGGTTAATCTCTAATTTAAAAGCTTCTGGTTCATCTTCAATCAATATAAATGAATGGCTTCTAAAATGTTATGATGCCATGAATGACGATTTTAATACACCTATTTTAATTGCTAATTTGTTTGAAGGAGCCAAATATATCAACCAAGTAAAAGAAGGAAGCGAAATGTTAACTTCTGATGATATTACATTATTAGAAAGCAGTTTAAACACTTTTGCTTTTGATGTTTTGGGGCTTTTAAAAGATGCCGAAGTACAATCTGGAGGTGATAAATTAGCTGGAGCTGTTGATGTTTTAATAAAACTAAGACAAGAAGCAAGAGCTAATAAAGATTTTGCATTATCTGATCAAATTAGAGATGAATTAGCAGAAGTTGGTATTGTTTTAAAAGACGGGAAAGACGGAACAACGTTTACTGTTAATTAAGGAGAATAATTTGTCATTCAGAAGGAGGCACGACTGAAGAATCTTTTATTTTATGAGATTCTTCGCTTCATTTCATTCACTCTGAATGACATAAGTGATACATATCAACAATCCTAATGTGAAATGAAAAAACTACTCATAGCACCCTTTCTATTTTTGATAAAAGTGTATCAAACACTTATATCTCCTTTAACACCCGCTACATGTAGATACCACCCAACTTGCTCACATTACAGTAAAGAAGCACTAAAAAAACATGGACTTTTTAAAGGTGGTTGGTTAGCTATAAAACGTATTTTTAGTTGTCACCCATGGGGCGGTTCTGGTCATGATCCTGTGCCTTAAATCCAAAATAAATCTTAAATTTCAAACATAAAGTTGCTTAGCTAACTATTTTAAGTATATTTGTATTATGTCTGAAATGAATTTATACTACCAAATAGAGCTCACTGCTAGAAAAATTAGGCACTATGGTCAAAGTATTCTAAACGATCATAATCTTAATTTAACTATAGAGCAATGGCTAGTCTTAAAAACAGTTTTAGAAAATGAAGGCATAAACCAAATAAAAATTGGTGAAATATTAATTAAAGATAAGCCTACTATATCACGTATGGTTAAACATCTGTTTAATTCCGGATATATTGAAAAAAGAAATGATAAAGTAGATATGAGACAATTTTCAATTTATCTCACCAAAAAAGGGAAAAAACTATTAGACGAATTATTACCTATAATTGAAGACATACGATTACAAGGCTTGCAAAACCTTTCAAAAAATGAACAAAAAAGCCTCAATGACATTCTTATAAAAATTCAAAAAAATCTAATCTAAAATTTTTTACACAATTAGTTGTCTAGCTAATTAATTTACAAACCTTAAAATTATTTAAACATGAAAAAGTTAATCTTAATTCTAACAATTACAACATTTACTTCAACACACCTAGTTGCTCAAAGTAACGATGAAACAAAAACAATAAAGGCAGCTTTATTAAGCTATATTGAATCTGGCGATAAAAACGATGCTCAAGCTCTAGAAAAATTACTGCATACAGAATTTAGAGTATCTCTATATGATTCTAAAAAAGATGCTGTTAGTATATTAAACCGAAAAACCTACGTATCGTTTATTGAAACCAAAAAATTTGGTGGCTATCCTAGAACACCAAAGTTCCATGATATTCTTTTCATAGGTAAAAACATGTGTACAGCAAAAGTAACTCTAACTAGCCCTGGAAAACCAACCTTAAAAAACTTTTATTCATTAGTAAAATTACATGGTAAATGGTTGGTAATACAAGATTATGTAACACTTATAAAATAGCATTGAAATTCACCAAGTATAAAAGAATTTTTATACTTGGTGAAAATTATACTTTTAGCCTGATGCCAAACCTATATTTATAAGCAAATAGGATGAGATTCCCACATAGTTTGACTCCAAGTAATGACTAATTTCTATTGCTCAGGAATATGCTTCAAAATCTCTAATACAAATTTCCAATATTTTTGTACTGAAGAAATTTGGGCTCGTTCATCTGGCGAATGCGCTCCTTTAATATTTGGTCCAAAACTAATCATATCCATTTCTGGATAATTAGTTCCTAAAATACCACATTCTAAGCCTGCATGACAAGCCGCTACATGAGGTTTTTCACCATTTAAATCTTCATAAAGTTTCGTCATCACTTTTAAAATGGCAGAATCTATATTAGGGCTCCAACCCGGGTAATCACCAGAAAACGCTACTTCACAACCTGTTAATTCAAAAGTTGCTCTTAAAGTGTTTGCCAAATCTATTTTAGCACTTTCTACAGAAGATCTCGTTAAACAAGCTATTTTAATATTACCTTCTTTAATAAGTACGCGTGCCAAATTATTAGAAGTCTCTACCAAATCAGGAATATCTGCACTCATTCTATATACACCATTTTGCGATGCATACAATGCTCTTGTAACTCCTTCTTGAATGCCTAAATCCATTATCGTTTTAGGTGCTTCACATTTTGTAACTGTAATATCTAAATCAGGTTCAGTAGTTTTTAATTCCATTTTAATACTGTTAGATATTTGAGCCATTTCTAGCAAAAATGCATTTTCATGCATAGCATCAATAGCAACAATAGCTTTACTTTCTCTTGGAATAGCATTTCGTAAGCCTCCTCCATCAATTTCTGAAATTCTTAACCCAAAGTTTTCAAAACCATCAAATAATAAACGATTCATAATTTTGTTAGCATTACCTAAACCTTCATGAATCTGCATCCCAGAATGCCCACCTTGAAGACCTATAACTTCAATGGTAAAACCAATTTTAAACTCTGGCGTTTCTTCTTCTGTATATTTCCTAGTTGCAGTAACATCAATACCTCCGGCACAACCTACTCCTATTTCATCATCTTCTTCAGTATCTAAGTTTAATAGAATACCACCTTCCAAAAGTCCGCCTTTTAAGCCCATAGCGCCAGTCATTCCAGTTTCTTCATCAATCGTAAACAGCGCTTCTAAAGCAGGATGAGGAATATCTGTACTTTCTAAAATAGCCATTATGGTTGCAACACCTAACCCATTATCTGCTCCTAGCGTGGTGCCTTTAGCTTTTACCCAATCACCTTCAATATACATTTCAATACCTTGTGTATCAAAATCAAAAACAGTATCATTATTTTTTTGGTGTACCATATCTAAATGAGACTGCATAACAACCGTTGTTCTATTTTCCATTCCAGCAGTTGCAGGCTTTTTAATAATGACATTTCCAACCTCATCAACAAATGTTTCTAAGCCTAAATTTTCACCAAAAGCTTTCATAAATGCTATAACACGTTCTTCTTTTTTTGACGCTCTTGGCACTGCGTTTAAATCTGCAAATTTATTCCAAAGTTGAGTTGGCTGTAATTGTCTTATTTCTTTACTCATAATTAGTATATTGAAGTTTTGCAAAGATACATTTTACTTACAATGATTAATAACATTTGCTTATTTTTGAAATATGCTAAAAAACAAAAAACTGATTCTGGCACTTAGTTTAATTCCGCAGTATTTACTGGTAACTTTACTTTCTAAAAATCCAGATTTTGTTGAAGCTTATTATAGTAATGGGATATATCTTTATATTTCTAAATTATTCCGATACATATTAGGTTGGCTTCCCTTTTCATTTGGCGATTTAATTTATGGTTTAGGCATCATATATATGTTAAGATGGGTATTTAAAAACCGAAAGCGTATTATTAAAGACACTAAAAATTGGTGTATTGATGTGGCTTCTGCTTTAGCTGTTTTATATTTTGCTTTCCATATGTTTTGGGGGTTGAATTACTATAGGTTGCCATTGCATAAAAACCTAAATTTAAATTACGAGTATTCAACTGAACAATTAATCTCTGTCACCAAGAAGCTCATAAAAAAATCGAATACTTTACACTTTGAAATTACCAAGAACGATACTCTAAAAGTCGATTTGCCGTATTCTAAAAGTGATATATTCAAAATAACTACTGAAGGGTACAATAATTTAAAAACTGTTTTTCCAAATTTAGAATATGCTCCAAAAAGCATAAAAAAATCGTTATTTAGTTATCCTTTAACCTACATGGGGTTTAGTGGCTACTTGAATCCGTTGACTAATGAAGCTCAAGTTGATGGTATTATGCCAATCATTAAATTTCCAACAACATCTGCTCATGAAATGGCGCATCAGTTGGGATATGCTGCGGAAAACGAAGCTAATTTTATTGGATGCTTAGCCTCTATTCATAATGATAATATTTATTTTAAATACTGTGGTTACACTTTTGGCTTACGCTATTGTTTAAACGAAATTTACAGACGTGATGAAGCCTTATTTGAAGAAATTCTTAAAACAGTCAATAAAGGTATTCTTAAAAATTATGAAGAAGTCCGCTTATTCTGGGAAGCTCATGAAAACCCCATAGAACCCTTTTTCAAATTATTTTACGGGAGCTATTTAAAAGCCAATAACCAAAGTAAAGGCATGAAAAGCTATAGCTATGTTGTGGCTTTATTAGCAAACTATTTTGAGACTAAAACTATTGAATAATTAACTTATTCAGCAACCTTTGCTCCTTCTGGTTTTTCAAATAACGATACTTCTGGAGCCCCTGTAGATAAAACAATATTTGTAAATTTCAAATCACTTCTTTTGGTTGTAGGCATATTATTTTCAACATTATACCATGTTAATATTTCTGGTACTAATAACTCTTCAACTGTTTGCCAATTACTATAATTTATAAAATGAAATTCTTGGCTCTTTTCTTTAGAAAAATAAGTCACGGTATACCCTAACCATGCCATTTTATAAGTTTCTGCATCATAATATAAAATGTATTCATCTTCTGGAGATTCTCCTACTCCATCAGTATATGAAATTTTAATTCCAGGGTACTTCTTACCATCATAAACTAAGGGATCTACATCTTTATATACAATTCCTTCATCTGCCAATACAAAAGGCATGGCATAGAAATAAAACATTAAATTATAATAAAAACGCGGTTTACCTTTGTATGCTGTAGTATCTTTGTGTTTTAACCACACCTCTTTTCCATTATATCCAATAGTATGTTTAGGCATCTCAATATGAGATTTTCTGTTTTTTAAATGTGTAGTGGTGACTTCATCACCGTTAGGTTTAAGCATTGTAAACACTAAATTTTGCATTTCGTTCCACGCATCTAAACCACCATGTGCATCAAAAACCTTATTTAAATTTTCTGGATATATTCTGGTATTAACATTGACCTCTAGAGTATTATTTTTTATAGTTATATCTTCTTTTGTACTATTTTTACAAGAAGCTACCAAAATTAGAGCCGCTAAAACGAATATCTTTTTCATTAGAGAATGGTTTTGTTATTTTCGTCTAAAATATTTAAAATAATGCCTTTCTGTTATTAAATATGAAGAAAATAACAAGTATTCAAAATTCTTTTATTAAACATCTTACGCAACTGAAAGACAAGTCTCGCGAACGCAGAAAAAATGAACTATTTTTAATAGAAGGGCTCCGTGAAATTTCTTTAGCATTAAAAGGCGGTTATGAAATAGATACAGTTCTCTTCTATCCTGAATTAATATCTCTTGAAGAAATCAACAATTTAACAAATCAACAACTCAATACTATAGAAATCTCCAAAGAAGTATACCAAAAACTTGCTTATAGAGATACAACTGAAGGTATATTAGCTGTGGCTAAATCTAAAACAAATACTTTAAACGATTTAAATTTTAAAACGAAAAATCCTTTAATATTAGTAGCTGAAGCCCCTGAAAAACCTGGTAATATTGGTGCTCTTTTAAGAACTGCTGATGCCGCTAATGCTGATGCTGTTATAATTGCCAATCCTAAAACCGATTTATACAACCCTAATATCATTAGATCTAGTGTGGGTTGCGTATTTACCAATCAGGTAGCTACTGGTTCAACTTCTGAAATCATTTCATTTCTAAAAGAAAATAACATCAATATCTATTCTGCTATTTTACAGGAATCTGTTGAATATCATACTCAGGACTTAACTAAGCCAACTGCTATTGTGGTTGGTACTGAAGCTACTGGATTAAGTGAAGAATGGCGCATCAACGCAACACAAAATATTATTATACCTATGCAAGGCGAAATAGATTCAATGAATGTCTCTGTTGCTGCTGGAATTCTTATTTTTGAAGCGAAAAGACAGCGAAATTTTGAATAGTTTTGTATTAATGTAAGTTTAATAATGTCACACTGAGCGCAGTCGAAGTGCTTTAAACCTTCAAAATTAAATGTATTCCTATTTTGTATATATCTTGCAATGCTCTGACGATTCTTATTATACAGGAATCACAAATGATATAAATAGAAGAATAGATGAACATAAACTAGGAAAAACAGAGACTGTTACACGTATAAAAGAAGACCTGTAGAATTAAAGTTTCATGAAACTTTTAATGACGTTTTACAAGCTATTTATTTTGAAAAGAAAATAAAAAAATGGACTAGAGCAAAAAAAGCAGCTTTAATAAATGGTAATTTTAATATGCTTCTAATTTTAGCTGAATGCAGAAATGCTACACATTATAAATATTCTGGTGAATAAGAATATCTTTTGAAATGAAATTCACATATTTTTGTTATTCAATTTTAATTTAGAAAGTAAAAAAATACTATCATTTCATGTTGAGCGCAGTCGAAACACAATAATAGCACCATTTAAGCACTTCGACTGCGCTCAGTGTGACACAGAAAATAAATTACAACTTAGAACAAAATAATAAATGACCGCAACAACCCTATTCTACATCATAATAGCAATTATCATCATCAATTTTATTATTGATAAAGTACTCGATGCTTTAAACGCCAAACATTTTAATGATCAATTGCCAGAGGACTTACAAGATGTTTATGATGATACTGAATACAAAAAATCGCAAAATTACAAGTCTACAAAATATAAGTTTGGTGTTTTAACATCCACATTTTCAATTATTCTAACCCTAGCATTTTTGCTTCTTGATGGTTTTGAATTTGTAGACAATATTGCAAGAAGTTACAGTACAAATCCAATAATTATTGCATTAATTTTCTTTGGAATCATTATGATTGCTAGTGATATTTTAACCACTCCATTTTCATATTATAGCACGTTTGTGATTGAAGAAAAATTTGGGTTTAACAAAACCACAAAAAAAACCTTTGTTTTAGATAAAATAAAAGGTTGGCTAATGTCTATCATTTTAGGTGGAGGTATTTTAGCGTTAATCATTTGGTTTTATAATGCTACTGGAAAACACTTTTGGTTGTATGCATGGGGCTTAGTGGCCTTTTTTAGCATTTTTATGAATATGTTCTATTCTAAACTTATTGTACCTCTGTTTAACAAGCAAACACCATTAGAAGAAGGCGATTTACGTGATAAAATTTCTGCATATGCTAAAACCGTTGGTTTTAAACTCGACAAAATTTTTGTGATAGATGGTTCTAAACGCAGTACCAAAGCCAATGCTTACTTCTCTGGTTTTGGTAGTGAAAAACGTGTAACACTATATGATACTCTAATAAACGATTTAGAAGATGAAGAAATAGTAGCCGTATTAGCCCATGAGGTGGGACACTATAAAAAGAAACATATCATTTTTAATTTAGTGACTTCTATTTTATTAACAGGCTTGACACTTTATATTTTGTCTTTATTTATTTCAAATCCAATGTTATCACAAGCTTTAGGCGTTGAAACAGCTAGTTTTCATGTAGGACTTATTGCCTTTATGTTGCTTTACTCTCCCATTTCTGAAGTAACTGGTTTAATAATGAATGTATTCTCTAGAAAGTTTGAATATCAAGCTGATAATTATGCTAAAAACACCTATAAAGGAGAGCCATTAATTACAAGCTTAAAAAAGCTTTCAAAAAACAGCTTAAGTAATTTGACACCACACCCCGCTTATGTGTTTATGCATTATTCTCATCCTACATTATTAGAGCGGATTAAGAATTTGAAGAGGTAATTTATGATGTAATATTTTGGTACAACACCTGCTTTGTAAAACCTTTCAGTACATTCTTTTATACTTTAAAACTAGATAGCCCAAAATGCATTACAGATATCACTAAATGATATTTGGATGAAAGCAGATATTAGTAAAACTATAATTTCCTTCATCATAAAACCTATACTTAAACACTTGATTATATTGTATTCAATACCACAACTCATTGATCAGTATTTGATTACAAATACATAATTATACTCATAATAGAGTACTTTTCTGTTAAAATTATTAACCTTTAACCATTTAGTTTGAGGTAATTTTACTTATTGTGATAATGTAATCGTATGTATATGAAACGATTTCGTTAAATTTTTGCTTATGAAAATATTAGAAAAAGGAAAATTATTTTTTTTATGTATATCATTACTAGCATTGTTCTCATGTAGTAGTGATAATAACGGAAACAATGATGATAGTGATGACGAAATTATTATTGATGACCCAAAAGAAGAACCACCTGTAGAAATCACCTATGATGAAAATGTATCATATGATCAGCTTCCTGTTCCAGCAACCATAGAATCAGGAAAAACTTGGGTATTTCAGCCCGAACCATCAGATGATTTTAATTACACATTTGAAGAAACTGACGGTCGAGTAGATTTTGGACCGGATGATAAATGGTATAATTACTATCATGATTTATGGGATGGTCCAGGTACTACATATTGGAAATATGATCATGTATCTGTAGATGGAAGTGATTTAATTATAAGGTCCTCAAGAAGGGTTATAGGAAATGAATCGGAACCCCGTTTTGGTTTCCCCCCTAAAATGAACCTGCCAGATCAGGGAGTAAGTACAGGGAGTATTACAGGCAATAATAAAGTACAATGGCCTGTATATGTAGAAGCAAAAGTAAGCGTTGCTGATATAGCATTAGCATCTGATGTCTGGTTATTAAGTCCAGATAATACGGAAGAAATAGATATCATAGAATGCTGGGGAGGAGACGAAAATGGAAATCATTTATTCTCAGATATCATTCACTTAGCGCATCACTCTTTTATTAGAGATCCTTTTACAGATTATCAACCTAGAGATATAGGTATTTTTTACAGACAAGAAGGTATAAGTAGTTGGGGAGATTATCATTATAATGGAGGTGAACGTATATATACCTATATTGGTGTTAACTGGATTAGTCCATTTCATATAGAATATTATATAGATGCAAAAATAGTTAGAGTTTTATATGATAAAGCTGTAGCAACCAAAAAAGGGGATTCATGGACATATGGATACCCAACTTTCACTAATGGTATATTAACTGAGGATACATCAACTGGGTTTCAAGCTTTAGTAGAACATTCAACTTCTAAATACTACTCTTTTGATAATTTGAAAGCTGCTAGTGATGCTTCGGAAGTAAGTATCATAGATCCATACGATTACCAAAATGGAGCAGGTATGGGCAAGGAAAAGGATATTATTATTAATGTAGAAGCTCAAACTTGGCAAGCAGCCGCAGGAAGAATACCAACGGATGCAGAGTTAGAAAATCCAGCAAAAAATACTATGAAGGTAGATTGGATTAGAGTATTGAAACCTGAGTAAAATAGTATTTAAAACTTAAACTTTTATAGGAGAGAAACATTATTGTTTCTCTTTTTTTTAATATAACATTAATCAGTTATAACAGAATTAGTAACACTAATAGGCGTATCTGCATGTGCAGAAATATCAGGATAGTTAGGATACCAAGAGCCTCCAATATTATTTTGAATGGTAGATTCGTTTATCACTACATTACCTGTATGGTCATTTGATACAAAAATTATGGCAGCTCCAAAATCATTCACTTCATTTAATTCAATTAAAGACCCCAAAACACTTAAAGTCATGGTATTGCCATCATTATAAATAGCACCTCCACTACCGCCTCCAGGTGCACCTGCTCTACTAGGGTTTCCGCCATTTCCAATAGCAGTATTATAAGAAAACAAACTATTAATAATAGTCCATGATACACCTATACTACTAATAGCACCTCCATTTGATCCCGAATTACCAAAACCTTCTTTACCTCCAAACGTACTATTTACAATATAAACGGGTTGATCGTTATACTGACTAAATACACGTATAGCTCCGCCTCCAACATCTGGTCCAGTCTCTGCACATACGTTATTAAAAAATCTACAATTTACAGCTTTAAACCTGCCACCTCTCACCCAAATAGCACCTCCCCCATCATATTCAGTTTCATTTTTAGAGTTTCCGTTAACAAATGTTATGTTTTGCACCGTCAATCTTGGATGATCTTGATTTTGGCAATGTGATGTGGTCCATACTTGGTTTTGATCACAAGTATTCATATATAGAATTCTTGTGCTGTTATTTCCACTTAATGTTATGAGTCCGCCACCATCAATAATCACTTCTTCATTAGCATTATTAAATACTTTTGCAGGTTCATTTAATGTTATTGTAATAGGATCTTGTCCGCAATTAAACACAATTTTACCGCCTTTTGATACTGCATCAATTACAAGTTCTCCTGTACAACTCCCTGGTGTTCCATCACCAATAACAATATCTGGATTAGACACATCTTCTAAACCCGCCTCTTCAGGAATCGGATAATTACCATTGGGATTTCCAGCGGGTATACCATCAAAAGGATTTTCTAATGGGTTTTCAACATCTGTTGTATTAACATCTTCTTTATCACAACTATTTAATAAAGAAATGGTTAGCAAAAAAAAGAAATACTTTACTAATAGTAGATTTGGTTTCATGATATAGTAGGTTATTAAGGCAAATTTATAACGAACTTATTAAAATTTTATTGCTTCATGCTTTTATAGATGAGATACGCTAAATGTTAACGATTAAACAGTTTATCTAAAAATTCTTTTTGCATGAAGCAAAAAAATTGAGTCGTGATATATAATCAATAATTTACTTTAACAGAGCATTAGTAAAGCGTGTTAAAACCAAAAAAAGCTGTTAAAAATAAAAGTGTATCTTTGCAGCTTCAAATGCCTCAGGGAGAGGCTGTGTTGCGGGAAGGTTTAGGTTTAAGTATGTCGGTTCACTTCTTTATGTAACACTACATAATATAACTGATTACTTATTACTCAAAAATGAGCACATTCCAAGACTTAGGTTTGCAGGATAACCTTTTGCAAGCTATAACAGATTTAGGCTTTGAAAAACCAAGTGAGGTTCAAGAAAAAGCAATTCCAATTTTATTAGAAGAAGAAACAGATTTAGTGGCATTAGCCCAAACAGGAACTGGTAAAACAGCTGCTTTTGGTTTCCCAATGCTTCAAAAGATTAATGTAGATAGTAGAACTACCCAAGGTCTAATTTTATCTCCAACTCGTGAACTTTGTTTACAAATTGCTAACGAATTAAAACTTTATGGTAAATACTGTAAAGGTTTAAATGTTACGGCAATTTATGGTGGCGCAAGCATTACAGATCAAGCCAAACAAGTTAAAAGAGGCGCACAAATAATTGTGGCTACTCCTGGTAGGATGAAAGATATGATTAACCGTAGATTGGTTGATATTTCTAAAATTGAATATAGCGTTCTAGATGAAGCCGATGAAATGTTAAACATGGGTTTCAAAGAAGATATCACAGCAATTTTATCTCATACACCAGATGAAAAGAATACATGGTTGTTTTCTGCTACAATGCCCAAAGAAGTGGCAACCATTGCAAAAAAGTTCATGTACAATCCAAAAGAAATTACGGTTGGGCATAAAAATGAAGGTAGTAAAAACGTATCTCATGAATATTACACCGTTAACTCACGTGATAGATACCAAGCTTTAAAACGATTAGCTGATGCTAACCCTCAAATATTTTCAGTGGTCTTTTGTAGAACTAAACGTGATACACAAAAAGTGGCTGAACAACTTATTGAAGATGGTTATAATGCTGGTGCTTTACATGGTGATTTAAGTCAGAATCAACGAGACTTAGTCATGAAAGCTTTTAGAAATAAGCAAATTCAAATGCTAGTTGCCACCGATGTTGCGGCGCGAGGCATTGATGTTGATGATGTTACACACGTTATTAATTACCAATTACCAGACGAAATTGAAACCTACACACACCGTTCCGGACGTACAGGGCGTGCAGGAAAAACTGGGGTTTCTATGGTTATTGTTTCTAAAAGTGAAGTTAGAAAAATAAAAAGTATTGAGCGTATTATTAAAAAACAGTTTGAAAAGAA
Source organism: uncultured Flavobacteriaceae bacterium (assembly GCA_947487895.1). Lineage (GTDB taxonomy): Bacteria > Bacteroidota > Bacteroidia > Flavobacteriales > Flavobacteriaceae > Seonamhaeicola. The sequence continues at coordinate 223,165 of CANKYF010000004.1, forward strand.
AGATATTCCTGATGGCTCAATAATTTGCGAGATTCAATTAATGGCCTTAGCCAATAAAATTCATAATACTGAGGTAAATCATGAAATTGATAAACATCTTGATAGTATTAATGAAATGTTTGAAGATACTAGTAAAGAAGAATTAATTAAAAAATTCTTCTCTGTAGAGTTCACTCGTTTTTATAATTACTACCAAAAAGCCAAAGATTTAAATGTCTCTGGAGGAGATAGAGCTGGTGGTAGCGGAGAATCTACACGCTACTTTATTAATGTTGGACGAAAAGATGGCTTTGACTGGACATCACTGAAAGACTTTTTAAAAGAAGTTCTTGAGCTTGGCAGAGATGATGTATTTAAAGTAGAAACCAAAGACACTTTTTCATTTTTTAACACCGAAAGTGAGCATCAACAAAAAGTTTTAGACTTTTTTACCGACTATACATACAACGGACGCTTTGTTAATGTTGAAATAAGTGAAAACAGAAGAGGAAAAAGACGTGATGGTAGAAAAGGTGGTAAACGTGACGGAAAAAGAAATTTTTCAGGCAATAGAAATGACGGAAAACGTTCTGATAGAAAATCTAAGCGCTCTAACTCAGGAGGGTTTGGTGATTCTAGACCAAGACGTTCTAGAAGGTAAAATTCTATTATTCTAATAATATAAAACAAAGAGAAGTTTCCTTAGTACAAATTTAAAGGTTCTTCTCTTTTTTTAGCTATACAAGGAAAGTCCGTTAAAGTGATAGTATTTAATTTATCTTTCAACTAAACTTTTTTGTTAATTTTTAGTCAAAAAGCAAAACAAAACAATCTGTTACTATTTAGTTTATTAACTTTATACTTAAATTAGGTTATATTTAAAACATATGAAACATTATCTGCTCCTTATTTGTGTAGTTTTATCATCTTTGGCTCTAAGTGCACAAGATGGAAAATCGGCTATTGGGGTAGTTCTAAATTCTAAAGACGGTAAGCCATTAGAAAGTGTAAACATTGTTAACCTAAATAAAGTTATTGGTACTATTACTAATACTAAAGGTGAGTTTAATATTGCTGCAGAAGTAAATGATACGCTTCACTTTTCTTATTTAGGGTTTAAATCTATAAAAGTTAGAGTGACTAATGACTGGTTAAAATTTGGAAGTTCTGAAATTACATTAACCGAATTGGCAGAAGCTTTAGAAGAAGTTGTTGTAAATCAATTAAAGCTTACAGGATATTTAGAAGTAGACATTGCTCAAGTTCCAGAACCTAATTACAACTACCGCTACCAAATTTCAGGTTTATCAACTGGTTATGAAGCTTCAAAAGCTTCTGGAATTAATAAAATAATTGGTTCTATTTTTAATCCAGCTGATTTTTTACACAGAATGTTTGGTAAAAAACCAAATGAACTTAAGAAGTTAAAAAAGATGAAGCAAGATGATGAAATTAGAAATCTTTTAGCTTCTAAATTTGATAGAGAGATGCTTACCGCATTACTAAATGTTGAAAAAGTAGATCTTGATGAAATTGTAAGTCAGTGTAACTACTCACAAGGGTTTATCAAAACTGCTAATGACCTTCAAATTCTTGATGCTATTAGCGAATGTTATGAAGAGTACAAAGTACTTAGTAGAGGTAGAAATAAAAGATTGTAATAATAATTAACTACTACCTCTTCTAATCGACAGTTTATAGAAGTATTCTATAATACATATTCTACTTTTCTATGATATGTTTTAATGAAGCTAGACCTTCTTCAAAGTCTTTACCAACAGCTTTATCCATATTAAAGAATAACATGAAAATGCTAAATGGGAATTTATTTTTACCCGAAAATCCCCAAGTCACTTTAGATTTATCGTCGCCTAAGTATTCCGTTCTTAAATAAGCATCAGATTTAGATTTCCAAGGTTTAAAAAAACGCAATTCAGATTCTATTACTTCATCTTTAACAATACGTAGAATTTCTTGTTCACCAGAACCAACATCTTTATTACCACTCCATCTTGAAATAAAACCCACTTCTCCATCTCTTCCAGAAAACACATGTTTCATATCTGGGTCTTTTTTCTTCCATGGAGACCATTCGTTTTGATTTTTAATACGTTTTAAATAACTAAATACTTCAGACAGGGGTTTATCAATTTCAACACTACGATACACATGGTAACGTTTTGGAGCTAAAACCAGTAGAATAATAAAAACTGCTATTAAACCTAATAATATATAAAGGAGAATATACATAGTAATGGTTGTTTTAGTTAGGATATTAAATTTACGAAAAATTATTCACTCCATAGTCGAGACTTAAATACACCAAAAACCTATCCCAAAACCAACTTCTAAACTTGCCTCATGAATTATCATAAAAACGAGCTACTATATCATCATAACTTTTAATAGTCTTAGAAATCCAATCTAACTTTTTTTCTAGTATTTCTTCATTAGTTAGTTTCCAATCTATATTCGTTTTTCTAAGTTTAGTTGTAACATGTTGCAATATAATTGCTGCAGATACTGATATATTTAAACTTTCTGTAAAACCTACCATTGGTATTTTTAAATAACAATCTGCCGCTTCTATAACTTCTTCAGATAATCCTTCGGTCTCTCTTCCAAAGAAAAAGCAGGACTTCTTAGTAACATCAAAATCATGTAATTCACAATCCTTTGTATGTGGCGTTGTTGCCACTATTTGGTAGCCTTTGTTTTTTAAATCTAATATGCAATCTTTTACTGAATGAAACCTATTTAAATCTACCCACTTTTGAGCTCCCATTGCTATTTCTCTATCTATCCGCTTTGTATTTTGTTCTTCAACAATATTTACTTCCTGAATACCAAACACATCACAACTTCTAATAACTGCACTAGTATTGTGTAATTGATATACATCTTCTGTAGCTACTGTAAAATGTTTGGTGCGTTGTGGTAATACATCATTAAACCTTTTTCTTCGGTTTTCTGTTAAATAGGTTTCTAGATGTTGTAATAAATTTACGTCTATCATCAAAATAAAATTATATTTACTATAAATATACTAACATGAACATACAAAGCCTACCTAAATTAGTTACCCTATCAATTATCATCTTATTTATTTCTTATTCCTGTTCTCAAAATAAACGCAATAAAGGGAAAGAAGAAATAAATTCAACATTACAAATTCCTTGTTCTAAAAAAAATGATTCTCTTGTTGTTGAACTTGGAGATAGTATTCAAAATACTATTCTAAATGGTGACGTAGACAAATATTTAAGTTATTATGACCTTGATTCTTTTAGCTCTTTTATAACCAAAGATACTCCATTAGATAATAAATCGGCCCAATATAAAGATGGGTTTTTAAAAGGGGTAAAAAGTGGTTTAAAATCTATACCACAAAAAATAATTGATGAAGTTAGTCTTGAGGGCTATTACGATTTTGTAAATTATTTTTATGATGAATCTACGCAAACATATTACATATTATTTAGACTCTATTCTTCTCTATCGGGTATAAATTATCATCAGTATCGTGTTTCTAAACAAGATGACAAACTTACTTTTAGTGACATTTACATTTATTTAACGGGAGAAAATCTTAGTGAAACATTTAAAAGATTATTTATTTATAGCCTCCCTAAAAAAAGTCTATTTGATTTTTTTGGTGAAAATAATTCTTCCGAATTCTTAAAAATTGCTGAAGCCACAAAACTTTATAATCAAGGCAAGTTTCAAATGGCTTACCATAAATTTAATGAGATTAAAGGCGATCTAAAAAATGATAAATTTATATTGATTTTGAAGTCTACGTGTGCTTCACAAATAAATGACAGAGAGTATTCTAAAACTATGCAACAAATTGTTAGCCATTACCCAGATGACCCCACTTTATATCTTAGTCAAATTGACTATTATATAATTACTAAAAATTACGAAAAGACCATTGAATTACTTAATAGACTGGAAAACGAAACCTCTGATGATTTTTTGAATTTTTTAAAAGGAAATCTTGAACTAGAAAAATCTAATTATTCTAAAGCAATAGAACACTTTAAATATATCACTGATAATTACCCCGATTTTTCAGAAGGCTACACGACATATTTGTATGCTTTAAATTTAAATGGTGATTTTGATAAATGCATAGATCTACTATCGTTTTTAACTAATAATGACTATTTGAAGCCTGATTTAATAAAATTTGTTGAAGAAGAAGATGAATATGGGCAAAATGAATTCAAAGCTTTAATTAATTCTAAACAATATAAAAATTGGAAAAAATCTTAATGAAAAATACATAGCGCCACAAAAAACTAAATTAGATATGTTATCGCAGCCTATCAAACATTTTATAGTAATTCCCTAAGATTTATTTCAATTATACCAGACAATCACAAAAAACATTCAAACACCTGATATAAAGAAAATTGTATTGAAAATAAATTTTCATCTAAATATGTTTATATTAAATCTTTAAAGCCTAATTAAAAAGACACGTTGATTACTAAATATTATTCACAGAGATAATAAAGCTATACTTAATAGAATCAAATTATAATTTTATAATGCGTTTAATTACTGTAGTATTTTTTGTTTCCAGATATAGTAAGTATGTACCTGATTTTAAATTACTGATATCTATTTTTGAAGTTTCAGATTGTAGTTTTTTATTTAAAATCAATCGTCCATTGATGTCATATAAAGTAGCATTTCCTTTGTTTTTAAGTTTAACATTAAGTATTTCTTTACTTAGATTAGGAAATACATAAAAGTTTTCATTTAATTAACTATCAGATATACTTAAAGCTTTTTGTGAAGATGCCTTAATTTGGTATGAGCCAGTTTCAGACGTTCCTGAAATTATAAAATAATAACTTCCTGTAGTAAGTTCTATACCATTAGCGGTTACGGTTTTTGAAGTCGTATTACTACCATCATGAACTAATGTTAATAATTCGATACCATTATTACTATACAACTTTAATGTGACATTAATTGTAATATACTCATATTACCATATCTAAATTGATTTACCTTTAGGTTCATGACCTACATGTAAGGTTAAACTACCATGAAATAAACTTCATCATCAATATGTAATTATTATTTTAAATATTCTACTTTCACACTTAATTTGTAGTTTTCTAAAAATCATCTTTAATCATGAAACATATAGTTGTACTTACTGGAGCTGGTATAAGTGCCGAAAGCGGTGTGAAAACGTTTAGAGATTCTGGTGGACTTTGGGAAGGTCATGATGTTATGGAAGTTGCTTCTCCACAAGGTTACGCTGCTAACCCTGAATTGGTTTTAAATTTCTACAATGAAAGAAGGAGACAATTGTTTGAAGTTGAACCTAATAGTGCCCATATAGATTTAGCAAACCTTGAAACAAACTATAAAGTTACTATTGTTACCCAAAATGTGGATGATTTACATGAACGTGGTGGAAGTACAAACGTTTTACATTTACATGGTGAATTATTAAAAGTGAGAAGTACTTTTGATGAAAATGATATACAAGAATGGGAAACTGATTTGGTTTTAGGTGATTTATGTAAAAAAGGACATCAATTAAGACCACATATAGTTTGGTTTGGAGAAGATGTGCCTATGATTACCAAAGCAATAGAAGTCTGTGAAACTGCTGATATTTTAGTAATTATTGGTACTTCAATGCAGGTATATCCAGCTGCTGGATTAATGAATTATGTAAAAAATGACACGCCAGTTTATTTAATAGATCCAAATCCTGCTTTATCTAATAATCAAAATGTTACAGTTATTGCTAAACCTGCTACTGAAGGGGTTAAAGAATTTCTCGAGCTACTTAAATCTTAATAACCCTAAAAGTAAGATTAATTCTTTCACTTATATTTCTAGTGGTTTTTGGTATTTTATGTTTCCAGAAATGTTGTGTGGTACCTTTCATGAGTAAAAAACTACCATGAGTTAATGGAATATCTATCTTTTTTAAATCGGTTCTAGACATATGTTTTAATTGAAATGAACGAGTTTCCCCAAAAGATACTGAAGCTATTATGGGGTTTACTCCTAGTTCTTTTTCATTATCCTGATGCCAGTCATTACTATCTTTTCCGTCTCTATAATAGTTAAGTAAACAGGTTGAAAACGCTACATTTGCTACTTTTTCTATCTGTTTTTTTATAAATAATAAATCTTGATTCCATTCATGAGGATGCATTTGTATACCTGAATATGAATAGCTTTTATTTTTATCACCGTACAATGCTGTTAGCCTTGGCACATTAAACTCTTTACCATAAAACTTAATTTGATCTTGTTTCCATTGAATAGTGTCTTTTAAACTTTGAAATAATCTATCTGAAGTTTCAGTTGAAAAGAACCTATTATAAAGAATAATATCTGCCTCAGGTAAATCAAAAACATGTTTTTCATTAACATCTTCAAACAACTGTTTTTGACCATTCATAAATTAAATTTTAATACTATAAATGTACTATCTTATTAAACTAAAATGCCCTCTAAAGACTTTTATATTTCCTGAAATATCAATAAGATTAGCGACAAACCAATAATCTGAATTTTCAAGAATTTGTCCATTAAAAGTACCATCCCATCCATCAACTCCTGGTATTAAATGCTTAATTAGCTTTCCATATCTATCATAAATAAACACGTTAGAACGTGCACTATATTCAGTTCCTAAACCATTAATATTCCAAGTAGGATTTGAAGCATCTCCATTAGGTGTAAAAAATTTAGGAAACCCTAAAACAAATACTGGAAACGCTATTATTCCGCAACCAAATTTGTCTCTTATATATAGCATATGATCCCCAGAATATACGTTTTCAAAAAGAGGTTCATTCTTAAACGGACCGAATTCATTATCTAAAGAAAACTCATAATCTTCAATGTTTATACTTGAAGTATCAACACTAATCATATTGTTATTAGACAAATCTTTAACAATAATATCTTCGTCTGTAATATTTGGATTTCCAACTACTTTAAAAGAGACCGGATTAGATTCACAACCAAGAGAATTAGTTGCTACAACTGAGTAAACACCATCTTCATTAACAGTTGCTATTGAAACACTACTAATTACATCTCCACTTTCGTCAAACCATTCATATGTATAATTCCCATTAGGGTTATAAGTTTCTAATATTACTTGCCCTCCTCCGTTTATACAATAAATAGCATCATTATCTACTTCAAACTCTGGTGTAGGATTAACAATTACTGCTACTGGTGTTCTATTAGCTGTTGTACAGCCATTATGAGTTGCATCAACATAATATGTTGTGGTTATACTTAGAACTGGTGTTGTAAATGAATTCCCTGTTTCTAATAATGTACCACCTACTAGTGCATCATACCAATTTACAACTCCAGCAGAAGCATTTGCTAATAATGTTCCTTCTCCTTCTCCACATATAGCATCTCCATTAGTTGAAGTAATGGTTGGTATTGTATTAACAGTAGCTGTAACTTCCGTTCTCTCACCATCTAAACAGCCATTAACAGAGGCTAATACATAATAATTTGTAGTAGAAGTTAAGACAGGGGTTGTATATAAAGATCCTATATCTAATTGATTTCCTCCTGTTTGAGCATCAAACCAAACGATAGTTCCCTCAGTTGCAGTAGCCTCTAAAGTAATACTACCTGGACCACAAATCTCATTATCAACCACATTTGAAATAGAAGGAACTCTAATTCTAGTACTTGCGGATATATTAACAGGAGGATCTCCGGGCATACCACCATACTCAACGACATAGCCTTGAGGATGAAAATTACTTGAAGGGTTTGTATCTCCTGCATTAGGTAAATCATTCCAAGATCCTCTAGTGCCTACATTTGGGCTTGTAACATGTGCATAATTTTCATCCCCATCAGATCCACTACAACAATCATTAGGTTCATTTGTATTCCAATTAGCATAATTAGGTGTTGAACCATTTATACCTCCATTCCAAAAAACAGTTCCCGCTTCAGGTCCTGTTACCCATTGCCAAACACCTTCAGTTGTTGCATCACTACCACCTATCCAACCAACACCAGAAGCTTGTTCTCCCGTTAATTGAGCTTCTTCGGGTGACATTATGGTTGCCAAATATCCTTGTAAACCAAAATATCTTCTTGCTGCTGCTGCATCTCTGGCTGTAGTCCATGTAATTCCAGGGCTCGATATATATTCATAATAATGATCTGTTGAAGGTAAATAATTAGCATCTCCAATTGTAAAAGAAAAATATTTCTCGCCCGATACACTTGCTGAATTACTTTCAAAAACTACATCATTTACTGCATCAATTAAATCTTGTAAAACCAGATTAACTGCTCCTCCTGAACTTGTAAATGACAATTTTCCTTCTGTCGGATTCCAATTATCATTAATATAGGGATGATTACCTGTTAAAGTTAATTGATCTTGTCCTTGTACATACCCCGTAGAGATTTGTATATGAAAAGCTTCAATATCAACATTGTCATCATTAGTCATATTAAAAGCCGTTACGATATTTATTTGACTTAATGGGCAATATACCTGATCTCCTGTAGCGGTTATTACAGGAGGATCTTTATCATCAGCTTGAGACCAACAATTAAAAAAAATAAAAAAACAAAAAGGTGCAATGAAAAATTTAGTTAAATGTTTCAAAGTTTAGTTGTATTTAGTTTATAGTGTTCTAAAAATAAAACATTTAACTAATAAAAAGATCTAAGATAGATTAAAGGTTCATTTTATTCTTTGTCTCGATCCATTTACTCATATACTTAGTACTTTGCAACTTATGGTATTGAAGTATTTGACCTGTAAAGTTCTTTAAACGATGTTCTTTTAACTCATTAATAGTTTCTTCTATTTTAGTTATGAAAGCTTTTTGAAAATCATTTTTATTAAATCTCTTATTTATTACATCAAAACCGTTTTGTTGTTTTTCAGCCCAAAGAGTTTCTTCTTTGTATAATTGAATTGATTTTTTTGCAAACTCCTCGGGATTATCTTCTACAAATCCGTTCGGTTCTAAATTACCCAACATTCCTTCTCCTCCTATTGACGTAGTAATACTTGGAGTTCCATTTTGCATAGCGTCTACTAATTTGCCTTTTAAACCTGCTCCAAAACGTACAGGGACTAAACATACCTTTGCTTGCTGCATCACTTCATTAACATCTTGAATAAATCCCTTTATTAAAAAACCTTCTTTTTCATTATGCAATTGATTTACTTTTTGACTAACATAAGCACCATAAATATGAATTTCAGCTTCTGGTAATTGCTTTCTAATTAAAGGCCATATAGTTTCTTTTAAATATAAAACTCCATTATAGTTAGGTTCGTGTAAAAAATTACCAATGGTTACAAAATGTGCTCGTTCGTTAAACTTAGGGAATGATTCTATATTACTACTAGAAATTTCATTTAATAAGAAAGGTAAATACACTAAAAGTAATTCATCAACCTTAAAGTCTGATTTAAGAATCTGTATTTCAACTTCAGAAATCATTAAACTTAAATCACATCTGTAAATACTAGCTATTTCACGTTTTGCTATATCATTGAATAAATATGTTTTATTAAACGCTACTTTATCTTTAAAAGCTTGTTGCCTACCTTTTCTTAAACAATGTAAATCTTCGGTATCTAAAATTTTCAATGTATTTGGACACTGTTCCGTAACTCGCCACCCAAACTGTTCTTCTATCATAAACCTATCAAACAGTACTATATCTGGATTAAGTTCTTTTATAAAGCCATCAAAACTTGAGTTGTTTAATTCTATAGAAACTTGAGAAACTCCTATAGTTTCTAAATTGAAAGCATTATCCGTTTTTGCACAGGTACTTACAAATGTAATTTCATAATTTGCTAGTAAAAATGTTTCTATAAGTTGTAGCATTCTACTTCCCGCAGCAGAACTTTTGGGTTCAGGCCATACAAAACCTATAACTAATAATTTTTTATTCATAAAGTTCTAAAACCGCAATAAACAAAATCTAAATTTCAAAACGAAAAAACATATACAAATTAGAATTTGGGGTTTAGATATTGGAATTTCTAAAATTATTCAGGTTTTGGTTTAAAGTCATACGACAATCGTACTTCTTCAGCCCAATCTACTATAGCTTTTATCTGTGCTTCAGTTAATTCAGCATCCTTATGCATCCAAGTATAAGAGTTTAGAGGCATTTTTTTATCTGTAACCATTTCTATAAGTTCTTCAAATTTATGGTCTTTTCTTTTTATAGAATTGCCTACCCAATTAGACATATTAAAATGCTCTTTACCTTCTTCAATATGACTATTTAACCAATAATTCACAGGTGTTATCACATTATACCAAGGGTATTTGGTTAGATTAGTATGGCAGTCAAAACAAGCATTTTTTAAAATTATCTTTACATCATCTGGCGGATTAGTTTCTTTAAAAAAAGAACCTACAGATGCAATGTCTCCATCATTTTTTTGGGGTCTAAAAAGCTGTGCAACAACAAAAATTATTAATAGAAGCACAAGCGTTTTTTTTATAATTTTCATTGGTTTAATTTTTATACTTTTATTCTATAAAAATACGAAAACGATTTGACTATTACTGAGCTTTACAACGAATTAAATTACGTAAACCATTCCAGAGAGAAGCGTACATACTATGCCAATTTGGTTATTAACAATCCAGATTTGGTTGCCAAACTTTTAGAAATTCTTTTTAAAGTTGATGATAAAATTTCACCCCGAGCCGCTTGGGTTTTTGAATTTATATGCAGTAAAAATATTGAGTCTGTAATTCCTCATTTAGATTATTTTACAGAACATATTCATAAAGTACATTTAGACTCTTCTGTTAGACCAGTAGCTAAGGTTTGCGAACTTATCGCTAAAGCATATAATGATAAAAACAATACTAAAATTAAAACAGCCTTGACTGAAGCTCACAAGGAAAGAATTATTGAAACTTGTTTTGATTATATGATCAAAGACGAAAAAGTTGCGCCTAAAGCTTATAGTATGTCTACACTGTTTATTTTTGGGAAAGAATATGATTGGATTTACCCTGAGTTAGTTACCATTTTAGAAAGAGACTTTTCAATACAAAGTGCTGCATTTAAAGCCAGAGCTAAACAAATTCTAAAAAAGATTAAAAAAGTTAGAAAATAGAGACTTAAAACTTCGGTCATCAAGCTTCTAGCTTCCGTCTAAAAATCCTATCTTTGCAACTTCTTAAAAATCATATAAAAAATGTCATTATCTGCATTAAATGCCATCTCTCCAATTGATGGACGTTATAGAAGTAAAGCCAATGAATTAGCTCCTTTCTTTTCTGAAGAAGCACTTATAAAATATCGAGTTTTAGTAGAAGTAGAATATTTTATAGCATTGTGTGAACTACCATTGCCTCAGCTTAAAGATGTTGATACTTCATTATTTGATAATTTAAGAGCTATTTATAAAGACTTTTCTACTGAAGATGCTTTGGCAATAAAAAAGATAGAAAGTGTTACTAATCATGATGTTAAAGCCGTTGAATATTTTATTAAAGAAAAATTTGATGCTTTAAATTTATCGCAATACAAAGAGTTTATCCACTTTGGATTAACTTCTCAAGATATTAACAATACAGCTATCCCGTTGAGTATTAAGGAAGCTATGAACGATGTTTATGTGCCTGAATACTTTAATGTTTTAAAGAAATTAAAGGAGCTTGTTGAAGAATGGAATGATATACCAATGTTGGCAAGAACACATGGTCAACCTGCTTCTCCTACTCGTTTAGGAAAAGAGATTAATGTATTTGTAACACGTTTAGAAGAACAATTCAATTTGCTAAACGATATACCAAGTGCAGCTAAATTTGGTGGTGCTACTGGTAATTTTAATGCGCATCATGTAGCATACCCAGACATAGACTGGAAAGCTTTTGGGGATACTTTTGTGCAAGAAAAATTAGGATTACACCATTCCTTTCCAACCACTCAAATTGAGCATTATGATCATATGGCGGCTTTATTTGATTGTATAAAACGTATTAATACAATTCTTATTGATTTAGATAGAGATGTTTGGACATACGTTTCTATGGATTACTTTAAACAAAAAATAAAAAAAGGTGAAGTTGGTAGCTCTGCTATGCCTCATAAAGTAAACCCTATAGATTTTGAAAACAGTGAAGGGAATTTGGGTATTGCAAATGCTATTTTTGAACACCTTTCGGCTAAATTACCTATTTCAAGATTACAACGCGATTTAACAGACAGTACTGTATTACGTAATGTTGGTGTACCATTTGGACATACCATTATTGGTTTTAAAGCTACTTTAAAAGGATTGAATAAATTACTTTTAAATGAAGCTAAATTTGCTTTAGATTTAGAAAATAATTGGGCAGTAGTTGCTGAGGCTATTCAAACCATATTACGTAGAGAAGGCTACCCTAATCCTTATGAAGCCTTAAAAGGTTTAACTAGAACTAATGAAACTATAAATCAGGCTTCTATTTCAAACTTTATTGATACACTAGAGGTATCTAATACAATAAAAGAAGAATTAAAACGTATTACACCTAGTAACTATACAGGTATATAATTTTATGTTAACCGATAAACAATCTTTATTACTTTGCGCATTTTTAGTCGTTGGTTTTTTTATTGGTGGTATATTAGATATACTAAACAATTTTGTTGTACTTACTATACTCACCATTTCCTTTTTAGCTATAATGGTTAACCTTATATCTGCTAAATCTTTTGTAAAGAATAACGAAGAAGATTCTAAAAATTCAAAATAAGAAAAGGTTCGCAAATGCGAACCTTTTAGATTCCCGTTTCCACGGGAATGACAATTTTAATTGAAACTTTTAAGTTCACTTAAAAGAGTCTTGTTTTAATTAACATTTAAATTATTATGAGTTTTATTTAAAAAAATTCATAATATCTTGTACTTGACCCTCGTCAATATTGGCTTTTTGTAAACTGTGTACTAAAACCCCCATTTTTTCTGGGTTCATATCATCTCCCAACACACGAACAATTCCAAAACCCGTGTCTTTTCTATATCCAAAGAGAATAACTTCATCTGCAGAATCATCAGTACCAATATATTTCACAAATAATCTGTTTCCTTTGTCACTAACTTCCATTAAGTCATTGTACTTATCGGCACTTAAAATTGTTTTTACTTTTTCTAATTCAACTTTATAAGATTCAGCATTTGTATCCTCTGTTTGGTATCCTAAAAAGTTAAGGCGCTTTACAGAATTAAAAGCTTCATTCTCTTCTTCAGAAAAATTACTTTTATCAAGCTTCACCATTGAAATTGGAATGTCTTGAGTGATAAAGTGTTTTGATTCCTGATTATCTACATAATAACGCTGAAGGCTTACACCATCACCACAGCTTACTAATAATACTGTGGTTAATATGGTGCATAATATATATTGAATTGTTCGTTTCATGATTGATGATTAGTTGTTTATTTTTTAGTTTTTCCCTAAGTGCTGTCCTGCAGGAATATTCATTTTCTGTGTTAATTTTGAAATTTCGTTCAAATCAATATCTCCAGTGAATGAAACAATTACAGTTTCTATTTTTCTCTGTTCACCGTTAATTTCAATTTTCTCTTTGATATGTTTATCTATGCCATTTACAAAGATTAGAAGTTCTTTTACATGATCTGCATCTTTACCTTCTTTCACATAAAATTTCACTTCAGTACCATCATCTTTAACCTCCATTAATTCTTCTAAAGAACCAGATCGAGATTTAACCCATTTTGCAATATCTGCAGTTATGGCTTTATTATCTGTTACAATGGTTTTAAAACTGGTGATACTTTTTACCATATCTATAAACGCTTTTGCTTCTGGATCACTTGTGTCTACACCTACTTTAGCAATCATTTGAAACATTTTAGGCTTAATGTTTACATAGGTTACATCTGGGCTATCACTGTATTTCTCAAAAATACTTTTTTGAGCCATTCCTGTTAACGGCACTAACATAATTGCCATTATAAATACTATTAATTTCTTATTCATTTTTGCTTTATTTAAATTTATTGATATCATTTTACTTGTTCTTTAATTATTAATTCTTAAAAATAATACTAGTTGTATTTTCTATTTCGTTTAAGTATCCCAAAGTAGCTGTTCCTTCATCTACTTTTCCTAAATAACCCACTGCTTGTGTGCCTTTATTAAAATGACTAGAAATCATTGCTAATTGTTTTGATACTTCATTTAACGCGTCTTCGGGTTTATCATAAGTACCATAAGCATACTCATTATATGAGTCCACTATTGGCTCTTTAGTTAAATAAATCCCAATCATAAGAACTGCTACGGCTGCGACAGAAATCCATTTGTAATTAAATGTTCTTTTAGTTTTTAATGGAACGTCTTTAGTAAACTGCTCTTGTTTATTTACCAAAAAATAGTTGAACATGGGTTTGTACATTTCTAAATGTGGCGCTACAGTTTCTTGCGAAAAATAGTCTTTTAACTGTTGCTCTTCATTTAAAGTAGTTTCTCCGTTCTCGTACTTTTCTAGTAATTCTTCTATTCTAGCTAACACCATAATTATGTGTTTTTGTTAATTTTTCTCTAATTGTTTTTCTTGCTCTAGATAAAGCCACACGCACTGCTGTGTTATTCATATCTAGCATTTTTGCTATTTCATCAAAATCGTATTCTTCAATATCTCTTAATTGAACTATCATACGCTGTTGTTCTGGCAACTCTTCTATAATTTTTGACACCCAATTTACACTGTCGTTTAATTCAACTTGCTTTTGCAAGGGTGTGTTCTTTTCTTCATAATTACTATGAACAATCTTTAGGTTTTGCGCCTGCTTAGATTTTAGTTTATCAAAACAAAAATTCTTTGTCATGGTCATAGAAAAAGCTTCTACGTTCTTATACTCATGAATTTTAGTTTTGTTTCTCCATAATTTTAACAGAACCTCTTGAGTTGCATCTTCAGCCTCTTCTGTAGATACCAGTAATCGTTTTGCCAAACGAAACACCTTATCTTTAAAGGGCATTACAATATTTAAAAACTCTGTTTGAGTCATTTTTAAGTTGGTTTAGTTTATAGCTTTTCTTGCTATTTAAAATTACGACGACCTATATTTCTTTTTGTTACAAAAAATTTTTAATTATATACTATTGTAAGTAAATTTATGTTTTTATAGACTATTATATATAGTACTAAAAAATTGCATCATGAAAAAAATAAAATCTATACTCGTTCTATTTATTACTTTTAGCTTTATTGGCTGTTTTGATGATGGTGATGATAATTTCTCTCCTAACGAAATAAATGATTTTGTTTATAAGGGTATGAGTATTTTTTATCTATATAAAGATAATGTGCCAGTATTAGCCAATGATAGGTTTTCAAATGATACAGAATATTTTAATTATATAAATGAGTTTTCAGACCCATTTGATTTATTCGAAAGTTTAAAATATCAATCTGGAGTTGTTGACAGATTTAGTTGGATAGTAGATGATTATTTTGAACTAGAACGTCAATTTCAAGGTACTACAGGCACTAATGGAATGGAATTTTCTTTATTTAATGAACCTAATTCTAATAATGGTGTTTATGGTGTTGTTAGATTAGTTTTACCTAATAGTGATGCTGATACTAAAGGTATTAAACGAGGGGATATTTTCTATGCTATAGATGGAGTGGACTTATTTTACAATTCAGAGTCTGATAATAATTTCAATTTATTTAATTCTGAAACATACACTGTAAATTTTGCTACTTATGATACAAAAGGCACGCAAGATACTTCAGATGATACAGTAGACGCGAATAATGAAAGCACGTCTCTTACAAAAGCTCAATATACCGAAAACCCTGTTTTTGCATCTCATATACATGAAGTTAATGGTGAAAAAGTAGGTTATGTAATGTACAATGGTTTTACTAGAGGTTTTGAAGACGAATTAAATGAGGTTTTTGGTAATTTCAAATCTAATAACGTACAGCATTTAGTTTTAGATTTACGCTATAACCCTGGCGGTAGTGTTGCTGTTGAAACTTATTTAGCAAGTATGATAACTGGACAATTTACAAATGAATTATTCACACAATTAGTATATAACAGTAATTTTAATACTACAGATTATAATTTCACAAATGAGATATCTGATGATGGTGGTGCAATTAACAGTCTAGGACTTAATAAAGTTTATGTATTAGCAACAAGCCGTTCAGCTTCAGCAAGTGAAGGTTTAATTAATGGTTTAGAATCATACATTGATGTGGTGCATTTAGGTTCTAATACAACTGGAAAAACCCAAGCCTCCAGAACATTATATGATTCGCCAAATAACAACTATCAAAGAGAAGGTGCTAATCAAAATCATACCTATGCAATGCAACCCTTAATAGCAGATGGTGTAAATAAAGAGGGTATAAAAGTACCTAGCACTGGTTTAATACCAGATATAGAGTTTAGAGAAAGTGCTTTAAATTATGGTACTATAGGAGACATAAACGAACCTTTTTTAGCCGCTGCGCTAGCACAAATTGGAAACAACACCACAAAATTGAATATTTTAAAAGCGCAATCTGATGCTTTTAATAAAGATATTTTAAAAGACAGTAACGACTTTATAAATCATAAAGGCGGAATGATAATAGATTAAATATTTCCTTTTGAACAAACACAAAACCTATTTTAACTGGAGTTCTGGTAAAGATTCTGCATTAGCTCTCTATCATTTATTGCAAGATGAAAACTATTCTGTAGATGAATTAATCACTACTGTAAATAGTCATTACAATAGAGTCTCTATGCATGGGTTAAGAAATGAATTGCTAAAAGCACAAACCGAAGCTATAGGTATCACATCGCGTTTTATTGAATTACCCGAAATGCCTGATATGGAAACCTATGAAGTTAAAATGAATGAAACCGTTTCTAGACTAAAATCTGAAGGGTTTACTCATACTGCTTTTGGAGATATCTTTTTAGAAGACTTACGTAAATATCGTGAAGACCAATTAGCTAAAAAAGGCTTTAAAGCTGTATTCCCTATTTGGAAAAGAGATACCAAAGAACTTTTAAATGAATTTTTAGATTTAGGTTTTAAAACCATTATAGTTTGCGCCAATTCTAAATATTTTAATGAAGATTTTGTTGGTACTGTAATTGATAAACATTTTATTGACAACCTTCCTGAAGGTGTTGATCCTTGTGGTGAAAACGGCGAGTTTCATACCTTTTGTTTTGACGGACCAATTTTTAAAACTCCTGTCAACTTTAGCATAGGGGAAAAAGTATACAGAGAATATAACAACCCAAATACAGACAACTCTATTTGTGATAGCAACAAATATGGTGTTTGGTATTGTGATTTGGTTCCTGAAAATACCTGAAACTTAAGAAATAGAAAAATATAAAAAATGCCGTTAAAATTAACGGCATTTTTAAAATTGTGTGATAAGTATGTATTAGTTAAAATAAATCTTTGAAGCTCCTAAAGCTACAGATTTAGTTTGTGTTTTTTCCTTAGAAGCTAACCCATAAACATTTAATGTACTTACATCTGAGAAACTAGCATCTAACGTATAGATGTTATTATTCTTAATTGCCATGCCATATAAGAATCCTTCAGCAGTTAAAATAGATGTAGATGGTAATGCAGAAGCTGTATCAGCCATTTCGTAAATAGCTCCATTTAACTCATAATAAATAGTACTTCCGTCAATTACCATTAATGATGGATGCTCTCCTTCAGCAAAAATTAATTCTGAAGACACCGTTAAATTACTTGGGTTAATAGTAGAAATACTTCCTAAGGTATTGCCAATAACATTCCAGTCCATATCAAAAAGAGTTCTTCCTTCAGATAAAACAACTAAGTCTCCCGAGCTATTAAAAAATAATTCATCTGGCTTATCTTTTAAAGTTACTTCTTGTACGTTTTTAGTAGCTATATCTATTACAGAAACCACATCATTATTTGTAAACGCACCTTTGTGAGACACATATAATTTGCCATTGCTTGCTATAATTCTCTCTGGACCATTACCAACACTTATAGTGCTTTCAACAGACAATGAATTTAAATCAACAATTGCTATAAAATCGTCTGTTTCATCAGCAGTAGATCCCCAGTTAGTTACGTACCCCTTGTCTCCAACAATAGCCATATATCTTGGTGTACTTAAATCTGTAGTAACTGTTCCTTTTTCTTCAAAAGTAAGTCTATCAACCACTGTTACAGTATTTGCATTATCTACAATTATGTATGCTTCGTCACCATCAAAAGCTAACGATTGTAAAAAAGTACCCAACTCAGTGTTGTTCACTTTTTTATAAATAAGGTTTTCCGTTGTCATAAAATCGTTTGACACAAAAGACACAGAACCTGTACTTGCACCACTTCCTTCTCCACTAATTAAAATACCATCCTCATAATCTCCTTTTGGTTCTGAAGTAGAGTCATCATCTGAACACGATGATAAAAACAATACACTTAAAACAAAGAGTCTCGCCATTAATTTATTAATTGTCATAGTTTAAAATTTATAGTTTATATTAAAGTTAAAGTTTCTATTAGGCATGGGTCTTCGCGGTTGAATAACATATGTTTCGTCAAGCACATTATTAACCTTTAGCCCCATATTTAATTGATATATATCTGTATTTAAAAGTCTATAGTTTACACCTATATTGGCAACAAAATTGTGAGGTAATACAAAATCTTCAGAATTACTCTCGGTAGTATAAACTTTACCATTATATAATTGCTGGTAGAAGACATCAAATCTCTGGTAGCTATAGCCAAGATTAAAATTTAATAAGTGCTTAGGCACAAAAATGACTTGCTTTTTAGTTGAAGCATCTATGGCATCAACATAACTATAGTTTAAGCGAAATTGTAAATCGTGCTTATTGAAGGTTTCTTTATATGTTAAAGCTAATTCTGCACCTTTATTTGTTACCTCCTGTAAATTTATTGGTACCCATACTCCAGGTCTTGTTGTATCACCATTTGGTGTCCAAACAATTTTATCTTCGGCATAAATATAAAATGTTCCAACATCCACAGATAACTGATTATTTTTATACCCTACGCCCACTTCAAACTGTTTAGCCGTTTCTGGAACAAGGTCTAAATTACCTTGCCCTGGCCAGAACAAATCATTGTATGTTGGCACTCTGTAATTTACAGAACCGTTTACTCTAAAAAACCAATGGTTAAAAGGTTTATATTTTAAACCTAAAGCATAGGTAAAAGGTACTTTATAGTCTGAATTAAAATCTTTTCTAATTTTAGCGTCAAGAAACAGTTTTCCTTTTATAGCCTGATTATAAACGAAGGCTTGAGATAATTGTCTTCTATTTTTTTCTGAAATTTGATCGGTTTTACCATAAGCCGATTCAAATTCGGAATATGATGTTATACTGGCATTAAGTTTTGGCAGACTATAACTTAAATTATAATTGAATAACAACCTTTTAGATTTACCAAAATTGAATGTTTCTAAAGCCTTATCTTCAAAATATCTATACTCTTCAGTTAAAAAAGCAACTTTCGCTTCGTGGTTTAATCGTTTACTTTCATTGGTATAAATCACTAAATTTCTATGATTGAAATCTTGGTATTTATCATTAGCAGAAAGCGGGTTTGGTAATTCTCCAGAGAAAAAGCGTTCTCCTCTATAATTGGTGGTGTAAAATTTTAATTTAGAAAATTCATTTATAAAAAAAGCGCCACTTAGATTTAAACCAAAATTTTTAAAGGCTCCGTTAGTATTTTTAAAATCTGTGCCTAACCACTTATAATCATTTTCAGATTGATTATAAGAAACTCCTGCATTCAATGCCATTTTTGAATTAGACACTTTTAGTTTGTACAATCCTTGATAAGTTTCAAAACTACCTATTGAAAAAACTGTTTGATGTTTTACTTCTTTAGTATTTGAAAACTTCAAATTATCGTTTAAATGAATCGTACCTCCTATAGCACCAGAACCATACTCTATACTTCCTCCACCACTTCTAATATCTATGGCATCAAACAAGCTAACTGTTAAAGAATTAAACCCCGTTTGCCCATTGTTTACTGAGTTGATATTTATACCATTCCATATAACTGCTGTATTTGAAGCACTTGTACCTCTAAAACTTGCAGAACTAGTACCACCAGAACCATATTCTCTCAAATAAATAGGCGCATTAAAACGCAATAAACTAGTAAAAGATTCAATGTTTTTAACAATCACAGAATCACTTAACGTAGCTATCTTATAACCAGCAGAATGTTTTTCTAGTTTTTTATCAGCTTGAACAATAACTTCTTCCAGACGATTAACTATACTATCGTTTTGAGAAAAACAACTGATACCAACAACATATACAACTATAATTAGTGTTTTTTTCATAATAACTAAACTTTTATCCCGAAAGTTTTATTTATTGATTTTGAAATTGGCAGGTCTCCTGACTTGTTTAAATGTTGCCTTTCCTTCCCAGCTTGATGCCAGTGGTTTTGTAGTAAACAACATCCTCATTTTTGAGGTACTGAAATTGCACTTCGACTAGCTTCACTAGTTACTTTCAAACAAAACATGTTTTGTTTGAAAGTAATGCTCAGTGTGACATTCAGCATAAACTTACAGTTGCGGGAACAGCTCTGGATTTGCACCAGATTCCCTTTTAATCAATTCAGTTTGAAAATCAAATTGAACCAAATTTCGCTGCAAAGGTAGCGTATTTTTTATGAATTGGATACTAATAGATCTTTATAATTGCAAAATTTAGAAGATAAATGTTTGGGGGCATTATAAAATTTTGAATGTATCATTACAGCTAAACATTCTATTCCATCTACTAATGTTCCTGCGGAAGATTGTGTGAACATATCAAAATCTGCTATGAAAACCTGATTATTTTTTACGGCTTTTAAAGAACTCCATTCTGGCTTTTCTTCTAAAAAAAGCATATCCTGCACAGTGCGTTCAATGCCATAGCCACATGGTGCTATGATGATAACTTCTGGATTATACTTTACAATTTTATCCCAAGAAATCACAATACTATCTCCAGATGGATGCGATAATAAATCCATCCCTCCAGCATAAGCGATTTGATGCGGAATCCAATGTCCGCAATTAAACAAAGGGTCTATCCATTCTAAAAGCAATACACTCTTCGGCTGAATTCTTTTCTCTCTTTGTATATCTATAATTGCATAAATACGCTCTTTAAGTTCTTGCACATAATGTATTCCTACGTCTTCTTTTCCTAATGCACTAGCTATAGTCAACGCATTTTCAAATACATCTTCTAAAGAGTTAGGTGTTATAGAAATTAGCTTGGGTATTTTAGGCAATTTATAGGCAGATGTTGCAACACATTCAGTATCAATTTGACATACATCACATACATCTTGCGTAAAAATAATATCTGGAGCAATATTTTCTAAAACAGGCTCATCAACATAATATAACGTGCCTCCTTCAGTCTTTGTTTTTGAAAAAATAGTATTTATTTCTTCACTTGTTAAAGTTTGCCCTTCTAATTTATAGCGTACTGCAACTTGTTTTTCTTCTAATGCAATTGCTGGACATTCAAACGTAACACCATCTAAATAGTCTTGTAAACCCATGTCATAAATCATTTGGGTAACCGCTGGCATAAAGGAAGAAACAACCATAATACTTTGTTTTAACTGTGAACAAAAGTACATCTTTCCAATATACCTTTCCTTTTTAAAAAATGTTTTTAACCTTTGTGGCAGATTCTAATGATATATGACAGTTAAAAAAATATGAAATGAGCGGAATTGAAAACTATTTAGAATTTTTATTGGCAGGAATTATTATGAATCTGACACCTGGAGCTGATTCGATTTATATAATTACTCGTAGCATTGCTCAAGGCAAAAAAGCTGGCATATATTCTGTACTAGGAATTGGAAGTGGGGCTATAATTCATATTATCCTTGCTGCATTTGGATTATCAGTAATATTGGCTAAATCAATTCTACTTTTTAATATAGTAAAATGGACTGGAGCTGCCTATTTAATTTATTTAGGTATTAAAATGCTGATTGATAAATCTAACTTATTTGATAATGAAAAAACTGAATTTGAGAAAGTTAATTTGTGGAAAATATATCGCCAAGGGTTTCTAACTAATGTCCTAAACCCTAAAGTTGCCATCTTTTTTCTATCTCTTTTACCTCTATTCATTAAACCTGAACACGTAAACAGCTCTATTCCTTTTCTAATTCTAGGCGGAACATTTTTATTTACGGGAACAATTTGGTGTTTATTTTTAGCTTACTCTGCTTCTTTTATGACAAATACACTAAGAAGTAATGACCGAATAGGAAAACTAATGAAAAAAGTAAGCGGATATGTATTTATTGGATTAGGGCTTCAACTTTTATTTAAAAGAAACTGACAAAATAAACACACATTACTATAACATAGTAAATAGTATAATTAGTGTTTAATCTATAGATTATTGACTATTTGAAAAGTCCCAAATCTTTTGATTTGGTATTAAACAGAAAAATTAAAACATAAAAAATTTTGACTTATGGCTAAACCAAAAATAATCACTTGCTTAGTATCTTACTTGCCATATATTTAACGTTATGATTTATTACATTACAGGTGGAGAACGTTCTGGTAAAAGCAGTTATGCACAAGACCTTGCCTTAACTCTCTCTAACACTCCAAAATATATTGCTACATCACGTGTTTGGGATGCAGATCATAGAAAACGTATAGACCGTCATATAGCAGATAGAGATAAACGATGGACTTCTATTGAAGAAGAAAAAGTATTGGCTTCAGTAGTTAATCATAACGATGTCGTTGTTGTTGATTGCGTTACCCTTTGGCTCACTAATTTTTTTGTAGATACTAAAAATGATGTAGAGCAGTCTTTAGAATTGGCCAAAATTGAATTCAATAAATTATTAGATATTGAAGCTACCATTATCATTATTTCGAATGAAATAGGCATGGGAGTTCATGCGCAAACCGAAATAGGTCGAAAATTCACTGAACTACAAGGTTGGATGAATCAACACATTGCTAAACATGCAGATAAAGCCACAATGATGGTTTCTGGCATACCTTTAACATTAAAATAAATGCGAACAAAAACAGCACTGAAGCAAGCCCTTCAACATAAAATAGATTTAAAAACGAAACCTATTGGCGCATTGGGTATGCTTGAAGATTTGGCATTACAAATTGGATGCATTCAAAATACTGAAACTCCTAAAATATCTAAGCCTACCATAGTTGTTTTTGCTGGAGATCATGGTATTTCTAAAAAAGGTGAAGTAAATCCGTTTCCTCAAAAAGTTACGGCTCAAATGGTATATAATTTTGTAAATGGTGGCGCTGCCATTAATGTGTTTAGTATTACTAATGGCATTGATTTAAAAATTGTAGATGCTGGCGTTAACCATAGTTTTGATAAAGACTTAAATATCATTAATGCTAAAATTGCTTTTGGCACTAAGAATTATCAAGATGAGCCTGCAATGACTCAAGAACAATATCAAAAAGCTTTAAAAAAATCTGGAGATATTATTTCTAAAATTCACAATGAAGGTTGCAATACTATTGGTTTTGGTGAAATGGGAATTAGTAATACCTCTTCCGCATCGCTTTTAATGTCTTATTTTACAAATACATCTATTAAAGATTGTGTAGGTTCTGGTACTGGTTTAAAAGATGAAGGAATTAACAAAAAGGCTGAAATCCTTTCGGAAGTGTTTAATAAATATAACCCCAAAAATGCTCATGAAGCCATAGCTATTTTTGGTGGTTTTGAAATTGCAATGCTTTGCGGTGCTATTTTAAAAGCTACTGAATTAGAAATGACTATTGTTATAGACGGTTTTATTGTAACTGCTGCACTTTTAGCTGCAAATGCAATAAATTCAGAAGTTTTAAATCATTGCGTTTTTGCTCATAATTCTAATGAACAAGGTCATAAAACAATGCTCAATTACATAAATGCAAAACCCCTTTTATCTTTAGGTTTAAGGTTAGGAGAAGGTACAGGCGCAGCATTAGCAATCCCATTACTCAAAGCTGCTGTCAACTTTTTAAATGATATGGCAAGTTTTGAAAGTGCTGGTGTGAGTGGAGAATCAAAATGATTTTAGATTTTAGATTTTAGATTTTAGATTTTAGATTTTAGATTTTAGATTTTAGATTTTAGATTTTAGATTTTAGAAAGTTGAAAAAATAATTATTAACGAAAAAAGGTTTTAACAGAAAGTCAAGACCCAAATTCCGATGGAATCGGAATCATCAAAAATCAGAAATAATGAACGAAAGAGTGAAGATGCAAAGCAAAGCTTTAAGCACGTAACTCTAAAGTGAATGGTGCTTTAGCAATTTCCTATTTTTGATTTGATTTTTTGGTTCGTTTTGTATCAAGACAAAATGAACAGAAAAGAAAAAGGTACAATTTAAAACAAATCCTGCCTTCACTTCGACAAGCTCAGTGTGACACTCAGTGACCACGAAGGAAAAACAAAAAAATGAAAAAAGAACTCCAAATATTCCTAACAGCAATTATGTTTTTCACAAGAATCCCATGTCCAAAATGGGTAAACCATGATGCTGAATTTCTAAGACAAAGCTCTAAATATTTTTCACTAGTAGGCATCATTGTTGGAAGTATTGGTGCTCTTGTGTATTATGGAGCTTCCTTTATATTTTCTACTGAAATAGCAATTTTACTAAGCATGATTTCAACCATTTATGTTACTGGGGCTTTTCATGAAGATGGCTTTGCCGATGTTTGTGATGGACTAGGAGGCGGATGGACGAAAGAAAAGATCCTTTTAATCATGAAAGATTCTCGCTTAGGAACTTATGGTGCAGCTGGATTAGTTTTAATACTAGCTTTAAAATTCACAAGCCTTAGAGAAATTCCATTTCATTTTATTCCATTAGCTTTAATCTCAGGGCATAGTTTGAGCAGATTTATTGCTACAACGCTCATATACACACATCCGTATGTACGAGACACAGACGATAGTAAAGCTAAACCCGCAGCAAAAAATATCACTATAAGCATGCTATTAATTAGTGCTGTTTTTGGAATGCTTCCTCTTTTCTTTTTTAAAAATCCATTAGTTTTTTTAACAATTATTCCGTGTTACTTGATTAAAATGTATATGGGTGCTAAATTCAAAAAATGGTTAGGTGGTCAAACAGGAGATTGTGCTGGTGCCGTACAACAATTATGCGAAGTTGTTTTTTATTTAAGCCTATTAGTATTATGGAAATTCATTTAATAAGACATACAACTCCCAAGATAGAAAAAGGTATTTGTTATGGGCAAAGTAATTTAGATTTAAGCGATTCTTATGATAAAGAATTCAAAACAGTTAAATCAAAAATAAACATTGTACCTCCCTTCAAAGTTATTTCAAGTCCTTTAAAACGTTGTACTCAGTTAGCAGAATATTTGAATGAAAATGTATCCTATGAGAATCGTTTAAAAGAACTCAACTTCGGAAATTGGGAACTAAAACCTTGGAATGATATCCCCGAAAAAGAAATAACTCCTTGGATGCAAGATTTTGTAAATGTAAAAGTTCCAAATGGCGAATCTTATACGCAATTAGCCACAAGAGTTAAAAACTTTTTTGATGATTTACTAGCTTCAAAAACAACTAATCATTTAATCATTGTATCTCATGCAGGTCCTATTAGAGCTTTTTTGGCAATGATTTTAAATATAGATTTAAAAGACTCTTTCAATATTAAAATAAATTATGGTGACGTTTTTCACATTAAAAAAGAGAAAAACTCATTTAAACTTATCACAGAAATAGATATTTAAAAACACACCTTAACTAAGTATTCAAAAAAATTGAAGACCTTTGACTCATAATTATATAACATGCGCTTAATAACTCTACTCGTAATTGTAAGCTTCTTTACCATTATTACATCCTGTAAAAAGGAGAAAGCCTCTAATGAACTGTCAGTAGCAATAAGTTCAGAAAAAGATGTCTTAAAATATGCTAAAGGCTTTTCAATCGTCAATCACAAAAATTATAAAGAAATAATTGTCACTTCTCCTTGGCCAAAAAGTGAAGATACTTATCATTATATCTTAGTAGATGAGGGGCAAACCGTTCCTGAGCATAAGGAATCTGATATTATTATCAAATTACCTATTAACAAAATTGTAGTAATGTCTACTACTAATATTCCAGCCTTAGAATATTTAGGTATAGATGATCAATTAGTAGGGTTTCCTAATACCAGATTCATTTCATCTGAAAAAACCAGACAACGTATTGATAATGGAGAAATTAAAGACTTAAACAATGACTTAGACATTAACATGGAACTACTACTTGACTTGCAACCTGAGCTAGTTATTGGGTTTTCGGTTAATGGTAATGATAAGAAATTAGATCAAATTGAAAAGTTTGGAATTCCAGTAGTTTTAGATGGTGCTTGGACCGAAGAACACCCATTGGGCAGAGCAGAATGGATAAAATTTATTGGAGCATTTTTTAATAAAGAAAAAGAAGCAGATAGCATTTTTAATAGCATAGAAACTAATTATTTAGAAGCTAAAGAAATGGTTCTGAAAGTAGAACAAAAACCTACAGTGTTTTCGGGCTCAATGATTAAAGATGTTTGGTATGTTCCTGGAGGAAAAAGCTTTGTTGCTAAATTTTTAGAAGACGCCAATACAAATTATCTTTGGAAGGATAGTGACGCTAATGGTAGCCTACAATTAAATTTTGAAAACGTTTTGGAAAAAGCTCAAAATGCCGATTTATGGATTAGTGCCGGACTATTTGAAGATAAAGAACAAATGCAAAATCAGCATAAAGGTTATACCTATTTTAATGCTTATAAAACCAATAATATATATTCCTATACTAATAAAATAGGGCCAAATGGTGGTTTATTGTATTATGAATTAGGGCCGCTTAGACCAGATATTGTTTTAAAAGACATTATAGACATTGCACACCCAGAATTATTAGTAGATTACGAAAATTTCTTTTTTAAATGTTTAGAATAATTGGCTGAAACAAAAACGTATCGCATGGCTTTTATAGCACTTATAGTGCTTGTTTTGCTATGCTTTTTTATAAACATAAGCCTTGGTTCTCTTTCTATTCCTAACAAAGCCATTTTTAATATTCTTTTGGGGAATAACGAGAATATATCTTGGCATCATATTATTATTGATTATAGATTACCAAAAGCTGTTACTGCCATAATAGTTGGCTCGGGGTTAGGCGTTTCTGGTTTAATGATGCAAACACTTTTTAGAAACCCATTAGCTGGTCCTTTTGTTTTAGGTATTACATCTGGCGCTAGCTTAGGTGTTGCTATAATTACTATGGGTGCTTCAATTTTAGGAGGCACTTTATTAGGTATTTTGGCATCAAAATGGAGTATTGTTATTGCTGCCACTTTTGGTAGTTTTTTAGTACTATTGGTAGTACTAATTGTATCCACAAGAGTGAGAGATTCAATGGCTATTTTAATTATCGGTCTTATGTTTGGAAGCATTTCTACCGCTGTAGTAAATGTACTTTCCTATTTTAGTTCTGCTGAAGAATTACAACAATACTTCTTTTGGGGTTTTGGTAGTTTAGGAAACCTATCTTGGAATGAAGTATTTATTCTATTTCTTATTTATGCTATTGGATTACTGTTTAGTTTAACATCTGTTAAAACACTCAACACACTTTTATTGGGTGAAAACTATGCAATTAGCTTAGGACTTAACATCAAAAAAAGCAGGTTTATAATCATTATAGCCACCAGTTTATTGGCAGGAACTATAACGGCTTTTACTGGGCCTATTGCTTTTATTGGCTTAGCCATTCCACATATTACAAGACAAGTATTTAACACTTCAAACCATAAAATATTACTTCCTGCTGTATTTTTATCAGGGGCAATAGTTATGCTTATTTGCGACAGTATTTCACAATTACCCAACAGTGATTATACCTTACCTATAAATGCCATAACATCATTAGTAGGTGCCCCAGTAGTTATTTGGTTATTAGTTAGAAAACGAAAAATGGTATTTTAATGAATATGCATAAATTCCAAAACAACAAAAACAAAATTCCATATTATAGTTTTGATAGGTTATTACATTTTTTGGAATTTAGTGGTTGGAATTTGATTTTTTAAAGATGACTAAGGATAAACAACATATCATTCTCAAAACCGAAAACTTAGCTATTGGTTACAAGTCTAAAGACTCTAATAATGTAGTAGCATCTAATATAAATATTGAATTAGAACAAGGAAAACTAGTAGGGTTAATTGGTGCCAATGGTATTGGTAAATCTACACTTTTAAAAACTTTGACTAAGGTTCAAAATCCTTTACAAGGAGACGTTTATTTAAACAACCAAGATATCTCTAAGTATTCAGCATTAGAATTAGCAAAAGTTCTAAGTTTGGTATTAACAGAGCCCATTGCCTCTAAAAATTTATCGGTTTTTGAATTAGTAGCATTAGGAAGACAACCTTATACCAATTGGATTGGTAACTTATCAAAACACGATATAGCCATTGTAAATAACGCTCTTGAACAAACGAATATCTCTGAGTTAAAACAAAAAAAATGTTTTGAATTGAGTGATGGTCAACTTCAAAAAGTCATGATATCTAGAGCTTTAGCTCAAGATACCGATTTAATCATTCTAGATGAACCTACAACGCATCTTGATATGTATCATAAGGCCTATATTTTGAAGCTACTGCAACGTTTAGCTAAAGACACTGGCAAAACCATTTTGTTTTCATCTCACGAAATAGATTTAGCCATTCAACTTTGTGATACCTTAATTGTTATGACAGAAACTGAAGTGGTTTCAGATGAACCTTGTAATCTTATCTCAAAAGGCACCTTTAATGCATTATTTCCTGAAGATTTAATTTCTTTTGATAAAATCACAGGTAGATTTAAAGTAAATAAATAAGCATTTCATCGATATAAAAATGCTATTTATTAGCAAAATCTGCTTTTTTATTAACAAAAAACCTGTTTTTTTTTAATTCTCATATCTATTTTAATTAAATTCAAGTCTCTTTCCCTCATAAATTTAAAAACCTACAAGTATTATGAATTTAGCTATTATCAAAAGTATTGAGAAAGAAAACATCAAATTTCTAACTTTTCCTAAAAAAGAAATTTTACCAAAAACCCAAGAAAAAATCATTCGTAAAATGGACTTATTACGAGCCTTAGCTCTTGGTAATTTACAGCGTAACAAAGTGAAAATTATTTTTATTGATAATGAAGGCCTTAAAAAAGTTGAAACCACAATATGGGGATGCACAGATAAAGAAGTTATTTTAAAACAAGGTACCATAATTCCTATAGAACGTATTCATAGTGTCATGTAATTCCAACAAATTAATATAGTTATAAAGCCCTTATTAATTGTATAATATTATTAGAACAAAACTATAACCATCATTTAAAAGTCTTCTTATTAACTAAGAAGGCTTTTTACTTTCAATTCATATAAATAAAACCCTTAAAAAAAGACTCTTAAAGCTATGTTAGGTGTAAAACCTAATGAAAAACGTTGCAGTACCTGTTCCACAATAAGTTCACGTTCGCTTCTAGTTGCTCCTGTTGTACCTGGTTTTGGAATTCCACCATCATCTAAGGGTTTCAC
Organism: uncultured Flavobacteriaceae bacterium; assembly: GCA_947487895.1. Taxonomy (GTDB): domain Bacteria; phylum Bacteroidota; class Bacteroidia; order Flavobacteriales; family Flavobacteriaceae; genus Seonamhaeicola. The sequence continues at coordinate 252,831 of CANKYF010000004.1, forward strand.
CTCTGCTCTGTACGTAACATCTATTGGGCGAATTCTGTTATAAATATTTAGGGCAGCAATTCCTAATTGCGCTTTATATTTCTTTTTTTCATTACCTATATAAAAATCATGTAAAATAGACGCATCTAATCTATGGTAAGTTGGCAAACGATCACTATTGGTATCTCCAAAACGGATAACCCCAGCATTTTCTCCATCTTGATCTACTTTTAATTCAAATTCATTTACAGGCGTAAATGGCTTACCGCTTCTTATTTGCCAACCCAAAGAGAATTGCCAATTTTTAGATGTATACGCACTTGAAATTCTAAAGTTATGAGCTACATCATTATTACCTGGAAATACTTTGTTACCAAGTTCTAACGTTGGGAAATTGTAAGTGATGTTATTATGGGTATACCCTGCCCAAATACGGTATTTATCATATTTATATTTTACTAATACATCTACTCCTTTTACTGTACTTTCCCCTGGTTTTAACTCTTCTATAGGATTACTAAAGCCACTAGTAAAAGTTGTTAATCCATCTAACTCTCTATAATAAGCGTCTACATCAATATTTAAATGGTTGAGCTTGAATAGTAACCCTCCAGAAATCTGGTTACTAGATAACAATGGATAATCTCTATTATCTGATAATCGCCAAAGGTTATTTTCTAAACGTAATTCGGTTTGGTTAAATTCTATTAATTGTGAAATAGATTGATTTCTACGTTCCACTGCGGCTTTAACTCTTAAAGATGGTAAAACTGCATATTCAAAATTCACCCTTGGCTCTACAAAAATTTTATCTAAACCACCATAATGTACTAAACGAAGCCCTGTATTTAATAAACTTTTTCTATTAAAATTATAGGTATACTCAGCAAATAGTGCATTATTTAAAGTATTAACTTTTTGGGGTAAACTTTCATTATCACTTGTATCAAAAGGTTCTACTTTTTCTATTGCTACGCCTAAATCTATATATGTTAATTGGTATCCTAACTGTAATTTTTGACGTTCGTTTAACTGGGTTGTATTTTTTATGTTGATGCCAATATCTGTTATTTCATTAGATCTTATATTAATTTCAGATACTTCTAGCCCAGGTTCTTCAATAATCTCATCTTCTAACTCTAAATTTTCATAAAAAGAATAATACCTAGAAATGTAAGCTATCAATTCTTGTGTATTTTTTTGAGACGCTTTATGATTCCATTTAAAGCTTAATCCCATATTTTCAGTATCTAAATCGTCTATTTTGGTTTCACCTTGATCAGAAAACTCAAAATTCATGGTTGTTTTGGTATACAATCCTCCTATTTCATAAGTGTTTTCAGCATTTGGCTTTAATACTAATTTAGTATTTATATCTCCAAAAGCATAACTATGAGTGCTGGTATCTGTATTATAATCGTCATCTGTTTCTAATTGTAATACATTACCATTAATGTCTTTAGCCACACCAAAATTGGTAAATATTTTATCAGCATAGCTGTTGTATGTTGGTGTTCTCCATATATCACCATAAGACCTTCTTGCAAACAGATATAAACTTGATGTTTTAGACAAAGGTGTTTTTACAAATCCGTTTACAGAAATACCATCAATTTCAAATCCGCCTTCTGTCTTTGTTGATATATCATTTCCGCTGGAAACATCTATGATACCAGAAATACGGTCTCCATAATTTGCACTTGTTCCTGACCTAAAAATTCTGGCACTTTTAGTTGCAAATGGATTAAATAATGAAAACATCCCATAAAAATACCCCATGTTGTATAGCTTAATATTATCATACAACACCAAATTTTGATCTGCCGAACCTCCTCTAATTTGAATGCCTGTAGCAGATTCATCTAAACTTGTAATACCAGGTATTAATTGAATACTTTGAGCAATATCAGCAGAAACCAAGCCTGGAAGAATACCCAACCTATCTGTATCTACATCTATAGACCCATCTTTATTTCTGTCTATACCTGAAGTAACGTAACTAGAAACAATTACTTCACTCAATTCTTCTTCTTGAATTTGTAATAGCGTTTTAAGGCAACCTTTTGAAGATAAGGTAACATTCTGTATTTTATATCCAGTAGCTTTAATGGTTATAGGCTCTTTTTGAGGTGTATTAAACTCGTAAAAACCATTAATATCAGTTAATATTTCTTCTCCATTCTGTAGTGTTATAGCGGCATTATTAATTGGGAAATGAGATTCTGCATCAAGTACATATCCGCAATATTTACCTGCAATAACTTTGGCTATGATAATGTATTGTTTATCATCAATTTTTTTGAATTCTAGAGTAGCTTGAATGGATAATTCTTGTATGATTTCTTGTAACGAGTAATTACCTGCTCTTAATGTCACTGTTTTTCCCTCTGTTAAATTACTTGCAAAGGAAAATTCTATATCATTTTTATTCTGAATATCTTTTAAAACAGATAAAAGTGATACGTCTTTATATGAATAAGATTGCATTTTTTGCGCTGTACTAACCACGCTTAAAAACAGAAAAATTAGGGTTAAAATTTTCTTCATTTTTATTAAAAAGAACTTAGGGATTTGCTTAAATTAATAAAATTTACTCTGAAAGTGTGAGTGTATTGCCTTTTTTAACAAACTTAAGTTTCATAGGTAACAAAACGGTTTGTAAGGCTATTTCTAAATCTGAATGTGAAAAACTACCAGTAAAATTTATTTTGGTATTTATCTTAGATGTATCAAAAGTTACAGGATAATATTGTTCAAACTCATTTAGAACAATATGTAATGGCACATTTTCAAAAGTAGATTTATTTAATAACCATTGCTCTTTTTCTTCATTAAAGTTTTCTTTTAAGAAAGAGTTATTTGATAAAGTAACTTGCTGACCTTTAGTTAAAACTTCAACATCATCTATACTTCGTGTAAACTGTACTTTTCCTTCATAACAAGCCACTTTAAACTGATCTTTTCTTTCTTGTACATTAAACTGCGTTCCTAAAACCTCTATGTGTCCTTGAGCTGTTGTTACTTTAAACCCTTCTCCTTTTACAACTGTAAAATACCCTTCACCAGTGAGTTCTACTTCCTTATTATCTGTCCAGAAAAAACGTTTATGAGACAACCTTGAATTAGCATTTAAATTCACTGTAGATCCATCATTTAAAGTTACAAGCATTTTTTCTCCTATACCCGTTCTGTAGGTTTTAGATGAATTTAAAAAAGTCCCTAAACCTATTAATAATATAACCGTAGCTGCTACTGCATACCACATGCGTATTACTTTAGGCTTTGGCTTTTCTTGTTCTATTTGTTGTTTAACTTTTTCTAAAGCTGCATTAGTATCTATAGCAGGACCTTCTAACAGTTCAGCTTCTCTATTAATGAGCTGAAACTGTTTGAATTCCTTAGTTTTTTCAAAGGCAATACGTTCTTCTTCGGTAAGTGTTCCCGCTATCCACCTTCCTAAAAAAGTATCATCTGAATTGTAATTTTCGTTCATAAGCATTTAGCTTTCTTAATAACAAGACATTTAAAAGTACTTATACCCTATTATATTTTAATATCTTTTCCTAGCATACTCTTCAATTCTTGTAATGCTTTACTCATTCTGCGTTCTATGGCTTTTACCGTTAACCCAGTAATTTCAGCTATTTCTTTATAAGTATGTTTTTCTACTCTGCTTAATAAAAAAACTTCACGTTCTTTAACAGATAATTTGTTAATAGCTGCTTTTAATTTTTCTCTAAATTCTTCAACTTCAATTAAAAAATCAGGGCTTTCTTTATCGGCAGTATTTACAATAGATTTCTGGTGCTTTAACACTACTTTTTTATGTGCAACTTCATTTAAAAAAAGATTATTACACGCCTTATAAATATATGATTTTGCTTTACTAAAAGCTATGGTGTTACAGAGTTTCCATAATTTTAAAAATACACTTTGTGTAATATCTTCCGCCTGTTGTAGATCTCCGCACTTGTAATAAATATACTTAGTTACAGCCTCATAATGTTTATGAAACAATTGATTATAGTTTTTCTCCTCACAAATAGAAGGGTCTTTTTCTTGCATTATAAGCTCTGTAAAGTTTTCAAAAGTAATTAAATCTAAAAAATAAAATAGGGTGTTTTAAAAGTTACCTGTCTTAAACAATATAAATCCTAATTTATTTTGAAACCTACTAACATAAAAAGAATGATGTCTCATAAGTTTTGTAAGACACTAATACCAGTTGTCATATTCTTATCTCTAACACATGCGCTATTGGTATTAATTCATCTTTTATTTAATCTCTCTCAACTATAATGCTAAAAAAACATATAAGAACTGCCATAGATTTTATATCAAATTCATTAATGGAAACGGAAGAAAGAGCACACATCACAAATCCATTAGATGAGTATAATAATGACACCAATTTACAACAAATTGAATCTCTATTAAATACAAAAATTTTAACCCAAGAAGATTGGAAGAATTTCAAAAAACAATTTATAAAACTGCACCCTTTATTTTTTATAAACTTAAAACTTAAAGACATACAATTAACAAAATCTGAAGAACGTCTACTAGCCTTAGAATATCTTAACCTTAATACACATGAGATTGCAAATAAGTTAGGTATTTCAGATCGCAGTGTTATTGTAAGCCGTTACAGATTAAGAAAAAAAACACAAGCCCCAAAAGGTACCCCAATATTAGAATATTTAAACTTAAAATAATAACCCCAACCCAATGGAATTTTACCTACACCAACAATTCACATCAGCCTCTCCAAGACTTTATTATAAAGCCGACATCAACGTAAACACCTAAAAGTCAAACAAAAACATTTTTTGTATACTTTTTTGTATACCTCAAAAAATATAAAAAATCGATAAAACGATGTTTTTTTACGATGAATTGCTGAATTAATGAAATCTGTACTATTAAAAAGACAGTTTTATTCAAAAAACCAAATCTCTTAAATACTCAAATCATGAAAAAAAATTACATTAGGAAACCCTATAAAAAACTATTAGGTCTCTTTTTCTTTTTATTGTTATTAAATGTAAAAGCTCAAACCCCTGCTACGGCATTAAATTTTGATGGTCCGGTAAATAGTAGTTATGATTATATTACAGTGACAGATGACCCTTCATTAGACTTTACCAATAGCTTCACCTTTGAAACTTGGGTGAATTTTGATTTTATAGCAAGAAATAATGACGGTTGGGATTGGCAATGTTTATTTGCCAAATCTCGATACAACGCCTCTTATGGCTTAATGTATTTATCTGATACTGGTTTTCCTAGAGGGATTACATTTTACCATGCAGGTTTTGGCACTGGAGCAACCACATACCAATGGCCCACTATAGCATCAAACACCTGGTACCATATAGCAGTGACCTTATCGCCAACAAAAGCGACGATTTATGTAGATGGTGTAGAGGTAATGTCTCAAACAGGTACAGGAAGTTTAACACCTAATAACGATCCGCTGTTTATAGGAGCTAATAATGGCGCTGGTGATCCTTATCCATTAGATGGCACCTTAGAAGAAACACGTTTTTGGAATGTTGCCCGTACCCAAGCCGAAATACAAGCAGATATGATGAGGCAATTAGGCGGGAGTGAATCTAATTTGGTATTGCAATTTAGCTACAATCAAGGCAATATTGCTGAAGATAATACGGCAATAACCATGGTAACAGATAACTCAACAGAAGGGAACCATGGTACTTTAAATCAGTTTGCCTTAACAGGTGCTGCGAGTAATTTCGTAGATGGTTCTGGATCTGGTGTGGTTTCTGGACAAGAGCAAACCATTACTTTTGGTGCTCTAGCAGATAAAACAACTGATGATGTTCCTTTTCAGTTAACAGCAACCAGCGATTCTGGTTTGCCTATTACCTATACAAGTTCCAATTTAGCAGTAGCAACAATTAGTGGAGATATGCTTACCATTGTAGGAGCTGGCACTACTACCATTACCGCTTCTCAACCTGGAAATGCTACGTATCAATCAGCAATGGATGTGTCGCAAGTACAACTGGTCACTTTAGGGATGACAAACCCATGCGATCCAGGCAATGATAATTTTGCGCCTTCCTTTACAAATATAAATGGGAATACGTCACAAACAGTAGCTTTAGATGCTATGGGAACAATTACCATTACTCCAGAAAGTTTTGGAATTACAGCAGTTGATAACTGTACCGCTAGCCCTGTATTAAGTCTAAGTCAAACAGATTTTACGTGTAATGATATAGGCAATAATACCATTCAACTTACAGTTACAGATGATCAAAATAATAGTGATGTAATGGATGTAACTGTGGTAGTTCAAGATACTACAGATCCAGTAATTGACTTAGGAGGTTCTAGTATATTTACAGTAGATCTTGACGAAAATGGAGAAGTTGATATAGACATTGCTTCCCTTGGAATAGTGGTAACAGATAACTGTGGAACGCCACAAGTAACACTATCTACCACTTCATTTAATTGTAATAATATTAGAGCAACTCCAGGTAATTTTGTTCTGGTTACAGCAACAGATGCACAAAACAATACGACAAGAGCAAATATTTTTGTAACAGTTAGAGATAATACGGCACCAATAATTAACCAATGTGCTAGCCCATTCGAAGTCACTTTAGATACTTCTGGAAGATATACCTTAACAGCTGATGAGTTAGGAACAGGAATTTCTGATAACTGTAGTTTTTCCACGTCTATAGATATTGAAACGTTAACTGCAGCCAACATTGGAGACAATACAGTAACCATGACAGCTACCGATGCTGCTGGAAATGCTAATAACTGTTCTACAACCGTAACGGTAAATTTTGGAGGTTGCCCATCAGATATTACAGTAAATAGTGACCCTTCTTTATGCGGTGCTATTGTAGATTATGGCTCTTGGGATAATATCACTTCTGGACTTCCTAGTGGTAGCGTATTCCCTGTAGGAACTACAACTGTAGCTTTTGAAGTTCAAGATGAAAACAACCAAACCATTCAATGTAGTTTCAATGTTATTGTTAACGATGTTATGGCTCCCCAATTTTTCGTGGTAGATCAAAGCGTTGATGTATCTGCAGGTGATGTTACATTAGCTATCGATGATTTTATCGGTTTAGAAACTGGAGATCCTTCATATGTAGTAAGTAGAGTAGGAACTTTTGCTCCTGCTACTTTATCTGGAAGTCAGACTGGAGTTACTTTAGATGATGATGAAGTGAGTGGTAATTTACCAATTGGTTTTGATTTCGATTTCTTTGGAGTAACGTATTCAGAATTTTATATTTCTTCTAATGGTTTTATTAGTTTTTTAAATGATTCTGATGAAGATGGGTGCTGTAATGGGGCCTCATTACCTGATAATGGAGATGATATTCGTGCGTTAATTGCTTATGCATGGAGTGATTTAGATCCTACAAATGCAGGGGTTATTAGTTATGAAACCATAGGTATGGCTCCAAATAGAACGCTCATTATAGATTTTGATAATGTGAGTCATTTTGAAGGAGCACAATGGTCGGTTACTTCTCAAATAAAGTTATTTGAAATGTCTAATGTTATAGAGATTCATAGCGCTAGTATCATTCCTGTTACTGTGCCAGGTGAAGACTATGTGGTAACCCAAGGTATTGAAAATGCAGCACAAGATGAAGCTTTCTATTTATCAGGAAGAAATGCAGGCGCCAATTGGGGAACTACCAATGAATACCTTGCTTTCATTCCTTCAATCAATAGTGTGTTTGATACCTGTGGTGTTGATACTGTTACTATTTCTCAAACCACTTTTACTTGTTCAGATATCGGTGATATATCTGTAACTATTACAGCTACCGATGTTAATAGCAACGTTTCTACACAAAATGTAACAGTAACTGTAACTACTACAGACACTACAGCACCAGTTATCAGTTTGACTGGAGACAACCCTCAAGAAATCATTCTAGGAGATGCGTATACAGAATTAGGAGCAACAACCGATGATGGTTCAACCGTTGTAATTAATGATACTGCCGTAAACACTAATCAAGTAGGAAGTTATAGTGTTACCTATAATGCCAGTGATTTATCTTGTAATGATGCTGTAGAAATGATAAGAACAGTTAATGTAGTTTCTTCATTAAGTTTAGAAGATACTTTATTCGCAAAAGGTATTAGTATATATCCTAATCCAGTTAATGAAATAATTACCATTCAATCTGATCACAACGTAATGGATCAAATTAAAATTATAGATATAAGTGGGCGTGTCATTAAAAAAACAACTAATAAAGTAGGTTCTATGTATCAGATGAATCTATCTGGTATCTCTAAGGGCGTTTATTTTTTACAAATAACTTCAGAAGGTAAAGAAGCCGTAAAACGAATTGTAAAAGAATAAATATTAATTAACGAATTTATGATTTTAAAGCCTTCTTATTTTTTAAGGAGGCTTTTTTACTTTCATTCAAAAAAGTATCTTTGATTTAAACTATATTTTTTAAATGAACGACAGCTTAATTCTTATTCTGGCTATTTTAATTTCAGCAGGTATTGGCGCCTATGTTGGTATGCTATTTTCAAAACTTAAAAATAAAGGTGAAAAAAGTACACTTGAAGAACGTAATGCCAATTTACAACAACAATTAAATGACTTTAAGCAATTTTCTGAAACTGAAAATGAAAAGCAAAACGAAAATTTCAACCTTCAAATAAACGAATTAAAAGAAACAGTTTCTAAAACTGAAAAAGAACGAGAAGATATTAGACGTGAAAAGGAGTTTTTAAGTAATGAGCTAACAAGAAAAAATTCTGAATACGAAAATCTACAGCAACAAAACTTAAAACGCGATAAAGAATTAGAAGAACGCCAAGAACAGTTACGCAAAGATTTTGAACTATTGGCCAATAAAATTCTTGAAGAAAAATCTAATAAATTCACTGAGCAGAATAAAGAGAATATTAAAAATATTTTAAATCCGCTTCAAGAAAAAATCCAAGGATTTGAGAAAAAAGTAGAAGCATCGCAAAAAGAAAGCATCAGTATGCATTCTGCATTAAAAGAACAATTGTTGGGTTTAAAAGACCTCAACCAACAAATGACTAAAGAGGCTACCAATTTAACCAGAGCCTTAAAAGGTGATAGTAAAATGCAAGGTAATTGGGGCGAGTTGGTTTTAGAGCGTGTATTGGAGAAATCTGGTCTAGAGAAAGACCGAGAATATTTTGTTCAACAAAGCTTTACACTTGAAGATGGTTCTCGTGTTATGCCAGATGTGGTATTACACCTTCCCGATAATAAAAAAATGATTATTGATAGTAAGGTATCTTTAACAGATTATGAACGTTTAGTTAATGCAGATGATGATCAAAAAGACAGCTTTTTAAAAGCGCATACCAACTCTGTAAAAAAACATGTTGAGCAATTATCTGCTAAAAACTATCAAGATTTGTATGATATAGAATCACCAGATTTTGTATTGATGTTCATTCCTATTGAACCTGCTTTTGCCATTGTTGTAAATGAAGATAGCAGTATTTATAACAAAGCTTTTGAAAAGAACATTGTTATTGTAACACCTTCTACTCTTTTGGCTACGTTGCGTACTATTGATACCATGTGGAATAACGAAAAACAACAACGTAATGCCATGGAAATTGCACGACAAGCAGGAGCGCTTTACGATAAGTTTGAAGGTTTAGTAAAAGATTTAACTGGAGTTGGTAAAAAGATTGATGATGCTAAAAAAGACTATTCAGCAGCCATGAATAAACTGGTTGACGGACGCGGAAACCTCATCACCAGCGTTGAAAAACTTAAGAAAATGGGGGCCAAAGCTAAAAAATCACTACCTGAAGCTATCATAAAACGCGCTGAAGAAGAGTAAAACGAATAACATGATATCACATAAAAATGCGATATTATTAATTATCACATAAAAATGTGATAAAATTGATTATCACATAAAAATGTGATATATTTGATTATTCCATAAATACGGAATATTTTAAATTATGCCTTAATAAAGGAATATTTTAAATTATTCTCCAATACAAGGAATAACTATGACAAGCGTTATAACAGGAGATATTATTAACTCAAGAGAAGCAAAACCAATTGCTTGGATTGATATTCTAAAAAGGACTTTATCTAATATAAGTTCCGAAAAAAAATATTGGGATATTTATAGAGGCGATAGTTTTCAGATAGAAATAAGAGATTATCTATCTAGCTTTATAAAAGCCGTTTACATAAAAGCCTGTATTAAATCTATACATGGTCTTGATGTTAGATTAGCCATAGGTATTGGTAATAAAACTTTTGATGGCAAAAAGGTCTCAGAATCAAGTGGAGATGCTTTTATATTCTCAGGAGAAACCTTAGAATCTTTAAAAAAAGAAAAACAGAATTTACGAATAAAAACATCAAATTTCGATCTGGATGAAGAACTAAACTTATATTTTAAATTAGCTCTTATAGCCATGGATAATTGGACTGTAAATACTGCTGAAATTGTAAAATTAAGTATTGAAAACCCTAATGCATTGCAAAGCGAATTAGGAAAACTCATAGGAATTAATCAAAACGCAGTAAGCACAAGACAAAAACGTGCTTACTTGAACGAAATCGAAGAATTAGATCTTTTATTTCGTGAAAAAATATATGACCATTACAAATCATGATTCTAACAAAACTATTCTTAGCCCACCTCATTGCCGACTTTTTTCTACAACCTGCTAAATGGGTACAAGAGAAAGAAGAAAAGAAACTAAAATCTGGGAAGCTTTACATACATGTATTGTTGCATATTGCTATAACAACGTTAATCCTGTGGGATTTTAAGTTATGGTACGTACCATTAATTATAGGGGTTTCGCATTTTATAATTGATGCTTTGAAACTCATACTTCAAAATGAAAAGACTAAAAGACTATTATTTTTCATAGATCAGTTATGCCACATACTGGTTATTGCAATAGTATATTTTGCAATTTCTAAAGACAGTTTTAATCTAAATACAATTCTAACAGATCAAAATATTTTACTTGTAACTTGTTTGTTGTTTTTAACGATTCCAGCTTCAATAATTATGAAAACCATTTTTTTAAAGTGGAATATTTTAGAACTCACTAAAAATGAAGAGTCACTTGAAGATGCTGGTAAATATATTGGTATTTTAGAGCGCTTATTCGTGTTTATTTTTATCATATTTGGGCATTGGGAAGCTGTTGGTTTTTTAATTACTGCTAAATCTGTTTTTAGATTTAAAGATTTAAGAGATTCAAAAGAAAGACAACTCACCGAATACATCTTAATAGGCACACTAATAAGTTTTGGCATTGCCATAATTACAGGAATACTTTATAATTTAATGACTTAAAAATGTTTAAAAGCGCCAAAGAATCTCAAGTATCTATTACAGAATTAATGTTGCCAGCTCACTCAAATTTTAGTGGTAAAATTCACGGAGGTCACATACTTAACTTAATGGATCAAATTGCATTTGCCTGTGCTTCTAAGCATTCTCAGAACTACTGTGTAACGGCTTCTGTAAATAGAGTAGATTTTTTAAATCCTATTGAAGTAGGTGAGTTAGTAACATTGAAAGCATCTGTTAATTATACTGGTAGAACCTCTATGGTTATTGGTTTAAGGGTTGAATCTGAAAACGTACAAACTGGTGAGGTAAAACATTGTAATTCTTCATATTTTACAATGGTTGCAAAAGATTCTAATGGTAAAAACGCTTCTGTACCTGGTCTTATTTTAGACAGTGAACAAAGCGTAAGACGCTTTTCTAGAAGTATTGCAAGACAAGAACAGGCTAAAAACAGAACTTCGCAATTTAAATCTTCAGAATTTAAAATAGAAGATCATATTGATGCTTTAAAAGCTCATAATGTAAAATTAGAACTTTAAAACTGTACTTTAAAAACTGCATTAGGTGTAAATCCTAATGATTGCTGAATGGTTTCGTTTAGCATACTATTACTATCTATATTGTAAAAAGTATTCAATTGATTTTCCCTATTTAATACATTCCAAATAGAAATACCTGCAGTAGCATTAGTTTTAGCTCCTATTTTAAAATTATATAAAGCAGAAACATCTAGCCTTAAATAATTACGAAGGGTTGTATTATTAGTTTCGTCAAAATTAACTTGATTGCCATCAATTTCATCCCCTAAAACAGGTATTGTTATAGGTTTACCTGAATGCCAATTTAAACCACCAGAAAGTTTCAATCTATTGGTTGAATAACTTGTTCCAAAGGTAATAGCATGAGCAATATTATAATTACTTGGAAAAGCATCAGGTTCTAAATCTTCAAACTTATAACTACTATTTAAGTTGAAATAACTCAACCATATATTAAAATTATCAATTTGTTTTCTAAGTAGTACATCTAAACCATAAGATTCATAACTTCCTTTACTTTTAACAAATTCATAGTCATTTTGAAAACCTTGACTTTGTGATGTTATGCCATCTACCTCTTTTAAGTACCCTTTTACACTCAACAACCAGTTGTTATTGCTATAATTTATGCCCGCTGAAAGCTGCTTGCTCATTATAACTGGAATATCTTCATTATTTGATAATTGCCATCTACGTTTTTCTATACCTAAAAAATCACTTTGAAAATTGATAACTTGAGACGTATTTTGATGTTTAAATTCACCTAATACTTCAAATGTAAAATGATTTGAAAAGCGTTGTATAAAACTAAATCTAGGCTCAAATATTGTCTTCTTAAATTTACTTAGGTAGTTATATCTTAAACCTACATTAAAATTTGTAGCGCCTAACTTTGATCTATAATTAAACTGACTAAATACACCATGTGTTCTTAAAACTTCAGAAATTAATAATCTATAAATAGGTGTATCTACATCATCTAAATTGGTAACCTCAGTCTCAACAAAATGATATCCAAATAAAATATTTGAGTCATTGGTTAACTTATAATTAGCCTTTAATTTACTACTTGTCTCAGACACTTTATTTTCTTGTAAAAATCTCTGAGACTCTAAAATATTTGCATTAATAGCCCTTAACTTATAATCGGTTTCATAAATTTCAAAAATGGTTTGTAACTTATCATTCCATTGTCTTTTATAAAATAATGCACCTGCTATACTATTTTGCGTTAATTCACTATCTCTAGACTCATTTTCTCCATAAACAACAGCATTTTCAATAAACTGTAATTTATTATGGGCATTTATAAAATTTAGGCGTAACTCTTCATTTTCATTTATTTTATAAATCCAACGCAATGAGGTATCATAAAAATTAAATGTTTCATCTGTATTAGATATGGCCATAACATTGTTTGCAACTTCGGTATTTTGAGAAATTCTTTTAAAAAAAGATTTATACGTTGGTGTTTCCACAAAATCACTAATAGACTTTCTCCCTGCAATTTGTAGGGAAGATTTCTTTCCAATTGGCACATCTGCAAAAGCATTTACATTGGTTAAATTAAGATCTAGAGAGCCTCTAAACTCATTATTGACCTGTTCTCTTGTCTTCATTAAAATAGTCCCCGAAATACCATCGGTATAACTTGCGTCACTTCCATTTTTTCTTAGTGCTACTTTTTCTGTAATATTTGGGTTATACATAGAAATTAATCCAAAAAAATGTCCAGATTGATACATTTTTATACCATCCCAAAGTATCAAATTTTGATCGTGAGTACCCCCTCTTATATTAATATTAGAAACGGTTTCATTAGCACTAATAATTCCTGGAAAAGCCTGTACAGATTGTAAAACATCATTATTTATCAAGCCTGGTAAAATGGAGAATTTAGAAAAGTCTATTTCAAAAGAACCATTGCTAATCTTATTGATACCTGTAGCTATATAGTCTGAAATTATTACTTCAGAAAGTACTTCAACATCTGGCATCATATATATATATACACAAGAGCTTCCAACCTTAAAATCGGTATACTTTTTTTCAATAGTTTTATAGCCTAAATGTTCTATTTTAATTGGAGCGTCTATAGCATTCAACTTAATTTCAAAATAGCCGTTTTTATTAGTAACTGCTTTATGATTAAACGATTGAACAGTAGCAAAAGAAATAGGTTTTAAATTGTCTTTTTCTTTTAAATATCCACAAAAAAATAACTCTTTTTTCTCTTTATGTTTTATTAGAATAATACGCTTATTTAAGATAGAAAAATCTAATGAGGTATTTTGTTTTAAATAATTGAGAGTTTTATTAAGTGTAAGATGCTGTTTAGGGGCAAACAACATGATATCTTGTACAAGATCTTCTGCATAATTAAACTTAATATTATGCTTTTCTTGAAGTGTATTTAAAATTTCTATTAATGATTTTTGGGTGTTAATTTCTTGGGCACTAATTCTAATTAGAGCAAAAAAGAAAAGCCAAATGAAAATAATGGTGTTACTTATTTTCCTTTCCATGAATTGTTACCACATTTGAATCACTTAATTTGTAAGATAAATTCATTGGTAGAGTAATGGCGTTTAACGCATCATCAAGATTATCATGAGGAAACCCTCCTGTAAACAATCTATTAGTATTTACATTTTTAAATATTACCTGTAAATTATACTGTCTTTCTATTTCAGACAATACTTCACTGTAAGGTATTGCTTTAAATTCGCTCATATTTTCGGTCCATAAAGGAACCTTATTACCTGTTTTACCTGATATAAATTTATTGTTTAAAATTAAAAAAACATCTCCTGCTAACAATCTTTTATTGATTTTATTTGACTTTACATTTACTATACCTTCAAAACATTTTACCTCAAAATAATTGTGGCGTTGTTTTACATTGAATTGTGTTCCTAAAACTGTCACAATCCCTTGACTGGTTTTAACATTAAACGTACTTCCCTTTTCTACTTTAAAATAAGCTTCACCATCTAATTTTAAAGTTCTATTATCGTTCCAGTTTTTAACATCATAATTTATTTCAGATAATGCATTGAGCTCCGCAATAGAATTATCAGGTAATTCAATAATCGTTTTTTCTCCTGCAAGTGTTTTTACGTTACCACTTTCATTAAAAAATAACGTATAGTAAATACCTAAGCTTATTACAACTACACTAGCAATTTTTAATAAAAAACTAAATTTATTAAGTTTTCTAACAGGCTTTTGTTGCTTATAATACGCTTTAAATGCCTTAAAATCTTTATTCTTATAAAAGTTAGACGCACTAAAATACTGAGCACTTTTTATCAGGTGTTCATTAAATTCATAGTCTTCCTGCTCACTAAACTGCTTCTTTTCAGCGTCAGTGAGATTGTCATTAAGCCATTTTTTAACTAAATCATCATTTTCCATAATCATTGACATCTATCTATATAACAACTAGATTTTAAAAATTCCTGATTATTTTATTTTAAATCCTTTTAATTCCTTTTTTAAAGTTTTAAAAGCTGTGTAAATTCTATATTCAACAACTTTCTGAGTAATTCCTAAAAGTTCTGCAATTTCACTATGCTTTTTGCCTTCAACTTTGTTCAATAAAAAAGCAACCCTATATTCTTCCTTTAAGCCTTCTAATACGCTTTTATATTGCTGTAAAAACTGTTCTTCTTCTAAAAGAAATTCTGGGGTCTCATTTGTATAGTTTTTTTTATTTTCTTGTTTATACTTTAGAACTACTTTTTCATGCTTTACGGCGTTTAAAGCCATATTATTGGCTACAGTATATAAATAAGATTTTGCCTTTGATGAACTTACTGAATTACAATTATTCCAGAGTTTAACAAAAGCATCTTGAGCCATATCTACAGGATTAGATGTATCTCCATATTTATAAAATAAAAAACTCTGTAAGTCTTTTATATACTTGTTATAAATAAACTCAAATACTTTTTCTTTACAAATGTCTTTGTGAAGCTCTTTTGCCAATGTTTTGTTTTTGGTGTTTAAAGTTATGTAAAAAAATATTGAACTTTTTTTCAGGAGTTTTTAAAATCTAGTTGTTATATTAGTAAATGCCCCAAATCTTTTTATTTAAAAAATGATAGCAAATAAAATAAATTCCATTCTAATAATACTATGCATGTTCTTATTTATAAGTTGCAGAAAGGAAGAAATGGTGTTTATTAAAGCTCCGGAAGATGAAATAATAGAGAAAAATTCTGCCGTTGCCACTTTAATTAGAAATATATCTATTCATGATGGGTCTAATGATAATATTTTAGATTACTCCAATTGTTTTAGTATTAAATTACCTGTTGAAGTCACTGCGAACGGTTCTAAACTAGATATTTCAACTAAAGATGATTATAAAATTGTAGAATATATTTTTGATGATTCTGATGATGACACAGATGTACTGGATATTACTTATCCTATTTCGCTAACACTCGAAGATTTTACAGAGGTAACAATAGCTAATGCAGATGAATTATCAAACTATTCTAAAACTTGTAAAGGCGAAAATGTAAAAGATAGTGATATTGAGTGTTTAGACTTTCAATATCCAATTAATGGATCTTTATTTAACACATCAAGCGGAACTATTAGTACGTTCTCTATTAATTCTGATGAAGAATTTTTAAAATTTATTGATGGCTTAAATAATGTTGAAATTGTTTCTGTAGAATTCCCCATTGCTGTGACACTTTTTAATGATGATATAGTTGTTATGAACAACTTTACTGAATTAGAAAACATTATAACAACTCATGGGAACGCTTGCGACGAAGATGATGATTATAACTATAATGATGATGATTGTGATGATTGTAACACCGAAGATTTAATCCCGCTACTAACTAATTGTACAGGTTGGACTGTTGATAAGCTAAAACGAGATGGTAATAATCTGGATACTCTTTACGAAGGATATACATTTAACTTTTATGCCAACGGTAATTTAGGGGTATACTGGAATGGAAGAAACACACAAGGTACTTGGGTAGCTAATGGAGAAGGAAATAATCTAATTGTTACTATTGATGTTCCCGATTTACCTCCTTGTAATAATGAATGGAGATTACATGAAGTAGCCGAATATAATGCAACACGCTTAGATTTAAGAGTTGGAGATAACGATAGATTAAGATATAACAACAACTGTAATTAAATAATAAATAAATGCTAGTTTATAGTTCTATGAAAAAGAGGAGTTTAATAAACGTGTTAATATATTAACTTGTTTAACTAGCATACTGCTTCAGCATTAAATGCTGAAGCAGTTTTTTAAAACCAATCATCATGAGAAAAAAAACAATCGTCTTATTAATCATTGTAATTTCAGGTATTGCAGGGTATAACTACATTTACAAAGACCATAGGAATATTGAAAAGGAAAAAGCGGCCTTTACTCTAAAATCTACAGAACTTTCCAATGAGTTTTTAGTATCATCTTCAGATTCAGAAAAAAAATATTTGAATAAAACTATTGAGATTTCTGGTAAAGTAACAGAGGTGGATAACAACACATTAGTTATTGATAATAATATTTTCTGTCAGTTTCTAAATCCAATATCTAACAGTATCAAAACAGATGCAGTTATTACCATTAAAGGGCGCTTTATTGGTTATGATGACTTGTTAGAAGAAATTAAACTAGACCAATGCAGTTTAAGCAAAAATTAATCCATTAACTAAACTTGAATTATTTATAAATACATATCATGAAACCAAAATTTATGAAACACATTTTACTTTTCCTATTATTAAGTTTACCATTACTAACATTCTCTCAAGATGATTTACTTGATGAATTAGAGGCAGAAGCAGATGATTCTGAAGTGAAAAATTATACATCGGCGACTTTTAAAGGGCTAAAAGTTGTGAATTTTGAATCTACCAAATTGGTTGCAAAAGAAGAATTAACGTTTGTTGTATCTCATAGGTTTGGTACTTTAAAAGATGGTATTAACACATTTTTTGGTTTAGATAACGCCGTAACAAGGCTAAATTTCGTATATGGAATAACAGATGGTTTAAATGTGAGTATATCAAGAAGTTCTGGAATTAAAGTATACGATGCCACCATTAAATATAACATTGTAAAACAATCTAAAAACGGATTTCCTTTTACAATAGTTGGATTTAATGCTATTGTTTTTAATTCTGGGCTTAGTGAACTAGATTATCCTTTATTAGAATTTAAAGATCGATTAGGATATACAACACAGCTTTTAATAGCAAGAAAAATGAGCACAAATTTATCTATAGAATTAGCCCCTACTATATTTCATGAAAATTTTGTAGCAAATGATTTGCAACACAATGTGCAATATGCTTTAGGTATTGCTGGAAGATATAAACTAAACAAACGGTGGTCTTTTAATGCAGATTATGGCTTTCATTTTAATAGAGCCGATAACTCTGTTTTTAGAAACCCGTTATCAATAGGTTTTGACTTAGAAACTGGAGGACATGTATTTCAACTTCATTTAACTAACGCTCAGGCTATGTATACTAATGGTTTTTTAGGTCAAGCAGCAGGAGATTGGAGCGACGGAGATGTATATTTTGGATTTAACTTAAGTAGAAGATTTTAATTAAGAACATATAGCAATGAAAACGAAGCATTTAACTTACTTATTAGGAATATCACTTTTCTTATATAACTGCTCTAGCAGCAGCCCTAACGATTTAATTGATCAAGAACCAGATCCAGATCCATCAACAGAAATCACTTATGATGATGATATTAAATCTATTCTAAATAATAGATGTACTGGTTGTCATGGTAACCCTACTCAAAATGGCGCACCATTTTCATTAACTACATTCAATAGTGCCAAAAATAGAATTGACGACATTATTAGTAGAATAAATAATGCTAGTAACCCAATGCCTCCTAGTGGTCTAATGTCCCAAGAGGTCAGAGATGAAATTCAACAATGGAAAGATGACGGTTTATTAGAAAACTAAATATTTAAACAAACTTTAAAAATACTTCATTATGAAAAAATTTATTTATCTAATTGCTCTTTTAAGCTTTAGTGTTTACAGCCAAGGTAAATACTTAACAAAAACTGGAACGGTAAGTTTTGAAGCCTCTGTACCTTCATTTGAAGAAGTAAAAGCAAAAAATGATGCTGTAACAGCCATACTAAACACAGATAACGGTGATTTTGCTGCACTAATTCTAGTGAAAGGATTCAGATTTAAAAATGCGCTTATGGAAGAGCATTTTAATGAAAACTATGCCGAATCTGATGAATATCCAAAAGCAACATTTAAAGGGAATTTAAATGGGTTTAATGTTTCATCAATTGATGGAAACTCAACTTTTAAAGTTAGTGGCTCCCTTACTTTTCATGGAAAATCTAAAGAAATCAGCGACATTAACTGTAACGTTGTAAAAACAGATAAAGGACTTGAGCTTACTGGTAATTTCTCTGTTACACCTTCAGATTTTGATATTGAAATTCCAAAGATAGTAAGTAAAAAAATTGCCGAAGATATCGAGGTTTCTTTTAAATTTGATGTTATTAAGAAATAAAAATCATTCAAAAAACCAGTCATAATCTTGATTGCCCTAAAAACATTACTGTATTTCTCTATTTTTAAATATCCACTTACTAAAGAGGAAATTTACAAGTTTTCTGATGCGGACTCTAAAGAAGTAATAAATAGAGAAATAGATATTCTTATAAAAAAGGGAATTGTCTTTAAATTCAATGAATTTTATACGCTCAGTAATGATAGCAAGTTTATTGATAGAAGATTAAAAGGAAATAAAATGGCAAAAGCTATTATGCCCAAAGCCAATAAAGTTTCAAAATTCATTGCTAAATTCCCATACATTGAAAGTGTTTGTATTTCAGGTGCTTTATCAAAAGGGTATTATGATGATGATGGAGATATAGACTTCTTTATCATTACAAAGCCAAATAGATTATGGATAGCTAGAACTCTACTTATACTTTACAAAAAAATATTTCTATTAAACTCTAAAAAATATTTTTGCGTTAATTATTTTATAGGGAGTAATTATTTAAAAATTTCTGAGCAAAATAGGTTTACCGCAACAGAAATGGTTACCTTAATGCCCATGTATGGTAAAGAAACTTTTAAGGCTTTTATAGATGAAAACCAATGGCCTAATAATTACCTACCAAACATACCATCTCATAACTTTTCTGCTATAAAAAACACAAAAAAAAGTTGGCTTTCAATCATTATTGAAAAAACTTTAAACACACCTTTAGGCAATTCTGTAGATGAATTACTTAGAAAAGCTACTTTAAAAAAATGGCATTCTAAATTTGGAAATCTACCACCCGAAGAATTTAAAATTGCTTTAAAATCTACCAAAAATGTATCTAAACATCACCCTGAAAACTCGCAAAGAATGGTGATTGATAGGTTGAACTTAGAATATAAGAAAATAGAGAAAGAACATAATTTACAAATACAACAAGAATATGCTTGATATTGTTTTTTCACATTCTTACTACTATAAATTTGATCCTAAGCAGTGGAAAAACAAAACGCCATATCCACCTTTAGGAACACTGTATGCCGCATCCTATTTAAGAGAAAACGGTTACTCTGTAGGCCTTTTTGACTCAAATCTTATTGAAGACCCCAAAACAATCAAACCTTACCTTAACAAACATCTCCCAAAAATATTTGTTATTTATGATGATGGTTTTAATTATCTAACAAAAATGTGCTTGACTACAATGCGCGAAGCTGCATTTAAAATGATTAGTATTGCTAAAGAAATAGACAGTAAGGTCATAGTTTGTAGTTCAGACTCAACAGATCATTATGAAAAATACTTAAATGCTGGTGCTGATTTTGTAATAAGAGGAGAAGGTGAAATTACCCTAAAAAAATTAGTTGATGCTATTTCTAATAATGTTATAACTTCTAACATTGAGGGAATTGTATATAAAAAAGAAGGTACAATTGTAGAAACCCCTAAACGCACAGTATTACGAGATTTAGATGAACTTCCTTTACCTGCATGGGACTTAGTAGATGTAGAAGCCTATAGGAACGTTTGGGAAAGCGCCAATAAGAAATTCACCCTTAATATTGCCACCACTCGTGGTTGTCCGTTTAAATGTAATTGGTGCGCTAAACCTATTTATGGTAATAGATATAATTCTCATTCACCAGAATATATTACCAAACACATAAAACTCTTAAGTGAAACCTATGGTGTTAAAAGGTTTTGGATGTGCGATGATATTTTTGGATTAAAACCTAATTGGGTACAAAACTTTAATAAAGAATTAAAAAAAGAAGACCTTTCAATTTCTTATTATATACAGAGTAGAGTAGATTTACTTTTAAAAGAAGATACCATAGACGCATTAGCCGAAAGTGGGTTGGAAGAAGTATGGGTTGGTGCCGAAAGTGGCTCTCAAGCCATTTTGGATGCCATGGATAAAGAAACAAAAGTGGAACAAATTTATGAAGCCACTAGACTTTTAAAGGCGAAAAACATTCGTGTAGCCTTTTTTATTCAATTTGGTTATTTAGGAGAAACCAAAGAAGACATAGGCAAAACAATTGCAATGATTAAGGAATTGATTCCTGATAACATAGGTATTTCTGTATCTTACCCATTACCTGGAACAAAGTTTTATGATAAGGTAAAAGATGATTTAAAATTAAAAGCTAATTGGACAGATTCTGATGATCTAGCTATGCTTTTTAAAGGCTCTTTTAATTCTAAATTTTATAAAAAACTCCACAGGTATGTTCACAAAGAATATAGAAAAAGTCAAGCGTTTTCATTTTTAAAGAAGGCATTAAAAAAGCCTTTTTCTATTAAGAAATCTGAGTTTAGATTATTAATACTTTCTCTGTATTACTATCCTGCGGCATTTATAAATAAACTACAACTTAAAAACTTGAATCCAAGAAATGTCTAACGATTTTGATGTTGCTGCTTTAGAATACGATACTAATTTCACTTTTTCTAACATAGGAAAAGCACAAAGACATTTTGTATATCAATACCTTAAACCAATTCTTAGATCAAATACTAAGCTTTCTATCTTAGAAATTAATTGCGGTACTGGAGAAGATGCACTTTATTTTGCAAAACAAGGACATAATGTTACTGCCACAGACATTTCGCGAGGCATGATACAGGTAGCTAATTCAAAGTCTGCACCTAAAAATCTTATTTTTAAAACATTAGACATCAATACCATTACTCAAACTACATTTACTAAAAAATTTGATATAGTATTTTCTAATTTTGGAGGGTTAAACTGCTTATCTAAAAATAAACTTCAATATTTTTTAAACACATTACCAACTCTTTTAAAACCTAATGGTAAAATAATTATGGTAGTTATGCCCAAGCATTGCTTATGGGAGCGTGTCTATTTTAGTTTAAAAGGGAATTTTAAAAAAGCAAAAAGACGTAACACTAATAATTCTCTGTTAGTTAATGTAGACGGAACTTCTGTTGAAACTTGGTATTATAATCCTGATGACCTTTTAGAATTTACAGAAAAAATATTTACTCAAAAAACAATAAAACCTATTGGTATTGCTATTCCTCCCTCCTATTTAGAGGGCTCTTTTTTGGCTAAAAAACCATTTTTGAATCTGTTAAAGTCTACGGAGCATATACTTAGGCAACCGTTTTGGGCAAAATATGCAGATCATTTTTTAATTGAATTAGAGAAAAAATGAGTATCGTTCTAACACATGCATATTATCTATTTGAAGATGAAAAGGAAGCAAAAATAATGCGTCCTTACGCTCCTTTAGGCTTGTTATATGTTTCTGCTTATTTAAATGAAAATAACGTTGAAAACCATGTGTTTGATAGCACTTTTTACAGTCAAGAACTACAATTAAAATTCATAAAAGAAAAACAACCCAAAGCAGTAGCTATCTATACTAATTTAATGACAAAAATAAATGTCATTAAACTTATTAAAATTCTTAAAAATGAAGCAGAATATGGATTTCCAAAAGTAATTTTAGGTGGCCCAGATACAACCTATAACTGTGAAAATTATTTAAAAACTGGTGCCGATTTTTTAATTCTTGGTGAAGGAGAAGAGACTACTCTTGAACTTTACAATGCAATTATTAAAAAAGTATCTTATAAAGATATTTCAGGTATTGCTTTTCTAGAAAATAGTGTTTTACAGAAAACAACTCCAAGAATAAAAATGAAAAGTCTTAGAGACTTACCTTTTCCCAATAGAGAGGCAATACCGGTTAAAAAATACCTTGAAACTTGGAAAACACATCATGGGAAAAGTTCAATGACAATAAGCACACAACGTGGTTGCCCATATACTTGCAAATGGTGCAGTACTGCTGTTTACGGACAAAGCTACAGAAGACGTCCAGCAGACATGGTGGTTGCAGAATTAAAAATGCTTAAAGAAACTTACAACCCAGATACTATATGGTTTGTTGATGATGTTTTTACAGTAAGTCATAAATGGTTAAAAGAATTTAGAGATACTGTTATTCAACAAAATGCCATTATTCCGTTTGAGTGTATTACAAGAGCTGAAAGATTAAATGATGACGTTTTAAAACAACTCAAGGAAGCGGGATGTTATAGAATTTGGATTGGAGCCGAAAGCGGCTCTCAAAAAATTATTGACGCCATGGACAGACGCGTTGATGTGAATGTAGTAAAAGAAGCCATTCAAAATACAAATGCTTTGGGTATGGAAACTGGTACATTTATCATGGTTGGGTACCCTGGAGAAGATGAAACAGATATTGAAGAAACCATTAATTATTTAAAAGCTGCAAATCCAACTCATTTTACGATTACAGTGGCTTATCCCATTAAGGGCACATCGCTTTATAATGAAATCGAGGGGAAAATCACAATACAACCTAATTGGGAAACCTCAACAGACAGAGATATTGATTTTAAAAGAACTTACTCTAGAAAGTTTTATGATTATGCCGTGAGGCGCATTGTTAATGAGGTAAATTATGTTAAAAGTCATTACAGTATAGTAAAAAAATATAAACTAAAAATTAAATCTATAATCTCCCTATTATTAATGAAGTATTATAAATTTAGATAGTTTTATGAATACGTTTAATATAAAAAGATATTTAAGTTTTGTAACAAAAGATTATGTTATTGTTACTACTATATTTTTTCTTTTAAGTTATATAGGTATTCTTAATCATGAAATTTGGTTAGACGAAGCTCAGCACTGGCTTTTAGCAAGAGATAGCAAATCACTTTCAAATTTAATTGAAATTACCCGATATGAAGGTCACCCCTTGCTTTGGAACATTTTACTTTTTTTTATCAGTAGATTTTCTGTGGACCCATTTTGGATGCAATTATTACATATTATTATATCAACATCAGCAATATTTGTTTTCTTAAAAAATGCACCATTTTCTCTAATTTTTAAAATAGCATTCATTTTTGGATATTTTACTTTTTTTGAATACAACTTGATCAGTAGAAATTATGCATTAGGAGTATTATTTTTCTTTTTAGCATGTAGCACCTATAAATATAGAAAGGAAAAATTCATTCTTTTTGCTAGCTTCTTATCGTTGACGTGTAATACTCATGCTATTTTTGTTGTTATAAGCTGTTGTTTAATGTTGTCTGTATTAATAGAACACATTATTTATAATAACAGTTTTAGAATACCAATAAAAATGAGGGTTGGTTTATTTATTTTTTCTATTGGTACACTTTTAGCCATTATTCAAATAATCCCTCCAGCTGATACACTTTTTTTTGAAAGCTCAAGTAACTTAAAAATCTATCAAAAGATTTCGAAAGTTTTTGTAGCCTTTTTTAAAGGCATTTATACAATTCCAGATCTAAGAACAATCCATTTTTGGAATACTAATCTAATAATAAACTTAAGCAAGCCTCTTGCTGCTATTTTAAGCTTAGCTTCATTTTTAATTCCTTGTTTTCTATTTTTCAAGAATAAAATAGTCCTTTTTTATGCTTACCTAGCTATTATAGGCTCCATAATATTCTTTTTTGTTACTCAATTATCAGACACAAGATATCTAGGCATATGCTATTTGATTATAATTTCTGGTCTATGGATTAATACTTACCAATCATTCGAAAAAAATAAATTAAACGCTTTAATTTCTATTACTCTTTTAGAAAAAATAAAGAAAGGTATTGTATATAGTATTTTAGGTATTCAATTAGTCTCTGGAATCTATGCATATTCCTTAGATTTAATACATCCATTTACTAATGCTAAGAAGACTTTGTCTTTTTTAAAGACAGCAGGACTAACTAACAAAACTATTGTTAGTAAAACATCTGATGGTACTGAACTGAGCTGCTACCTACAAAAACCAATCTATTTTGCATATTCAGGTCAATATCAAAGCTATTTTATATCAAGTAATCCGCTTCCTTGCACAACTGACCTAAAAGAAAAGATCATAAAGTCATTAGAAAATTTAGTTAAAACCGAAAAAGAATCAGTTATTTTGATTTTAAACCAACCATTTTTTAATACTTTAAACTCAAACAATTGGTTGTCAATAAATAAAGAAATAAGGTGTAAACTTTTACAAAAATTTGAAGAAAGTATATTTAATAGAAATTATTATATCTATGAAGTATCAAAAACCATAAACTACTGATTTACTAAATAATAAATGCTTAATTCTAAAAAAATAGTAGTTGTATTACCTGCTTATAATGCCGAAAAAACCCTTGAAAAAACATTCAAAGAAATTCCTCATGATATAGTAGATGAAATTATTTTGACTGATGATTATAGTAGTGATCAAACAGTAAATATTGCGAAAAAATTAGGAGTAAAGCACATTATTGAGCATCATAAAAATCTTGGGTATGGAGCTAATCAAAAGTCGTGTTATACAAAGGCCAGCGAACTAGATGCCGATATTATTATCATGTTACATCCTGATTATCAATATGATCCAAAACTAATACTCGCCATGTGTTCGTTAATTGCTAATGGCGTATATAAAGCTGTACTTGGTTCAAGAATTTTAGGCAAAGGTGCTCTAAAAGGGGGAATGCCTATCTATAAATATATTTCAAATAGATTTTTAACAGCCATACAAAATATACTAATGAATCAAAAACTATCTGAGTATCACACAGGTTTTAGATGCTTTGATGCCCAACTAATTAAGACAATCCCATACAACTCAAATTCTGATGATTTCATTTTTGATAATCAGTTACTAGCGCAAATATGTTATAAAAAAGTTACAATTGGAGAAATTTCTTGCCCAACTAAATATGAAAAAGATTCTTCTTCGATAAATTTTTCTAGAAGTGTAAAATATGGACTAGGAGTTCTATTAGTTTCCTCTCAATACTTTCTTCAGCAATTGGGTTTTAAATTCAAGCTATTTAAAAACATATAAAATAATTATCTTATTATAATGATAAAGACAATTAACAAAGGATACTTTACAAAACACAATAATGCACAAAGACACTTCTAAAGTTTCGATAGTAATCCCCACTAGAAATAGGTTAGAATCTTTGAACAGAATTTTAACCTCTATTTCTAAACAAACTTATGCGCCTAGCCAATTGATTATTGTTGACTCTAGTGATAATCCATTAACTAAAAAGCATTTGAGTATTACTATTAATTTTGATTTACAAATTATTCATAGCAAACCGTCTGTGTGCTTACAAAGAAATTTAGGTATTAATCAATGTAATTCTGATTATATTCTTTTATGTGATGATGATATTGAAATTCCCAATGACTATATAGAACATTTAGTGAATTATTTAAAACAAAACAGTTCGGTAAATATTGTAAGCGGAATTGTATATGAAAAAAGAAATCAACAATGGAAATATGCCGAAAAAAAGAAATCGTTTTTTAAACTTCTGTATGCTCATATCTTCGGGTTATCAGTTTGGGCAGAGATTAAAAACACTAATTATCCTGCAAATAATATGATACAAAAATTTGTTTCCTATTATTTAGAAAAAGGAAACAGAATCGCAAAATCTGGATGGCCAATAGTTATAAATTACGAAGATCCTATTTTTAAAACGCCTATTTATAGCTTGATGGCTGCACTAATTAGATCTGATAAAATAAAAAAAGTACCTTTTGATACTTCTTTTTATGAAAATGGAATTGGAGATAATTATGATGTACTAATGGGTTTAAATAATGATGTTTATATTATGAAACAACTCAAAGTTTTTCATCATGAAGAAAAAATAAATCGAGTAAAAAACAACAAAGCATATTATTATAGAGTTTCAGCATTACATTACATATTACTAAAGCACAAAAAGTTTAATTTCAAAAATCGCATTTTCTTAATTTGGTCCTTACTAGGAAATTCATTTTTATTTATATTAAAAGGCAAAATTGAATTGCTTTATTATAATTTTAAACTAATCGCTCAAGTAATCTTCAATAAAAATATTTACCGAAAAACCCTTTCACAATAATGAATTTATTTTCAAGTAAACTTTAAATTAAACAATTGAAATATTGAAAACAATTTTCAGAAAATCATATTATTTAATTCCTTCAGAAAAAAGAAAAAAACTACCTACTTTTTTCTTTGTTTCAATGATTAATTCTTTTTTAGATTTTATTTCTATTGCTTTTTTAACACCGTTTGTACTACTTATTATTAATAAAGAGAAAATAGATACTTTTTTAATTACAAATTTTGATATTAGATATGAACAAAAACATATAATAGCCGCTTTAATTGGGCTTATTGTTTTTTATTTATTGAAAAATTTAATACAAGCTAGAGTCACTTTTATTCAATCCAAATATTTATACTCAATTGGGTCTGTCCTATCAAAAGATTTAACAAAAACTTTCATTAATGGTAGTTATAAAAACTTTTATTTATATGATAAAGGAAAGCTTATACAGGATTTTCATAAACTACCTATGATCTTTATTACAAATGTTCTATCACCCATTTATAACCTTCTATCAGAAACAATTATACTGTTATTAATTGTGAGTGTTGGAATTTACCTAAACCCATATGTTACATTTTTCTCAATACTTTTTGTTTTAAGTTGTTCGACTATTCTATTCTTTTTAAGAAAAAACAAAACAAAATATTTTAATGAAACTATTGCTTCTTCTTATAGAGTAGCCTTAAATAATTTAATGAATATTTTAAATGGATTTATTGAAATTAAGAGCTCTGAATCTGAAAATAAATTCATTGAAAAATTCAATCATTCCAATAAAGAACACAATGATACAATGGCTGAATTAACAACTTTTAAATTAAACAATGTTAGATATTTAGAAGTATTAACTATCTGTTTTATTGCATTTACAATTGCATTCGTTTTATTAAATTCTTGGTCATTCAAAGACATGGTTTTATTATCATTTTATGGTAGTGCAATCATAAAAATAATTCCTTCTTTCAATAAGATTATTAACGCATATGTAGATATTAAAAGTAATAAACATGCTGTAGATATTCTCACATCGTATCAGTTTAAAAATAGTATTTCGAAAAGTTCAATTCCATTTAAAGACTCGATAACTTTAAAAGAACTATATTTTAATTACCCTAATAAAGAAGTAATTATTGATAGCATTAACTTGGAAATAAAAAAAGGAGATTTTATAGCTGTTACAGGAAAATCGGGGTGTGGAAAAACAACACTATTACATATCATTTCTGGGTTACTATCTCCAACTTCTGGTACCATTTTAATTGATAGTGAAATAAAACAAAAAGACAACTTTTTATCTTTTGCTTATTTGGTTTCTCAACAGTCCTTTATTTTTCAAGGAACCATATTGGAAAATATAACGATGAATAAAACAAAAAGTGTAGATCTTAAACATATTAATGAGCTTATTGATGCTCTAGATTTAAGGCAGTGGTTAAATAGTCAGCCTAATGGTCTACGTACTAATTTAGTTTTAGATAGTAAAAGTATTTCTGGTGGCCAAAAACAAAGAATAGCCTTAATAAGGGCTCTTTATACGCGTCCAGAGTTATTACTCTTAGACGAAGCCACAAATCAATTAAACGAGACCTTAGAAAGAAAAATAATGAATTTTCTAAAAAAGAAAACTATAGATAAAGAGCTTACTATAATTTCTGTTTTCCATAATAGTAATTTATTAGATTATGCAACAAAACAATTTTCTTTTAATGATCAGAACCTTTTTCGGTTATGAAGAAAAAACTATTATTTGTAATACCAATTTTCCCAAATAGTCTAGAAGACGACACGATTGTACCTTTTATTTTTCAATTTTGTCTTTACCTAAATGATAATTATAATGATTTAGAAATAGATATTATGACGCTTCGATATCCTATAAAAAAGGATATGTATAGCCTTAATTCCTTAAACATCTACCCTGTTGGAGGTGGGTTTAAAAATAAATGGAATAGTCTTAGAGTAATTTACAAATCTGTTATCAAAGGTATTAGTTTATTTAAACAAAAACGTTATGATGGTGTTTTATCATTTTGGTATTATGATACAACAATTGTAGGGACCATTTTAAATAGAATATTTAAAATACCTCATTATACATGGATGCAGGGGCAAGATGTAAAATCCGATAATAAATATTTAAAGTTCATTAAACCTCAAAAAAACAAGCTAATTGTAGTTGGTAAAAATCAAAATGAACTTTTAATGCAACACCAAGGCTATAAAGCAAAAATCATTGCTAATGTTGCTATAAACCCCAAAAACTTCCCAGAGCTAAATGTTGAAAAAAGAAATATAGACATTATAGGCGTAGGTAATCTTGGTGCCTTAAAAAATTATTCATTCTTTATTGAAATTATAGCAGAGTTAAAAAAGACATTTAAAAACATTAATGCTGTCATTTGTGGAGACGGAGAAGAAAGAGACATGTTATTAAATAAAATTAAAACTTTAGGATTAACTAAAAATGTTAAACTATTAGGATATGTGTCTAATAAAAAAACTCGAGAACTTATGAATAACAGTAAAATTCTTTTACATACTTCAAAATTTGAAGGCAATTCAACAGTTGTTCAAGAAGCATTATTTTCGGGTTGTAAAGTTATAAGTACAGTGCCTTTGCAAGAAAATGTATTAAATTTTTTCTTTGAAGGAAAAAAAGATAAAATCGTTCAAAAATTAAAGCTAATGATTAACAATGAAGTTATGCAAACTGAACGAGTTCGTCATTTTAAAATAGAAGATACTGCGCATACTATTTATTCCTGTTTTTTCAACTCTAAAGAATCAAAAACAGTATAAATATCTTTTGCTATTGCCTCAAAAGACAGTCTACTTTCAAATTGCTTTAAGACCTTGTTTTGTAGTAATTCCAAATCACAATTTTGAGTTGCTTTGAGTTGCTTAAACAACTCGTTATCGTTACTAGGAGGAAACAAAAAAGCACAATTTCCATTATTAGTCATATATTTAAAGGGCGGAATATTAGTTACTATTGGGATACAACCACATGCCATAGATTCTAAAAGAGCATAACCACTACCTTCATAATGAGACCCTAAAATAAAAAATTGTGTCTCATTATAAAGTTCTTCAAGATGTACATGCTTAACATATCCTTTTAAACAAAGAGCTTTATTTAATTTGGGGTTTCTCTTAATAAGTATTTTTAAATCTAATAATAAATCATTTTGATGAAATATCATAGTTAACTTTGCTAAAGGTTCCTCTTCTAAAAACTTAATAAAGGCTTTTAGTATTGTTAATGGATCTTTATTAGTATTTAATCCTCCTACCCAAATAAAAGAATTAGGATTTCTTTTTGTATCGGAATTATATTTAAAATGAGTAGACCCTTCCATGACTTCAAAAATCTTATCTCTTTTTAAAATATTTGTATCGTACCAATGCTTTGCATTTTCAATGCCTGTGAATAAATAGCCATCAATAAATCTATCAGACAATCTGTAAATAAGTTCTTTATACCACTTAGGTTTCGTAGTATAGCCATTACATTGTAAGACAATTTTAGATTTAGGGAGTATCAATTTTAAAAAGATTAAATAATGAACAAATCCGAAACCATGAACTAAAATATAATCTGGTTTAAAAGATTTTATATAGTTATTAAACTTAAATGGAATTTGCCATCTTTTTAATTTCTTACTTCTGTAAAATATAATTGAAGCTTCCTCTACTTCTTTATTTTCAATATGTTTAGTCGTTCTAGCAACAAAGAATACTCTAAATTGTGAAGTCAACTTGTTAAGGTATCCTAAAGTACTGTAACAAGAATTCAAAATTTGATTAGATGATTTTAAAGAAAATGTATAATAAGATATATCAATAAAGGTCTTCTTCATGGTTTCTTAAATTCCAAGTAAAATCTTAGAGTTATATTGCTTGTTATTTTATAGAATGGAGTAAATATAATAAAACCAAAGATTTAGTCAACCTAACAAAATATCAAAGAGGAATGCTTATTCTAATTTCTTAATAAAAAAGCCGCTAATAATTAAATTAAGCGGCTTTTGTTATTCTAATTTTGTTCTCTACTATTTACTCAAATACATCTTACGTCTAGAGTATAAATCGTAGAACGCATCATCTTTTAAGCTGTCTATAAATAAGATACTTTCACCTGTACTCTTCATTTCTGGTCCTAAGTTTTTATTCACATTAGGGAATTTATTAAATGAGAATACTGGTTGCTTAATAGCATATCCTTCTAATTGAGGATTGAAATTAAAATCTTTTACCTTCTTCTCTCCTAACATTAACTTAGTAGCATAATTTACATAAGGCTCTCCGTATGCTTTAGCTATAAAAGGTACCGTTCTAGACGCTCTAGGATTAGCTTCAATGATATAAACAACATCATCTTTTACTGCAAACTGAATGTTTATTAAACCAACCGTATTAAGTGCTAAAGCAATCTTTTTAGTATGGTCTTTAATTTGCTGCATTACAAACTCACCCAAGTTAAAAGGCGGTAATGTTGAATTACTATCTCCAGAGTGAATACCACAAGGCTCTATATGCTCCATGATACCTATAATGTAAACATCTTCTCCATCACAGATAGCATCTGCTTCGGCTTCAATAGCACCTTCTAAATAATGATCTAATAATAGTTTGTTATTAGGAATACTTTGTAGTAAGCTTACAACATGTTTCTCTAACTCCTTTTCATTAATTACTATTTTCATTCCCTGACCTCCTAATACATAGGATGGTCTTACAAGTATTGGGAAATCTAATTCTTTAGCTACAGCAAGTGCTTCATCGGCAGTTTCAGCAGTATCAAATTGTGGATAAGGGATGCCGTTCTCTTTTAGTAACGTAGAGAAACTTCCTCTGTCTTCAGCTAAATCTAAAGATTCATAGCTTGTTCCAATAATCTTAACACCGTATCTATCTAGTTTTTCAGCAAGTTTTAAAGCTGTTTGTCCACCTAACTGAACAATAACACCTTCTGGTTTTTCATGCTTAATAATGTCATATATATGCTCCCAGAAAACAGGCTCAAAATATAATTTGTCTGCAGTATCAAAATCTGTAGAAACTGTTTCTGGATTACAGTTAATCATAATAGTTTCATAACCACATTCTTTAGCAGCATAAACCCCATGTACACAACAGTAATCAAACTCAATACCTTGCCCAATTCTGTTAGGTCCAGAACCTAAAACAATGATTTTCTTTTTATCTGTAACAACACTTTCATTGTGAGAATAGCGTTCACCACCTGTAACTTCCATTTCACTTTCAAAAGTAGAATAGTAATAAGGCGTCTTAGCTTCAAACTCAGCCGCACAAGTATCAACCAGTTTATAAACTCTATTGATATTTAAAGCTTCACGTTTATTATAAACCTCACTTTCTAAACACCCCAACATATGAGCAATCTGTCTATCTCCGTAACCTTTTTGCTTCGCTTCTAATAGCAATGGTTTTTCAATAGAATCTATATTGAATGTTGAAATCTCTTTTTCTAAGAAATATAGTTCTTCATATTGCTTTAAGAACCACATATCTATTTTAGTAATTTCATGAATTCTGCTTAATGGAATTCCCATTTTAATAGCATCATAAATGATAAATACACGATCCCAAGATGCAAACCTTAATTTCTCAATGATTTCATCATAATTGGTGTTTTCTTTACCATCAGCCCCTAAACCATTACGTTTAATTTCTAAAGACTGTGTTGCTTTGTGTAATGCCTCTTGGAAAGAACGCCCAATTCCCATTACCTCACCAACAGCTTTCATTTGAAGTCCTAATGTTCTATCAGATCCTTCAAACTTATCAAAGTTCCAACGTGGTATTTTTACAATTACATAATCTAAAGTTGGCTCAAATAACGCCGAAGTAGATTTTGTAATTTGGTTATTTAGCTCATCTAAATGGTATCCCATAGCCAATTTAGCAGCAATTTTTGCAATTGGGTATCCAGTTGCTTTACTTGCTAATGCTGATGAACGTGATACACGTGGATTGATCTCAATGGCAATGATATTTTCAGCATCATCAGGAGACACAGCAAATTGCACATTACATCCACCTGCAAAATCTCCAATACTACGCATCATATGAATAGCCATATCACGCATTTTTTGAAAAGTTCTATCACTTAAAGTCATTGCTGGTGCTACCGTGATAGAATCTCCTGTATGAATTCCCATTGGATCCATATTTTCAATAGAACAGATAATAACTACATTATCATTTGAATCTCTCAATAACTCTAACTCATACTCTTTCCATCCTAATAGCGCCTTATCAATCATTACTTCATGAATAGGAGAAATCTCTAAACCTCTACGTAATAATTCATCAAAATCTTCTTCTTCATAAACTATTGAAGCTCCTGCACCTCCCAAAGTAAACGAAGAACGAATACATAATGGAAAACCAAATTCTTGAGCAATTTCTTTACCTTTTAAGAATGATGTGGCAGTTGCTTGTGGCGCCATATCAATTCCTATCTTGGTCATTAATTCTCTAAACTGCTCTCTATCTTCTGTTATGTTAATGGCATCAATGTCAACTCCAATAATTTCAACATCAAAATCTTTCCAAATACCTTTTTCATCAGCTTCAATACAAAGGTTTAATGCTGTTTGACCTCCCATAGTTGGTAAAACGGCATCAATTTGAGGGTGTTCTTTTAGAATCTTAATTATAGATTTTGTGGTTAAGGGCAACAAATACACATGATCTGCCATAGAAGGATCAGTCATAATTGTTGCAGGGTTAGAGTTAATTAGAATCGTTTCAATTCCATCTTCTCTTAACGATCGTAATGCCTGTGAACCAGAATAATCAAACTCACACGCTTGCCCAATAATAATAGGGCCCGAACCAATAATCAATATAGATTTTAAATTTGGATTTTTTGGCATCTTATATAGTATTCTTGTTTAAATATATTTTTTACAAAATTAGTAATTACGAAACATAAAAAAAGGCGCTACACTTAAGCAACACCTTTAATTTATAAACAATTGTTAATCATTATTTTTTATGTCTAGTTTCAGATGATACAGACAATTTTTTTCTTCCCTTAGCTCTTCTACGAGCAAGTACTTTTCTTCCATTAGCAGAAGCCATTCTTTCTCTGAAACCGTGCTTGTTTCTTCTCTTTCTTTTTGATGGTTGAAACGTTCTTTTACTCATGTCTTATATCTTTAAATATCTGAAATGTAATTTTTATATTTTGTCTTTGAACCCTGCTCAAAAACTGAGCGCAAATATACAACAGTTTTTTATTTCACAAACCTATTTTAATAATATTTTTTTCGGAATTAGTTTAAATCTTTTCCATTTGCTAAAAAATTACTCTTTTAAGCCTTTTTTAGCCTTTTTTTCGTCACGTAGTAATACTATGATCCTTAAAAAATTCTTCAGAAGAAACTTAAAATATCTAATTTTCGCTTAAATGTAAAAAGTTAAACCAGTTCCAAGAAAATTTTAGTTTCTTTGCATTTCAAAACAAACACCTAGTAAAAACGGGCTTAAACCCGCAATCAATTCATAAAATTTAACATGTACAATAAAATTATAAAACTTATTATAGCCGCAGGAATATTAGCTTACGCCATATATCAAATTACAGAAGGGTATGTAGGTAATGGTATTGCCTTAATTTTGCTTGCAGGTATATTTGTATTCTTATATTTTAAAAACGAATTTATACTTCTTGCTTTTTTAAGGTTACGTAAACAAGATTTTCCTGGTGCTAAAAAGTGGTTAGATAAAATTAAAAACCCTGAAAGTGCTTTAGTAAAAAAACAACAAGGGTATTACAATTATCTACATGGCTTAATGACTATGCAAGATAATATGAACGACTCTGAAAAATATTTCAAGAAAGCCATTAATTTAGGGTTATCTATGAAACATGATTTAGCCATGGCAAAATTAAATCTTGCTGGTATTGCTTTTTCAAAACGAAGAAAACAAGAAGCTCAAAAGCTTTTAAGTGAAGCTCAAAAACTAGATAAACATGGTATGCTTGCAGATCAAATTAAAATGATGAAGCAAAACATGAAACGTGCTGTTGGTCCTAATCAACATTATGGAACTGGTGGTTCATTAAGATCTCAAAAAAGAAAGAGTAGATAATTCTACTCTTTTTCTTTTATAAGGCATAATACCCTTCTTTAGGTATTTCTATTCTGTAGACCTTTCTTGTTTTATTATTTAGATGTTTTTCACGCAACCAAGGGTTGTGTAACTTAAGTATTTTGTAATTTATACCAAATTTTTGAGCAAACTTTGAAAAGTTTGTTACCGCAGTGTCTACTTCTATTTTATAAGTTGGTATGTTAGTATAAAGATCTTTATCTCTAAAATTAAACCCGTATTTATTTGGGTTTGATAAAATCTCTTTTAAAGCTACAATTCTAAATAAATAACGCCCCGTTTCTTCACCTAAAAGTAAATCATAATAATCAGTCACATTTTGTTCTCTTAATCTTCTAGAAACACCTGCATTACCTGCATTATATGCGGCAGCAGCTAGTGTCCAAGATCCCAAGCTTTTTTTAGCATTTTTCAGATATTTACAGGCAACTTCAGTAGCTTTCTCTAAATGATAACGTTCATCTACATTGGCATTTACTTCTAAACCATTTTCTCTACCTGTCACTTTCATAATTTGCCAAACACCTCTGGCTCCAGCTGGAGATACTGCATTGGTTAAACCACTCTCAATTACTGCTAAATACTTAAAGTCATCTGGCACGCCATGTTTAGCTAAAATAGGTTCTATTATTGGGAAGTACTTTTTAGAACGTTTAAACATTAATAAACCATTAGATTGCCAATAAGTATTTACTAGCAACTCTCTATCCATACGTTCTAAAATATCTGGATTATTTAACGGAAGAGATTCTCCAGCAAAGTCTAATTCATCAGGTACCTGAAGCGCATAAACATTGTAATCGTTTATTAACTTTGTTTCAAAATTTTCGTCAGTGGGCGCATCTTGAAGAGCATAGATAAATAATAAGCATAAACTTAATAACCCTACTAGCGCAAGTAGCTTTTGTATTGTTTTCATCATAAGTACATAAATAGGTTGGGACGCCTAAAATAATAAAAAATCTTTACTATTCAATAATAATACCAGGTAAATGCTCATTAAACCACTTATACTTATTGATTATCATGATATGAGTTCCATTTTTTAGAGTAATATTACCTTTTATATTTTTAATAGGAAAAACAGCATCATTATCGCCATGAATATGAATAATTCCTTTTGGTGGTTCTTTTTGATTCCAACTTATCATTTCTTTAATAGCCCAATTTAAATATTGTTCGTTGTTAACAGATAAGTATTTTTTATAAAGTTCTAAACGCTTAGTGAAATGCTTACCAAAAGCATATTTTTCTAAAACATCAATCTTACTTGCCAACTGAGTTGGCACTAATTTATATACACCTGTTGCTTTGGCCAACTGCATATGTTTAGGGATTTCTTCTCTAGACTTCACAGTAGAAACCACAATTAACTTCCTTATTTCTATATGTTTACTCATTTCTTGCACAAGCACTCCACCAAAAGACACTCCTATTAAAACTACACTATCATGCACTATATTTTTAGTCATTCTTAACGCATAATCACTAAGTGTTTCATCTTCAAAAGGTATCATCCATTCTAGGTAATGAAGTTTGAATTTATCTTCAGGAAGTTGAATATGTTCAAAAATCAATGGGCTAGCTGCCATACCAGGCATTAGATATACATGTATTAGTTCTTGACTCATAGGCTATTAACTTACTTTTTTCTTTATAATAAGGTTTTTTTTTAGTATTTTTGCACCGCAATATAAACTAGAAATACTTGTAAGTATTTCTTTTCTCCACTAAAATTAAAAAATTATACAAATGGTTGATGCTGCCGAATTAATAGACAATGATTTTTTACGTCAATTTGAAATTAAGATTGAAGATCATTTAGCTAAAATTGAATATTCTTTACAAGAGCGAAAGATATTTTTAACTAAACTTATTATTCCTGAAGAAATTAAGAGTGAAGATTTTAGAAAAGAATTCATTTCTGCCGTTTTTGAACAGATTCAGGATAGAAATTTAAGCGTTGTTCCAACAAGTCCAGAAATTGCAAAATTTGTAAGAAGCAATAGAAAATACAAACGTATGCTTCCTGTTGGAGTAAGAATTTAAGTTTCTAAAAAAAGAAATAAAAAAACCGAAGTTAAAACTTCGGTTTTTTTATGTTTTAATATTTAGAGAGATCTTCAGATACTTTGGTATAAAATATATCTTCTATTTTTTTAGACTTTAGTTGCTCACCGGTATCATTCACTAGGAAGCTTTCTTTTTTATCTCCTTCCTCTTTTATAACTACCAAATCTTCATTCATTTTCCAATTAAACATATTAATGGTAGATGTTATTTCTCCAGATGTTAAACTTGTTTTATAAATTTTGGCTCCTGTATTATTAGGTCTAAAAACTAAAAGAACAGTTTTTGTACTATCCCCTTCTTTTTCAACATTACTCCATACACCAGACAAACGAAATTGATTGCCTGAACATGACACTATAACTAAGGATATTAAAATAAAAAAACGGAATATCCCGTTTACATTTTTATGTAAAGTATTTGGTAGCACTAAATTTAATTTCTAGGTAATGGATTATGCATACAATGTATAAAATAAATTAAATACTACCTTTTATTATCGATTAAAGTCAAATCTTACCAACCCATCGTCACCAATCTTGGTTAATTGAACTTCATGAAGTGTGTTTACTAACTCTGGGTTCCAAGGTGTTTTTACTTTTACATAATTTTCAGTAAACCCATGGATATAGCCTTCTTTGTTTTCGCTTTCAAATAAAACTGTTCGTGTTGTACCTATTTGGCTTTCATAAAAAGCTCTTCGTTTTTTAACAGATAAGCCGCGAAGCATCTTACTACGTTTACTTCTTATATTACCTGACACTACTCCATCCATTTCTGCAGCTTCAGTATTATCTCTTTCAGAATAAGTGAATACATGTAGATAAGAAATATCTAACTCGTTTAGGAAATTATAGGTATCTAAAAAATGATTGTCTGTTTCTCCAGGGAAACCAACAATTACATCAACACCTATGCATGCATGTGGCATTACCTCCTTTATTTTAGAAACTCTATCAATATATAATTCACGCATATAACGACGCTTCATTTTCTTTAGAATTTCATTATTACCACTTTGCAAAGGCACATGAAAATGAGGCACAAATGCTCTAGATTGAGACACTAAATCTATAGTTTCATTTTTTAACAAATTAGGTTCTATAGATGAAATACGTAAACGCTCAATACCTTCAACCTTATCTAATTCTGTTACTAAATCTAAAAAAGTATGCTCATGTTTCTTATTACCAAATTCGCCCTTACCATAATCACCAATATTAACACCCGTGAGCACAATTTCTTTGATGTTTTTACCCGAAATTTCTCTGGCATTTTTTAAAACATTATCCATAGTATCACTTCTGGAAATACCTCTAGCCAAAGGAATAGTACAATAAGTACATTTATAATCGCAACCATCTTGAACTTTTAAAAACGCTCTGGTTCTATCTCCTATTGAATAAGAACCTACATAAAAATCTGCATCCTCAATTTCACAAGAATGCACTTCACCATAATCGTTTTTAGTTAAGTCATTAAGATAATCTGTAATCTTGAATTTTTCTGTGGCACCAAGCACCAAATCAACCCCATTTACGTCTGCTAGTTCCTGTGGTTTTAATTGTGCATAACAACCAACTGCTGCGATAAATGCTTTATCATTGGCTTTTTGAGCTTGCTTTACTATAGTTTTAAAACGTTTATCTGCATTCTCGGTAACCGAACATGTATTAATCACATATATATCTGCTTTTTCTTGAAAGTCTACTCTATCAAATCCTTCATTTGAAAAACTTCGAGCAATGGTAGAGGTTTCAGAAAAATTAAGCTTACAGCCTAATGTATAAAATGCGACTTTTTTGTTCATACAAATACTTTACTTTTACAATAAGTAAGAAAATTAACTATTTCACTTGTTTTCTAACTTAAAAGCGTGCAAATTTACATAATACTTGCAAGTATTCCAACGTATTAACACTTTCAAAATTGAGCATTAACAACTTATAAATGACACAATCTGAACAACGAATTAAAGAGGTTTATACTTTTTTTAATAATAATGATTTAGTCTTAGGTTTTAGAAAGCTTATGGACTGTGCCATAGACACACAAAACATGGATATTTATAAATCTGTTATTAACTTAACAGATTGGAAAGAAAACCATCTAGATAAAGAAGAGGAGTTTGTATTAAAATGTAAAGAAATTTTAAGCGCTATTTCTAAAATATCTATTAATGAATATAATTCTACAACTCCAATAATTACAGGTGAAAATTTAGAAAAAAGTTATGGAAAAAACAGGTTTTCTTTAGGCCCAGTATCGTTAGAAATTAAAAAGGGACAAGTTTATGGTTTAGTTGGCGAAAACGGTAATGGGAAAACAACTCTTTTAAGGCTTTTGGCTAAAGAATTAAAACTTAACAAGGGTATTTTAACATACAATCTGGACTCTAATGTTAAGAATGAGTTTGATTTAAGAACTAAATTAATTTACATTCCACAGCGAACAAAAAAATGGTACGGTAGTTTAAAAGACAATCTTAAATTGGTTCTATCTAGTTATGGCACTTCACCTAATGAAAATGAAACTAGGGTTTTAATGATGATTGCCAGATTAGGACTTTGGAACTATAAACATTTAAAATGGGCTGAACTCTCTTCTGGATATAAAATGCGTTTTGAATTAGCAAGAACACTTTTAAGGCAACCTGAAATATTGCTGTTAGATGAACCTCTTGCCAATCTTGACGTTTTAGCACAACAAGTTATTTTAGAAGATCTAAAATCTATATGCAACTCTTTAAATAACCCCATTGCTTTAATATTGAGTTCTCAACAGTTATATGAAGTTGAAAAAGTATCTGACAAGGTTATCTTCCTTAAAAACGGTAAATACACAGATAATAGTGAAGACAGTAATAATTCTAATTCTTTGATAATTGAAATTGAAACTAACTCTAACAGAGAAGTCTTAAAGGCTGCCTTTAATAATTTACAATTAGAAAAATTAACCTTTAATGGAGGAATTTATATTGCTTATTTTAATAACAACACCTCTTTCTCTAATGTTTTAGAAGCCTTAGGAGCAAACAATATTGAAATTACATACACACGTAACATCTCAAAATCTACAAGGCGTTTCTTTGTTTCTTAATTATTTCCAAATGAAAAAATTTATAACCAAAACCAATAAATATTTATTAGAAAATTATCCAAACATTTGGAATACTAAAATTGTTTGGGTCTTACTTATTAGCTTAATACTCCATTTTATTTTTTTCTGTTTCGGTTTTTTAACTTTCATCAATCCTGAAACGTTACATGAAACCAGAGTTGTAGATATATATTTTGAAAATGGTACCGTTTTTATGAATATCATTTTATTCATTTTAATTACTGTTATCTGGCTTTCATATCTTTTTAAAAACAATACGTTTAAAAGCTTGTATTCATTAAAAAGCAAGCAACTATTTGGTCAACTTTTAATGTACATCATCATTATATTAAGCATAAGTAGCTTTTATATTTCATACAATTACGGCATCAAAACCTACATTAGTATTAATTATGATGATGAACGTATTGAAGATGAAATTAAAAAATCAAATAAAGTTGCTGTATTTTTTTCTCATAATCTAGGACACTACACATTAGATGAACGTTACTACCCAGCTCCTTTTGACACCCTATATTGTTCTCAATCTAAACCTTATTCAAGAGCAAACTATGATTATGAAGATTTTGAAACTCTCAAACCTATTCTAAAACCTATAGATTCTAGTTTACCACATCTAAAATTTTTAGATAAAAGATATTACTACTATTCTCTCTACAAAAAAATTGGTTCTCTTAATCAAGGTTTACAAGACGAAAACTACAAAGGGTTTGTTTATTACAAAACAGAAGACACCTTAAGAACCTATTACTATAAAGACACCATTTTTGATATTACTAAAATTGAAAAGTCTGCTCACCCTAGTTACTATAATTATTCCTCTATTTTTTTCCAATTATCT
This sequence comes from uncultured Flavobacteriaceae bacterium, assembly GCA_947487895.1. Taxonomy (GTDB): domain Bacteria; phylum Bacteroidota; class Bacteroidia; order Flavobacteriales; family Flavobacteriaceae; genus Seonamhaeicola. The sequence goes on from CANKYF010000004.1 coordinate 294,351, forward strand.
GATTCTAATAATTTCATTAATTATTCGTATGTAACTGAACCCCATTATTATGGTAGAGAAAATGAGTTTTTAGAAGAAAAAATTAATTTGAACAAACAAAGTCATGCTTTTTTAAAAAGAAATGATGCTAATGAAATATTAGTTGCATTAACTGACTTTTTAGAAATTTGTTCTAACTACAAAGTTAAACATAACTTAACTCCAAAAGTATGGTTTGATTTAGTATACCACCCTGATGACTTTAAAATAAATGCTTTAATAAGAAAAGAGCCTAAAGAAGATTTTGAATTTTTTGATGAAGAAAACAAAACTCCTATTGAGGTTTTCAAACAAAAACTTCTAACAGACTATTACATTGAAACTAATAAACTACACAATCTTTTTGAAAATGTAGAAGATATAAAACATAGTACACCTTTTTTAGATAGTATAAATGTCTTTTTATGGTTATCATTTTTAATTGCGGCTGTTATTCTTATGTTTAGAACTACTGGATTAAAAACATTCATTCTAACAATAGTATCGGCTGGAGTTTTATCTATTTTTATTGGTTTGTCTGCAACTATTTATGAATTCACATATAGATATCATGGTAATAACTTAGAATACTTCACAATGTATTTATCTTTGATATTACTTCTTATTATTATTCTTATTCCTATAAGTTTCGCTTATAGACTAAAAAAGATCATAGTTGGTATATGTCTGAATCTTTCATACATAGGTTTTATTATTTTTATAGTTTTGGTTATGGGGTTAATTTCAATGTATCAAGAAAAGATATGCTATAATACTAGAATAGGTCCTTGTAATACAATTTGGGATCTATTTAATATAGGCTGGAGCCCAATACTATTTATAATTAACTTAATAATTCTATATTTTTACACCAAAGTAATTAAAAAGTGGAAGGCTTTACCTGAAGCTTAATACTTCCTTTTTGTAGAATTTTAACAATGAATAATACAATGTTTCTAAAACAGAAATTATACTTTTATTTAAGTTTACCACTTTTAGTTTTGTCTTGTGGAAACAATTCAAACTCTAATAAAGACCATCTTGTTTTTAGATACAATGAGTATGCTAATATAAACACTTTAGATCCTGCATTTTCCAGGACACTTCAAGATAATTCTATTAATAATCAACTATTTAATGGTTTAGTTCAATTAGATGATGAACTAAACATAAAACCTTGTATTGCGAAATCTTGGTCTATTTCAGAAGATGCCATCATGTACACTTTCAACCTAAGAAATGATGTACGCTTTCATAAACATCATTTATTTGGAAAAGATTCAATAAGAACAGTAAAAGCAAAAGATTTTGAATATAGTTTAAACCGACTTAGAGATACGAAAATAGCTGCACCAGGGAGTTGGGTTTTAAAAAAAGTAAAAGATTTTAAAGCTATAAATGACACTATATTTCAAATTGAATTAAAACAACCTTTTCCAGCATTTATTGGCTTACTAACCATGAAATATTGTTCTGTAGTCCCAAAAGAAATTGTAGAACATTATGGCAATAATTTTAGAGCAAACCCCATTGGAACTGGGCCTTTTAAATTTAAACGTTGGGAAGAAAATATTAAACTTATTTTAAGAAGGAATAACAATTATTTTGAAAAAGATGAAGATGGAAATCAGCTCCCCCATTTAGAAGCTGTAGCCTTAACATTTTTACCCGATAAGCAAAGTGAGTTTTTGCAATTTGCCCAAGGAAACATTGACTATTTACAAAGTTTGGATAATTCGTATAAAGATGAATTATTGACGGCCGATGGTAAACTAAGAGCAAAATATACTACATCTGTTAATATGACTACAGGACCTTTTCTTAACACAGAGTATTTAGGGTTTTACTTGGATTCTAAGACCCCTGAAATTCAATCTAAATTGATTAGAAAAGCAATTAATTACGGTTTTGACCGTAAAAAAATGATGATATACCTTAGAAACGGAATTGGCAACCCAGCTAATGGCGGTTTTATCCCCATTGGGCTAGAAGGGCATAAAAAAACAAATGGTTATACCTATCAACCTGAAAAAGCTAAACAGTTGGTAGAACAATTTAAAAAAGAAAGTGGTATTAAAAACCCTAAAATTAACTTAGTTACCACAAGTAATTACTTAGATTTTTGTGAATTCATTCAGCGAGAACTTGAAAAAGCAGGTTTAACCATAAATGTTGATGTTATGCCTGAAGCTGCTTTACGCAGTGCCCGATATAATGGTAAAGTAGATATGTTTAGAAGTTCTTGGGTAGCCGACTATTTAGATGCTGAAAACTATTTATCAATTTTTTATAGCAAGAATTTTGCTCCTAATGGCTCTAATTACTTTCATTTTAAAAATAAAATCGTAGACAGTCTATACAATAAAGCATTCACAATTACTGATATTGAAGAACGTAAACATTTGTATACCACAATTGATTCTTTAGCTATGGATAACGCTATTATGGTGCCTTTATATTATGACGAAGTAGTGCGATTTACCAGAAAGAATGTATCTGGATTGGGTATCAATCCTATTAATATGCTTGATTTAAAACGAGTTAAAAAATTGAATTAATATTTTATTCTACTCGTTACTTAACTTTTTCTCTTCAATAAAACCTGTAATAAAAAAGTATTGAGAAATCCCGTAGCATAGCATTATTAATAGTCCAAAAAAACTGGAATTAAAGGAATAGTACATTTGAAGCGCTACTAAAGAATCAGACAATATTGAGAAAAATACTCCTACAAAAACTAAATGATAGCTAACTCTATTCACACTATTTTTACGAATTAAGGAAAAGAATACTACATGAAGAGCAACCATAAAGTAAATAATTGTTAAATACAGATGAATTCCACTTAAACCTTGGTAAATAAGAGCAAAAATAGATACCATATAAATAAATATAAAAATGATATAAGGCATTAGTTTTCTTAGTCTAAATTCTTCTCTTGTTACTAATCTAAAAATATAAAACACTTTTCCAAAAATAAAACACACAACTCCAATAGAATACAATAAGGGGTTTTTATATAAGAGCATAAATATATCTCCAAACAAGAAAAGTATTAATCCTACTAATACATAAATTAAATTTCGCTTATATGTTAGGTGTTTATTAAAAAAAGTGAACAATATTAAAATTAACAACAAGAAAGGTTTAGTTATAAATCTTAACGTTGAAACTTCTGAATAAAATTTAATCACGAGATCAAGTAATAAAACAGAAAAAAAAATTAAAGCAACGTATTTTTTGTTTTGAAAAATACTAATCATAATATTTAATCTCTCATAAAGTTAGCTTAACTAACATTCTATTATACGTAATTATATCAATTATTTTAATACATTACAATACTAAAAGTAATAAAATAACTTAAGCATTAAAATAAAATTCACTATTAATAGATAACCTGAAAGATTCATTTACTTAAAAATACTAAACAAATTACTCTTTTCTAAACTTTTTGGTATCTTCAAAAATATACTCTAGAATTTGCTTATCTACTTCAGTAAATTCAACATTACGCCTTTTAGCTACAACCTCTGCTACCTCAAAAGCTTTTTTGGTAAGGTAAGTGGTAAAACCGCTACTACCACCCCAACTAAAACTAGGTATAAAGTTTCTTGGAAATCCGCCACCAAACACATTAGCACTAACTCCAACCACTGTGCCTGTATTAAACATGGTATTAATACCTGCTTTACTATGATCTCCCATCATTAAACCACAAAACTGTAATCCCGTTTTAGCAAAACCTTCAGTATTATAATCCCAAAGCCTTACCATAGCATAATTATTCTTAAGGTTAGACGTATTAGTATCTGCACCTAAATTACACCATTCACCTAAAACAGAGTTCCCTAAAAAACCATCATGCCCCTTATTAGAATATCCAAAAATCACAGAATTACTTATCTCTCCTCCTACCTTGCTATAAGGTCCTATAGTTGTTGGACCATAAATCTTACCAGCCATTTTTACAACAGCATTATTACATAAAGCAAAAGGCCCTCTTATCATACTACCCTCCATAATTTCTGCGTCTTTTCCAATGTATATTGGTCCATTAGAGGCATTCAAAGAACATAGTGGCAATTTAGCCCCTGGTTCGATAAATATCTCTTCTTGATTAAAAGCAACTGTTGTTTCGGGTATAGAGGCAGATGTTCTATCCTTTGTAATTAAATCAAAATCCTCTTTAATAGCTTCTCCATTTTTAGAAAAAATATCCCATGTATTCTCAATAGTGATACAATTTCCCTCGAACTCAATAGCTTCAAAAGTATTCAAATCTATACTATCTTGAGTATCCTTAGTATAAAAAGCAATGACGTCTTCACCTTTAAAAACAGCTTGATTTTCCTTAAGTTTAAGAACTTCATCAATTAATTCTTGATTGGGTAAGTATGACGCATTAATCATCACATTTTCATCCATTTCAACCATAGGGTATTTATCAGATAAATAATCTTCTGTAACCGTAGTTGTGGTTGTTTTCAAATACATTTCCCATTTTTCTCTTATAGTTAAAATACCAACTCTAATGTCTGCAACTGGTCGTGTATATGTAAATGGTAAAAGATTATTTCTTGAAGGACCGTCAAAAAGAATATAATTCATGATTACGTTGAAAAGTTTCTAATAACAAGTTAAAAGTTTAATACTTTAAACCTATGCTATGATTTGTTTAATCAAATTTATACTAAAAGTAGAGAATAAAAAAGCCTTTCCACATAAAGAAAGGCTTAAAGATATATTATAAAAAAGTTAAGTTTATTTTTTAAACTTAGCGTATTTAGTTTTGAATTTATCAATACGTCCTGCTGTATCTACTAATTTAGATTTACCAGTATAGTAAGGATGCGATGTTCTTGAAATCTCCATTTTAATAAGAGGATACTCAACACCATCAACCTCAAGAGTCTCATTAGTATCAGCAGTAGACTTAGTTAAGAACACATCATCATTAGACATATCTTTAAATGCTACTATTCTATAATTTTCTGGGTGTATACCTTTTTTCATCGCTTTAATATTTAAAGTCTGTATTTTTTCGAGGTGCAAATTTAAGCATTTTTTATAATTGAACAATACTTTTTTACAATTTTTATTTTAACTTTTTGTGTAACTATTTGCTAACTTTGAATACTAACACTAGCAACTAACATCAAAAACATAAATAATTATGGAAAAAACATTTAAATCTATAGCAACAAATTACGGACTATACTTAGGAGGAATCTCCATATTAGTTCTAGCCATAATGTATGCACTTTCACTTGAAAAAAGCTGGGCTATAAGTGGCGCAAGCGTTGTTTTAACAATTTTAATATTCTTTTATGGTATAAAAAGCTTCAAAAGTTTTAATGAAGGGTATTTAACTTTAGGGGAAGCAATTAAAATGGGATTAGCTATTGCTGCTATTGGTGGTGTTATAGGTGCTATTTACACTTACATTCATTATTCATTTATATATCCTGAATTTATAGAAAACATAAGATCTCAATCATTAAACCAAATGTTACAAAGTAATCCTGAAATAACAGATGAACAGATAGAAAAAGCTACTCAAATGACTAATATATTCTCATCTCCTTTTTCCTTGGCCACTTTTTCATTAATAGGTAATTTGGTATTTGGTATTATAGCTTCTTTAATTATTGGGCTAATAATTAAAAAGGGAAAAGAATAAACCCAAAAGATAATTTCTTTATTTTTGATTTCGAAATCAAGAAATTATAAATGAATATATCAGTAGTTATACCACTACTTAATGAGGAAGACTCTTTAAAAGAATTACATGATTGGATTGCAAATGTTATGCAGTCCAATCATTTTTCATATGAAATCATTTTTATTGATGATGGTAGTACAGATAATTCGTGGCAAGTTATATCTCAATTAGGTGTACAAAACACCAATACAAAAGGCATCAGGTTTTTAAAAAACTTTGGAAAATCTCAAGCACTTAATGCTGGTTTCAAAGAAGCTGAAGGAGATGTAATCATTACCATGGATGCCGACTTACAAGATAGCCCAGACGAAATAACAGAACTTTACAATATGATAGTAAATGATGGGTATGATTTGGTTTCTGGCTGGAAAAAGAAACGGTATGACTCTGTAATTGCCAAAAATCTTCCCTCAAAATTATTTAATTGGGCGGCACGAAAAACTTCAAAAGTAAAACTACATGATTTTAACTGCGGACTAAAGGCTTATAAAAATGAAGTCGTTAAAAATATAGATGTCCATGGTGAAATGCATCGCTATATTCCTGTATTATCTAAAAATGCTGGTTTTAATAAAATTGGTGAAAAAATAGTAAAACACCAAGCTAGAAAATATGGTGAAACCAAATTTGGTATGAATAGGTTTATTCATGGCTTTTTAGATCTCATTACTATTTGGTTTATTTCAAGGTTTGGTAAGCAGCCTATGCACCTATTTGGAGCCTTAGGTGTTATTATGTTTATTATTGGGTTTGGCTTTTCAGTTTATCTTGGAATAGACAAACTATTTTTAAATACAACTGGTAGATTAATTACCTCTAGACCTCAATTTTATATTGCACTTTCTACCATGATCATTGGTTCACAATTCTTTATTGCTGGTTTTTTGGGTGAAATTATTCTACGTACCAAAAAAGATGGTAAACGCTATCTAATTAAAGATAAACTAAATTTATAATACACTATTCCGTTTTCGTTATTCATCTTTTCAATTGTGTGTTTTTTTTAACCAGAATTTTAACCAATTACCTATTTTTGTTATATAATTTTTACAATCTGCATTATGATTTACATTGAACCTAACATTTTAGATCGCATTAACTCATGGTTAACACCTGCTTTTGATGAAGAAACACAGCAATTCATTAAAGATAGCATAGCCAACAATCCTGAAGATATTCAAGAAAGTTTTTATAAAGATTTAGAATTTGGTACTGGTGGTATGCGAGGTGTTATGGGAATAGGCACTAACAGAATTAACAAGTATACTTTAGGAAAAAGCACTCAAGGTTTAAGTAATTATTTAAAAGAGTCTTTTCCAGGTGAAAAACTAAAAACTGTTATAGCTTATGATTGTAGAAACAACAGTAAAACACTAGCCAAAGTAGTAGCAGATGTTTTTTCAGCAAATGGTGTAGAAGTTTATCTATTTGAAGATTTACGCCCTACTCCAGAATTATCATTTGCAGTTAAACATTTAAACTGCCATTGTGGTATTGTTTTAACAGCATCTCATAACCCGCCAGAATACAACGGATATAAAGTATATTGGCAAGATGGCGGACAATTAGTGCCGCCACAAGATGGTGCCATTATTAGTGAAATAAACTCATTAGATTATTCAGATATAAAGTTTGAAGCTAATGAAGACCTTATCAATTATATAAGCTCAGATATTGATAATATATTTATTGATGCCTCTGTAAAAAACGGTAGCTTAGGCTTAACTCAAGAAGCTAAAGATAACTTAACAATTGTTTTCACACCACTTCATGGTACTTCTGTTACAGCTGTTCCTGAAACTTTAAAGCGTGCTGGTTATAAAAATGTTCATATAGTAAAAGAACAGGAAGCACCTAATGGTAATTTCCCAACGGTAGCATCTCCTAACCCTGAAGAACCTGCAGCTTTAAAAATGGCTTTAGAATTAGCCGAAGAAGTAAATGCTGATATTGTTATTGGAACAGATCCTGATTGTGATAGATTAGGTGTAGCTGTTAGAAATTTGAATAATGAATTGGTGCTTTTAAACGGAAATCAAACGATGGTAATGATGGTTGATTTCTTATTAAAACTTTGGAAAAACGAAAACAAACTTAAAGGAAAAGAATTTGTAGCTACAACTATAGTTTCTACTCCAATGTTTGCTAAACTTGCTAGCGCTTATAATGTTGAAAGCAAAATAGTTTTAACAGGTTTTAAATGGATTGCTAAACTTATAAAAGACTACCCAGAACTAGATTTTATTGGTGGTGGTGAAGAAAGTTTTGGTTTCATGGTAGGTGACTTTGTTAGAGACAAAGATGCGGTAACGTCTACTCTTTTAGCAGTTGAAATTGCAGCAAACGCAAAAGCTAATGGGAGTTCTGTATTTGAAGAACTAATTAATCTATATTTAGAACATGGTTTTTATAAAGAAAAGCTTGTATCACTAACTAAAAAAGGTATTGAAGGTGCTCAAGAAATCAAACAAATGATGATTGAGTCCAGAGAAAACCCAATAACTGAAGTTTGTGGTTCTAAAGTGGTTAAAGTAGAAGATTACCAATCTTCAATCTCTAAAAACATGATTACAGGTGAAGAAACTACTATTGATATTCCAAAATCTAACGTATTAATTTATTATACTGAAGATGGTACTCAAGTAGCCCTAAGACCAAGTGGTACAGAACCAAAAATAAAATTCTATATAAGTACAAATACAACGTTAGAATCTGCTTCAGAATTTAATAGTACCGAAAACACTTTAGATACTAAAATAGATAGCATTTTAAAAGACATGAAATTAGCTTAACAAAATTTTATGTCTTAGTTAATTTACTAAGGCGTATTTTTGCATATACATAGACATGATTTTACATTAATGAATCAATTTTTTAAAATATTAAGGTACGCTAAGCCTTACAAACGTTTTGCAATAGGACACATTATTTCTAATGTGTTTTTTGCTTTATTTGGGACACTTTCTTTTGTAGCTCTCAAACCTATGTTAGATGTAATCTTTGATAAAAATAGTGTTGAAAATTTAATTCCTAAAAAACCTATCTATAGCGGTATAATGCAAATTAAAGATTATGGTGAAGATGTTTTGGCATATCAAATGTACAATTTTGCTGGTAATGATAAATCTAAAGCACTGGTTTTTGTAATCATACTAATAATCATCGCTTTTTTTCTTAAAAATGTTTCGGGTTATCTGGCAAACTACTTTATGGTATTTTTAAGAAATGGAGTCATTAGAGATATTAGAAATACAGTTTATAATAAAATATTAGAATTACCTGTATCTTTTTTTTCTGAAAAAAGAAAAGGCGACATCATTGCAAGAGTCACTGGAGATGTTAATGATTTGCAATACTCCATGTTGCCCGTTTTAGAATTGATTGTTAGAGAACCGTTAACTATTCTTTTTTCTTTGACAATTATGTTAATAATAAGCGCAAAATTTACTCTGTTTGTTTTTGTTTTTATTCCAATAGTGGGGTTTGTAATTTCCAAAATCGGTAAAAGTCTCAAAAGAAAATCAGATCGAGTTCAAAAGGAACAAGGGCTATTTTTATCAACCCTAGAAGAAACCTTAAGCGGTCTAAGAATTATAAAAGGTTTTAATGTTGAAACAGTTTTTAATGAAAAATTCAAAAGCTCTACTCAACGCTTTTATAATTTTTCTAATAAGCTTTTGATAAGACAAAGTTTAGCATCCCCTACAAGTGAATTTTTAGGCATTTGTATGATTGCTGTTATCCTTTGGTATGGAGGAAACTTAATTTTAAATAATAATAGCACTGAAGCATTTTTAGATGGTAGTAGTTTTTTAGTCTACATAGGTCTAGCATACAACATACTTACACCTGCCAAAGCTTTTTCGAGAGGTTTAGTAAACGTTAAAAAAGGTGGGGCTGCAGCAGAACGTATTCAAGAAATTTTAGAAGCTGATAACGCCTTAATAGACAAACATAATGCACTTATAAAATCTAGTTTTGATGCAGACATAGAATTTAAAAACATATGGTTTAAATACGAAGAAGAATATGTTCTAAAAGATTTTTCTTTAAAAATACCCATAGGAAAAACAGTGGCTTTGGTTGGACAATCAGGAAGTGGTAAATCTACCATTGCTAATCTTATCACCCGTTTTTATGATGTAAATAAAGGGCAAATTCTTATTGATAGTGTAGACATTAGAGACTTAACTATTCATTCTCTAAGAGAACAATTAGGCATAGTAACTCAAGATGCTATTTTGTTTAATGATTCTATCAAAGAAAATTTGTTATTAGGAAAAGAAAACGCGACTGATGAAGAAATTATTGAAGCATTAAAAATTGCCAATGCTTGGGAATTTGTTGAAGAACTACCAAATGGTATAGAGACCAATATTGGAGATTCAGGTAATAAACTTTCTGGCGGACAAAAACAACGTTTAAGCATTGCTAGGGCTGTTTTAAAAAGTCCACCAATTATGATTCTTGATGAAGCTACTTCTGCTTTAGATACTGAAAGTGAACGTCTTGTTCAAGAAGCTTTAGAAAATCTAATGAAAAATAGAACATCTATTGTTATTGCTCATAGATTATCTACCATCCAGAATGCAGATGAAATTGTAGTGCTCAAAAAAGGAGAAATAGTAGAACAAGGAAAACATACCGAACTTATAGCCAAAAAAGGAGCTTACAAAAAGTTGGTAGAAATGCAAAGTCTAGAATAAAAATAAACAGCGTTTATAAAAAATAAAAAAGGATAGAGATTTGGGGGCATCTATCCTTTTTTTGTTCATTGATAGAATTGGGGCTTCTAACAACATAAGTAAGTATCTGTTACAAACATAAAATAAAAGGCTATATACTCCAAGAAAAAAATGCTTTTTATCGTTTTTAAATGCATTTCATCGGATTAAAAAACGATAACCTACATAAAATCAATCCAATAAATTTTTACGTGAATTTTAAAATTTCTTTCATTTTAAACTTTAGTATATTTATTTAGTCTAAAGACTAAATATTGTTTGTGACAAACGAAGAATTATTATTACAGAACCTACAATCTAAAACGCACAAAGAGCAGGCTTTTAGACAACTTATAGCGCTTTACAAAGAGCGATTATACTGGCACATACGTAATATAGTAAAGTCTCATGATGATGCAGATGATGTACTTCAAAATACCTTTATCAAAATATTTAAAGGCATTGATAAATTTAAAGGAGATAGCAAGCTTTATTCATGGATGTATAGAATAGCTACTAATGAATCTATAACACTCATAAACAAGAACGCAAAACGTCTTCAAATAACAAATGAAGAAGTGCAACAATTAGCCATAAACAATTTAAAATCTGATACTTATTTTGAAGGTGATGCTATTCAATTACAATTACAAAAAGCCATAGCTACTCTACCAGAGAAACAACAATTAGTCTTTAACATGAAATATTTTCAGGATTTAAAATATAAAGAAATGTCCGAAATTTTAGAAACAAGTGAAGGTGCTTTAAAAGCATCATATCACATTGCTGTAAAAAAAATAGAAAGCTATTTAACTAAAGATTAAACCTTTAAACAAAAAACAAGTCTTAGTAGTAAGATGAAAAAAAATAAATTACATAATAACATAAAAAGTGGCTTTAAAACTCCTGAAGGTTATTTTGACTCTCTAGAAGAGCATATCATTAGTGATTTGAAACTCAAAGAACTTTCTAACAACTCTGGTTTTAAAACTCCTGATAATTATTTTAGTAATCTGGAAGACACTATTATTTCTAAAGTTTCAAAAAAAGAAACTAAAGTTATTAAGTTGTTCACAAAAAAGCGTCTTATCTATATATCTGGTATTGCTGCAGCTATTTTATTATTATTCAACGTATCAATATTTAATAAAGTTGAAGAATGGCCAACAGATTTTCAAACCGTTGAGACTTATATTTTAGAAGAAGATATTAATTATTATGACATAGCAACTTTATTAGATGAAGACGAATTAATTGAAGATAATTTTATCGATTACACCATTAAAGAAGAAACAGTTGAAGATTACATTATTGACAACTTAAATGTTGATGACTTGTATTAAACGTTAATTTAAAATGAAAATGAAAAAACACATACTTATAACACTAATACTTTTAATGTCTGTATCCGTAATAGGTCAAAACAGACATGAAAAAGTACGTGCTTTAAAAATAGCTCACATAACAGAACAGCTTGATTTAACTGAAAAAGAAGCCCAAGTATTCTGGCCTATTTACAATGCAAATGATAAAACTTCTAGAAAAACCATACAAGAATTACGTAGATTGAGACGAAACATTAAAGACAGCTCTGAGACTGTTTCTGATAACGAAGCTTTAGATTTAATGACTAGGTTGATAAACCTAGAAACCAATTTACATGAACAAAGGGTTGATTTTTTAAAAAAACTTAGAAAAATTTTACCTCCAAGAAAAATACTAAAACTAAAAGTAGCTGAAGAAGATTTTAAACGAAAACTATTAGATCGTTTTAAGAAACACAGAGGTGGAGGTCCAGGATCTGATGGACCTAGACATTAAAATTAAGAGAGACTTTGTCTCTCTTTTTTATTCACTAAAAGTTAGTCTTGAAACTCTACCTTTTCCTGCTGCATACGCCACAGAATCATTTAAGAATCTAATAGTGTAAAACCCTTCATCACTTAAATGATTCCAAGTAGTCCCTGAATCGTTACTATAATCAATACCTTTAAAACCAATGGCAACTAACTCTTTCCCTCCTCTATTGGGGATATATTGTACACAACTCCTATAACCGGGGTTTTTATTTTCGGCTACTAGTTGCCATGTTTTACCCCCATCTTGAGTTCTAATTTTATTAGCAGCATTATCATCTGGTTTGGTATAATCACCGCCAATAGCAAAGCCATTTAGTTCATCATAAAAATCTATTGAATATATACCGGTGGTTTCTTTGCCTTGTATAATTGGTGTATCGTAAACTTCCCAGGTATTTCCTTTATCTGGTGAATATAAAATTCTACTTGCCTTACCTCCAGTAGCCACCCATGTATGATCTCCTACTATAGCAATATTTGTATCACTGGCAGCAAAAGCAGCTTCCCCCTCTTTAGCTTTTGGTAAATCATCACAAGAAATTTTGTTCCAAGTATCACCACCATCTCTGGTAATTATAATACTCATACAATCATCTATAGGATCACCAATAGCAATACCTTCTTTATCATTCCAAAATTCCATGGAGTCATAAAAGGCTTTGGGGTGAGTTTCCGAAAAAACAAAATCTCTTGAATTAGATCCAAATTTGGTTAATACAGCAGGGCTTCCTGAAGTCAAAGTTAAAAAGTAATCACTAATTTTAGCAATGGCTCTTAGCTCATAACCTGTGGTATCACTATTCATCTGCCTAAACCTATAGCTATCATAGCTATGATACAATTCTGCTGTTTCTTTGAAAACTAGCGATTCAGATATATTTTTCTGATAATCGAAAATTTCTTGATTTCCTGTTTCACCATCTGAACCCGCATACCAAACTCTATTATTTGACAATTCAATAGCCCTAATATTCAACAAAGAATCTTCTAACAGATGTTTTATTTCTAATTTAGAAATATTTCTAGGCTTAAACTTGTTATTTATTTTACAGGAAAAACATAAAACAATCACAAATAATAAAGATAAGTTCTTCATAGACTACAATTTGTATAAAAATAAGAAAGCTCAGTATATAAATGCTGAGCTTTCAAAAAATAGTTGTGTATGGTATTATAAATCAAGATTCGTTTCTTAATATTTCAATGTGTCTTTTAAGGCGTTTTACTTCAACTTCTAATGTGCCATTATAGACTCCACGGATATGTCCTTTTTTATCAACTAAAATAAAATTTTCGGTATGAATGAAATTGCTTTCGTCTTGTGTTTTAGTAAAATCTTCATCTGCAAAATATCCGTTTCTCGCAATGTTATATAATTCACGCTTATTTCCTGTTACCAAATGCCATTTGGCTACATTCACATTATTTCTAATAGCATAATCCTTTAAAACAGATATGGAATCTCGCCAAGGCATTACTGTATGAGATAACAACATAACATCTTTATCATTCTTATACACCTCTTGAATCTCATTCATATTTTTTGTCAGCTTAGGACAAATACCTGGACAACTAGTAAAAAAGAAATCAGCTATGTATATTTTACCTTCTAACGTTTTATTAGTGATTGTCTTACTTTCTTGATTTACAAAAGAAAACTCAGGGATTTTGTGTGTAGCATTATCCCAATTTGGTGTAAAATCTGCTGAATTAAAATATGGCAACTTTGTAACTTGATTCACCTCTTTTTTTTCCTGTTTACAGGAACATAAGATGAAAAAAGATATTATAAGGGTGATGTGCTTCATTTTAAAAATACTTTTGAGATCCTGAAACAAGTTCAGGATGACAATTGTTGTTACTTTATTTTGTCTCTACCATCAGTTACAGTATAACATTTCTTTAATCCTATAAGTCCAAAACGTTCTCCATTTACTACTTCATAATTAGATTTAATGTTACCATTTAATTTCCATAAACGCTGTCTACCAGACTCCTTGCCTTTTTCATAATTAAAATCTCTAAACAACATACCATCCCTACTCCACTCTTTTACATTGCCATGAAACTCACCTTTGTTATTAAAATGATAGGCGAACTTTAGTTGTCCATTATCCCACCAAGCTCTGTGAATTCCAATCTTTTTACCTTTACTATAAAAACGTTCAACTGCTAATTGTCCATTTTCAAACCATTGCTTTTCTTCTCCTTCTTTTCTTCCTAGTGAATAGGATAATGCGCTTTGCAATCTTCCGTTAGAAAAAGTATCTGTCAATACACCAGTAAAAGGTTTACCACTAAACTCTAACACACCATTATTCAACTTTAAATGTTTATTTGAAACATCTAAGCTTTGAATTTTTCTTTCACTACATGAAACTAGAGTGATGAAAACACAAATAATATGTATAAATAAAATCCTCAATTATTGCGAAATATTTCCTGGAGTTCCAAAGTAACCGTTACCATTTAAATATGGATCTTCACTAGTTATATGGTAATGATAAATACCATTAGGAAAATCTTCTGTAGCAGATACGTGTCCATGATATTCATCTAAGTCGTCATTAGTAATAATTTGGTCGTTTTCCATTGATCCATATATTGGGAAGCCATCTGATAATAGACCTAAAAATGCGTCATCTCCAAACTCACTTGTTAAATAAGTAGGCTCAATATGATAATGGTATTGACCTGTTCTTTGAGGATGCCCTAACCATTGGTCAAAAGAATCAATCTCATTAGTAAGTGGCTGATCTGGACCTGCATATTGATTAAAAAACACGACTCCATTTCTAGCTATACCAATAGGTCCTAAACCTGTTGCTTCTTTATTATTGGCCTCTTGTGGATTTAGAGTTATAGTAAATACAATATTTTGAGTTGAAATTCTATTAGGATTTAGGTTAAATTGATTATTTGTGCCATTATAATCTTCATGTAAAGCATTTGTCTCTGGCCAATAAGGACTGGTATGATTTGGTAAATCTTGTGTGGTGAAAGTCACTGTATTTCCATTTACTTCATAAGACAATCCTGTTCCAGAAAATTTTGAAAGAATTGTGCTTATATCATAATTAGTTTGAACTGGTGTTTCAGTATCATCTTCTTGTCCGTCATTACCAGAATCGTCACTTCCTGAACAAGCATTAAAAATTAATATTAAAACAGCGGCTAAGAACAATAGATTTTTTTGTGGCTTCATACTTTTGAATTTTTATTTTAGGACTATATAAATATCAAAAGGTTTAATCTGTTTTCCAAATCTTTATTATTTACCTTTGCGACTTATTTATTTCAAGATGCGACTACACAGAAATTTATGCTTTGCGGTTATTGATGGTTTAACTTCAATTTTTAATGACGATGAATATGCAGATAAAGTTATCCAGCAATTATTAAAACGCGATAAACGTTGGGGGAGCAGAGACCGTGGTTTTGTAGCTGAAACCACTTATGACATTGTACGTTGGAAACGTTTGTATGCAGAGATAGCGGAGGTTAAAGAACCTTTCAACCGTGATAATCTGTGGCGTATGTTTGCCGTTTGGGCTACCTTAAAAGGCATTAAGTTACCAGATTGGAAATACTTTGAAAACACACCAACAAGAAAAATTAAAGGACGTTTTGATGAGCTCTCTAAAATTAGAAAATTTAGAGAATCTATTCCAGATTGGATTGATGACATTGGTGTTGAAGAATTAGGAGAAACTAAGTGGACTAAAGAAATAGCGATTCAAAACAAACAAGCTGATGTTATTTTAAGAGTAAATACGCTTAAAACCACAAAAGAAGAATTACAAAACTCACTATTTGATCAAGACATCAATACAGAATTTATAAAAGGGTACCCTTCTGCCTTAAAACTCAGTGAACGTGCTAACGTGTTTGTAACAGATGCCTTTAAAAAAGGCCTATTTGAAGTTCAAGATGCGTCTTCGCAATTGGTAGCAGACATGTTAGATGTAAAACCTGGACTTAAAGTAGTTGATACATGTGCTGGCGCTGGTGGTAAAACATTGCATATTGCTTCTTTAATGGAAAACAAAGGGCAAATTATTGCCATGGATATCTACGAAAGTAAACTTAAAAAACTTAAGGTCAGAGCCAGACGTAATGGTGTCCATAATGTTGATTTACGAGTAATAGACTCAACTAAGCCTATTAAAAAATTACATAATAAGGCAGACCGTGTTTTAATTGATGCCCCTTGTTCTGGTTTGGGTGTGTTACGTAGAAACCCTGATGCTAAATGGAAATTAGAGCCACAGTTTTTAGATCAAATTAGAGGAATTCAGCAAGATATTTTACAGCGGTACTCTAAAATAGTTAAATCTGGAGGTAAATTGGTATATGCTACTTGCTCTGTGTTACCTTCTGAAAATGAAAATCAGGTGAACGCTTTCTTAGAATCTGAAGCTGGTAAAGAATTTACGTTTGTAAAAGACAAAAAGGTTTTAGCTCACAAATCTGGTTTTGATGGGTTTTATATGGCGTTATTGGAGCGGCATTAAGCACTGTATTTATAAAACTTATTATTGTTTTGTCATTCTGAACTTGATTCAGAATCTCATCTTACATATCTTAACTTCATGGAAAATAAACATGAAAAAATAAAATTAAAAGAAATAGATCGAGAATATTGGAAGTTTATTCTTTATGAAACTCCTGATGAAAAATGGATTGGCTATTTTACTTATTCTCCAATAAGTTTTGTTGATTTATCAATGTACATTATTCTATCAAATGAAGAAAAACTTAAAGCAAAAAAGAATAGAGATTATTTAATAGAACTATCTGAAAATGTTCGAAATAACTACAAGAAATATCTGAAAAAATCTATAGACGAAGAAAATTTCATTATTTCTTAGTTTTGCTTTATGCTTGACCATTTAAAATCTCACTTATCTAATCTGTTAAGTAATACTATCATAAAAGTATCTTCCATTTCAGGCGGTAATATATCTGAAGCTTTTCTAATTACAACTGAAAACCAAAAGTACTTTCTTAAAACAAACATTTATGATAAGTACAACATGTTTAAATTAGAGGTAGAAGGTCTTCAAGCCATTGCAAACACCAACACCATTACTACTCCAAAAATTTATCATGTGGGTACTTATGATACTTCGTCATATTTAATCATGGAATGGATTGAAACCAAATCACCAACTGATAAAGACTTTGAAAACCTAGGAAAACAGTTAGCGGAACTACACAAAACAACGACAACTCAATTTGGTTTTGATAATAACAATTATATAGGAAGCCTCAACCAATCTAATAACCAGAAGTCAAATTGGAAAGATTTCTATATTAAAGAACGCCTTATACCACAATTAAATTTAGCGAAAAGCAAAGAGCTATTGAGTACAAAAGAAATCCCTAAGGTTTCAAATATGCAACAAGCTTTAGAGCCTTTATTTCAAAACATAACCCCTTCTTTATTACATGGTGATTTATGGAGTGGCAACTATTTTATTACCTCAAATGGAACTCCTTATTTAATTGACCCTGCAATATATTATGGACATAATGAAGTAGATATTGCCATGACCAAACTTTTTGGTGGATTCTCAGATAGTTTTTATGAAGCTTATTTTGATAGAATACCTTATGATTCCAAGACTAATCAGCGCATTGAAATTTATCAATTATATTATTTATTAGTGCATCTTAATTTATTTGGGAGGAGTTATTATGGGGCTGTACAATCCATTATGCAAAAGTTCTTTTAACCTTCTTGTCATTACTGCGAAGGCAGGAATCCACAAAAAACTTATAATATAGATTCCTGCCTTCGCAGGAATGACAAATACTCTCTAATAAACTGTATACAATACTAGATTCTTAAAATCATAGATTCAAACAAGTCAACCATAGATTTGGCAAAATAATTAACGCTGTTTAACGGCAACTTTGCATTGTAATTTTAATACAATAGCAATGAAAACAAAAACAGCAATCATTACAGGAGGTAGTCGAGGATTAGGCCATGATATGGCTATCAATTTAGCCAAAAATGGTGTGGATATTATTTTCTCTTACCATTCAAATGAAGAAAAAGCGAATTCAGTAATTCAAGAAATAGAAGCCTTAGGACAAAAAGCCACAGCGTTTCAGTTTGATGCCAATAATTTTGAAAGTGTTCAAAACTTTATAAATAGCTCTATTAACTATTTACAAAAGGAAAACAACAGTTCTAATTTTGACTATTTAATAAATAACGCAGGTACGGGAGTTTATAATTTAATTTCAGATACTACTGAAGCACAATTTGATGAAATGCTAAACATTCATCTTAAAAGTGTTTACTTTTTAACACAAGCCGCTTTACCTCATATAAATGAAGGCGGACGCATTATAAACATTTCAAGTGGCTTAGCACGTTTTAGTTTGCAAGGCATGTCTGCTTATGCCATCATGAAAGGTGCCATAGAAGTGTTTACCCGCTATTTAGCAAAAGAACTTGGTCCTCGTAAAATTACGGCTAATGTAGTTGCTCCAGGCGCCATTGCCACAGATTTTGCCGGTGGCAGCAATAAAAAAGAAGACAAAGCAGCCTTGATCTCAAGTATTACGGCATTGGGGCGTGTTGGTGAAGCCGAAGATATAGGCGGCATTGTAGCATTTTTATGCTCAGAAAAAGGAGGATGGATTAACGGACAACGTATTGAAGCTTCTGGAGGCATGTTAGTTTAAAACAGTTTCATTAATTTTAACATGAATTCGATATAACTCGAATTACTATATTTTGAATTAATATAATCATTTTAAGCAGATTAAAGTGTTTTATTCTGTAAACACCCTACTTAATCCTCCCTCAAGGGAGGAACCCTAATCAATAAAGTTGTCCCCTTAAGGGGACTTTAGGAGTGTTTTCAATATAATCAATTAAAAATCGAACTATTTCACTATCGAACTCAGGTTAATTTTATCATCATGAAGGACTTAATGCACTTAAAAAGCGTAAACGATTATCATAAACTGGCTAATATTGCAGCACCAGAACATCCGTTAATAAGTTTGGTAAACTATAGTGATGTTAATTATCCAGAAGATATTGAAAAACTAAAATGGAAACAAAATTATTATACCATTGGCTTAAAACGCCATGTGCCTTATAAATTCTTTTATGGTCAGCAGCAGTACGATTTTGATGAAGGTCTTATGACTTTTGTAGCTCCTAATCAAATAATGAGTTTAGGCAAAAACCCCAATGTAAAAAGCTCACAACCATCGGGGTGGTTGCTTTTAATTCATCCTGATTTTTTATGGAATTCTGCTTTAGCACAACAAATAACTAATTACGAGTATTTTGGGTATAGTATTAACGAAGCCCTCTTTCTTTCTGAAAAAGAAGAACATACCATTTTAGAATTGTTTAAAAACATTGAACAAGAGTATAGGTCTAATATTGATAAATTCAGTCAAAAGATTATTATTTCTCAATTAGAGGTATTGCTTAACTATGCCGAACGTTTTTACGAGCGACAATTTATTACTAGAAAAATCACCAATCATCATATCTTAGATAAGTTAGAAGCGTTTTTGAATACTTATTTTTCAGAATCCAACATTATTGAAAAAGGACTCCCAACTGTTCAAGACATTGCAAATCACTTAAATCTATCACCTAATTATTTAAGTAATATGTTGAAGTCTTTAACAGGACAAAGTACCCAACAACATATTCATAATAAGCTCATTGATATGGCAAAAGTACAACTATCTACCACCCCGCTCTCTATAAGCGAAATTGCTTATGGATTGGGCTTTGAACATCCTGCATCATTTACAAAGCTATTTAAAAGTAAAACAGATATGTCGCCGTTGGAATTTAGGAAGACTTATAATTAAGAATCGTCAGTTCGAGTACTACACTAAAGCTCGACTTATCGAGAATGGATTTCTTGATTTTGCAGAAATATTCAATTACCTTCGTTTAACGTCAGACACAAATCATCAAACGACTCACATCTCTAATTTATAAATAATTAGAACCAAATGAAAACGATTACCTTACCAGATGAATTAAATTTGAGTTCTTCAAAATCTATTCTTATTTATGATTACAAAAGCTTTACTGAAATATCGAAACAACAAGTTTTATTGAATAAAAACACATTCAGTTTTCTTCAAGAAGGAACTAAAGAAGTATTTTTCGACAATTCTGCTTATGCAATAAATAATTCTCAATTTCTTTTAATGAAGTCAGGACATTGCTTAATGACAGAAAAGCTTTCTAATGATTCTACATATTATCGTAGCGTTCTATTTTTCTTTTCTGATGAAGAAGTTTTAAAATTTATACGAAAATTCAAATTAGAAACATCCAATTCAAAAAGACTCTATTCAACATATTCATTTAATTATGATTCATTTATCAAAAGATTTGTTCTCAGCCTTTTAGACATATCGAATCTTTCAAAATCAATTCAAGAAAACATTTTAAAAGCAAAGTTTGAGGAAATAATGCTTTATCTAATCGACTTAAAAGGTTTAGACTTTCTTTATTCTTTAATTAACAATCGTGACAATCAAAACCAAAAGTTTATCCAAACAATTGAAAGCAACAGATTAAATAAACTGACAATAAAAGAACTTTCATTTCTATCTAATATGAGCGTCTCAACTTTTAAAAGAGAGTTTAAGAAAAATTTTCGCAGCTCACCTAGCAAGTGGTTTCAGGATAAAAGACTTGAACATTCAGCTTTTCTTCTAAAAAACGAATTGAGAAGACCATCAGATATTTTTGAAGAAATTGGGTATGAGAACTTATCTAATTTCATTCAAGCTTTTAAAACAAAATTCGGAGTTACTCCAAAACAGTATCAATCAAGTTGAACTTTTATCAATACTTTTTGAACTTTTCTGATTAACACAAAACTTAGGTTACTACGTAAATTTGTGTCATAAATTAATAATTAAAAAAGTATTATGATGAAATCAGTTCAAATTTTAATAGTATTAATCACTTTTTCAAGTTCGGTTTTTGGGCAAAACACATTTACTTTATCAAGTAATGATTTAGGTGGTGAAGCTACAATTAACGAAGAATTTAATGATTTTGGGTGTACTGGCAAAAACAAATCGCCACAGTTATCTTGGAAAAATGCCCCAAAAGAAACTAAAAGTTTTGCAGTAACCATGTACGATCCAGATGCACCTACTGGTAGTGGATGGTGGCACTGGATTGTGTTTGATATTCCTTTAAGTGCTAACGAATTAGTATCTGGAGCAGGGAATGTGGAACTAAATTTAACACCTAAAGGCGTTATTCAGAGTATTACAGATTATGGAACGAATGGTTATGGTGGACCTTGTCCTCCTGAAGGTCATGGTTTACACCAATATATCATTACTGTTTACGCACTAAAAACTGACAAACTTGGATTAAATGAAAACACTAATCCTGCTGTAGTTGGATATTATCTATGGAATAATACATTGGCTAAAGCTAGTATTGTGACGTATTACCAAAGAAGCATTAAATAATAACTGCCTCTAATAATTTATAAAAGTAATAGCGGTTTGGGTTTTAATTCAAACCGTTTTACATTAAGCAAGTATATTATCTGCTCTACGAAGTCTGTGACTTCGGAGCATAATTATAGAAAGAGTAAAAAAATTTAAACAAATCTTTATTAAAATTTTATAGTCCAAATGCGAAGTTTAAAACTTCGCACAGCATAGGTTTCGGAAGGCTTATAATTAGTATTTATACTAGCTTCAGCATTATTTAAAGGTATAAAATTGAAAAAGAATTCCTTGATTCTGTAAAAATATTCAGCTATTTTTACACTAACTTTTTTTAAAAGTGTAAAAGCCAGAATGAACGAAAACTTAATTGCTATTTTAATTTTGTTGTTATATTTCTCTCCTGTTTTATATCAACTAGTAATAGTTATTAAAGAAAAGAAAAAAGGCAACCCCTTGCCTATTAGGCGATTTCTACGCTTTTTAAAATTTAGCTTTTTAGTCTTATTTACGATAGCAATAGGGTTCATCGTTTTAAGTCATACCAACTATTTAGATTATGAGAAACCCATACCTTTTAAAGAATACGACAGAATTACTTTTGAAAATTTCAGAGGACTAGAATTCTTTAAAAAAAATTTATACGGCAATGAAAGGTTTGCTTATGTCGTGACTTCTATTGAAAGCGATATAAATAATGAAACAGTATCCGTTCAAGCACTTTTTCACCCTTCTAGATCCTTTGTCTATAAAAAAAATATCAATAGCAAAGAATTATTGAGCCATGAAAAGTATCATTTTAAAATAACAGAACTATTTGCTCGCAAGGCAAAAGAAAAAATTTCTAATCTTAAAAAATTCGATAAAACTGAAATTAAAAATATAATTACTAAAACGAATGAAGAAGAACATCTTTTTCAAAAACAATATGACTATGATACATTTCATAGTTATGTTCTAAATGAACAAAAAAAATACGAAAAAAGAGTTGATAGTTTACTAAATTTACTGACAAAATATTCTAAACCCAAAATTCAATTTAATGACTAAGATAAGATTCATTTTTATACTCCTAATAAGTATCCTATTTACTAATTGCAAAACGGATGAAAGAGAATTCCTATTAGGTAAAAGGTATTGGGACTTGAATGATTATGACAAAGTGATATTAGAGTTAAAATACGGTTATAAAGATGATGAAAAACTACCTTCTTTTAATAACCCACAAACAAGAGCCATAGTTGAAAAACTAACTGACCAACAAAACTTCAACGTTGTTCTAAATGACAACGAATTAGGATTAAAACATAAAAATAATGTAGCTGAAAAATTCTTTGAGCAATGGCAGGACATGAATGGTATTTATGATGCATTAGATAGAAAAGACAATTACTTGTATGATGAAGAAATGCTTGCAGTTTGGCATTTTGGTTTAGGACTTCAACTGAAGTATTTTAAATTAGGGAACGATAATATCTTAAAAGATGCAGATGACCCAAATTCTAAAAGAGTATTATATCATTTTAACTCTAACGTTAAAACTCTTGTTAAGAATTTTCAAATTTATTTAGATGAAGTTAACAAGGAAAATGCCTATTCTCAACAAGGTAAAATACACTTTGCGCGAGGAATTGATAAATATTTTACTGAACTAA
The DNA here is from genome assembly GCA_947487895.1 of uncultured Flavobacteriaceae bacterium. Classification (GTDB taxonomy): domain Bacteria; phylum Bacteroidota; class Bacteroidia; order Flavobacteriales; family Flavobacteriaceae; genus Seonamhaeicola. The sequence goes on from CANKYF010000004.1 coordinate 317,812, forward strand.
TAGCGATTTATCCTAAAGCCGATTACAGTGCAATGAAAAAGAAAGCAGAATTAATGCTTAATAAAAGTAATTCTGAAGAAATAAAAGCTTCTTTAAATACGTTAATTGAGTTGATTGCATCAAATAAAGCAAAAGTTTCAAAGGAATAAAAACTATCTTATTTACTTAAATAAGTTAACTGTTAAAAACCCTGTTAACATCCTACCACCCTTTCCTTAAAAAATGATTATTGAATCGTTAAAAAAGTGTATTTTTGCATTTTCAATTACATCATATAAATAACACATAATGATTCACTTCTTTGGAAACACAAATAGCAAAGTTTTTGCTGTTCAAACAACAAAAGAATTATCAACTGAAACCATCTCAAAACTAACATGGTTATTTGGCAACCAGCCAAAAATAGAGCAAGCATCTTTAGATGCTTTTTTTGTTGGACCACGTGCAGCTATGATTACGCCTTGGAGTACCAATGCGGTTGAGATTACCCAAAACATGGGTATTAGCGGTATTGTTAGAATTGAAGAGTTTGAAGCCGTAGCTGAAGATTTCAAAAGTTTTGACCCAATGATTTCAGAGAAATTTAAGGGATTAAATCAAGAATCATTTACTATAGATATTGAGCCAGAATCCATTTTAGATATTGAAGATATTGCTGCTTACAATATTCAAGAAGGGCTATCTTTAAGTGATGAAGAAGTAGACTATTTAGAAGGAGTTTCAAAGAAGATTAGCAGACCATTAACAGATTCTGAAGTATTTGGATTCTCACAAGTAAATAGTGAGCATTGTCGCCATAAAATTTTCAATGGTACGTTTGTAATTGATGGTGAAGAAAAACCCACCTCATTATTCAAATTAATTAGAAAAACATCTGAGGCAAATCCTAAAGATATTGTTTCAGCATATAAAGATAACGTAGCCTTTATTCAAGGCCCAGTAGTTGAGCAATTTGCACCAAAACGTGCCGATGTGCCAGATTACTATACCACTCAAGATTTTGAGTCGGTGATTTCATTAAAAGCAGAAACGCACAACTTCCCTACAACTGTAGAGCCTTTTAATGGTGCTGCAACAGGTTCAGGAGGTGAAATTAGAGATAGATTAGCAGGTGGTAAAGGGTCTATCCCTTTAGCTGGAACTGCTGTATATATGACCTCTTACTCTCGCTTAGAAGAAAACAGACCTTGGGAAAAAGCGTTTGAAGAGCGTAAATGGTTATACCAAACTCCAATGGATATTTTAATAAAAGCATCTAACGGAGCGTCTGACTTTGGGAATAAATTTGGGCAACCACTTATTTGCGGTTCTGTGTTGACTTTTGAGCATGACGAAAATAATGAAGCGGTGCCTGAGGTTCTCGAAGGCACCACTTCGAGAACCTCAGCTTCCAGAAAACTAGGCTTCGATAAAGTCATCATGCTTGCTGGTGGCATTGGCTATGGAAAAAAAGATCAAGCCTTAAAAGACACGCCAAAAACAGGTGATAAAATAGTCATTCTTGGTGGTGAAAACTACCGTATTGGTATGGGTGGTGCTGCAGTTTCAAGTGCAGATACTGGTGAATTTGCTTCAGGTATTGAGCTTAATGCTGTACAACGTTCTAACCCTGAAATGCAAAAGCGTGCTGCTAATGCAGTTCGTGGTATGGTAGAAAGTGAAGAAAACTTTATTGTTTCTATTCATGATCATGGTGCTGGCGGACATTTAAATTGTTTATCTGAATTAGTGGAAGACACTGGCGGAAAGATAGATTTAGATGCATTGCCTGTGGGTGACCCTACCCTATCTGATAAAGAAATTATCGGTAACGAGTCTCAGGAACGTATGGGATTAGTGATTTCCGAAGAACATATAGACACGCTTAATAAAATTGCAGATCGTGAACGTTCGCCAATGTACACTGTTGGTGATGTGACTGGTGATGATAGATTTACCTTCCAATCTAAAACCAAAGGAAATAAACCTATGGATTTAGCTATGGAAGATATGTTTGGAAGCTCTCCAAAAACTATTATGACCGATAACACAGTTGAGCGACACTATGCAGATGTTAGTTATAATACCAATAACTTCAACACGTATTTAGAGCAAGTATTACAGTTAGAAGCTGTGGCTTGTAAAGATTGGCTAACAAATAAAGTAGACCGTTGTGTTGGTGGAAAAGTAGCAAAACAACAATGTGTTGGGGCGCTACAAATTCCATTGAACAATGTTGGGGTGATGGCACTAGATTACACAAGTGGTGAAGGTATTGCAACCTCCATTGGTCACTCTCCTATTTCTGGATTAATTGACCCAGTTGCTGGAAGTAGAAACTCAATTACAGAAGCTTTAACCAATATTATTTGGGCACCTTTAAAAGACGGATTGAACAACATCTCTTTATCTGCCAACTGGATGTGGCCTTGTAAAAACGAAGGGGAAGATGCCAGATTATACGAAGCTGTAGAAGCGATTTCAGAATTTTCTATTGATTTAGGAATCAATGTTCCAACAGGGAAAGATTCGTTATCAATGAAACAAAAATATCCTGATGGTGATGTGATTTCTCCAGGAACAGTTATTATTTCTGCTGGGGCTAATTGTAATGACATTAATAAAATAGTAGAGCCAGTTTTAAAGAAAAACGGTGGGGATATCTATTATATCAATATCTCACAAGACGACTTTAAACTTGGTGGAAGTTCATTTGCTCAAATAGTAAATAAAATTGGTAATGAAGCGCCAACAGTTAAATCTGCTGACTATGTAAAAACAGTTTTCAATACCATTCAAGATTTAATTAGAAATGAACAAATAGTAGCAGGACATGATGTAGCTTCAGGTGGATTAATCACCACGCTATTAGAATTATGTTTTGCTGATATTAATGTTGGAGCAGAATTAGACCTATCTGCTTTAAACGAAAAAGACTCGTTTAAACTGTTATTTGCTGAAAATGCTGGTATTGTGATTCAAGCAAAAGACAATTCTATTGAAAAGATATTGTCTGATACGAATATTGATTTCATTAACATTGGAAAAGTTACTGATAATGATACTCTTGATATCACTAATGGTTCTGATACTTTTACTTTAACCATTTCTGATTTAAGAGATATTTGGTATAAAACATCATTCTTATTAGACCAAAAACAAACCGCAAATGGTTTAGCTGAAGCGCGTTATAACAACTACAAAAATCAGCCATTACAATATATATTTCCAGAAGGATTTACTGGGAAATTACCTGTCACTCAAAGCGGTAGCGAAGAATCTCGACCTAAAGCAGCCATCCTTCGTGAAAAAGGAAGTAACTCTGAGCGTGAAATGGCAAACGCTATGTATTTAGCTGGCTTTGATGTAAAAGATGTTCATATGACCGATTTAATTTCTGGTCGTGAAACCCTAGAAGACATTCAATTTTTAGGTGCTGTTGGCGGGTTCTCTAATTCAGATGTACTTGGTTCTGCTAAAGGTTGGGCAGGTGCCATTAAATACAATGAAAAAGCCAAAAAAGTAATTGAAGACTTTTTTGCCAGAGAAGACACCTTATCAATTGGTATTTGTAACGGTTGTCAACTTTGGATGGAATTAGACCTTATTAATCCAGATCACGAAGTTCATGGTAAGATGCTCCATAATGAATCTCAAAAACATGAGAGTACATTTACTTCAGTTAAAATACAAGAAAACAATTCTGTGATGTTATCGTCTTTAGCAGGAAGTACGCTAGGAGTTTGGATATCTCATGGTGAGGGTAAATTCAACTTACCTTATGCTGAAGATAAATACCATATTGTTGCTAAGTATGGTTATGAAGGGTATCCTCATAATCCTAATGGTTCAGACTTTAATACTGCTATGATGAGTGATAAAACGGGACGTCATTTAGTTACTATGCCACATATAGAACGTTCTACTTTCCAATGGAACTGGGCTAATTACCCTAACGGACGTAAAGATGAAGTATCTCCTTGGTTAGAAGCGTTTGTAAATGCTAGAAAGTGGATTGAAAATAACTAATTAAAACTTTAAATAACTCTTTTAATACCCCTACATCAAATATGTAGGGGCATTTTTTATTCATGTTTTTACAGTTTTATCAAAAAAACCAAACTTACACTCACATTTTATCACTTAATATTCATATACTTTAACAGATTATTATTAATCTCTCTATTGTAAATCTTATTTATTTTCATATTTTGGACTACACATTCCAAAAAAATGAAAGAGGTTACTAGAATTTTTGATTTTCCGCCATACCAATTAGAAGCTTTTAATTTAGAAAAAGCTTTTACATCAAAGTACAATGGAAAATGGGTAAGTATTTCTACCCAAGAATATATAAATCAGTACAACAAAGTAAGCAGAGGTCTATTAAAATTAGGTGTAAAACCAAATGATAAAATAGCTGTTATCTCTACTACTAATAGAACGGAATGGAATGTTCTAGATATGGGAGTTCTTCAAATAGGGGCTCAGAACGTTCCTATTTACCCAACTATTTCAAAAGAAGAATATGAATATGTACTAAAGCATTCTGAAGCAACATATTGTTTTGTTTCAGACGAAACCGTTCTTGAAAAACTCAATCAGATAAAAGGAAACACGCAATTAAAAGAAGTATATACTTTTAATGAAATAGAGGGTGAAAAAAATTGGAAAGAGGTTCTAGATTTAGGCGAAGATGATTCAAACCAAAAAGACGTTGAAGACAGAAAAAATGCAGTATCATCAGAAGATTTAGCAACTTTAATATACACATCTGGTACAACAGGAACGCCAAAAGGAGTTATGTTATCTCATAAAAATCTAGTTTCAAATGTTGTAGATAGCACATCGCGAGTTCCCATGGAGCATGGAAAATCATCTGCACTAAGTTTTTTACCAGTATGCCATGTATTTGAACGTATGATATTGTATCTGTATCAATATTGCGGAATAGAAGTATACTTCGCAGAAAGTATTGAAACTATTAGTGACAATTTAAAAGAAATTAAACCCTATGTAATGACTGCGGTTCCTAGGCTTTACGAAAAAGTGTATGATAAAATAATTGCAAAAGGTACAGAACTAAGTGGTATTAAGAAAATGCTGTTCTTTTGGGCTGTAGATTTAGGTTTGAAATACGAACCGTACGGACAAAATGGATGGTGGTATGAGTTTAAATTAAAAATTGCCAGAAAGCTCATTTTTAGTAAATGGAAAGAAGGTTTAGGTGGTAATCTAGGGACCTTAGTATCTGGAAGTGCCGCTTTACAACCTAGATTGATACGTATATTTTCTGCGGCTGAAATGCCAATTCTAGAAGGTTATGGACTTACAGAAACATCACCTGTAATATCTGTTAATTGTCCTTTTAATATGGGTATAAGAATTGGTACCGTTGGAAGAATTATAGACAATGTTGATGTAAAAATTGCTGATGATGGTGAGATTCTCGTAAAAGGTAATAACGTAATGATGGGCTATTATAAAGACCCGGAACGTACTAAAGAAGTGATGAGTGATGGATACTTCCATACGGGAGACATAGGTGAAATAAGCAATGATAATTTTCTAAAAATAACAGATCGGAAAAAAGATATGTTTAAAACATCTGGCGGAAAATATATTGTGCCTGCACTTTTAGAAAATCAGTTTAAACAATCTCGTTTCATTGAACAAATTATGGTTATTGGTGAAGGCGAAAAAATGCCTGCTGCTCTTATTCAAATTAATAATGAATTTGTTGAAGAATGGGCAAGAAGACATAATATCAATTTTACATATATTCAAGATGTTATTATTAACCCACAATTAATTGAACGCATACAAGAAGAAATTGATGAAGCCAATAAAAACTTTGGTAAATGGGAACAAATTAAAACCTTTGAAATTACGCCAGACGTTTGGACCATAGAAGACGGTTTACTCACACCTACTATGAAAATGAAACGAAAAGCAGTTAAAGAAAAGTACAAAAACCTAATTGAGAAAATATATAGAAGTTAGGCATTAACTTCATATTTACAATACAATATAATTTACCTTATTTTTTTACGAATTACATTATTAAAACACTTAAAAATAATGATTTAATAATTTTTTCATAATTTTATTGAAACCTAACCAATTAAAAATCATTAAATTATGAAAACAAAAAACTTTTTAATTGCTGGCTTAGTCGGCGGTATTGTAGACTATCTATTAGGATGGTTGTTTTACGGAATTTTATTTAAAAATTCATTTCCGCAACCAGAAGAAAGCGGACAAACCATGTTATTTATCTTTTTAGGATGTTTAACTTTTGGGCTTTTCATTTCTTATATTTACAATAGATGGGCACAAATATCAACTTTAGCTACTGGAGCAAAGGCAGGTGCTATTATAGGTCTGTTTTTTGGTCTGTTTAGCAATTTTTTCAGAATAGCTATGAGTCCTGATACATCTTATCAAATGGCAGCTTTAGATGTTGGTATTTCAATTGTAATGGCAACCATTGTAGGAGCCGTTATTGGTGCCGTTATTGGTAAACTAGAATCTTAAACCTTCACCATAAATTAGTTAAAAGCACCTTACTCAATTAGTAAGGTGCTTTTTATTTCTTATACAATTAAAAAAATATTATGCATGCATAATATTTTTTTATATATTTGAAGTATAACTACTAACCAAATGAAGGATAAAACAATTGATTATGTACTAAGAACCACATGGCTTGCGGTTCAAAAAATGTACAATGAAGAGGCTGCGAAATTTGAAAGCACGATGGCCACGGGTTTTACTCTTTTAAGTATAGACCCTGAAAAAGGCACTCCTTCAACAGCTTTAGGTCCAAAAATGGGCATGGAAGCAACTAGTCTCTCACGAATTTTAAAAACTATGGAAAAAAAAGGATTAATTGAAAGACATCCCAACCCCAATGACGGTAGAGGTGTGATAATCCATTTAACCGAGTTTGGACGCGAAAAAAGAGATTACTCTAAAGAAAAAGTCATCACGTTTAACAATGGTATTAGAACTCAATTATCTGAAGAGAAAATGAACAACTTCTACGAAGTTTCGGAAGTAATTTTAGATATGATTTCTAATAAGAAAATTTACAATAAAAAGTAACTAGATTCAAACAGCAATGAGTAAACGAACAATTAAAAAAGTTGCAGTTATTGGTTCTGGAATTATGGGCAGTGGTATTGCTTGTCATTTTGCCAATATTGGTATAGATGTTTTACTACTAGACATAGTACCCAGAGAACTCAATGATGCAGAAACATCTAAAGGACTTACTTTAGAAGACAAATTGGTAAGAAATAGGTTGGTTAATGACGCTCTAAAAAAGGCACTTAAATCTAAACCTTCACCAATTTATCATCAAAAATTTGCTAGTAGAATAACTACTGGGAATTTAGAAGATGATATCTCTAAAGTTAAAGATGTAGATTGGATTATTGAAGTTGTTGTTGAAAGACTAGATATTAAAAAACAAGTTTTTGAGAACTTAGAAAAATACAGAACACCAGGAACATTAATTACTTCTAATACTTCTGGTATTCCTATTAAGTTTATGAGTGAAGGTAGAAGTGATGACTTTCAGAAACACTTCTGCGGAACTCATTTCTTTAACCCTGCCAGATATTTAAAACTTTTTGAAATTATTCCTGGTCCTAAAACCTCCCAAACGGTTTTAGATTTCTTGAATAATTATGGTGAGCAGTATTTAGGCAAAACATCTGTAATTGCAAAAGACACACCAGCTTTTATAGGCAATAGAATAGGCATTTTTGGGATTCAATCGTTGTTCCATCAAGTAAAAGAATTAGGCTTAACTATTGAAGAGGTAGATAAATTAACAGGTCCAGTAATTGGTAGGCCAAAATCGGCAACCTTTAGAACTGTTGATGTAGTTGGTCTAGATACATTGGTTCATGTTGCCAATGGTATATATGATAATTGTCCAGATGACGAAGCTCATGAGCTATTTAAGCTACCAAGTTTCATCAATACCATGATGGAAAACAAATGGCTAGGCAGCAAAACAGGACAGGGCTTTTATAAAAAAGTGAAAGGTGAAAATGGTAAAAGTGAAATTCTATCTTTAGATCTTGACACTTTAGAATATAGAAGTAAGAAAAAAGCAAAATTTGCAACATTAGAACTCACAAAATCTGTTGAAAAAGTAATTGACAGATTCAAAATATTAGTATCAGGAAAAGACAAAGCAGGCACTTTTTATAGAAAGAATTTTGCTGCTATGTTTGCCTATGTATCAAATAGAATTCCTGAAATAACCGATGAGCTTTTTAAAATTGATGATGCTATGAAAGCTGGTTTTGGTTGGGAACATGGTCCTTTCCAAATCTGGGATGCTATTGGTGTTGAAAAAGGCCTTGAAATTATGAAAGCCGAAGGTGTTGAACCAGCTTCATGGATAAATGACATGATTAATTCTGGCAACACATCATTTTACACCGTTCAAAATGGAGCCACATATTATTATGATATATCGTCTAAATCTCAGGTGAAAAAACCAGGTCAAGACGCCTTTATAATTCTAGATAATATTAGAAAGAGTAATGAAGTATTTAAGAACTCTGGTGTTGTAATAGAAGATTTAGGAGATGGTATTTTAAATTGTGAATTCCAATCTAAAATGAACACCATTGGCGGTGATGTTTTAGCTGGTTTGAATAAAGCAATAGATATAGCAGAAAAAGACTTTAGTGGATTAGTAATTGGAAACCAAGGCACTAATTTTTCAGTTGGTGCAAACATTGGTATGATATTCATGATGGCGGTAGAGCAGGAATATGATGAACTAAACGGTGCTATTAAGTATTTTCAAGATACTATAATGCGCATGCGTTATTCTTCAATTCCAACAATTTCTGCGCCTCACGGAATGTCTTTGGGTGGTGCATGCGAACTCTCAATGCATGCTGACAAAGTTGTGGCCGCGGCCGAAACTTACATAGGTCTAGTAGAATTTGGGGTTGGCGTCATTCCAGGTGGCGCCGGTTCTAAAGAAATGGCTTTAAGAGCTTCAGATTCTTTTAGAAAAGGTGATGTAGAACTAAATGTATTACAAGAATATTTCTTAACCATAGGTATGGCAAAAGTAGCAACTTCTGCCTACGAAGCATTTGATATGGGTGTCCTCCAAAAAGGAAAAGATATTGTTGTAGTTAACAAAGACCGTCAAATAGCAACAGCAAAAGCTCATGCTAAATTAATGGTAGATGCTGGTTATACGCAACCCATTAAACGTAAGGATGTCAAAGTACTTGGTAAGCAAGCTCTTGGTATGTTCTTAGTTGGAACAGATGCTATGGAAGCTTCAAATTATATTAGTGAACACGATCAAAAAATTGCTAATAAACTAGCTTATGTAATGGCAGGTGGTGATCTTTCTGAACCAACATTGGTTTCTGAACAATACTTACTAGACCTAGAAAGAGAAGCCTTTTTAAGTTTATGTACAGAACGTAAAACTTTAGAACGTATTCAACACATGTTAAAAACTGGAAAACCGCTACGTAATTAGAAACAAGATGCAAGACACAAGAACAAAGATAAATAAAGTCTTGGCTCTTGATTCTTAATTCTCAAATCTCAAAAAAAGATGAAACAAGCATATATAGTTAAAGCATATAGAACAGCCGTTGGTAAAGCACCTAAAGGATTATTTCGTTTTAAACGAACCGATGAACTAGCTGCTGAAACCATTCAACACATGATGAAAGAATTACCTCAACTAGATAAAACCAGAATAGACGATGTTATTGTTGGTAACGCTATGCCAGAGGGTTCTCAAGGATTAAATATGGCACGTTTAATCTCTTTAATGGGGTTAGAAAGTGTTGATATTCCTGGGGTAACCGTTAATAGATTTTGTTCTTCTGGTGTAGAAACCATTGCTATGGCAACTGCTAAAATTCAATCTGGAATGGCTGATTGCATTATTGCAGGTGGGGCAGAAAGTATGAGTTCTGTACCTATGACTGGATTTAAACCAGAGCTTAATTATGATATTGTTAAAGCAGGTCACGAAGATTATTACTGGGGCATGGGAAATACCGCAGAGGCCGTTGCAAATCAATTTAAAGTATCTAGAGAAGATCAAGATGAATTTGCCTATAATTCGCATATGAAAGCTTTAAAAGCACAAGCTGAAGATAGATTTCAAGATCAAATAGTCCCTATTGAAGTGAATCAAACCTATATAGATGCCAACGGAAAAAAGGCAACTAAAACTTATATAGTAACAAAAGATGAAGGTCCTAGAAAAGGAACCAATAAAGAAGTATTAGCTAAACTAAGACCTGTATTTGCTCAAGGTGGTAGTGTTACCGCAGGTAACTCTTCTCAAATGAGTGATGGTGCTGCTTTTGTTTTAATTATGAGTGAGGATATGGTAAAAGAGTTAAATCTTGAACCAATAGCTAGAATGGTTAACTATGCCGCCGCAGGTGTAGAACCACGTATCATGGGAATTGGACCAGTTAAAGCCATTCCTAAAGCATTAAAACTAGCTGGACTTAATCAAAACGATTTAGAGCTTTTTGAATTAAATGAAGCCTTTGCATCTCAATCATTAGCTGTGATAAGAGAATTAAATTTGAATCCAGATATTGTAAATGTAAATGGTGGAGCTATAGCTTTGGGACACCCATTAGGATGTACTGGAGCTAAATTATCTGTTCAATTATTTGATGAAATGCGCAAACGCAATATGAAAGGTAAATATGGCGCAGTTACCATGTGCGTAGGTACTGGTCAAGGCGCTTGTGGAATTTTTGAATTCTTGAATTAAGAAAAAAGACAATTAGAATCAAGATTCAAGACTATGCATAATTTCAAAAAATTAAAAATTTGGTCTGAAAGCATAAAGCTAGTCTCAAAGTCATATAAATTAACTAGGACATTTCCTGACTTTGAAAAATTCGGATTGGTAACACAAATGAATAGATGTACAGTTTCAATACCATCAAATATTGCAGAAGGATCAAGTAAAAGTTCAGATAAACATTTTAACAAATATCTTGAAGACAGTTTGGGGTCTGCATTTGAATGGGAAACTCAGTTAATAATAGCATTCAATGAAAAATACCTTTCAGAAAATGATTTTAAAGAATTAGAACAAAAGATAAAAGAAATACAAAAAATGATATCAAGTTTTCAAAGTAGTCTAGACAGATAATGTCTTGATTCTTGGTTCTTGAGTCCTAATATCTATATTATATGGAAGAAAATAAAATATTAAGAGGCGGACAATTTCTAGTGAAAGAAACTAGTTGTGATGACGTTTTTACACCTGAAGATTTCAGTGAAGATCAGCTTATGATGAAAGAAGCTGTTACTGAATTTGTTGATAGAGAAGTTTGGTCTAAAAAAGCACAATTCGAACAAAAAGATTATAAGTTAACCGAAGATTGCATGCGTAAAGCGGGCGAACTCGGTTTTTTAAGTGTTGCAGTACCAGAAGAATATGGCGGTATGGGAATGGGTTTTGTAGATACCTGTTTGGTTTGTGATTATATTTCTGGCGCAACTGGTTCGTTTAGTACAGCTTTTGGAGCACATACTGGTATTGGTACTATGCCAATCACCCTTTATGGCTCAGAAGAACAAAAGCAAAAATATGTCCCAAAATTAGCAAGTGGAGAATGGTTTGGTGCTTACTGTCTAACAGAACCTAGTGCAGGTAGTGATGCTAACTCTGGCAAAACTAAAGCTGTACTTTCTGAAGATGGTAAAACGTATAAAATTACAGGACAGAAAATGTGGATTTCAAACGCTGGTTTCTGTAGTTTAATGATTGTTTTTGCTAGAATTGAAGACGACAAAAATATTACAGGTTTTATAGTTGAATATGATCCTGATAACCCTAACGGTATTACATTGGGTGAAGAAGAGCATAAATTAGGAATTCGTGCCTCTTCAACACGTCAAGTATTTTTCAATGAAACTGTAGTGCCTGTTGACAATATGTTATCTACAAGAGGTAATGGCTTTAAAATAGCTATGAACGCGCTTAACGTAGGTAGAATTAAATTAGCCGCAGCTTGTTTAGATGCGCAACGCCGAACTATTACAGAATCTATTAAATATGCGAATGAGCGCATTCAGTTTAAAACACCTATTTCTAGTTTTGGTGCTATTCGTCAAAAAATTGCGGAAATGGCAACAAACTGTTGGGTTGGTGAAGCTGCAAGTTATAGAGCTGCAAAAAATATTGAAGACAGAATAGAGTTAAGACAAAATAACGGTAAAGACACACACCAAGAAGCAGAACTAAAAGGTGTTGAAGAATACGCCATTGAATGTTCTATACTAAAAGTAGCAGTCTCTGAATTTGTACAAAACTGTACAGATGAAGGTATTCAGATATTTGGAGGAATGGGCTTCTCTGAGGAAACACCTATTGAATCTGCATGGAGAGATGCTCGTATTTCAAGAATTTATGAGGGTACCAATGAAATTAATCGTATGTTAAGCATTGGCATGCTGATTAAAAAAGCAATGAAAGGTCATGTAGATGTATTAACACCAGCTATGGCTGTAAAAGAAGAATTAATGGGTGTGCCGTCGTTTGACACTCCAGACTTTTCAGAGTTATTTTCAGAAGAAAAAAGCATTATCAATAATCTTAAAAAATTATTTTTAATGGTAGCAGGTGCTGCTCTTGAAAAGTATGGTGAAAAAATTGAACAGCAACAACAATTAATGTTAGCTTCCTCAGATATTTTAATTCAAATTTATTTAGCAGAGTCTGCCATACTTAGAGCTGAAAAAATGGCTAAAAAAGAAGGCGAAGAAAACGTAAAAGAACAAATAGCTATGGCAAAATTAAACTTATTCCATGCCATTGATGTTATAGAAACTGCTGGTAAACACTCTATTATTTCTTTTTCTTCTGGAGATGAACAACGCATGATGTTAATGGGCTTAAAACGCTATATTAAGTATGTAAACATGCCAAACATTATAGAATTGAGAAATATTATTGCTAGTAAAGTAACTCAAGAAAATAAATATTGCTTTTAAATAAGTAAGTGACTAATTCAAATCCCTTAAACGCTTCAAATACTTTTTTGAGGCGTTTTTTTATTACTTTATCTTATAGTAGTTTAAATAGAGACTTATAATGTCCTCTGCTTTAAATCTAAAACGTCTTAAATATAAACTCTAAAACTAAAGTCATGAGTAAATTTATAGTGATAACGTTTATATTGATTGTATTTTTATTTACAATTGATGGCAATGCACAAACTGAAAAACTGTTAGAACCAAAATTAGAAAACATCTCTTGGATCTCTGGTAATTGGAAAGGTGAAGCTTTTGGTGGTATTGTAGAAGAGAATTGGAGCAAACCATCTGGTGGTTCCATGATGGCAACCTTCAAATTAATTAATGATGGCAAAGTCTCTTTTTATGAGATAGAAGTAATTAGAGAAATTAATAATACTCTGGTACTTCAACTAAAACACTTTAATAATGATCTAAAAGGCTGGGAAACTAAAGATGAAACTGTTGATTTTCCTTTAAAGCTCATCACTGAAAACAGAGTAGAATTTGAGGGCATGACTTTTGAAAAGGTAAGCCCTACCAAAATGACTATTTATGTAGATATAAAACAAAAAGATGGTTCTGTTGAAATCGTAAAATTTAACTATACTAAATAATCCGAAATTATCTATTTAATTGGGGCGGCTATTTTCAGCCTCATTTTTCTCTTTCACATTCTCCTTTTTTCTAAGAATAGCATTGTTTTCAAACTTTATTAAGTTTATTTCGGGTTTACCATAAATAATTGTCTCTGTGTCTCCTGAAGCTTCAATAACTAATGTTTTAGAAGCATTTACAACAACATCACATTTATCTTTTGTTACTAATGTAATATCATCTAACAATAAGTTTTCAGCATTTAGTTTACTGGTTTCACTCAATTTAGCATGTAATTTAGAACTACCACCTTCTATTGATATTGAAGCATGTTCTTTTAAATCAGTTTCAATTGCAGATGCTGTAACAGAAGCATTTAGCTTAGCATTTTCTTTAAGATTTAGCTGTATTGTATTAGATGTAATTCCTAAATCAGCCTTACTTTTTCCTTTACTTATATACTTAAAGTCTTTAGCTATAATGTTAAAATTAGCCTTAGTAAAATCATTAGAAACAAGCTTTAACGAATCTAATTTTAAAGTTGTGGGAGCATTTACTTCAGCATTACCTAATAATTCAATTGTTTTAAGTTCTTCTGTATAAACAACTCTTAAATCTAACATTTTACTGGATGTTATTTTATGAGTCGTTTGAAATTTAAGGTTTCCTTCTAACACATTAAAAGTAATGACATCATGCAAATTACTATCAGCTACAACTTCTACCGAAGGATCACAACCTTGTACTAAGGTTACTTTAAAATTATCTCCAAAAACTAATTTTTCAAACGGCAGTATCTCACTTAATTCATTAGTTACTAATCTATTTCCTTTTATTTTTTCTTTATTTTGAGAATTACATATAAAACATACTAATAATAAGTGGATCAAAAATACTTGTTTAGTCATTGTTCTGAGGGGGTAACGGATTTTTACATTTCAAATATAGACAACTGTATTTTTATATTAAAAACCTTTCAGATTAACTTTTTTGAAGCATTATAAATTTTCAGTATTTTTAGAGTAAAATATAAAATATGAAACACAAACTCCTAATAACCTTTCTTTTAGTAATCAGTTTTTCTTTTAGTCAAGAAAACAGCAAAATTTATGATATAATTGATGCTATATCTGCTAAAAGAATTCAAAAAGACATACAGACCTTAGTTGATTTTGGTACAAGGAATACTTTTAGTGATACCATTTCAAATACCAGAGGAATTGGAGCAGCCAGACGATGGATTAAGCAAGAATTTGAGACCATTTCTAAAAACTGTAACAACTGCTTAGAGGTTTTCTATCAAAAAGATTTTGTAACAAAAGATGGAAACAGAAGAGTACCTCATGATGCTTGGGTGGTAAACGTTGTAGCTATTCAACGTGGTACAAAATACCCAAACAGATTTGTAATTATGAGTGGTGATATAGATTCTAGGGCTAGTGATACTATGGATTTCACAACTGATGCACCTGGAGCAAATGATAACGCAACAGGTATGGCGGGAGCTATAGAAGCCGCTAGAGTTTTAAGTAATTATAAGTTTGAAAGTAGTATTGTTTATGTTGGACTTTCAGGTGAGGAACAAGGCTTATTTGGCGGTGCAGGATTAGCAAAATATGCAAAAGATAATAACTGGGATATTATTGGTGTTTTAAATAATGACATGATTGGAAACATTGAAGGTGTAGACGGGGTTATTGATAATAGAACGTTTAGAATTTTTTCTGAACCTGTACCTCCAACTGAAACAGAACGTCAGCGTAAATTACGACGTTTTTATGGTGGTGAAGTAGATGGTATTTCCCGTCAGTTAGCCAGATACATTCATAAAACTACTAAAACTTATATGCCCGAAATGAATCCTATGATGGTGTATAGATTAGATAGGTTTGGAAGAGGTGGACATCACCGTCCGTTTAACGATCTAGGATATGCAGGTATTAGAATTATGGAAGCTCATGAAAACTACACACAGCAACATCAAGACATAAGAGAAGAAAATGGTATTAAATATGGTGATGTTATTGAACATGTAAATTTTGAATACGCTAAAAAGTTAACTGCCGTAAATGCTATAAATATGGCAAGTTTAGCTTGGGCACCACCAGCTCCAAAAAATGTGGCTATTGGAGGTATTGTAGAACCATCGGCTAAATTTAAATGGGATAAAACTGATGACGCTATTGGTTACAAAATCTATTGGAGAGACACCACCTCTCCTACTTGGGATCACAGCAGATATGTTGGTGATGTTTCAGAATACACCTTAAATGGCATTGTTATTGACAATTATTTCTTTGGAATATCTGCTGTTGGTGAAAATGGTTTCGAAAGTATTGTTGCCTTCCCAAATGCTGTATTTCAAGATTAAAACATTATGTAAAAATTAACTCAAAGACCTTTCTATTTTAAATATTTTTGAGAAAATTCAGAATATGAAAACAATTTACTTGTCTCTACTCCTATTAATTGTGTCTTCTATGCACCTAAATGCACAATTACTAACTAAAAAAGAACATTTTACGAGACAAGACACACTTCGTGGTAGCATAACACCAGAGCGCGAATGGTGGGATTTAACCTATTATCATTTAGATATAAAAGTGAATCCAGATGAAAAATATATTTCTGGTAAAAATACTATTCAGTATAAAGTTTTAAAACCGTATTCTAAAATACAGATTGATTTACAACCGCCTTTAAAACTCACAAAAGCCATTCAAAACGGAAAAGATTTAGATATAAAACATGACGGAAATGCTCATTTTATAACACTACAAGCGCTTCAGAAGGTTGATTCTATAAACACTATTGATGTCTATTATGAAGGGAATCCGCGAGAAGCAATTAAAGCACCTTGGGATGGTGGCATTACATGGAAAAATGACGCTAATGGTAATCATTTTATAGCATCGGCTTGTCAAGGTTTAGGTGCAAGTGTTTGGTGGCCTTGTAAAGACCATATGTATGATGAGGTTGATAGTATGCTTATCAGTGTGAATGTTCCAAAAGACTTAGTTAATGTTTCGAACGGAAGGCTACGTAGTGTAGAGCAATACGGAGATACTAAAACTTATAATTGGGCAGTAAAAAACCCTATAAACAATTATGGAGTGAATATTAACATTGGGGATTATGTAAACTTTTCAGAAGTGTATGATGGTATGGCTGGCAATCTTGATATGGATTACTATGTGCTAAGAGATCATCTTGAAAAAGCCAAAGAGCATTTTAAAGATGCCCCTAAAATGATGAAAGCTTTTGAGCATTGGTTTGGTCAATACCCGTTTTATGCTGATAGTTTTAAGCTTGTAGAAGTGCCTTATTTAGGGATGGAACATCAAAGCTCTGTGACTTATGGGAATAAATACCGAAAAGGCTATTTAGGCAGTGATTTATCTGGAACAGGTTGGGGAATGAAATTCGATTTTATTATTATTCACGAAGCTGGCCATGAATGGTTTGCCAACAATATTACCAATAAAGATGTTGCAGATATGTGGATACATGAAGGGTTCACTTCTTATTCTGAAAACTTATTTTTAGAATACTATTATGGAAAACAAGCTGGTGCCGAGTATGTTATTGGCACCAGACGAAATATTGCAAATGACAGACCATTAATTGGTCATTATAATGTGAATAAAGAAGGCTCTAGTGACATGTATTTTAAAGGCGCCAATATGATACATACACTAAGGCAACTTGTTGAAGATGATGAAAAATGGCGCAAAATTTTAATTGGTTTAAATACTACGTTTTATCATCAAACAGTTACTACAAAACAAATTGAGGATTATTTAAGTGAACAAACTGGTATAGATTTAACTGAATTTTTTAATCAGTATTTGAGAACGACAAAGGTGCCTACTTTAGAGTTCTCACATAAAAACAGAATTTTAAAGTATCGTTGGACAAATATTGTTGATGACTTTGATATGCCTGTTAAAGTATATTTTGGAGGAGAAGATAAAAATGCAACTTGGATTTACCCAAAAAAGGAATGGCAAACGACGGACGCCCCACTTAGCAAGATGCCTATTGTAATTGATAAAAATTTCTATATTAAATCTAAAGAAATTTAAGTTTGAAGGATTTACGAGAACTTTATTTTGAGCGTGATACAGATTGGTACGATTGGCTTTTAAAAAATCATGAAGAATACGATGCTATTTATCTTATTTTTTATAAACTAGAAATGAATATCCCTACCATGAGATGGGAAGAAGCTGTTAAAGTCGCTATATGTTTTGGTTGGATAGATTCTACAGTTAAAAGCTTAGGAGGCGGAAAAAGGAGGCAATACTTCTGTAAGCGCAACCCTAAAAGTACATGGAGTGCTCTTAACAAACGTTATGTTGATGAATTAGAACAATCTGGATTAATTCATGAATCAGGTTATAAAATGATTGAATTAGCAAAACAAACTGGTACTTGGTCTGCTATGGATGACGTTGAAAATGGCATAATACCAGAAGTGCTACAAAATGCTTTTGATCAAAATCCTAAAGCTTTCGAGAACTTCCAAAACTTTTCAAAAGGTTATAGAAAAGGGTACTTATCTTGGTTACAAAGTGCTAAACGTGAAGAGACCAAACAAAAACGAATTTCTGAAATTATTAGACTCTGTGAAGCTAATGTTAAGAGTAGGGATGCTCGTTAATCCTAAAATTCAAATAATAATTAATAAATGAAAAAACTAATTATAGTTTTAATTATTATTCCTCTATCAAACGTTTTTGGACAAACATTAGATAAGATTTACTTACATAGAAACCATAATTACGGTCCAACATATTCTTATAGTATTTCTGAAATCACCATTCATTCAGACTCCACTTTCACATGGAAAACATGGAACCTACGAAGTAAAAAAGAAAAGAAATTATATAAAGAAATTGTACCTAAAAGTTTTAAGGGAAAAATTACTCAAAATGGTAAATTTTACACTATAACTGAATATAGAAACGGAAAAAAAAGTGATATTTATTGGACTATAAAGGTCAATAATAAAAGACTATTATTTCTTTATTATCAAGATATAAATGGAAAACTACCAAATGGAGCTAGATATAAACGGATAAGATAAACAAAAACAAATTTTCAATACCATGAAACATATTCTTTCTTTAACTACTATTTTTATATTCTCTTTAATTGCAACACCTTCATTTTCACAACAAGACAACTTTACCAGAGATTATATAGAACGCTTAGAAAATTCTCGTAAATATTTAATTTTAGTTGCTGAAACAATGCCAGAGGATAAATATGGTTTTAAAGCATCTACAGAATCATTGTCTTTTGCTGAAAATCTAATGCATATAGGTTACGCCATGGATTGGCATAGTCAGTCTTTATTAGGTGGTCGCGAATCTAGAGATTGGAAAACTGACACCGTTTATAAAGT
Organism: uncultured Flavobacteriaceae bacterium; assembly: GCA_947487895.1. Lineage (GTDB taxonomy): Bacteria > Bacteroidota > Bacteroidia > Flavobacteriales > Flavobacteriaceae > Seonamhaeicola. The sequence continues at coordinate 336,854 of CANKYF010000004.1, forward strand.
TGCAAATAAATCTAAAAAAGAAATGATTGACACAATTGATAAGACATTTGACGCTACCATAAAACTGATAAAGCAATTTGATGTAAATCAGTTAGATGACACATTAGACTATTTTGGTTTAAACAGAACTAAACGACAAATATTCCTATTGCTAACTGATCATATAACTCATCATAGAGGTCAAATGCTTGTTTATATGAGGCTCAATGGACTTACCCCTCCAAGATATGTTTTGTTTCAGTAACTAAATCCCACTTATAAAACTCCCATAAGGATCTTTAAACTGTGTGCTTTCAGCAAAACGTTGTTTGCTTAACAACTTGTATTCTACCAAAGCCCACAACACAAATTCTTTTACAAAAAAGCTATCTTCTTGCTTTAAGGCTGGCAAGTATTCTCCTAATAAATCATCTAAGGGTGTAATATTAGATAATACACTTTGGTATTGCTTATCTCTTAAGTCATCTAAAAGCTCCACACCATCTTCTTGGTTAAAAAACCATGATACCACATGATCATAAGGTGTTTCTTGATCTTGTCTTTGTAATTTCTCAATCTTAGGAAAATAGTTGTCAAATAAATTTTTAACGGCCTCACCAATTAAATTCATCGCAACAAAAGTAGCTCCTTCTTGCTCTCCCTCATATACCAATTCAACTTTACCTGTAATAGCTGGAATGACACCTATAAAATCGCTTAGTCTAAGTAATGTTTTATCTTCACCAGTAATTAAAGCTCTTCGCTCTGCAGTACTTAATAAATTTTCAAAAGCAGTAATACTTAAACGGGCACTTACTCCAGATTTTGCATCTATATATTCGCTATTTCTAGCTTCAAAAACAATTTGTTCTAATAAATCTTTAGCCAATTCTGGCACATATACACTTTCCTTCTGCCCTTCTACTAAATTAGATTCCTGCTCGGTTATTAAACGTGCCGTTTTAATATCTTCTGGGTAATGTGTTAATATTTGAGAACCAATTCTATCTTTTAAAGGAGTTACAATACTTCCTCTGTTGGTATAATCTTCTGGATTGGCTGTAAAGATGAATTGCATATCTAAAGGTAACCTCAACTTAAAACCTCTTATTTGAATATCGCCTTCCTGCAAAATATTGAATAATGCTACCTGAATTCTAGCTTGTAAATCTGGCAATTCATTAATCACAAAAATGCAACGATTAGCCCTTGGAATCATCCCATAATGAATGACACGATCATCTGCATAACTTAATTTTAAGTTAGCGGCTTTTATAGGATCTATATCTCCAACAATATCAGCTACAGTAACATCGGGTGTTGCTAATTTTTCAGCAAAACGTTCACTTCTATGTAACCAAGAAATGGGTGTATCATCTCCTTTTTCTTTAATTAATTCTGTAGCAAATCGGGATATTGGATTCAACGGATCATCATTAATTTCTGAACCTTCAACCACAGGAATGTATTCATCCAACAAATTCAACATTAATCTGGCTAAGCGCGTTTTTGCTTGTCCGCGTAATCCTAACAAATTAATATTATGTCTAGATAAAATGGCACGTTCTAAATCTGGTATCACAGTATTTTCATATCCATGAACACCTTCAAACGTAGTTTCCTTATTTTTTATTTTTTGAACAAGGTTATCTCTTAATTCGTCTTTTATAGACTTAGATTGATATCCTGCTTTTTTTAATGCTCCTAGTGTTTTTATGTTTTTCATAGGCTTTTCTTCAACTTCTTAAAAAGGTTAAGCTTTTATTATTTTATTTTAACCCTCCGAATTCCGATTATCATCGAAATCCACCTCCCTTAAAACAAGGGAGGAACTGCGATTAGTCATTCAATTTAAAACTTGCTCTTTCTTGGCTCTCCTCTTAAATTTAAGAGGAGAATGAATTCTGATTTCATTTAAAAATCGGAAGAAAGAGGAGTTTTACTTAAAATTATTTCTTATTTCTGTAAATACAGACGCTAAATTTTCAAATACCATTTTATTTTCAAATCTGATTACTGTATACCCAAATGATTCTAAATATTTTGTTCTTTCCTCATCTTTTTCTTGAGCTAAAGCATTATTGTGCACTTCTCCATCGAGCTCTATAATTAATTTTTCTTTAGCACAATAAAAATCAACTATATAATTTTTAATGCTGTGTTGTCTATTAAATCGCCTTCCTTCAAATTGTCTAGCTTTTATATGTTTCCACAAATAAGCTTCAGCAGGAGTCATTGATTTTCTTAGCTCAGCTCTTTTTCCTTTTAAATGTTTTAATGTATGTGTCTTTTACTCATGTTTTTAACCCTCCGAATTCCGATTATCATCGGAATCCACCTCCCTTAAAATAAGAGAGGAGCTTTGACTATAATAACTTAACCTCTTATTCTTTTTTTTCTATTCGTTTCGTAATCTTCAAAAATCATTTCTCCTAATCCTTTTATCCCAGTGTAAAACGCTTTTCCTTGATTGGCATGCGTAAACTCTCTAACAAACTGCATCAAATATTCATCTCTTGCAATCATAAAGGTTGTTATTGGAATATGCAATTTTCTGGCTTGTTGTGCCATCATGTAACATTTATTGACTATGTGTTCATCTAACCCCATACTGTTCTTATAATATTGTCCGTCTGGTAAACGCAAACAACTAGGTTTACCATCTGTAATCATAAAAATTTGCTTGTTGGTGTTTCGTTTACGTCTTAATAAGTCCATTGCTAACTCTAAACCAGCCACAGTATTTGTATGATAAGGTCCAACTTTTAAATAAGGTAAATCTTTGATTTCTATACGCCATGCATCATTACCAAATACTAAAATATCTAGCGTATCTTTTGGGTATCTGGTAGTAATTAATTCTGCTAACGCCATAGCTACCTTTTTAGCTGGTGTAATTCTATCTTCGCCATACAAAATCATACTATGGCTAATATCTATCATTAGCACTGTACTCATTTGAGATTTGTGTAATGTTTCTTCAACTACCAAATCATTCTCAGATAAGGTAAAATCTGAAATACCATGATTAATCTGCGCATTCTTTAAACTTTCAGTCATGGATACTTTATCAAGCGAATCTCCAAATTGATAACCTCTAAAGTCTCCAGTATGTTCATCACCTATACCTTGCCCCTTACTTTTATGATTTCCTTGTCCACTTCGCTTAATCTTTCCAAAAATTTGATCTAGTGCTTGCTGACGTATAGCTCTTTCGGTTTTTGCTGTAATAGCTAATGAAGGATCTCCATTAGGGTCTATTTCCTCTTTTAAATAGCCTTTCTTTTTAAGATCTTCAATAAAATCATCAATGGTATATTCTGCTGTGGTAAGTTTATATTCCTTATCAAGTTCTCTTAACCAATCTATAGCTTCATCAAAATCTCCCGAAGTATGGGTAATGAGTTCTTTAAATATTTCAAAAAGTTTATCAAAAGGTGATTGATACGGCTTTTCATATTTTTTAAAAACAAAGCCTTTACGTAACGTTTTATTAGCATTCATAGCTCAATAAAAATACTATATTTTCATTGAAACGACTGCATTGATGTATTAGATTTATCTATACTTTAACATGAAATTATTATTGAAAATTATTCTACTCGTTTTAAAGCCGAAACGTCTTCAATCTTAATATGCTTGCCAAGTGTAGATATTAATCCTTCTTTTTTAAATTGTGATAAGACTCTTATCGCAGATTCTGTAGCAGTACCAACTATATTAGCATAATCTTCTCTTGATAGTAAAACACTTAGTGCTCCATCTTGATTCACTCCAAAATTATCATGAATATAAAGCAATGTCTCTGCTAAACGCTGTTTTACAGATTTTTGAGCCATGTTTACAATAACATCATCAGCTTCCTTTAAATCATGAGCCATATTTTTAAGTACATCGAACGTGAAATCTGGGTTTTTATGAAGATCTGCCAAAATTTCACTTTTAGGGATAAAACAGACTTCCATATCGTTTAAAGCAGTTGCTTGCAAATTAGAACGTTCATCACTTACAATAGAACGTTGCCCAAGCAAGTCTCCCTTAACCACCATTTTTACTATTTGATCTTTACCGTTTTCACTCAATTTAGTGAGTTTACAAATACCATCTTTTACACAATAAACACCATTTAGCATATCTCCCTCTTCAAAAATCACTTCTCCTTTCTTTATAATTTTAGACGTTTTACAAGCTGAAATTCTAACTAACTCATCTTTAGTCAATGATTTAAGAGAATTAAACTGTTTAACAATACATTGTTCGCACTTACTCATAATCAACTATTTGCTTATAGGTAAAAATACGTAAAACATGACAAATATCATATTTTAAAGAGGCATCATTTGGGACTTTTGCATTAAGGTAAAAAGAGCAAATATTATGGAATATAAAACATGTTTCCACTGTGGGTTAGATGCAACATCTGCTAATATCTCTTATGATGATAAACCATTTTGCTGTAATGGTTGCAAAACCGTATATGAAATATTTTCCGCAAACAATTTAACTTGTTATTACGATTTACAGAAGGCTCCTGGAGCTACTCCAAAAGAGGTGGTTGGCAAATATATTTTTTTAGAAAACAACAAAATTGTTGAGCAACTGTTAGAGTTTAATAACGATGATATACAAATTGTTAATTTATATATTCCGCATATACACTGTAGTTCTTGTATCTGGATTTTAGAAAATCTCAATAAATTAAACAACAGTGTCAATGCATCAATAGTAAACTTTGGAAAGAAGACAGTTAGGGTTACTTATAACTCGCAAAAAACCACTCTCAAAGAATTAGTAATTCTTTTAAGTAGTATTGGATACGAACCGTATATAACTTTAGAAGATTACAGTGTTGGTAAAAAGAAGACAGAACGTTCCTTAATTTATAAATTAGGAGTAGCTGGTTTTGCCTTTGGAAATGTGATGTTTTTATCCTTCCCTGAGTATTTTGAAGTAGGTGAATTTTGGCTTGAAAAATACAAACACCTGTTTAGGTGGTTAATGTTTATTTACAGTTTACCAGTAGTATTCTATTCGGCACAAGATTATTTTATTTCAGCCTTTAAAGGATTGCGATCAAAAATATTGAACATTGATGTGCCCATTGCTCTAGGAGCTGCAGTACTATTTATTAGAAGTTCTGCTGAAATAATATTAGACATTGGCTCTGGTTTTTTTGATAGCTTAACAGGACTTATTTTCTTTTTACTAGTAGGGAAGTTTTTTCAACAAAAAACCTATACATTCTTGTCTTTTGAACGTGATTATAAATCTTATTTCCCAATAGGAATTACCAAAATCACTGATGAAGACAAAGAAGAATCTATTCAGGTTTATGATATTAAAAAAGGAGATAGATTACTTATTAGAAACGAAGAACTCATTCCTGTTGATTGTATTTTAATTAAAGGAAACGCTCATATTGATTACAGTTTTGTAACTGGCGAATCTAAAACGATCACTAAACAATCTGGAGATAAATTGTTTGCTGGTGGTAAACAGATAAATGGTACTATTGAAGTAGATGTTTTAAAATCTGTAGAACAGAGTTACCTCACCCAACTTTGGAGTAATGATGTCTTTAAAAAAGATAAAGAATCATCATATACAACATTAACTAATAGCATTAGTAAAAACTTTACCATTGCCATTCTACTTATTGCATTTATTGCAACTGGGTATTGGTTTTTAATAGATTCTAGTAAAGCAATTAATGTATTTACTGCAGTATTAATTATTGCATGCCCGTGTGCTATTGCGTTATCAGCTCCTTTTACTTTTGGGAATATTCTACGCATACTTGGAAAGAAAAAATTCTATTTAAAAAACGCTGGCGTCATTGAGCAATTAGCTAAGATAGATACCATTATTTTTGATAAAACAGGAACCATAACTTCCAATAAAGAAGCCTCAATAAATTATGATGGTGAAGCGTTTTCTTCATTAGAAGAGTCTTTATTAAAAAGCACTTTGAGAGGTTCTAACCACCCGCTAAGCAGGTCTCTATATCAGCTTTTAAAAGATCAGGATATTATTACTTTAAATGATTACCAAGAACATACAGGTAAAGGCATTGAAGCTCAATATAAAGAGGAATACATAAAAGTTGGAGCAGCTTCCTTTGTAGGACAATCAGAAGAAACAACTACCCTAAATACTACTGTTCATGTTAGTACCAACAATATATATAAGGGTAAGTTTACTTTTTATAACGCTTATAGAAAAGGGTTATCACAATTATTCAACGTACTTAAAAAAGACTATGATTTAGCCATTCTCTCTGGTGACAATGAAGGTGAAAAAGACAACTTAACCAAGTTACTACCTCCTAAAACTAAACTGTTATTCAACCAGAAACCAGAAGATAAACTAGAATACATTGAATATCACCAAAGTGAAGGTGCTAATGTACTCATGATAGGAGACGGACTAAATGATGCCGGAGCCTTAGCTCAAAGTAATGTAGGCATCGCTATTTCTGAAAATGTGAATGTGTTTTCACCAGCATGTGATGCCATTTTAGATGCCTCCAAATTCAATGAATTATCTAACTATTTAAAAATATCCAAATCGGCTATAAAGATTATAAAATGGAGTTTCGTACTCTCATTTATCTATAATATCATAGGGCTTTATTTTGCTGTTACAGGACAATTGGCTCCTGTAGTCGCCGCTATTTTAATGCCATTAAGCTCTATTAGTATTGTGATATTTACCACCATTTGCACCAACATTATTAGCAGAAAATTGAGATAGAAATTAAGATTGGTTTTAGCGGATAGATGCGTTAGGGATTGAGCAATTGTTGGAGCTCCTCGTAGAGAGCGACTTGCGAAAGCCCGACCACGTGTTTATTGAGCGGAGTCGAAATACAAGCGTGGTAACGCCCAAAAAAGATATAAAATGAAACATGATAAATATCATTTTTTACAAAAAAGGTTGAAAGTACTTTTGACCCATAACTTCAATTAGGTATGAGTGTTATATATGTTTTATTAGCTATAAGTATAGTTGTAGCTGTGGGTTTCTTTATAGCCTTCATTTTGGCCGTTAAAAGCGGGCAATATGATGATAATTATACGCCTTCGGTACGAATGCTTTTTGAAGATGAACTAATTAAAGAAAAATCAAATAAATCAATACTAACCAAAAAAGATTAAGAACAAATTATGGAGGTGCAACAATTTCATTACGATAATAAAATCGTTACAAAGTTCATTTACGCCACAATAATTTTTGGGGTTGTTGGTATGCTGGTAGGATTATTACTAGCCTTTATGTTTTTATTCCCAAACCTAACAGATGGTATTTCATGGCTTAGTTTTGGTCGCTTAAGACCTTTACATACTAATGCCGTAATTTTTGCATTTGTTGGTAACGCTATGTTTGCTGGGGTGTATTATTCATTACAACGACTCCTAAAAACCCGTATGGCTAGCGACCTTTTAAGTAACATTAACTTTTGGGGGTGGCAACTTATTATTGTTGCCGCAGCTATATCATTACCATTAGGCTATACAACATCAAAAGAATATGCTGAGTTGGAGTGGCCTATAGATATTGCCATTGCATTAGTTTGGGTGGTGTTTGGTGTAAACATGATTTGGACCATTTTAAAACGAAGACAACGCCATTTATATGTTGCCGTTTGGTTCTACATAGCCACCTTTGTTACGGTTGCCGTACTTCATATTTTTAATAGTTTAGAATTACCGGTTAGTGCCATGAAAAGTTATTCGGTATATGCTGGTGTTCAAGACGCATTGGTACAATGGTGGTATGGCCATAATGCGGTAGCGTTTTTCCTTACCACTCCGTTCTTAGGATTGATGTACTACTTTGTTCCTAAAGCCGCCAACAGACCTGTATACTCTTATAGATTATCTATTGTGCACTTCTGGTCGTTAATATTTATATACATCTGGGCAGGACCGCATCATTTATTATACACTGCTTTACCAGAATGGGCACAAAACTTAGGTGTCACATTCTCTATAATGTTACTAATGCCATCTTGGGGTGGTATGATAAATGGTTTATTAACCTTACGTGGCGCATGGGATAAAGTAAGAACAGATCCTGTTTTAAAATTCATGGTGGTTGCTATTACTGGTTATGGTATGGCAACATTTGAAGGCCCTACCCTATCTCTTAAAAACGTAAATGCCATTGCGCACTTTACAGATTGGATTATTGCTCACGTACATGTTGGCGCTTTAGCTTGGAATGGCTTTATGGCTTTTGGTATGATTTATTATTTAGTACCACGACTATTCAAAACAAAATTACATTCATTACCACTGGCCAACCTACATTTCTGGTTAGGCACCTTAGGTATCATTATTTATGCATTACCAATGTACGTTGCTGGTTTTACTCAAGCTAGTATGTGGAAACAATTTAATCCTGATGGTACTTTAGTATATGGAAACTTCTTAGAAACTGTTACTGAAATTATACCAATGTATTGGATGCGTGCCATTGGTGGTAGTATGTATGTAATTGGTATGTTAATATCTGTATACAATGTGTGGGCGACCATTAAAAAAGGCAACAAAGTAACTGATGAGCTTGCTGAAGCACCAGCATTAGAACGCGTTACTAAAAGACGTACTGCTAGTGAAGGATGGCATACTTGGTTAGAACGCAGACCTATTCAATTAACCATTCTTGCTACAGTAGCCATTTTAATTGGTGGTATTATTCAAATTGTACCAACCATTATGGTGAAGTCAAATATTCCAACTATAGCCAGTGTGAAACCATATACACCATTAGAGTTAGAAGGAAGAGACATTTACATTCGTGAAGGGTGTGTTGGTTGTCACTCACAAATGATTAGGCCTTTTAGAAGTGAAGTAGAACGTTATGGAGAATACTCTAAGGCAGGTGAGTTTGTATATGATCATCCGTTCCTTTGGGGAAGTAAACGTACTGGTCCAGACTTACACCGTCTGGGAGGTAAATATTCAGATAATTGGCACTTTAACCACATGTATGATCCTCAAAGCACCTCGTCTGGTTCTATTATGCCACGTTACCCTTGGTTGATTACAGGTTCATCTAGTACACTTGATAAATCTCAAACCGAAGCTAAAATGGAAGCAATGGTATCTTTAGGGGTACCCTATTCAGATGAAGAGATTGCCAATGCACAACAAAACATGTTAGAACAGGGAGCTCAAATTGAAAAGAATCTATATTCAGATCCAGACTTTGCTAAAAACTATGAAGCAAATAAAAAGTATGCAGCAGAAAACGGTGAAGATTTTGTAGAAATGAAAAACAGAGAAATTGTAGCCTTAATTGCTTATTTACAACGTTTAGGAACAGACATTAAAGTTGATTCTGAATAATAACCATGAAAACTTAAAACTATGTTGAAATTTGTAAAAAATCATATGGAGAGTATCACGGGAGTAGAGGTCTACCCTATCATCTCCTTACTTATCTTTTTTATCTTTTTTGTAGCGCTGTTTTGGTGGGTTGTAACCGCAAAAAAAGACTATATAAAAACTGTTAGTAATATTCCATTAGATAACCAAAAAGACCAAACATTATGAGAAAACTTTTTCCATCTTGGGCAAGAGTACCCGTAGTATTCTTCATTATCTTCGGAGTTGTAGAATTATTTGTAGACTCTGGTGAAAAGCCAGCGTTTATAGAATATCCTGTTGTACTACTATTTCTCTTTTTAGTGCTTTTAATTTTAATTGCTATTGAAGCCATTGTTGGCGCTCTAGAAAATGTGATGCTTCATAAAATGGATGAAGAGGCTAAAGCTAAATTTTTAGCCGATAAAGAGAAAGCATATCAATTTACATGGTTTAAGAAAGCTTACAATAAATTACTAGATCAAAAACCAATTGAAGAAGAGAGCGAAATAGTTCTAGACCATAATTATGATGGTATTAGAGAGCTAGATAACAACTTACCTCCTTGGTGGTTGTGGGGCTTCTATATAAGCATCTTTTTTGCTGCAGTTTATCTCGTAAGATATCACATGTTTGATGGACCTGGACAAATTGATGAATTAGAAACTGAACTTGCCGAAGCCAAAGTAGCCATTGAAGCATACAAAAAAACGGCCAAAGACCTAGTTGACATTAATACTGTAACATTACTAACAGACGCTGGAGATTTAAATGCTGGTAAAGATATATTTAACACAAACTGTATAGCATGTCATATGGCAGACGGTGGCGGTGGTATTGGTCCTAATCTAACTGATGAACATTGGGTTTTAGGTGGTGGTATTAAAAATGTTTTTAAAACAGTTTCTGAAGGAGGGCGTTCTGGTAAAGGCATGATTGCATGGAAAGCACAATTAAAACCATCACAAATTGCACAAGTATCAAGTTTTGTATTGAGTTTACAAGGTACAATACCTGCAAATCCTAAAGCTCCTGAAGGTGATGTTTGGATAAATAAAACTATAGGAGTTGATGTACCAAAAGAAACCTTAATTGACTCAACGCAAATAAACTAAATAGTAGAAAAGCTTTGAAAAATTGTCATTCTGAACTTGTTTCAGAATCTCATGATATATTATTAATGATTATGAGAACCTAAAACAAGTTCAGGTTAACAAGAACACAATTTTAGAAAATAGACTTTAAAAAGTAATCACTTGGAAACCCCAGAAAACGAAATATTTAGAGATTCAATAAGCACTATTACCGAAGAAGGTAAACGTGCTTGGGTGTATCCAAAAAAGCCAAAGGGTGTGTTTTATGAGTACCGTAAATGGGTCAGCTATTTTTTATTGATATTCCTTTTTTCATCACCTTTTATTAAAGTAAATGGTAATCAGTTTTTATTGTTCAATGTACTAGAGAGACGTTTCAATATTTTTGGCTTTCCGTTTTGGCCTCAAGACTTTCATTTGTTTGTTATTTCAATGATTATTGGAGTTGTTTTTATCACTCTTTTCACAGTGGCTTTTGGACGTATTTTTTGTGGGTGGATTTGCCCGCAAACTATTTTTATGGAAATGGTTTTCCGAAGAATTGAATATTGGATTGAAGGAGATAGAGGCAAACAAATGCGTTTGAACAGACAACCTTGGAATGCCGAAAAAATAAGAAAAAAAGGGCTTAAGCTTGCTATATTTTTGATCATTTCATTTTTAATTGCTAATGTGTTTTTAGCCTATTTAATAGGTAGTGATAGGCTAATTAAATATATCACTGATGGGCCTTTTAACCACATAGGCACGCTTATTCCGTTAATAATTTTTACGGCAGTGTTCTACTTTATATTTGCCTGGTTTAGAGAACAAGTTTGTGTTATTGCTTGTCCTTATGGTAGGTTACAAGGTGTTCTTTTAGACACAAAATCTGTGGTTGTTGCTTATGATTATAAACGTGGTGAAAGTACAAACGGTAGAAAAAAAATTAGAAAAAATGAAGATAGAGAAGCACTTGGACATGGCGATTGTATTGATTGTTTTCAATGTGTAAATGTTTGTCCTACAGGTATAGACATTAGAAACGGCACACAATTAGAATGCGTTAACTGCACTGCCTGTATTGATGAATGCGATCATATTATGGAGAGTATTAATCTTCCTAGAGGATTGATACGTTACGCTAGTGAAGAAAACATAAAAAATAAAGTACCTTTTAAATTGACTGCAAGAATAAAAGGCTATATAGCTGTTCTTTTAATTTTAATTGGAATTTTAACAGGAATGTTTTTTTTGAGAAATGATGTTGAAGCCAATGTTTTAAGACTACCAGGACAATTGTATGAACACAAAGAAAATAATATAATTAGTAATGTATTCACTTATAAACTAGTGAATAAAACTACAAATAATATTGAAGATGTAACCCTTAAATTATTATCTCACAAAGGTCATTTAAAACTAGTTTCAACAAGTAAAGATTTTATTGTCCCAAGCCAAGGCATTGCAGAAGGCACTTTATTTATTGAAATTAATAATGCGGCTTTAAGTGGAGATAGAAATAAGATTAAAATTGGTGTTTATGCAGGAGAAACGTTAATTGAAACTTGTACGGCTAATTTTTTAGGCCCTAGAAGTTATAAATAGGGTTTTTAGTTGGTGTGGTTGTAGGGTTATTGGTTGATAATAATAAGCTGATTTTGATCATTAACCCACAACCATAAAAGTATAGAAAATCGCATTAAGGATTGAGGCATTTGTTGAAGCTCTCCCGAAGTTTCGGGAAGCGACTGCCGAAAGCCTGACCCGAAAGGGAATGCCATTAAACAATAAAATTAACGAGATTCTGAAACAAGTTCAGAATGACAAAAAATAAGAATCATGAAACTAAATTGGGGTACAGGAATTGTAGTAGCTTTTATTGGGTTTATTGTATTTATTCTCTATTTCATAATAATTATGAGTGTTGATGATAATTATAATCACGATTTGGTAACTGAAGATTATTATGCCGAAGAATTGACCTATCAAAAAGACATTAATAAGCTTAAGAATGCTAAAAATTTATTACAAAATATTACTTATAAGAAAACAGAAGAAGGTTTAACTATTATGTTTCCTAGTAATATAGATTTTAAGAAAATATCTGGAAAAGTGTTCCTATACAGACCATCTAACAAACAACTAGATTATGAAAGTACCATTTCATTATCTAATCCACTTTTGCTCATACCTGACTCCCGTTTGTTGGATGGTCGTTGGAACATTAAAATTGATTGGCAATATAATGGAAAATCTTATTTATTTAAAGAATCTATAAACTATTAGTATGTTAGTTTCTGCATTTATTTTTGGAATTTTGGGTAGTTTTCACTGCATAGGTATGTGCGGTCCTATTGCCTTTATGCTTCCTGTAAATAGAACAAATGCGGTAAAAAAAGCATCTCAAATTACTGCCTACCATTTCGGACGGCTTTTAACTTATAGTATTATCGGGTTGGTATTTGGTCTTATTGGAAAGAGCCTTTATTTATTTGGGTTTCAACAACAACTATCTATTATTATTGGTGTTGTAATGATAGTTTTTGTATTAATTCCGCAGCACAAACTAAACAACTACAACATTTCTAAACCTATTTACAAATTAATTTCTAGAGTTAAATCTGCATTGGGCAGTGCTTTAAAAAGAAAATCTGCCGATACATTTTTAACCATTGGATTTTTAAACGGCTTTTTACCCTGTGGTTTAGTGTATCTGGCAGTATTTGGAGCTATTTCTGGGGGTAATGCGTTACAAGGCAGTTTATATATGACTGTTTTTGGTTTGGGCACCATTCCTCTAATGACTACTGCAATTTATGCTAGCCATTTTCTTAAAGGTGTTACTAGGCAAAAAATACAAAAAGCTATTCCTGTTTTTGTTGTTATAATTGGTGTTTTATTTATTATTAGAGGACTTGGTCTAGGCATTCCATATATTTCTCCTTCTCCAGTTTATGATATGGTTGATAGCACTATAAATTGTCATTAAAGTTTAGCCAATTATCAATCTATATTCTGAAGGCGATTTTTTTACATGTCGTTTAAAATACTTTACAAAATACGAAGCATCTTCAAAACCTAATTTATAAGCTATTTCATTAATTTTTAAATCTGTAAAAGATAATAAGCGTTTTGCTTCTAAGATGATACGTTCTGAAATAAGTTCTGAGGGCGTTTTTGAAACCACCGAATGCGTGATAGTATTTAGTGTTTTAGACGAAATATTAAGTTTACTAGCAAAATTAGCAACCGAATAATTCTCTGAATAATGTGTTTCTAACAAATCTCTAAATTGTAAATATTGAAGTTCATAAGAATCATAAAACTTAATAGACTCTTGGTTCGTTTTACAATGCAATCGTTCTAGAACTATTAAAAAAGACTTCAGTAAATTTCTAATAACGTGCTTATATCCAAATTCATCCCTATTAGATAATTCCATCTTAATCAGGTTCATATAAGAATGCGCTAAATCTATGGTTTCCCCTTTTAACACATGAAATGATCTTTGTTGGTTATTAAACACTGTATATTTTAAGAAAATATCAACATCTGAATGCATTAAAAAGTTTTCATTAAAATGAATGATAATACCTTTATGTGTAGCATTCTTATCAAAATAATGAATTTGATTCTTAGATATAAAAAAAATGGTGTTCGCCTTTACTTCATAAGCGTCAAAATCTACAAAATGAACACCGCCTTCGTTAAAAATCCATAGGATTTGGTAGTAACTATGTGTATGTGGTAGTAAAGCATGTTCACCACTATTTTTTAAGTATTGTTCTAAATCATAGACTTCAAACTGTAATTTCTCGGGGTGTTCTTTATGAAGGTGGTATTGCTCTATTTCCATTAAGTACTACCAATATTAGGGTTTTATACAAAGTTAGACTATTTATCTATAATATAGTTGGCAGCTCGTATCCCACTATAAACAGCACCATCTAAATACCCGCCATAAACTGGTGATGTTTCTGTTCCTGAAAAAAACAGTTTATTATTCATATAAAAATTATTAAAAACAGGATTACCGTATTGTGGTGACATATATACAGATTTCAAGTTTTCACAACTAGTAAATACATCTTTAGACCAATCTTTTTCATCATACTTTAAATAATCTCTCACCTTAGCCCCTAAATATGTTTCAAGGTAATTTAAAATACGCTCCTTTCTATCTTCAAACGAAACATCACGTAACCCTTCATTAATAAACCCCATTAAACTAAACTTTGTTTCTCTGGCATTGGTATGATCATATAACTCTGTTACTGACCCTATTTGCCCAATCACTGTTCCTGAGAATCCTTGTGCTCTCCAAAACGGTGTTTTATAACTTATGCCCACTTTTATAGCATTGCTCATCCATGTATGCGTATGTGTCATAGCATTGATTAATGTTGGCGGCAATTCTGGAATGTATTTTAATTTAACGGCGAGTTTAGGTGGCAAGGTAACTATTAACTTTTCTGCTATATATTCTTCTTTTTCAGTTGATACTAAAACTTTATTATCAACTTCACTTATTTGTTTAACTATAGCATTTAATTGTATTTTTTTGAAAATTGGAGTAGCTAATTTTTCTATTAAATGCTCAGATCCTCCAGAAATTCTATATGCAGAAGGTTGACTTTGATCACTTTCAAAATAATGAGCTGGTGCCATTGTATTATATACTAATACATTCTTTCCTTTAGAATATTGATTAAATCTATCAATGTTTAAATGTTGTAGAAGTTGTGATACATTTTCGTGAACCGATTGAAACCATGCTGGTCCTAAATCAATATTATTTTTAGTTAATACTCTGCCGCCTATACGATCACGTCCTTCAAGAACTACGAAGTCGGTTTCTCCTCTCTGAAATAATTGATAGGCTGATGTTAAACCTGAAACACCAGCCCCAATTATTATATATTTTAATTGTTTAATTTTCATTAAAATTAACTCATCAAATGCGTACCGTGTACAACGGCCGCTCCTGCCCTTAAAGCGGCAGCAACAAAGGTAACTTCTGCAAGTTCTTCTTCAGTTGCACCAGCCTCAACTGCATGTTTCTTATGAATCTCAAGGCAATATGGGCATTGCGTTGTTAATGCTACAGCCAAAGCTATTAATTCCTTATATTTCTTAGGAATAGCCCCATCTGCTAAAGCTTCTTTATCTAGAGATTGAAATGCTGTCATTGCTTTTTCAGCATTACTACCCAATTTACCTAATTTTTTTAAATGATTGATATCATACATAGAATAATGTTTAATAGTTGT
Source organism: uncultured Flavobacteriaceae bacterium (assembly GCA_947487895.1). Classification (GTDB taxonomy): domain Bacteria; phylum Bacteroidota; class Bacteroidia; order Flavobacteriales; family Flavobacteriaceae; genus Seonamhaeicola. The sequence goes on from CANKYF010000004.1 coordinate 352,550, forward strand.
TTTTAATTTCTACCAGACATTACACCTCCGTCTGTATCCCAAATTGCGCCTGTTACCCATGATGCTTTATCAGATAGTAAATAACTTATAGTATCTGCAACATCTTGCGCTTTTCCATTTCTTCCTATTGGATGAAATCCGTGAAAATTTTGTAAAGCATCATGTGCTTCTTCTTTTCCTCCAAAAACACTTTCATATACAGGTGTTTCTACTACTGCTGGAGACACAGCATTTACTCTAATTTTATCATCTGCAAGTTCCATAGCCAAATGTTGTGTTAAACTATGTAACCCTGCTTTTTGCATTGAATACGCAGAAGATGGTGTTGCTTTAACAGCTTGTTTAGCCCACATAGAACCAACATTAACGATAGCGCCTCCTTCAGTTTCTTTCATTTTTTTTGCAGCTGCTTGTGTTATAAAAAAGAAACCTCTATTTAAATCTAAATATTTGTTATAATCTTCCTTGGAATGATCTAAGAAAGATTTAGGTCCAAAAACGCCTGAAGCGTTTACCAAATAATCTAAATTATCAAACTGGTTAATCTCACTGTTTAAAGCTTCAACTTCTTTTTCATTAGTAATATCAACTTTATGAATTTGTAAGTTATCACTAGCTTCATTTTTGAAATTAGATAATTTATCCTGATTAGTACCAACAACATGTACTTCTACACCTTCTGCTAGTAAATTTTGAGCTGTGGCTTTGCCTATACCACTGCTTCCTCCTATTATTAATGCTCTTTTTTTCATTTTATATAAATTTTAAGTATACAGCAAAAATAAAACCACACGTAAACACAAATACTGTAAATAAAAGATAAAGAATGGTAATTTTAGGAAACACCTTTTAAATCAGGCTTATATTTCCCTGTAAAAATGATAACTCATAATAAAATCTTATAGGTATCATTAGTAATATTGATAGCTTTATTTACAATTTTAATAGTATTACTATTAATTTAGCACTCAAATGTATTAAATATGGACAAATTACTTTCAAACTTAAAAATTGTAGTCCCCGATAAAATCTTTGTAAAAGATCCTGAATCTTCAGATTTAGGTAAACGAATTGTTGAACACAGTATCATTTTAATTGATGATATTGGTTTTGAAGCGTTCACATTTAAAAAGCTTGGTACTCTAATTGGTTCTAACGAAAGTTCTATTTATAGATATTTTGAAAGTAAACATAAACTGCTAGTCTATCTTTCTTCTTGGTACTGGGCATGGATTGAGTATCAATTAGTGTTTGAAACGCATAGTTTAAATGCAACGGACAAACTAAAAAAGGCCATTGAAATAGTTGCTAGAAATATTAAAGAAGATTCTAAATTTTCGCATATAAACGAAGTTGTTCTAAATAGAATTATAGTTAACGAAAACTCAAAATCTTTCTTAACAAAAGAAGTCGATCAAGAAAACAAAGATGGATATTTTGTGATATACAAACGCATTGTACATAGGCTTAGAGATATGATAAAAGATTTAAGTCCAAGTTACCAATACCCTTCTAGTTTAGCGAGTACAATTATAGAAGGAAGCCTACATCAACATTTCCTAAAAGATCATTTTAAATCAATAACAGATTGCAAAATAGGTGTAACACCAGTAGATTTTTATAAAAACTTAGTTTTTAATGCCCTAAACATAGCTCAATGAAAAACACTCCTATGAGTCCAGTAAAACGTTTATTAGGTTTATTTCAATTAGAAAAAAGAGATATATTACAAATATTCTATTATGCTATTTTTGATGGAGTTGTAGCCTTATCGCTTCCTCTTGGAATTCAAGCTATTATAAACTTAATCCAAGGTGCTCAAATATCAACATCTTGGATAATTTTAGTCATTCTTGTTACGCTTGGGGTAGCCTTCTCTGGAAGTTTACAACTCATGCAATTAAGAATTATTGAAACCATTCAACAGCGTATTTTTACGCGATCTTCTTTTGAATTGGCCTACAGGTTTCCAAAAATAAAGATGGCTGAACTACGTAATTACTACCCACCAGAATTAGCCAATCGTTTTTTTGACACCTTAACTATTCAAAAAAGTTTATCAAAAATATTAATTGATGTACCAAAAGCAGTATTGCAGATTTTATTTGCTTTAATTCTACTGTCTTTTTACCATCCGTTTTTTATAATTTTTGGATTACTACTTCTGGTTCTAATTTTTGTGGTATTCAAGTTTACTGCTCAAAAAGGCCTAGATACTAGTCTAAAGGAATCAAAGAGTAAATATAGAGTAGCACATTGGATTCAAGAAATAGCACGTTCAGTCATAAGTTTCAAATTATCTGGTAGTACAAGTTTGGGCATAAACAAAAATGATCACCTTGTTAATGAATACTTAACCGCACGAGAGAGTCACTTTAAAGTACTTTGGCTGCAATTCATACAGATGATTAGTTTTAAAGTTATTGTTACTGCAAGTTTACTGCTTATTGGTGGTGCCTTGGTACTAAATCAGGAAATGAACATAGGGCAATTTGTAGCAGCAGAAATTATTATCATCTTAGTTATTGCCTCTGTTGAAAAACTTATTGTTGGTTTAGAATCGTTTTATGATACTTTAACGTCTTTAGAAAAAATAGGCCAAATTGTAGATAAAGAATTAGAAAGACAAGATGGTGAAACTCCTCAATTTAGTAAGCGTTTAAATATAGAATTAGAAAATACTTCATACGAAGTATCCAATAGAGATAAACATATATTACGAAGCATCTCTTTAACTATTAATTCAAAAAGTAGAATCCTTATTAAAGGAGAAAGTGGTTCTGGTAAATCTACGCTTTTACGTCTTATAGCTGGTGTGATTCAACCTACTTCTGGTAATGTGTATGTAAACGATATGTCTATTGAAAGTTTACATATAAACTTTTACCGTTCGCAACTAGGTCTATCTCTTTCAGACGAAACACCTTTTGAAGGTACCATAAGAGAAAATCTAACATTTGGGAATGCAACTATTACAGATGAACAGATTTACGATGTACTAAAAATTGTTGGTCTTATAACTTTCATAAAAGAACAACAAAACGGACTAAACACCATACTCTACCCAGATGGTAAGCAAATGTCTTTTACACTCTCAAAAAAGATTGTATTAGCTAGAGCCATATTAAAGAATCCCAAAGTATTAATTCTTGAAGATGCTTTAGACAGGTTTAATGAAGAAGAAACCAATGCTATTATAGACTACTTATCACATAAAGATAGAGAATGGGCTCTTATTGTAGTAAGTAGTAGCAATGCCTGGATAAATAAATGCAGTGAACTCATCACTTTAGTTAATGGTAAAATTAAAAAAAGTTAGTCATGCTAAATATATCTCATAACCAAATAAATAAAAAAGTAGACTTAAATAAGTTTAAGTCTGGTAAAAAGATTATGAATAGGGAATATTATAAGTATTTTAATAGATTCCTATTAACTGCTGCTATCATTCTTTTAATAGTTCTATTTTTACCATGGACACAAAATATTACAGGACAGGGTATTGTAACTACATTAAAGCCAAATCAAAGACCACAAGCCATACAATCACAAATACCAGGGCGTATAGAAGAATGGTTTGTACAAGAAGGAGTGTTTGTAAATAAAGGAGATACAATTCTTAGAATTTCTGAAGTAAAGAGCGACTATTTTGATGACAAATTAGTTGAAAGAACTAATGACCAAATTGTAGCTAAATCTCAATCTGTAGTAGCTTACAACAGTAAAGTTGAAGCACTAAACAGACAAATATCTGCACTATTAAATGAGCAAAGCCTAAAGTTAGAACAAACAAGAAATAAATTATTACAAGCCAACTTAAAGGTTAAAAGTGATAGCATTGATTTAGAAGCTTCAAAAACAAATCTAAAAATAGCAGAAACACAGTTTAACCGAATTAAAACATTACAAACCGAAGGCTTAAAAGCAGTAAAAGATGTTGAAGAAAAACGTTTGAAATTGCAAGAAACTCAAGCCAAACTTGTTTCACAAGAAAATAAATACCTGGCAAGTAAAAACAATGTTATAAATGCTGAAATTGAACTATCTAGAATTAAAGCGTCTTATGGTGATAAAATATCTAAAGCGCAAAGTGATATGTTTACAGCACAATCAAGTCAGTACGACACAGAAGCTCAGGTTACCAAACTAGAAAACGCCTATTCTAATTACAAAAGGCGTAATAGTCTTTTATTTGTTACAGCACCTCAGAGTGGTTATATAAACAGAGCGCTTACTGGTGGTATTGGTATCACATTTAAAGAAGGCCAAGAATTAGTAAGTATTATGCCTTCACAAATTGATTTGGCTGTTGAAACCTTTGTAAGACCAATAGATTTACCACTTATACATAAAGGCGAAAAAGTACGTATTCAATTTGATGGTTGGCCAGCTATTATTTTTAGCGGTTGGCCTAACGTATCATATGGTACTTACGGTGCTAAAGTGGTTGCTATTGAAAGGTATATTAGCTCTAATGGAAAATATAGAGTTTTATTAGCACCAGATTCTGAAGATCACACCTGGCCAGATGCTATAAGAGTTGGTTCTGGCGCTAAAACAATTGCTCTATTAGAAGACGTACCAATTTGGTTTGAATTATGGAGACAAATAAACAGTTTCCCTCCTAATTATTATGAGCCACAAACAAATAAAACCGCCTCAAAAAAAGATAAAAAATGAGATTATCACTTGTAATTCTATTGTGCTTTATAAGTAACATTACTGCTCAAAATGATCCTTCAGTATTATCTCTTGAAGAATATTTAGGCTACGTTAAATCTTTTCACCCTATTGTTAAGCAAGCTAATTTAATTGTAAACGAAAGCGAAGCTAAACTCATGAAAGCTCGCGGGGCTTTTGATCCTAAATTAGAAGTAGACTATGATAGAAAAAAGTTTAAGGGGATTGAATACTATGACAGATTAAATGCTACGTTTAAAATTCCTGTTTGGTTTGGAATAGAATTTAAAGGAAATTTTGAAGAAAACACAGGGGATTTTTTAAATCGTCAGGCCAACGTCCCAATTGATGGTTTGTATAGTGCTGGTGTATCTATACCATTAGCTAGAGGCCTACTCACTAATAAACGTATGTCTACGCTTAGACAGTCTAGATTATACGTAAAACAAGCCAAAGCCGATAGACAACTACTAGCAAATACTATTCTTTTTGAAGCCACCAAAACCTATTTTAACTGGTTGAAACATTACAACGAAAAAAATGTATATGAAAGCTTTTTAGAAAATGCTGAAATGCGCTTTAATGGTATAAAAAAGAGTTATGAAGCTGGAGATAAACCGGCTATTGATACTCTAGAAGCCAGAATTACTTTAAACAACAGAAAATTAAACTTGGAAAAATCTAGAATAAAGTATATAAAATCTACATTAGAGTTATCAAATTATCTTTGGTTAGATAATGACACGCCTGTTGAAGTTAAAGACACTATATCTCCAGATGAGAATACTTTTAACCTTATCGATACGGTATTAAAAACATCAAATTTAGATGTTGAAAATTTCGATATTGAAACACATCCTAAGCTACAATCTTTAAATTATAAAATTGAAAGTTTAAATATTGAAAAACGCCTTAAACGCAACAATTTATTGCCGCAAATAGATTTACAATACAATTTCTTATCGCAAACACCTGAAATAGCCCGTTCCTTTAGTTCTTCGGCATATAAAAGTGGATTAAACATTAATTTCCCATTGTTTCTAAGAAAAGAACGAGGTGATTTAAAATTAGCACAGATAAAACTGCAAGACACTAAATTCGATTTACAAAACACTAAGTTGAGTTTAAGAAATAAGATTAGTGCCATTAATCAAGAATTAGACTCCTATGGTATACAAAACGATTTCACATTGACTATTGTATCAGATTACTCTAAACTCTTATCGGCAGAAGAACGTAAGTTTTTTTTAGGCGAAAGTTCTTTGTTTTTGGTTAATTCAAGAGAATCTAAACTAATAGATTCAAAATTAAAAGCCATAGAAATTGAATATGATTTCTTAAAAACTAAAGCTAACCTTTTTAATGTCCTTGCCTTGTCTAATATTAATTAAATAAACTTTATTGATGTCTAGATTCGTAACGTCATTACAGGTAGTATAGAATGATTTGCAATATCTTCCCCTATGCTACCTTGAAAGAAATGCGCCAATCCTTTTCTACCATGTGTAGGCATTACAATTAGGTCTGCACCTAATTTATTAGCACCATTTATAATACCATCTTCAACCGTATAATCAGATACATAGTAAACATCTTTCAGTTTATCTAAATTCCTTTCTGCCTTAGTAAAGAAATTAACCACTTGTTTTTCTATTTCTACAGAGCTTTTAAATCCATCATTGGGGCAATTTACATGTACCAGATACAATTTAGTATCTATCTCATTAAACATTTTTGTTACCTTCAAATAAGACTCAATACATTCTTCAGAAAAACTACACCCCATTGCAATAATATCAAAATTAACATCTGCTATATCATTCTTAATTACTAATACAGGTATTTTGGCATTTCTTACCACTTTCTCTGTATTTGAACCAACAAAAAATTCTTTAGCGCCACTTACACCGTGAGAACCCATAACTATAATATCAGCATCATATTTTTTTGCCTCTTCATTTACTTCGCTAAATACTTTTAAGTGTTTAACAATAGGAGTTACTTTTATATCTTTTAAAAAGTCTTTTTGTAAAAAATCATTAAACTTTTGTTTTGCTAATTTTACAAAAAAAAAAGTTTTTTGAGGATCTTCTCCTCCACTTGTTAATAATATTTCTGGCATTTCTAACATGTGTAATGCTAATACTTCTCCGTTGTATTTTTTTGCCAATTTAGCAGCTGCTTTTAAAGCATATTCTGAAAATTCTGAAAAATCTACTGGTACAATTATCTTCTTCATGTCTTTTATTTTTAGGTTATACAGTCATAGAAAACAGCTGTGTATCTGGTTGTTTTCTTTGCAATAATAAATCGAAAGCCATACAAATATTTCTAACAAATGGTTGGCCTTTTTTAGTAACCTCAATACTTCTGGAATTAATATTGAGTAGTCCATCTACTTCCATTTCTTTAAGCCTAATTAAAATTTCTGGAAGCTCATTGAAATTATGTTCATCTTTATGCCATTCCGTTTTAAAACCACACATTAAATTAAGAATGTGCATTCTAATAATTAAGTCCTCATTATTTAGAATATGACCTCTATAAACTGGAATTACATTTTTTTCTAGCAACTGATAATACTGTTCTATGCCTTTTACATTTTGCGAAAACCCATACCAACTATCGCTAATAGAAGAAACCCCTAACCCAATCATTGCTTGTGTTTTTGATGCTGTATATCCCATAAAGTTTCTATGTAGATCACCTGTTTCCATAGACTTATAAAGTGCATCTGTTTTTAAAGCAAAATGATCCATACCAATTTCATGGTATCCTACTTCTGCTAATAATTCTTTTCCTAACTCATATTGAGAGCGTTTCAATTCTGCAGTAGGTAAATTTTCATCACTAAACCCACGTTGCCCATTACCTCTTACCCAGGGTACATGAGCATAACTATAAAACGCTAATCTATCTGGTAGTAATTCTTTAGTTTTTAAAATGGTTGCTTTTACATGCTCTAATTCTTGAAAAGGCAACCCAAAAATAATATCATGAGCAACCGATGTATATCCAATCTCTCTAGCCCATTTAGTAACACGTTTTACATTCTCAAACGGTTGCACTCTATGAATTGCTTTTTGAACCGTTTCATTATAATCTTGAACTCCAAAACTCACCCTTCTAAATCCTAAATCATTTAGGATTTGCAGATGCTCTCTTGTTGTATTATTTGGATGCCCTTCAAAACTGAATTCATAATTATCAGCTAACGCTGCACCTTTTAAAATGCCCTTTATTAAGTACTCTAAATTCTCTGCACTAAAAAACGTTGGGGTTCCTCCTCCCAAATGCATCTCTTTTATTATTGGTTTCTCCTTAAACAATTGTAAATACAATTGCCACTCTTTTAAAACTGCTTTTATGTATGGAGATTCCACACTATGTTGCTTTGTTATACGTTTATTACACCCACAAAACGTGCACAAACTTTCACAAAAGGGTAAATGGATATAAAGGCTTATTCCTTTATTTTTATTACTTTCTTTAAAAGACGTAATCAAAGAATTCTGCCATTTTTCTAAAGAAAAAGTACCTTGATTCCAATAAGGAACTGTCGGGTAACTCGTATAACGAGGTCCCGCAATATTATACTTGTTTATTAATGCTCTTGACATACCTGAGTTTTATATAACAAAATTACTTTCTAAGCTTCTTTCAAAATATGATATATGTCATATCTGTATTTGTAGTTATGTTAATATTGATTACCTTTCGGTTGAATAAAAACAATCAAAAAAATGAGAAAGATTAGCTTCCTATTAATTGCTTTAACATTAAGTCTTGTTGCTTGTAAAAACGAGAAAAAAGAAACAAAAACTACAGAAACAGAAGTTGTTGAAACAGAAAAATTTGTGGTAAAACCTGAAGCTACTTCAGTTAAATGGACGGCTTATAAATTTACCGAAAAGAAAGGTGTTGGAGGTGAATTTAAAATTGTGAATTTTGATATTAAATCTGGAGCTTCTGCTCAAGAAGCTTTAAACAATTTAGAATTCTCAATCCCAATTAGTAGTTTATTTACTAATGATGCTACCAACACAAGAGATGCAAAAATTAAAAATGCATTCTTTGGCACTATGCTAGATACAGAATTTTTAAAAGGAGCTATTAAAGTAGCAGACAACAAATACGTTGCTTCTTTAACAATGAATGGTGTTACACACGATTTACCTTTAGAAGTGTCTATTACTGAAGAAAGACGTGTTACCATGAAAGGTGTTATGAATCTTAAAGATTGGAATGCTTTAGATGCTTTAGATGCCTTAAATAAAGTTTGTTTTGATTTACACAAAGGTCCTGATGGTGTTAGTAAAACTTGGGAAGATGTTGCTATAGAGGTTAGCACATACCTAAGAAAAAACTAAACACACTTAATGACAACTCAAGAAATACTTAAAAAATTAGTTGCATTTCCTGTTTTAGGTGGTGAAAATAATTTAGAAATCATCCACTGGATAAAAAGTTATATTGAAAGCTTTGGTGTTACCACTACGTTAGTTCCTAACGAAGATAATACCAAAGCTTCTTTACATTGTAGAATTGGTCCTTCTGTAGATGGTGGCGTTATTTTATCTGGTCATACAGATGTTGTTCCTGTAAAAGGGCAGCCTTGGGAAACTAATCCATTTGAATTAATAGAAAAAGAAGATGGTAATTTGTATGCACGCGGTAGCTGTGACATGAAAGGTTATTTATCTTGTTGTTTAGCCACTTTACCAGAAATGGTGAAAGCTGATTTAAAAACTCCTATTTATTTTGCTTTTACGTATGATGAGGAAATTGGTTGTTTAGGTGTAGCCTCACTTATTGAGGATATTAAAAAAACATATTCAGAAACACCCAAATATGCTATTATTGGTGAAGCGTCTATGCTACAACCAATAATTGGTCAAAAAAGTATCCATATAATAGATATTATTGTTAATGGCTCTCAAGGTCATAGTAGTCGTATTAAACAAGAAGTTAGTGCTGTTCATGAAGCTGCTAAAATTGTAATTTGGGCGGAAGAAAAAATGAATAGTTTAATTGATTTTGGCAGTACTGATGAGCGTTTTACACCTCCACACTCCTCTTTACATGTTGGAACTATAAATGGAGGTATAGCACCTAACATTATAGCTAATAAAACAACACTTTCTTTAGATATTAGATGCTTACCGCAAGATAGTGCCGAAACCATTTATGAAGAATTAAAAAATTACTGTAAACAAAGAGAAAAAGAGCAACAACCCGTTTTTTCTGGTTTTAAAATTGATGTAACCGAAAATCACCCAATTGTTCATGCTCTCAACACCAGTGAAGATTCTGATGCTATAGATTTAATAGGACGCATTACAGGTAATTACAACTGGACTACTGTATCATATGCTTCTGAAGCTGGTTACTTTTCTAAAGCTGGTTACGAAAGTATTATTTGTGGCCCCGGTTCTATAAAGCAAGCGCACAGAGCCAATGAATTCATTTCTAAAGATCAATTACAAAAAGGAACTGAAATGATACAATCTTTAGTTAAACTTTTAGAAACTACTTTTTAATATAGCTTCACTTTTAAATAAATAAGGTTTAACTTTATATAAACTAACCAATCAATTATGAATCCATCAGCTCCAGGTTGGATAAAAAAGTTATTTAAAGAAGTTTCTAAAAACAATGCGTTTTTAAATTTAGAAACCATTGCTTTCTACGATAGTTTAAGAACTTGTGGCTTTATTTACGGCAGCAACTTAAAAATTGTACTAGACTTAGTAGAGCGCGAAGATTTTTCAGAAGAAGAACGTTCTAAAATAAACCTATTAATTGCGCTTTTATATACACATCATCAATCAAAAATAAAAACACCATTTATAGATAGTGTTATAGATTTTTATAAAGCTATAAATGAATTAAAAACATCATTTATAAGTGAGCTATTTGGAGAGAAAAAAACAACAGATCAGCTTGAAAAAATAATACATAAGCGTACACAAATTGATGCCAACGCGCTTACCAAAAACTTTAAATATTTTATTATAAATGCACTACTGTACATAGACGTTTTAGCATTTCAAGAATATTTAAAAACAGCATCTATTTCAATAGGCTACCTTAAAAACTTAGAAGCAGCAATTCAATCAATAATTTTAGATGTTTTAAATTCTAAATCTGTTAAAAATCAATACGATAATAGTTTAATCAGGTTGTTTGAATCGTCTTTACGTTATAACAATAGTACACCTTTAGGATATCAAAAAGTCATTAATAATATAACTAGCCATCAAGAAAAAAGCTATATACTAGATTTATCTTGTATGGCTACTTGGACAGATAAAAAAATTGATAAAACCGAACAACGTTTCTTAATTAAATTGGGTACAGACCTCAACATACCTAAAGAACGCATTAAAGAAGCTATTGGAACCGTCAATTTGTTTTATACAACGAATAAAGATAACATAGCGCTTTTAAGCTCAAAAAATTTGGTGCAGAGTTTTTATAATAATTCTAGTAAAATGGTCACCAAATTAATTTCTAGAAATAGTAAGCGCTTATATAAAGAACTTAAAGATAGTAAAGAACTAATGGTATTATTAACACAATCTAGTGTTAGAAATTTAAACGATGAAGAGCAGAAAAAAGTACAGGAGCAACTTTTAGACATCTTTAAATCAATTCCTAGTTTAGCTATTTTTATGCTACCAGGTGGAGCTCTTTTATTACCTCTAGTTATAAAGTTTATCCCAAAGCTATTACCTTCTGCTTTTGATGAAAATAGGGTTGAAGATTAATTAGTGTCAATTGAAATTAATGTCTACTAAATTAGAAAAAGAGTTAACAGATATCATTAAAAATGATGAATGGATGATCTCTATTCTTGAAATTGTTAGAGATTTAGAATTAAATGATTGTTGGATTGGTGCTGGTTTTGTGAGAAACAAAATTTGGGATGTAAAGCATCATAAAAACAGAACCCCTCTTAACGATATTGATATTATTTACTTTAATGAACTGAACATAAGTAAAAAGTACGATTTAGAAATAGAACAGCAATTACAAAATATAAAACCAGAGTTAAATTGGTCTGTTAAAAATCAAGCAAGAATGCATATTAAGAATAACCATTCTCCTTATTCAAATTGTTATGACGCTATTTCTTTTTGGCCAGAAACAGCAACTTCAATAGCTATTAAACTTAACAGTAATAATCAAATACATCTTATTGCTCCTTATGGTTTAGTTGATTTATTTAGTCTTTTAGTGATACCAACACCAAATTTCAATCTAACAACTTTCAATAACAGGATTCATAAAAAAAGATGGTTCATTCAATGGCCTAAATTGAGAATAGAAACAAATTATAAATCATGAGGCAACAACTACTTGATTACTTTAAAAGATATGTTTCTTTTTCAGAAGAAGAGTTAAATATTTTTTTTAAATATCTCACTGCTGAAACTTACTCGAAAAAAGAATTTCTTTTAAATGAAGGAGCTATTTGCAATAGCCAATTTTTTATTATTTCTGGTCTGATAAGAGTTTTTAAAATTGATGAAAAAGGCAACGAAAAAATCATTCATTTTGGAATTGAAAACTGGTGGGTAACAAACATGGAAAGTTTTATTCTAAAAGAACCATCTAAAGTTTACATTCAAGCACTTGAAGACACAACTGTTCTAAAAATAAACAAAGAGGATTTAGAACAAGCCTACAAAACTATCCCTAAACTAGAACGTGCTTTTAGGATAATTACAGAACGAATGTTTATTGCTATTGAACGCAAGAACGAACATTACGCAAAAATGGGGAGTAAAGAACGCTATGAGGATTTTGTTGCGCAATTACAATCTTTCTCACAGCGTGTACCTCAATACATGATTGCTTCATATTTAGATATAACTCCAGAATATTTAAGCGAGTTGAGAAAATCAAAATAACTTGGGTTCAACATAACTTAAATTAGTTACTTTCTGATATTCATAGACATGTTATTTCGAGAGAGAGGAACGAACGATGAGAAATCTCATTCATTATAGATTCTTCCTCATTCTTCGTCTGAATGACATCAAGTTATTTCTTAAGGTATCTTAATTTTTAAGCAACTTGTGCTTGCTAGTTTTGTTTTATAATTTAAATATAGAACAACATGCAAACTAGAGTAAGTATTCACAATACAGAACCTCAAGCTTTTAATGCGGTTTTTGGTTTAGAGAACTATATAGCTACAACCAATTTACCAAGTAACCTTATTCATTTAATAAAACTGAGAGCTTCTCAAATTAATAATTGTGCTTTTTGCATAAATATGCATACTAAAGAAGCTTTAAAAGATGGTGAAACTCATAAACGGTTATTTTTATTAAATGCCTGGAATGAATCTCAAGTTTTCACTGAAGCCGAAAAAGCAGTACTGCAACTAACTGAAGATATTACCCTCATTCATGAAAACGGCGTTAAAGACACTACTTACAGTTTAATTGAGCAACATTTTACCAGCCAAGAAATTGCTCAAATTATAATGGTTATAAGCACTATTAATATATGGAACAGAATAGCTGTAAGTACACATATGCCTTTAGATGATTAATTCAAATTAAACTATAAAAGAGGTATTAATATCCTCTCTTTAAAACTCAAAATAATGACTCATAAAATAATCAAACTATTTTTAAGGTATTCATTAGCTATTAGTTTCTTATCTGCAGTAGCTGATAGATTTGGCTTATGGCACAAAGATTTATCTTCTTGGGGAACTTGGGATAGTTTTCTAGAATACACACAACTTATAACCCCATGGTTTCCTCAATCTTTAATTCCCATAATTGGTATTTTAGCAACTGCACTAGAGATTGTTTTTGCTATCTGTTTAATTATTGGTTTAAAACCGAATTATTTGCAAAATTAAGTGGCATTTTACTTCTTATTTTTGCTTTATCCATGACCTTCTCTACTGAATTAAAAAGTGCCCTAGACTATTCTGTCTTTACTGCTTCAGCGGCAGCTTTTGCTTTAAGTATTATGAAAGAAAAGTATCTGGAATTAGATAGTTTGATTTTTCAGAAGAAATGATGCATCACTAGTTAAAATACTGAAATTTAAACATTTGTTAACTAACATATATTAGTACTATTTTTCAATATATAGTCGTAACAAATCTATTAGATTATTAATGTATCAAAAAATGCGTCATGACTTTACTCTAAAAATCATGGCGCATTTTTAGTTATGAATATGTTGTATTAGATATATACTTATTCCTTAATAAACTTTATAGGCTTATAACTATCTACTTTGAGTATGTAAACACCATTAGCTAAAGAAGAAACACTAAGTGCTTGTGTCATTTCACCTTTACCAACTTCACGTCCTAAAAGATTATAAATTTTATAATGCTCGCCAACTAAAGTGTTAGAATAGGTTATAGAACTAGTAGCTGGATTTGGATAAATTTTAAATGAATGATCATCTATATCATTAATAGATAAAGAAGAAACAGTAACTTCTATTACTGGTGATAAAACTGTTTGAAGCGCTTTGGCTGAATTATTTATTAAAGAATTTTTACTAGAAACGCCATCATCAATTACCATTTCTACTTGATAATTACCAGACTCTGTAGGTGTATAACTATCTGTATTTGCTCCTGGTATTCTAGTATTAGTATCAACATTAATCCATTGATAACTAATAACTCCACTAAGGCTAACACTTAATTGATTTTGGCTGTTTTTAGTTATCGAGTTATTTACATTAATTTCATCAATTGTAACTGTGTTAGTATAAACACATGCATTAACATCTAAAATACTCACATCATAATTACCAGAATTTAAATCTGTAAAAACATTATTTGAAGTGTATACAATACCACCATCAATACTATATTGGTATGGAGGCGTTCCTCCAGATTCAGTAATAATAATCTTACCACTAGGTTCATTCCCAGAATCAACAACATCAATTGTTGCGCTTAATACATCTGGCTCTCCAATGCCCCAATCTAAAGTAACTATACATCCATTAGAATCTAGTACAGAAAATGCATGTCCACCAGCAGGTAAATTAAAAAACGAATCAAAAGTTTGATAAGCCCCTCCATTATGGTTATATTGATATGGTGGAGTTCCTCCTGTAGCATTAAGATAAACTTCTCCATCACTATTTCCATTACAACTAACATTTGTAGCTGTTATAGTTAATTCTAAAAAATCAGGTTCCGTTACAGTTACAAGTATACTGTCTGTTTCATTAGTTATATCATCAGTCACTTCAATTGTATAATTACCTGGAGACAAATTTGTTAGTGTTATTTCTGTTGAAGATTGTCCAGATATTGAAGCTCCTCCATTTACAGTATACGTATAGTCATCTGTAAAATCTGATACAGTAAATGTAATAGCACCATCATCACTTCCAGCACATATAACAGGACTAACAGTCGTGTTAGATATGGAGATATTTTGGGCAAAAAAGTTAAAAGAAATTGTAATAAATAATAGTAAAAGTAGGTTTTTCATCATATTGGGGTTTGATAAATTCTGATCAAAAGTATCAAAATATATTGACTTACAGCATTATAAATAAAAATTAACAATATTGTTCTATTCTAACCAAAGATGGGAAGTGTTAATTTTACACTAGTAACCAAGATGTTTATTGGGTAAGCACTAAAGTCTTTGATAAGATAAAACATTGACTTTGTAAAATTTTTCGACTACCTTCGTTTAACAGTCGATAAACTTCATTAAAACGGAAGTCTATCTTGGTATTAGCAACAATAAAATCTGAATGGCAGTCTGGATGCAAATAATAGGGTTTCGTCAATCTAATTCTTTTGAAAAAGAAAAGGAACGGATCTCCAATATCCTAAACTCTGAAAATCTAAATTGGAGCCTAAAAAAGCTGAATAAAATTGAGTTCTTTGAATTTACTTTTATTGATCAACAATTAAAAATATACTTTGACAATCCAAATTTTATAGAGTTTTCAGGAACATCAGGTATTTTTGCAGCCTGGTTTAAATTCGTAGACAAAGAAAATACGGAATTGACTAATAAGGTTAAGAAAGTATTCTCCCAAATCGCCAATAAATACGGAATTCAAAAATTATACTATTTCTCGGAATGGTTTTTCTCTTTAGATGAGATAAGGTTGGAAGAGGAAACTTTTGAACAGTTAATAGAGAGAATTGAAAAATATCCTGATCTCAAAAAAACGGAATTACTTGGACTGCAAGCGAATGAATATTACGCGGAAAAAATATAAAGTTGCTAATATTATATATGAAATCAGAGCAAAGTTTAGTGCTAGATCGAAAGGTCATTTCCTTTTTGCAGTGGCGCTAAATTTTTATAAATTAAACAAGAAATAAAAATGCGCAGATAGATCAATTGGTTCTGGGATACTTGCCTTGCTCCGATTCATATATTTAGCGTTAAACGAAACCACAAAACCTACTCCAACCAAACCTTAAAATCCTTCACCCTTTCTCTGGCCACTATAACATCTTGTTCATTATAAGAATTCAATTTTATTTGTAAACGCGAATTGGTATAACTCACCATATCTTTTATGGCATTAATATTTACATAAAATTTTCTATTAATACGGAAAAATGTACGTGGCTCCAACTCCTCTTCTAATTGATCTAATGTTTTATCTAACAAATAGTTTCTTCCTTCAGTAGTATGTAAATAAGTCCCCTTATTTTCTGAGTAAAAACATTCAATCTCATCAACATTAATTAATTTTAAATGTTGCCCTACTTTTATAGAAAAACGCTTTTTATATTCTCTATCTAAAGGATTTACCAATAGTTTTTTAATATCACTAAAATCTAAAGTAACTGCTTGGTTTTTTGGGTTATTCTCCTGATATTTTTCTACGGCCGTTTTTAAATCTTCAGAATCTATAGGTTTTAAAAGGTAATCTATACTATTTAGCTTAAAGGCTTGTAACGCATACTCATCATAAGCCGTAGTAAAAATGATGGCAGACTTTATTTTAATAGTTTCAAAAATCTCAAATGATAAACCATCACTTAACTGAATATCTAAAAATATCAAATCTGGATGTTCGTTGTTTTGAAACCATTCTATAGATTCTTCTACAGAATGCAGCATAGTTTCTGCTTCAATATTTAATTTATCTAGCATACGCTGTAAACGTCTTGCTGATGGTTTTTCATCTTCTATAATTATTACTTTCATATATTTTCTGTTCATTTAATTTTGTTATAAAATAAAAAATGAAATGTCACATTGAGCGCAGTCGAAATGCTTAAAAAAGTCAAATTTTGAAGGTCTTCGACTGCGCTCAGACAGACATTCTAATAACCATGGCCCCCATTATCTAACGTCATTACAAAGGAGGCTCAACTGAAGTAATCTATCTAATTTAAAAGATTGCTTCGCTGCACTCGCAATGACGTACTACTCCCAAATAGTGGTTTCTTCTTTGTTTTGTTTATCTAAAAACTCTTTTGCTTTTTTATCTTCCCAGGACTTACTGAAAAAGGTCTTTTCGCTAAGCGCCCATCTTCCATGTAAAACTATAAAAACAGTCCAAGTCAATATCATTATAGAATTAAACCATAGGAAGAAATCTGCATAAGGATTATTGTCATCAAGTATATAAATATTAAATAACATGAGCCCTACTGCAATAATATATCCCATCAAGTGCAGGTAAAAAATTTTAACATGCCTTACCTTTTCTTTAGCCTTAGTGTACAGATTTTTATTCTGTTGTGCATCCATAACTTAATGTAAATTTTTATCTTCTTGATCCATAAACTTTTTAATTTGGCGTTCTTCCCAAGACTTGCTAAATAATCTATTTTTACCAAATACGCCTATGGCATGAAAACCTAAGCCAATACCCCAAAAAAGTGGCGTTGCAAATGTTCCAAAGTGAAAAATATTCCAATTAGATTTTACACCAATCATTATAATGAGAAATATATTTACTATTACATACCAAAAAGCATGCGCATAAAACCCTTTTAGTTCTTTTATTCTCTTTTGTGCTCTTAAATAAGCATCTTCTTTTTTATAGTTACTATGGTTTGTTGTTTCTTCTAATCGTCTCATAATCTTATACAATTAATTCCACCCTTTTTGTTCATTATCATCACCCATATACTCTTGTATTTTACGTTGCTCCCATTGTTTACTAAAAATGAGATTTTTGGTAAATAAACTTAGCCCGTGTATGCCTAAACCTAGCCCCCAGAAAACAGCAGTTGCATAGGTATACCACTCTTTAAAAGACAGATCTGCTACAAAGAATAAAACAGCATATATAAAAATATTCACGACCACATAAACCACTGCATGCCAGTAAAAACCTGAAAGATTATCTAACTTCTTCTTTGCAGCAAAATAGGCGTCTCTTTTTGAAAAATCTTCTAACTCTTCCTCTGTATAATATTTATGTACAGTCTTAAACTCTTGAACTTCTTGTTCTATGTAGTGTTTAAGTTTTTTGTTTTTCCATGTATAAAAAGTTTTAGTACTATCACTAAGTACAGCAAAACCATGAAATGCAATACCAATACCCCAAGCTGCCCAAAGTCCGAATGTTGAAAAATCAAAAAAGGCTTGTTCAAAAGTTTCACCTCTATTGATATTATGAATCACTTTTAATGTTGAAACCAATATATTTACAGCAATGTATACTAAAAGATGAATGAAAAACCCTCTAATATCATCTACTCGCTTTTTGGCTCTTATGTATTGTTCTTCTTTATTAAAGTCTCTCATTGCATAAGTTGTTAGTTCCATCTGGTTTCCTCTTCTTCTTGTTTCATGAATTCCTCTATTTTTCGCTTTTCCCAACTGCGTCCAAAAGCTTTATCTGTCACAAATACTCTAAATGCTTGAATGACCAAACCTAATCCCCAACCAAACATGGGAAACCAGAACCACTGAAAATTCCAAGAGGTTCTATAATTAATGAATGCTAAAAAAGGAATTACAAAAATGTAGGATACAAGGCTATAATAAAAACCTTTAAGCTCTTCTACATGGTTTCGCGCTCTTAAATAACTGTCGTCTATGTTGTTTGATGATTTTGGTCTCATGATTGATATTTGTTTTGTAAGCATTGGTATGGATACCAAAAACTTAGCTGATGTTTTATTAATGTCTACTCTTCTTGTTGTTAACAAATTATAGCGCTGTTTTATATTACTTAAACCTACGCCACTACTCTTTTTAACTATTTGCTTTGGTTGCAAGTTGTTCTCAACAACTAAATTCCCACGATCTTCATATATATTGATATGTAAAGGTTTACTGGGGGTTACCATATTATGTTTTACGGCATTTTCTAATAGTAATTGTAACGATAATGGTACTACCTTACTTTCTGGGTTTAATGCTTTTTCTGGCATAGTAAAAACAATACTGTCTTCAAAACGCATTTTTATTAAAGACATGTAGGTTTTTGCAAATTGTAATTCTTCATCTACAGATACTAATTCTTTGTTTTTTTGTTCCAACACATAACGGTACACTTTTGATAATGATGTTGTAAAATCTTGGGCTTTATCTGGATTTTCATCTATTAAACTAGTTAATACATTTAGACTGTTAAACAAAAAATGAGGATCTAATTGATTCTTTAAAGCATCAAACTTAGCACTTGCTGTTCCTGCAATTACTTTTTGTTCTTTAATTCTATTTTGTTGATATTTATTATAGAAATATATAATATGGAAAATAACTACAATGGCAAGCGTTACCCAGAGTCCGAAATAATAATACTCAAAACGTTCTCTTTCTAAAAACACTTCTAAAGAAGCCCCGCCATACAAGAAAAATATAAAAATTCTTAATATAAATAACCCTATTAAGGTTATAATAGTTGATCCTACTATGCCAATAATTATACGTTTTACAGTACTATTTCTTTGCCAGTTTATAGTATTCATCCTATCAAAGAAAAACATATTAGAGTAGCCTAGTACAAAAGCATAAATTTGATAAAACCCAAAATCGATTAAAAAATCCTGTAAACTATCATAACTAAATTTATCTGAAAGTAACTCACCAATTATATAGACTATACAGCCTATTACAAATGTTAGTATGATATTTTTAATCGATTTTCTCATGTTTTAACAGCTTTTTTAGTTTACTTATCGCAAGACTTCAGCAACATTTCTACTCTATCTTTTCCCCAATTAGGGTGAAATGACGATTCTGGTTTAAATTTAGCAAAAAGATCTAAGGCTTTTTCTAAATCTTTACAAAATGGCGTAGTGTCTTGCCCAAAAAACTTTGCGCCTCCAATGTTCCATTCTGCTTCACAATATACTACTCTAGGGTTCTCTGGTGCTATTGCTTTTGCTTTAGCATAGAGTTCTACCACCTTTGGTGATAAAGTCATCCCATAAGTAGCACCATCATAAGCCACCCAAGCTGTATGCAATAATGCTTGCATCACTAATATTTCTGGATTGTCTTTTGAAATTGCTGTAGCATCGTTTATCAAGTCCTGTGCTTTATTAAGTTGAACTGTTAATTTTTCTTTGTTTTTTTCTGAAAAGCTATTTGTAATAAGTACTTGAGCGGCATAATAAGGCGGTAACCAATTATCGTGTTCTGCTTTGGCTATGCGTTCAAATAAATTTGAAGCTTCTACAGATTGTCCACTTCCCCAAAGTTGAAAGGCCTTTTGCATACCCTTTTCATAGTTAGTTTGGGATTGTACAAATCCTGAAACTAATAAAACTGTAATGATGATTAATTTTTTCATTTTTAATTGTTTTTAAAGTTTAATATGTTGATTGATTGACTTTCCCTTTAACTCAAATTTGGCGTCTTCCCATTTTGGTGGCCCCATAAAACCAGTAGCGCCATTAGAACATCCATAATCTTCTTTTGGAATGCCAAATACACCTTTATCCATTTTATTATTATCATTTTCATCATGATAAACCGATATGGCATAGGTGCCATCTGGAATACCTTTTAAAATAACTTCACACTGATTATTTGATATTTTAGATATGGTTCCTTTATACATTTCTCCTAAGAAATTTTCTTCTGAATTATATAACCCAATAAATACCTTACCATCATTACTTTCAAAGTTTGAAATAGTAACTGTAATATCATGCCCTGTATCATTTTGCGCTTTAACACTATAAAAACTGCTTAAAAAAATCAGGGCTAAAAATGTAAATAAATGTCTCATAATTGTTTGTTTATAAATTATATCACAAATATCTATCTCAAGTAAGCAATTTTAAAAAGTGAATTACCGAATTGTATTTTTAGTACGATGAATTGTAAAGTTACACTTAGAAGCTACATTAAAATCAAATAAACCAACTAAAAACAGTACTTTAGTTTGTTCAATTTCAGTACTTATGAAAAACCTAGTTTGTATACTTATTCTAACTTTATACTTCCCCTTTCTTTTTAGTCAAAATGAAAAAAAACCTTCTATTTACAAAGTCTTAAAGACCAAGAATACAATAGTTATTGATGGAAAGTTAGATGATGCAGATTGGGCAAAAAGTGACGTACGCCCATTCAATTATTTCTATAAAAAAACAACAAACTATCAACACCAAAAAACTAGTTATAGAATGCTTTGGGATGATAAAAACTTGTATCTATTTTTTGAATGTGAAGACACTCACATTGTAGCACAAGAAACCCAAAGAGATGGGCAACCTTTTTTTGATGATTGTGCTGAATTATTTCTAATACCCGCTCCTAAACCCTTAAATGTTCACATTGCCTTAGAAGTAAACTTATACAATGCAAAAAACGATATTTTATATGTTAATGATTTTGAAAAAGGAAAAGATATTGTTGCTAAATGGTACAACCCAAATTATGAGGTGGCATATCAAATTGACGGTACTTTAAATGATAATTCTGATGTTGATAAGGGTTGGACTATGGAGTTTAAAATACCTTTTAATATTCTTTGGGGCCTTGATAGAGCTTACCCAATACAAAAAGGCACAAAATATAGGTTTTTAGCTTTAAGACAAGATAGAAATGTTTTAGAAGCAGAAGATAATAAACGTGCTATTTCAAGCATTTTCCCAATAAATAATATTAAAGAAAAGGGAGCTCATCAACCTGAAATGTTTGGAATGATGGAACTTGTTGAATAAATATGAATACAGTCATTCAATTAGATTATAAAAACAGACTAAACAAAGTCTTTAAGTATATTGACAATCATTTAGATTCAAAACTATCTTTAAATAATATTTCTAAAATTGCCCTTTTTTCTCCATTTCATTTTCATAGAATATTCAAACTTATAACTAATGAAACACTTAATGAATATATTACTAGACGCAGAATAGAAAAATCGGCATTAGATATATTACATAAAAACATTACTGTAAAAGAAATTGCGTTAACCTATGGATTTAGTGATACCGCTTCATTTTCAAAAGCTTTTAAAAGATATTACAAGGTAAATCCAACAGAATTCAAAAAACAAAACCCCAACAGATTTAGCAGGATTAGACAACTTGAAAGCAAGATTGAACAACACTATCCAGACTTTGATAAATACATTAGCATTATTAATAATTTAAAACACTGGATAACTATGAATGCTAAAATTGAAGTCAAAGAGATACAAAAAATGGAATTAGCTTACATCTCTTGTATTGGATCTCAAAATTTAGAAGCCACTTTTCAAAATTTAATAAACTGGGCAACTCCTAAAGGTTTAATGCATGCTCAAACCAAAATGGCAACTATTTATCACGATAGTTTTAAAGTAACTGAACCGCATAAAGTTAGAATGCATGCTTGTATTTTAATTAATCACCCTATAAAAGTTAATGGTGAAATTGGATTAACAAGTATTAAAGGAGGAAAATATATTATTGGTAGTTTTGAAATTGGTATCCATGAATTTGAAAAATCTTGGACTGGTTTATTTCTTTGGATGAATGAAAACGGATATAAAAAAGCTGATAGAGAGCCCTTTGAAATATATCATAACAATTTTAATGAACACCCAGAAAAGAAAGCCATTGTAGATTTTTATATTCCTATTGAGTGATTCCAACTTCATTTAAAAAAATAAAACTCGAGCATTCAGAATTTGAATACTCGAGTTCCTTTAATCACAACCTCTTTATAGATTATCTAACTGATTACTCTTTTTATCTTCGCTTATTGTCCAGAAGAATCCAATAAAAAAGAATTGGTCTGCAGCAGGTCTAAGCGCTCGTCTATTAAATTGCCCATTTAAATCTGGCATACTCGAATATTGATATCCATTAATATTTTTTATCCCTAGAACATTATTTACTGAAGCATACAATATTTTTTGAGGAGAGATTAAATACGCCCAATTCAAACTTAAACTATTAAAAGGTTTTGTTTTTTCATTTAAAAAACCGGATTCATTTGGGTTCGTATATGTTCTACCTGATGCCAACCCATAACTAAATCCAACCTGACTACGTAACTTTTCAATCCAATACTTGCCTACGAAAGACATATTATGCTTATTCGCAAAATTTGGTTGTGCTTCCATTGGGTAATTCCTGTAATCTCTTTTTGTGTCTAAAAAAGAGTAGCTTACCCAATAATCAAAGTTTTTAATACTGTAACTATCTCTCCAGAACAAGTCTAAACCTCTAGCAAAACCATCTCCATTGTTATTAAAATCACTATCAAAGCCTGCAAAATCTGTATCAAACTTTACCAAGTTATCATATTTTTTATAGTAAGCCTCAGCTCTAAAAATGCGTTTATCTGCATTGTATTGATAATTCATTATGTAATGCGTGGTATTCTCAGATTCTAGACTTTGTTCAAATTTCAGTACATCACTTGTTGGGTTTTGATAAAAATTACCATAAGCCAATGACAGTTGACTCTTTTTTGATGTTTTATAGGCTAAAGATAATCTTGGAGCTATCTTAAAATCTTTAAAGATTTCACTGTATTCTGCTCTAACACCAGTTTTAAAAGCTAATTTTTTAGAAATAAAAATATCCGTTTCAGCAAAAGCAGCTGCTATATTGTTATTGTAACCATAATCAATCTCATCAATAAAATTATCTTGATAAGTTTCATTATAATCTGTGGCAAAATATTCTGCTCCATAGTACAGTTTAAATCTGTTACTAAAACGGTTTTTAAATTTCAACTTGGCATGAAAGGAATTTTCAGTATTATCAATATTACTATCAATAATATTTAACTTATTGTTTGCGCTTGTAAAGCTCACACCTCCAAACATAGACCAAGTATCTGTTAAAACACCGCTATAAGATCCATTAACATACATGTTTTTATTATTCAGCTTAAAATAAGCACCTTCAGGAAAATCAATATGTTCTTGAGTTAATTCAAAATTAGTAGTATCAAAAGCACTGTAAAGCTTAAATAAACCAGATTCCGTTTTATGTCTATAAACAGCTTCACCTGCAAATGTTTCATAAGGTTTCTCCCAATCGTTTCTATCTGGGAACAACCCAATGTATGGCGCCAAATTTATATAAGAAGCGTTTACACTTAAAGAACTTTTTTTCCATTTTTGTGTATTACCTAAAGAAGCACCTACACTCATAATGCCAATATCTGTTTTCTCTTGATCTGGTTCATCTACAGTATTTAATAATAATACACTAGATAATGCTTGACCGTATTCGGCAGAATATCCGCCCGTTGAAAACGTAATACCATCAAATAAAAATGGAGAATAGCGCCCTCTGGTCGGTACATTATTTGTTGTTGGTGTATAAGGTGTAAACACACGAATACCATCTATAAAAATTTGAGTTTCATTAGCATCACCCCCACGTACAAATAAACGACCATCTTCTGATACTGTTGATGTTCCTGGTAACGTTTGTAGCGCCCCTACAAAATCACCCAAAGCACTTGCAGTTGTTACTACATCTAAAGGTTTTAAAACATTTACCTTACTATTATCTCCTGCAGAAAAAGTACCCGCAGATAGTACTACTGCATCTAATGTACTTACATCTTCTTTTAACTTAATCTCCAAGTCTTTCATATAAGTTAAATCTCCAACCATAGTATAAGTTTCATAAGATAAATAGGAAACTACTAAGGTTTGTGTTCCTGTTTCTGAAGTTGAAAATGAAAAAACACCCTTTTCGTTTGAAGTACCTCCATCATAAGTTCCTTCTAAATAAATATTAGCTCCAAAAATTGGTGCTCCTTTAGTATTATACACTTTACCATTAACAGTTGTTTGTCCTTGAATTTGAAAACTTAATAATGCGATTAAAATGATGATTAGTTGTTTCATATTTAAAAGTTATACTATGATTAATTTCGATTAGCTAGGACAAATTTGCTACAGAACTAAGTTTTTCTAAACTTTAAATAACCGAATTGTAAAATCTTGTGGATGAATTGAAAGTTGTTCTCAATACAATTTCGATAAACATCGAAATCACTCGAACTGACGTATTTGATTATTTTGAATAAAATTTTATTTTCACTTTACTGTAACATTTATCATTTTTAAGCTACTTATAGATATAACCAAACCATCATATTGAAAAACGAACTAGAACAGAATTTTGTAAAACAACTTGAACAGCATCAAAATATCATACACAAAGTGTGTAGATTATATACCAACAATTATGATGCTCATAATGATTTGTTTCAGGAAATTACCATTCAACTTTGGAAAGCATATCCTAAGTTTCGTGGTGATTCAAAATTCAGTACTTGGATGTATAGGGTTGCTTTAAACACTGCTATTACTCTTTACAGAAAGTCTAAAAGAACTATTAACACCCAAGATTATGACGGTGTAGCGTTTAAAATGAAATCTGAAGACTATGACGATACTGAAGAACAACAATTAAAAATACTTTATAAAGCGGTACATCAATTAAACGATATTGAAAAAGCACTTGTTTTCTTGTATTTAGAAGACAAAGATTATAGAGAAATAAGCGAAACTATGGGGATTAGTGAAGTAAATGCCCGCGTGAAAATGAATAGAATTAAGAAAAAACTAAGAACCATTTTAAATCCTTAACACATGGATGGATTAGATTTATTAAAAAAAGACTGGAATAAACAAGAAGTACAAGATAAACTTACAACTAAAGATATCTTACCAATGCTTCATAAAAAATCTTCATCAATTGTAAAACTTTTGTTTTACATAAGTATTGCTGAATTAGTTTTTTGGACTTTAGTAAATAGTATTCCTTATTTCACCTCTGAAACTTACAAAAACAAGTTAGATTCAATTTATTCCAACGGTCTTATGATTGGGCTAACGTTTTTTAGTTATGTCGTTATCTTAGTTTTTATTTTTCTACTATATAAATCTTATAAATCTATTTCCGTTACAGACAATATCAAAAGTTTAATGAAAAGTATTATAAATACTAGAAAAATAATCAAATATTACGTTCTATATAATCTCATTATGATAGGAATATCAATGATTATTGGTTTTTACTATTCCTCTCATTATGACCCTAATGTTATTAAAGCAATTGAAAGTGCTGGTATGTCTATGTATATTGTTATTAGTATTATAGTTTCAGTAGTGTTTATAGTAGTAATATGGCTATTTTATAGACTTATTTATGGTTTACTTCTTAAACGCTTAAATACAAATTATAACGAACTTAAAAAACTGGAGATTTAAAAGAATTTATTAACCTCAACAACATCTCCTACCTGCATATTGTTTAAATGAATATTACCCACTCTAACACGCACTAATCGTAAAGTAGGATACCCAACTGCCGATGTCATTTTTCTAACCTGCCTAAACTTACCTTCATTTAAAGTAACTGAAATCCAACTTGTGGGACCGTGTCTTTCATCCCTAATCTTTTTAGAACGAACAGGTAAACTAGGCACATCACTTAATTTAAAAACGTTGCAAGATTTGGTTTTATATTTTCTACCTTCAAAACCAATTTCAACACCAGATTTTAATTGTTCAATAGCTTCAACAGTTATATCTCCATCTACTTGCGCATAATATTCTTTATCTACTTTTTGGCTGTTGATGTAATCACTTATTTTACCATCTGTAGTTAACAACAAAAGACCTTCAGATTTTTCATCTAAACGCCCAATTGCCATGATATTTTCTGGAAAATCATGAAGTTCGCCTAAAAATCGTTTTTTCTGCTGCTTAGAATCATTACTCTTAAACTGACTTAAAAAACCATATGGTTTGTAGATGATGAAATTGCTACTTTTTTGCAACATTACTTAAACATAACGCTTTAGTAAAATGGTTTTTTTATATCTTTTAAACAAGACTATACTTAGATATAATTTAGTATGTTTCGCCTTAAGTTTTTTCTTAAATTTTTTGCTCGATTTGTTAAAATACTCACTAATACTATATACCCTCGTTAAATTTAATTCTTTACAAACTTGATAACAGTGATATCTTAAGTAAGGAGCAATTCTTCGTCCTCTATAAGCTTCAAACGTATACATACTATGTAGATAAGCTTCATGTCTATCAAACTTAAAAGTTTTACCCCTAAATAAGTAAAAATCTCTTTTTATGAACATAAACGCAACTATAGCTTCGCTATCTTTAATTCCTACACAAATTTGTCCTTCTTTTATATAAGAGCTTAAGTCTTTATCATAACTCCCGCCTATTAATGATTGAGCATTTTTCACATCTTCTTCACTAAAATGAGTTATAGAAAAACCTGGAGTATCTCCTTTTACTTCAGGGCAAAGAATAGTATCATCTCCTTCTAAAGTCCAGAAATAAGGCATAAAATCTACTCCTAAAAGAGCCAATTTATTTCTTATACCTTGAAAAATCAAACCATGGCGAATAATGTTCCAAAGCCAATGTAGCCTATAAAACTTTTTATTATTTCCTTTTTCCATAGTTATTTTCTGCCGTACTCTCCATTTCCGGGAGCAAGATTCATTTTTTCGCGAAATTCTTTTGGAGACATTACGGTTCTTTCATTGGCTTCTGCAATTACATGAACTCTTTCCAAAAGTTTAGAATTTGTTGCTAATTTGGTTCTTGCAGTATCATACCAAATATTATCTTCTAACCCAACTCTAACACCTCCACCAAAAGCTAAAGACAAAGAATTCATTTTTAATTGTTCATTTCCTATACCAGCTAAACTCCAAAAAGAGTCTCCTGGCAAATCATTAATCATTACGCCAGCATGTAATAAATTGGCTTGTGAGCAAGCTATATTCCCAAATAATAAGTTAAAATAAAATGGCGGATCTAATAAGCCTTTCTTCTCTAAATATTTTGCATAGTTAATCATACCAATATCAAACGCCTCAAGCTCAGGTACAATCCCCTTTTCTTTCATAATTCTTGCTAAGCTTTGAATCATATCTGGCGCATTAACACTTGCTGTTTTATTAAAATTTAAAGAGCTTAAGGTTAAACTACCCATATCTGGTTTTAAATTACCTTCGAGCATTAAAGGTTCGCTTCGCTTTTCAAGCTCACCAAAATTTCTGCCACTTAGAGATAAACATACCACCAATTCTGGAGCGTATTTTCTAATACCTTCAACTATTTTACTATAAATTTCTTGCTTATAAG
This sequence comes from uncultured Flavobacteriaceae bacterium, assembly GCA_947487895.1. Lineage (GTDB taxonomy): Bacteria > Bacteroidota > Bacteroidia > Flavobacteriales > Flavobacteriaceae > Seonamhaeicola. The sequence goes on from CANKYF010000004.1 coordinate 380,774, forward strand.
TTGGTACACCTGTAACTTCATCGCGTGCATGCAAATGCACCATGGTTATACCAATTTCTGTGGCTTTGTGAACGTCTTCTATTATTTCTGAAACACTAACTGGTACATGAGAGGTCATTTCCTTAGTAGGAATCATACCCGTAGGTGTAAAATTCAATATGAACTTATTATCCATGAGAAAGTAAGTAAGGTTAAAAATTTATTTTTGATTTGGATTACAATTATAAAATTTAATATGTTCTTAATCAAGAATTTTTAACTAAAATACTATAAACAAGCTCTTTAGTAACGTTTCCCCCCTTAATTTCCTGTTTTACAGTCTCAAAGGTAACCTTAAAATCACATCCAGTAGCATAGTTACTACAACCATACGCTGTTTTTCCTTTTAAAACACTTCCTTTCTTACATTTAGGACATATGTTTTCTTCTGATTGAGTCTTCACAGACGTTTTTTTTGGTTCTAACTTCAACTGAAATTCATCATCAAATCTCAATAATCCTTCAACAGAACCATTTTCAGTTTTAAACCCTTTTAAATTTACGGTACTTCCTTTTTGCAATAATCTTATAAATTGTTTCTCAGAAATTTTTTTATCATAAACTTTAAATGGTAATTTTAAATTACAGCCAGATTTGTAATTACTACAACCATAAGCAGATTTACCTTTTAAAACTTTTCCTTGTTTGCATTTAGGGCAGTTTTCTGAAGTGATATCATCTTTCTTTTCAGTTCGTGATTTCACCTTATTTTTTTGTGTGTTGGTTTCATGCGAAATATTAGCGCGCTTAGTTTCTCTTCTAACTTCGTAGACCAAGGCGTCTACCATACGTTTCATGTTTTTTATAAAAGCACCTGCACTAAAATCACCTTTTTCAATATCTTTTAATTGCTTTTCCCAACGCCCTGTTAATTCGGCAGATTTTAATAAATTATTCTGAATGGTATCTATTAGTTGAATACCAGTTTCTGTAGGTAATACTTGTTTTTTATTTCGTTTTATATATTTTCTTTTGAAAAGGGTTTCAATAATATTGGCTCGTGTTGAAGGACGCCCAATACCATTCTCCTTCATTAAATCGCGCATTTCTTCATCATCAACCTGTTTACCAGCTGTTTCCATGGCTCGTAATAAAGAGGCCTCCGTAAACTGATTAGGCGGTTTGGTTTCTTTTTCTAAAAACGAAGGTTCATGAGGACCTTTTTCTCCCTTTACAAATTGGGGCAATAATTTATCTTTTGTCACACTGAGCGCAGTCGAAGTGTCAAAAACCACTCGCCAACCTTTATCCAATATTTCTTTACCTGTTGTTTTAAAAGACACGTCGGCAGCTTTACCTATTACATTGGTATTAGCTACTTGACAATCATCATAAAACACAGCAATAAATCGTCTTACAATAATATCATACACTTGTTTGTGCGCAGGCTGCAATCTGTTTTGAATACCTGTTGGTATAATTGCATGATGATCTGTTACTTTTTTATCATTAAAAACCTTAGTTGATTTTTTAATTTTTTTACCCAAAAGTGGTTGTACTAAATTGGAGTAATTAGTGAGTTTTTTTAAAATCCCTTCAACCTTAGGATAAATATCGGTTGGTAAAAACGTGGTATCTACTCTTGGATACGTAACCACTTTTTGCTCATACAAACTTTGAACTATTTTAAGTGTTTCATCTGCCGAAAATCCAAATTTAGTATTACAATACACCTGTAATCCTGTTAAATCAAAAAGTTTAGGAGCATACTCTTTTCCCTTCTTTTTAGTAATAGATACTATTTCAAAATCACTTTCTTTTACTTTTTCGGCTAAAACTTGTCCGTCTTCCTTTTTAAAAAAGCGTCCTTCTTCATAGCTAAAAAGTGTATCTCTATATTTGGTTTGAAGCTCCCAATAAGGTGTTGGCTTAAAATTCTCAATTTCTTTAAATCTATTAACTACCATGGCCAAGGTAGGTGTTTGTACCCTACCTACTGATAGTACTTGCTTATAACCTCCATGCTTAACTGTATATAATCTAGTGGCATTAATACCTAATAACCAATCTCCTATGGCTCTTGAAAAACCTGCATAGTATAAATTATCGTATTCATCTGAAGGTTTTAAGTTTTCAAAACCTTCTTTAATAGCCTCTGTTGTAAGTGATGAAATCCAGAGACGTTTCACCTCCCCTTTATAATTGGCCTCATTCATTACCCAACGTTGAATAAGCTCTCCTTCTTGACCTGCATCCCCGCAGTTTATAACAACATCTGCTTTTTCAAATAATCTTTTTACAATATTAAATTGTTTTTGAATTCCTGAATTTGAAACCACTTTTACTTCAAATTTCTCTGGAAGCATTGGTAGGTTATTTAAGTCCCAACTTTTCCAATAGGGTTTATAATCAACAGGCTCTTTAAGTTTGCATAAATGACCAAACGTATACGTTACTGCATAGCCATTGCCTTCAAAATAGCCATCGTGCTTAGATTTTGCTCCTAACACTGCTGCTATTTCTCTAGCTACACTGGGTTTTTCGGCAATACATACCTTCATTTACGTTTACACTTTAAATTTTGGATTCCCGCATTCGCGAGAATGACAGTTTCAATGGACATTTCTGTATAAGACACAGAAAATATTTTTTCAAGTGATGCAAAATATGAAATTTGGTCTCTTTTTTAAAAGAGATTTATTAGTAGTTATTAACGAGTTTTTTATTAAGAAGGATTATAAACTTGACCTCTATGTGGTTTAAGAGCATCTCTTACTTTTCGCATATTGCTTTCTAGCACTACCAAAAATGCCAATGAGTGCATATCATTTAAGTGTTCAACGCCTGTAATATTTAGCTCCAAGTTTTCTGCAACTATGTATTCTTTTAAATGAATAAGGTGATGCTCTGCAATTTTAGCGGCATCTGGCCCTCTAAAATCCCAAATAAGTTTAAGCTGTCGCATTTTAATATCCTTTCTCCTGCATTTTTTTTGCAAAGTCTTCTCCAATTTTCATTCCCCATTGTTGACCAACTTGCATCGCTTCTTGCATAATCACTGGAGTTTTAGAAGCAAATTTTTTACCTGCTTCTGTTTGATAAAAATTTATAATAGCATTAATATCATTTATTGTTAAATGCTTTTTATATACAGGTACTAGTAAATCTACAAGTTCATCCATTGAAGAATTTTGAAATTCTTTTTCTAAACCTTCCCATACTCCAGAATCTACTTGAGAATATTGATTTTTAAACATACTAAACATTTGTTTTATGGCTACTTGATAGGTTTCTTCTGTACCTGACACTTTAAACATTTTAGTTAATGCATCTTTATAAGTATTATCTGATTGGGCAAACGTTGAAAACGATATAACTAAAAATAATATTAAGGTTGGGAATAGTTTTTTCATGATTTTGTAATTGTTTAGTTTAATGGTTTATAAAAGTATTATTTTATTCGAGTAGCTTCTTGGTCACTTTCAATAAATCCATTTAAAAGTATAACTTTATTTACTATATCAGTTGAATCTTTCTCAAAACGCATTGAAGCATCATTATTAATCATATAAAATTGATTTTCAGATTGAGGAATTAAATGAACTTTATTAGGCCCTAACATAACAAATAAGCTGTCATTAATAGCAATAATTTCAAAACTCATCTGTTCATTAATTGAAAAGCTACCTGTAAATTCTTTCAATTTGTTTTTATTGATATTAAATGGTTTTCTAGACAAAGGAAGTCTATATTTTATATTTTTAAGAATTGCTCCTATACTAGTTGACATTTCTTTACCTATAGGATGTCTTCTATTGCTTAAAATCACCATTGTAATTTTATTTTCAATATCATTTATCAATGAATAACTAAACCCATCATTCTGTAAATAACCATGTATATCTAAGTCTTTTGGATTTGAATTTATTATTTTGACCAAATCTTTTCCTGTAGATTTCACTCCTCTACTGCTAAATGCTTCTTCTAAATTATAACTAGGTGATTTTTGTAATTCAAGCCCCTTACCTTGATAATTATAAAAAAGGTATCCAATAGCTTTAGAAGTTTCTTGTTTTTGGTAATAAGTGTTTTCTAGCTCTAAATTCTTACTATATTCTTCTACATTTAATTGGTAGCTTTTCCCACTCACTTTTTCTATTAAGACCCCTAATGTATTATAATCTAATTTATGCTCTTCTTGAGATTTATTATTTAATATGTCGCTAATAGTCGAATTGGATTCTATATCTAATAAATAGCTTGATACTCTATTAGTTAATTGAATTTTTTCTTGTTTTACTAATTCATTTATAATATTAGCTGTAACTAACTCTGTTATTTCTCCAACTTTAAAAGCAGTGGTATCTGTAAACGATACATTATTTTCATAATCTGCCAATCCAAAACTTTTATTATAGGTAATTACTCCTTCTTTTGCTATGACAATTGTTCCGCCAAATCTTCCTAATTCAAGATATCTATTTGCAAGACTATCTATTTGGCTAACTTTTGAGTTTTTAAGATCTTCTTTTTTAATTTTGGTGTCTGTTTTGCAAGACAAAACGCTTAGGACAAAAGTTAGTAGGTAAATTAACTTATTTTTCATTTTGAAGATTTAACCATTAATTCAGACTAATATTACGGAAAACTTATATTAAATTAAAGGCATATCACAAAAATTGCGTTAGGGATTGAACAACTGTTGGAGCTCCTCGCAGAGAGCGACTTGTGAAAGCCCGACCAGGATTAGAGAGCCTCAGCGACTAAACATGGTAGCGCCCAAAACTACCACTCCCTCAACCTATTAAGGTCTTCTTGCTCTTTTATTTGTTGCGGTGTGAGTACTTTTAAAAAGGAAGGGTGTTGCTCTATGGCAAATTCAATTTTTTTTACAATATCATCGGTAGTTTCGTTATCATAATCAATGTCTAAAGGCTCCTTTATTTCCATTGATTGCAAAATATTTTTCTTTTTAACACGCAACCCTTTTTTATCAAAAGATCGTCTGAAACCGTCTATAACAATAGGGACTACTGTAGGTTTATATCGTTTTATAATATGTGCAGTACCTTTTCTAATAGGCTTGAATGGTGTAGTTGTACCTTGTGGAAACGTAATAACCCAACCATCATCTAGAGCTTTACCAATATTAGAAATATCACTCATACGTACTTGCCGCTTTACATCTTTTCCTTCTGACCTCCAGGTACGTTCTATACTAACAGATCCTGCATAGGCTAAAACCTTTGGTAACAAACCTGCTTTCATTGTTTCTTTTGCCGCTACGTAATAGATATTTAGTTTTGGGTGCCACAGATAACCAACGTTTTTAATAGAATCTACCCTGCCACTTAAACTTGCATTAAATACATGAAACATAGCCACCACATCTGCAAAATACGTTTGATGGTTTGAAATGAAAAGCACATTCTTTTCTGGTAGGTTTTTAATAATTTCAGAACCTTCTATTTGCAATTCATTAAACCCACGAAAACGTCTATGTGACATAGCTCCCATAATTCTAATGAGCCATTTTTTTAGAAAAAGTATATGTCCGAAAGGATTTCTTTTAAACAATCCCATGCAATTAAGTCTGTGTTGGTTAGTTTCTGCAAAAGTAATAAAACTAAGCAATTACATAAGCTGCTTTAAGATATCTTTAATTTCACTAAGCATCATAGCGGTTGCTCCCCAAACAATATGTCCGTTTAATTTAAATGCAGGCACCTCAACTTCAACACTATAAGATGTCTTTAGTTTTTTAGAGGTCAGCACCTTATCATCTAAAAAATGTGGTAAATCTACTTCTATAATTTGCTCTACTTCTGCTTCTTCTTTAATAAAACTTGGCATTTTTCTTGTTATTGCTATAAATGGCTGCACATTAAAATTACTTGGGGGTATGTAAACTTGTGTGAGTTGTTTAATAACTTCAATGGTATTTAGAGGTACACCAACTTCTTCAAATGTTTCTCTTACAGCTGCATCTTTTAAAGATTTATCTTGGGGTTCTAATTTACCTCCCGGGAAACCAACCTGAGCAGAATGTACACCTTTATACGTTTTTCTTAGAATTAACACTAATTTGGTTTGATGCTCTAAATCTGGGTAAAACAGTGCTAAAACACCTGCTTCTTTAGCCTTTTTCTTAGCTACTTTTTGACGTTTTATTAATTCCTGACGAAATGGTGGTACCATTTTAAATTGAGATGCTTCGGCAGGCAATGGTATATTTTCTATTTTTGAAATTGATTTTAAGAATTCGTCAAATTTCATAGTCTTATGCGCTACTTATTGTTTTTAGGTCTTATTACTCTTTTTTTCAATTGTGAAGATAAACAAAGTAAAACGAAAACATCAGACAGCATATCTGCTAATAAAACAGAAGTAAAGCAAAAAGACAAAGATAGCATTATAAAGCCTGAAAGGGAATTTCCTAAGTTAAACTCTAAAAGTGCTATGGAGTTTTTCTTGAATTATAATGAAATTCATAAAGAAAATAAAGTACGGATTTTCACAGATTTTGGAAACATTGACATATTATTATTTAATGAAACAAAATTTCATAGATCTAACTTTATATTTCTTACCAAACAGAAATACTTTGATGGCACACAATTTTACCGCATAGTGTCCAATTTTATTATACAAGGCGGTAATGGTGATGACAGACTTACACCAAAAAAAAGAGGTCATATTGGTAAATACCTTTTACCACCTGATACAAAAAGAGGATTTAAACACCATAGAGGTGTGATATCTATGCCTAGTAGTGAAATTAAAAACCCTCATAAACTAGCATCTCCTTTCGAGTTTTTTATTGTGCAACAAAAAGGAGGCGCCTACCACTTAGATGGTGATTATACTGTTTTTGGGAAAGTCATTAAAGGCATGAACGTAGTTGATAAAATTGCAAACCTAGATGCTGATGATGGTGAATGGCCCATGCAAAATGTTTATATAAGAAAAGTGAGAATCATAGATTAATAAAGATCGAAGTTTGATGACGGTGACAGAAGTTAAAAGACCCTTCGACAAGCTCAGGGTAAGCAATCTGCACAAATTTTTCTTCATTTTAATTGAAAAATTTGGTGACTTGCTTACATATTCTGAGTATAATAATTATAATCTTTTAAAATAACATCTATAAACTCTATATCTGTTTTTTGCTTGATATCTTTAATACCCACAACTTCAACCAATTTGTTTCTTAATTTTATTAAAGTAGTATAATCTTTAGCAGCTCTTGCTGTAGTGAAAGTATCTTTTATAATACGTGCATCGTTATCAGATAATTTTATAACATTAGGGTAAGTTGGTTTATAATCTTCCACTAAATTTTCTAAAATGGTATGTTTTATGGATACACTATCTCTTAAGTTTATAACAGCAGTTCCCGCTGCCATGTCACCTATTCTCTGCGATTTTTTATTAAAAATAATTACAAAAAACCCTAAAAAGAATAAATAAATATCTGCTATTCTAAAGAACCATCGTACCACATAATCAGACAATGAAGCCTGAAAGCCATCAATTTTAACAACTCTAATCTTTAAAGCTTTTTTACCTAAAGTCTGCCCATTTAAAAAAGATTCTAATGCTAAAGTATAGAACATTACAGGAAAACTTAAAACAGTATTAATGGCAATTTGAGACCAATCATCCATATTATCATAAGCTCCTACCGTCCAACTCAATATAAGCATGTATCCAAATTTAATAGCCCAATCTATTATTGATGCCAACATTCTTTCACCTATACCAGCTGCTGTAAAATTTATCTTTACGTTTTGGGTGGTGTTAATTTGTAGCTCAGACATATTTTAGTTCTTTCTTTCACAAATCTATTGTAAAATCTTGTAAGACAAGAAGTACTTTAATAAAAATTTATGTAGCTTTGATTTCACATGAGAGAAGTAGCCTTTATTAAACAAAATAAAGAAAAATGGCTAAGTTTTGAAAATGCCGTTTTTAATGATGATTTTGAAGATGCTGATGAACTAGCGTCTCAATACATTCACTTAATAAACGATTTAGCTTATGCGCAAACTTATTACCCTAAAAGTCATGTAATTACCTATCTCAATCAATTAGCTGCCAAGGCTTTTCAAAAAATATATAAAACCAAACGGCACGATACTAACAGAATTGTTAGTTTCTGGAAAACCGAAGTACCATTACTTTGCTACCAGTATAGAAAATTTATCTATGTGGCATTTATTATCTTTTTTGCATTTACTTCAATAGGTGTTATTTCTGCTACAAATGATGGGGAATTTGTAAGATCTGTATTGGGTGATGCTTATGTAAATATGTCTTTAGAAAATATTGAAAAAGGAGATCCTGTAGCCGTCTACAAAAGTGGTAGTAATTGGGGAAGTTTCATAGGCATAACTATAAACAATTTACGTGTTGGTATTATTGCTTTTGTACTTGGTGTTTTTTTAGGTCTTGGAACTCTTTGGATTTTATTTAGAAACTGTATTATGTTAGGATCTTTTCAGTATTTCTTTTACGATAAGAATGTATTTTGGGAAAGTGTTCGCGGTATTTGGATTCACGGTTCTATGGAAATATTCGCTATTGTTATTGAAGCCGCCGCAGGTTTAGTTCTAGGAGCAAGTATTTTATTTCCTGGCACGCACTCAAGGTATACCTCTTTTAAATTAGGAGCCAAAACTGGTGTAAAAATTTTAATAAGTACGTTTCCGTTTACGTTTTTCGCAGGTTTTTTAGAAGGTTTTGTAACCAGATATTCTAATATTATGCCTAATTGGTTATCGGTAGGCATCATTCTTTCAACCTTAAGTATTATAAGCTATTACTATCTAATTTATCCATATAAAATTCAGAAAAAAATAACACAACCGTCTCTCTTAAGCCCTGTCTATTCTTGATTTCGAAAAACACATACTTTTATTTCTATCTCTTTTTGTTTTTAGTTTGTTTTAACCAAAATACTTTTGGGTTTAATCTAATACAAACACCAGAATCATTTAGACATTTTGACGACGATTTTAAAGACCGCTACAATTCATCTCGTTATAATTATGAAGGTAGAAAAGTTGTTGGCAGAACTCCTGCTGGTTCAGGGAAATATGAAGATTACGAAAATAAAGACACGAAAATAGAAGAACGAAAAGATGAAAAAATTTGGTCTATTAATGGTAGCATTGGGTGGATTTTTATAGTTATTCTAATAGCTGCTGTATTATTTTTGGTTTACTTCTTAATAAATGAAGGTAGTAGTGGCTTATTCGCATCTAATAGACATAAAAAATTAGATTCTATACAAGAAATTACTTCAGAAAATATTGAAAATGCAGATATCCATGCACTAATAAAATCTGCCGAAGAAGAAGGCAATTTCAGATTAGCCATTAGGTACTATTATCTACTGGTTTTAAAAACATTAAGTCTTAAAAATCATATTAAGTTTGAAGATGATAAAACAAACGCCGAGTATTTAAATGAAATAGAAGGCAAACCCTTCAGCAAAACATTTCAATATGTTTCTTATCTCTACAGCTATATCTGGTACGGGAAATTTGCCATAAGCAACACTCAGTACCAAAAAGCCCGAACTAATTTCGCAACCCTCTTAAAACAGGTAGATTGATGAAAAAAGGACTTCCCATACTATTAATTATTGTTGCTCTTATTATTGCTGGTGCTTTCAGTTTAGATATAAGAAGAACTAAGACCATAGACTGGGAGGAATCTTTTGATGAAAAAAGCTCTAAACCTTATGGTATTAGTATTTTTTATAAAGAACTGGCTGAAGTATTTGAAGATTATAAAATTAGAACTAATTACCACCAACCTTCAAGCTACTTGTCAGCCAATTCTGAAGATGGATATGGAGAACACGTTGCAAAAGGGAGTTATGTTATTATAGGAAATTCAGATTACTTAACCGATTATTCTGTAGACGAATTAATAAAATTTGCTAGTAATGGTAATACGCTGTTTATTTCAGATTATTATTTTGCTGAAAAAATTCATGACACCTTAGGCATTAATGTATCTTACGTTGAGAATCTTTCAAAAGATAGTATTTCTGAACTTTCATTCATCAATAAATCTCTAAATGACACAAAAATAGATAAAAATGAAGGTGATAATTATTTCAGCAGATTCGACTCTATCAATTACACCATTTTAGGGCATACCAAAACCAATGAAAAACGTGTAAACTTTATTCATGTACCATTTGGTGATGGTTCTATTTATCTACATTTACAACCAAAAGCCTTTACTAACTACCATATTTTAAAAGAGGATAGATACAAATATGTAGAGAGTTTAATTTCTTTTCTACCAAATGAAGACATTTATTTTGATTCCTACAGTAAGTATCAAACTGCTTATGATGGTGATGTTGAACAAGAATCTAACTTAGGTTGGTTTTTAGACCAGTTAGCATTTCGCTGGGCTTGGTATACAGCCATTATTTTTGGTATATTATTTATGATTTTTAATGCAAAAAGAAGGCAACGCATTATTAAAATAATTACACCTTTACAAAACACTACAGTGGCTTTTGTTAAGACCATTTCTAATTTGTACTTTGAAACCAAAGACTATAAGAACCTCATTGATAAAAAAATCACCTATTTCTTTGAAAAAGTGAGAACTGAGTATAATTTAAACACCGAAGTACTTAATGACGAGTTCATTACCAAACTCGCTGCTAAAGCAGGAAAGAAAAAAGAAGATGTTAAAGCACTTATAAATTATATTAAATTAATACAATCTAAACGAGAGTATTACGAAGATAATTTGGTGAAGCTTAATAAATATATTGAAAATTTTTACGCCTAAATAATTATGAAGGATAACGCAGAAACGCCAGAACAAGAAGACTTAACTCCAAAACCAAATGTTGTGGAATCTATAGATGATAGTGCTTTAAACGAGGACAAAGAACTTCAATTTGAAAACCGTTTAGATTTATCTGAACTTCAAAATAGCGTACAGAAAATAAAACAAGAAGTTGGTAAAGTAATTGTGGGACAAAAAGATATGGTAGACATGCTAATTGCTTCTCTGTTAGCGCAAGGGCATTCTTTAATAGAAGGTGTTCCTGGTGTTGCAAAAACGGTTACTGCTAAATTATTATCTAAATCTTTAAATGTTGGATTTAGCCGTATTCAGTTTACACCAGATTTAATGCCAAGTGATATTTTAGGAACTTCTGTTTTCAATCTAAAAAATTCTGAGTTTGAATTTAAAAAGGGTCCAATCTTTTCTAATATGATTCTTATTGATGAAATTAACAGGTCTCCTGCCAAAACACAAGCTGCTCTTTTTGAAGTAATGGAAGAAAAGCAAATTACTATAGATGGTCATAAGTTTAAACTTGACCTCCCTTTTATGGTATTGGCAACTCAAAATCCTGTAGAACAAGAAGGCACCTACAGGTTACCAGAAGCACAATTAGATAGATTTTTATTTAAGATTGATGTAGATTACCCTAATTTAGAAGAAGAAATTGAAATTTTAGAGCGTGAACACAACCTCAAAGACCAACAAAAAACAGATAAAATCACATCTTTTTTAACAGCTGAAGATATTGTCAAATATCAAAATTTGGTGAATCAAATTATAGTTGAAAAACACTTGTTAAAATACATAGCTGAACTTATTGTATCTACAAGAAGTAATAGATTTTTATACTTAGGTGCCTCACCAAGAGCTTCTATTTCCATATTAAAAGCTAGTAAAGCGTTTGCAGCTATGTCTGGTAGAGATTTTGTAACGCCGGAAGATATTAAGCGTGCTGCGGTTCCCGTATTGCACCACAGGGTAATTGTAACGCCAGAACGTGAAATGGAGGGTATAACCAGTAAACAAATTATAAAACAAATTATTGAAACGGTTGAGATACCGAGATAATGGCGTGTAAACAATGAACAATGAACAATGAAAATTATGTTATTCTGTACGTGTCCACTGAGTGTCACACTGAGCTTGTCGAAGTGTGGAATTTAAGTGCAGTGAAGAATCTCATTTTAACTTTTAACTTTTAACTAGATTATTGAACTTCTTTAAACCATTTTACATACAACCTCGATTTTTTCAAGCAGGCATTGGCATTGTAGTGTTGTTTTGCATTAGCTACTTTATACCGGTTGTGTTTAATATTGCGCAATTATCAATATTGGTTTTAGTGCTTCTTTTTCTTCTAGATTTCTTAATCATATTTATAGGAAAAAATAAATTAGAAGGTAAACGCATTGTTCCAGACAGATTATCTAATGGCGATAAAAATGATATTTCAATAAAAGTATCTAACTATTATTCTTTTACAATTTATGTAGACATAATAGATGAAATACCTGAGCAGTTTCAGCTTAGAAATTTTCAACTTAAAACACATGTTAAATCTCGAAAATCTGAAAGTATTACATATGCATTAAGACCTACTGAGCGCGGAGAATATCATTTTGGGGATCTAAACATATATGCAAATTCTATTTTAAGATTAGTTGCCAAACGCTACAAATTTGATAATGGTGCCATGGTTCCTACCTACCCCAGTTTTAAGCAATTAAAAAAGTTTGAACTCTTAAACATTAACAAAAACGCTACAGATTATGGTATTAAAAAAGTAAAACGTTTAGGGCACACCATGGAGTTTGAACAAATAAAGGAATATGTTTTGGGAGATGACATGCGTACTATAAACTGGAAAGCAACAGCTAAGAGAAACCAGTTAATGGTCAATCAATTTCAAGATGAAAAATCACAACCTGTGTACTCTATCATTGACAGAGGACGTACCATGAAAATGCCTTTTAATGGTTTAAGTTTACTTGATTATGCCATAAATTCTACCCTTGTTTTAAGTAATGTTATCCTAAAAAAACATGATAAAGCAGGTATACTATCGTTTTCAAAAAAGATAAATAATATGGTGGTAGCAGAAAGAAGATCGGCGCAAATGCAATTGATCATGGAAGGGTTGTATAATGTAAAAACAGATTTCTTTGAAAGTGATTTTGGTATTCTTTATAACAATGTTAAAAAACATATTACCCACAGAAGTTTAATTTTATTATACACCAACTTTGAAACTTTAGATAGTTTAGAAAGACAACTCCCTTATTTAAAAGGATTAGCCAAAAGTCATTTAGTAGTGGTCATTTTCTTTAAAAACACAGAGTTAAGTAACCTCATTAAAAATAAAGCTGAAACAGTACAACAAGTATATGATAAGGTAATTGCTGAAAAATTTGCTTTCGAAAAACGTCTTATAGTAAATGAGTTGAAAAAATATGGTATCTATTCCATTTTAACTACTCCAGAAAATTTAACAATAGATACTATAAATAAATATTTAGAAATTAAGGCAAGAGGTTTATTATAGCAATTTACAATTCATCATCCTCTTTTGGCATTTCAGTAAATAGATTTATTAGAACATTTAATTAGTATAGATATTTGAACTGTTAAACATCTAAAACCATAAACAGTTATGAAACTATTTACACTATTTTTTGCTTTAGTAATTTCTACGAATCTAACCTTTTCACAACAAGAAAAAACTACTAAAATTAAAGTCACCATAGATAATGTACTGAATGATAGTGGCGTTGTCTTATTTTCTCTTCACACCAAAGATACTTTTATGAAGGGTAATGGTATTCAAAGCGCTAAAAGCAAAATTGAAGAAGGAAAAGTATCTATCACTTTTAAAAATGTAATTCCTGGGGAATATGCTATTTTGGTTCTTCATGATGAAAATCAAAATAATAGAATGGATTTTGAAGATAATGGCATGCCTCTAGAGTCTTATGGTATATCTAACAACCCTAGGAGCTATGGTCCTCCAGAATACCATACTGCAAAATTTAAGGTTACTGACCAACCAATTGAGATGAATATAAGGTTTTAATAGATAAAATTTAGTTTCTCCATAAATTGTTAAATCCTTTGAAATATAGCGTCAAAGGATATTTATAAGTTTCATTTATCATAAATTAACATCTAATTAACATCACTTATTATAATTAAAATTGATGCTTTTTATATTTTTATAGTCTTAATTGATAGCAATGACAATCACACAACTATATTATGTTTTAGCAGTAGCTGAACATCAAAATTTCACTAAAGCAGCAGAAAAATGTTTTGTTACTCAACCTACTTTGAGTATGCAAATTCAAAAATTAGAAGATGAACTTGAAGTGCAAATTTTTGATAGAAGTAAAAAACCAATTGAACTCACCGAAGTTGGTAAAAAAATTGTAAATCAGGCAAGAAATATAGTAAATGAGTCTTACAGAATACAAGACATTGTAGACCAACAAAAAGGGTTTATTGGTGGCGAATTTAAATTAGGCATTATACCTACAATCATGCCCACATTACTTCCTATGTTTTTAAAAACGTTTATAAAGCGACACCCCAAAGTGAAGCTTAAAATTGAAGAGCTTACAACTGAGGAAATAATTTCAAGAATTAAAGACGGACATTTAGATGCTGCAATAGCCGCTACACCTTTAGAAGATGAAAATATAAAGGAACGTGCCATATATTATGAGCCTTTTGTAAGCTACATTCCTAAAAACCATAGGTTATTTGGTAAAAAAAATATTGATTCTTCAGATTTAGAAATTGATGACATGCTTCTTCTTGAAGATGGGCACTGTTTTAGAGATGGTGTTATTAACCTTTGCAAAATATTTAAAAATCATATAGATGACAAGTTTCAATTAGAAAGTGGTAGTATTGAAACGCTCATAAAACTATCTAATGAAGGTTTAGGTATGACGCTTCTACCCTATTTACATACCTTAGATATTCATGAAAGTGAAAAAGAAAACTTGCATTATTTTAATGATCCTTCACCAGCTAGAGAGGTAAGCATTATTTATCATAAAAGTGAATTAAAAATGCAGATTATTGAAGCACTTCAAGATGTTATTGCAGGTATTATACGAGGTGCTATAGCATTTCAAGATGTAAAAATTATTAGTCCTTTACAGAAAAACAATATTACAGTTTAGTGTCTCTACATTCATTATTTTACCATTCATCGATACTTAAGCTCTATTTAACCACAAAAAAGTGCATTTAATCGGTGTTTTATTCATGTTTTTAGCTAAAATATTGTAAATTTAAACTTTAATTGCTATTTGTTTAACCCAAACCTCTCAAATCATGAAATATACTCATACTCTCTTTTACTATCTCAACTTTTAGATTTCCTTAGTTTTTGTTTATCTAAAAAGTTAGATTTTAACTATACTATTTTTTAGTTGCTCCCCCTATAACAATTTAAAATTCATTTTGTTAATGTGACCAAACACAAATATTTGTGTCTAAATAATAAAGAGTATCCCCAATACTCTCCAAATATAAATTGCTATGAACTCTCAAAACCTACTCTTAGCTTTATGCTTATTGCTATTTTTTTCTACGAATGCCCAAACTGGACCAGGTGGTGTTGGCACATCTTCTAATACAGAATTGTGGTTAAAAGCAGATGGAAATATTTACGAAGATTCTGGAACAGATTTAGCCGAATCTGGTGATAATGTATATCAATGGAACGATAGCAGTTCTTTTTCAAGACATATACAGCAAACCAATAGTTCCAATAGACCCCAATATATTCAAAACGTATTAAATGGCTTCCCAGTTATCAGATTTGACGCTTCTAATTCAGAATATTTAGGAATACTAGACATAGATGCTTTTCAAAATAACTACTCTATTTTTATGGTTGGTTATACAAGTGGTAATGATCAAGATTTTGTTTCTGTAACTTTTGACGGTGATGTAAGTCATGGTATTTTAATTGAAGGAACATCTTCAAATAAATTAAGGTTTCTACATAGAAATATTATTGGTACCACAGGAGGTAATAATATCGATGCTGGTAGCACTAGAAGTCTGAGTAATTCACAAATATTATCAATTACAAGAGGAACTCCTGGATCAGGGCTTCAACAATTTTGGATTGATGGAGCAGATAATCAGTCTATAACAGCTACTGAACTTAATTATACTACTAGCAATGGTAGGTTGCAAATTGGAAGACTTCGTCCTGGACACGGAAGATATCTTAATGGAGATATTTCAGAAGTAATAATACTTAGCAAAGAAGCTAATGCTGCTGAAAGAATTATAATTGAAAATCATTTAAGTGCTAAATATGGTTTAAGCCTCTCATCTAACGATTTTTACACAAGAGATAATAATGGCGCTGGAAACTTTGATTACCATGTAGCTGGTATAGGTCAAGCTACAGATGGTTCTAACCATACAGATTCGCAAG
>CANKYF010000005.1 GCA_947487895.1 uncultured Flavobacteriaceae bacterium
CAATCTACAAGGTTAGAAACTAATTTAGTGTAAACACCTAATCTTTAACTTGTGTAAACTATGTATCTTAACGAACATTTTTTGACGAAACCCATGAAAAGTAAATTTCTACTAACATTTTTCACACTTATTTCAGGGCTTTCTGTTTTCGGACAGTTCAGTCGTGAAAATATTTCGACAGATTCATCTCAAATCGAAATAATCAGAAATTCAGTTTATCATATTTACGAAGAAAACTACAACAATAAAGATTCTGTTTGGTATAGTGTACACTTTATAAAAGATACGACAAGATTGAATACAGAAGGTTGGTCAAAAAAAAGCGGAAAGAGAATTGGAATTTGGAAAGAATATAACTTTAATAAACAGTTATTATTTACTCGAGACTATGACAATGCAATTTGCGAAATGAATAAAAAACTATTTCCGCATCACGAAATACTCGAGCGGATGAAAAAAACGGCTGACAGTTTAATTATTTCTAATTATAGTCAAGATTTTTATGAAAATCAAGTGCGTTTTGATTTTAACTGCTACGCTTATGATAAAGATGGTTTTGTTGGTAGTTGGACAGAACCAATGAAACGAAAACCGACTGAATTTCTTTTTCGATACCAAGTCAGGCTTAAAAATTCGGATTGGCAAAGTGAAATGATTGGAATTAAACTTGATGAAAAAGGGAATTACATCCCGAGTCACGACAGATTTAATAACAGCGGATTTGAAAAACTTGATTCAAAAAACAGAACTTTTGAAATTGATAAAACAAAAGCCATTTCAATTGCGAGAACATACGGATTAAGAGGAGAAAATGTTTCCGAATTTTTAAAATGGGAGAGATTTAATAAGGTGACATTTTATGATGGACAGTTCAAATACTATATTGCGGAATTGACAGACCAAATAGACGAAATAAAAAAAGAGGGGCGTTCAAGAATAACTTATAAGTTCAATGTTTATTCCTTTAATCCTTGGACAGGAGAATTCTTAGAAATAAAGAAAATGAAACAAATAAAGGAATGGGGAAAAAATAGTGGATTTACATCTGATCTTTTACCTGATGAATAAAAAACTTGTGGAAACACCGTGTATAATTCATTGCTAGTTCTAGTATACTTACGAATCCCGATAGCTATAGGGATTCACGTATTTTCTATTCGGTTTGTATTTGCTAAATTAGGTGCTTAAAACACGCAGCAAACCATATACAAACCGTAACCAATTAGATAAAAGATTAATGAAAATTTTTGAAGAAATAAAAAAAGGAATCCCAAAAGATATAATTCTTCCTGCCGAATTGCAAAAACTATGTGAATGGACTGAAATAAATGGATATCCAATTAGCGGATATTTTGAATTAAGGGCAGATGATGGAGAAACTATGCGATATTGGCTTGGATTTGATAATTTATCGAATAGGTTTGGGATATTTGGCGCAGGATCAGATGGTTCATTATATGCATTTTGGATAGATGATAATAATAAACAAAAAATAGTCCATTTGGGTTCTGAGGGAGATGCAGTATATGTTCTCGCTGAGAATTTTGTTGATTTTTTAAGATTATTAGCTATTGGGTATGATGAAATTGGATTTGCGGATATGAGTAAAACTATCGAGGATTGGAATTTGGAAATCGGCAATGATAAAGAGGAAGGAGTTAATACTAAATTCATTGATTGGGTGGAGAAAGAATTCAACGTAAAAGTACCTAAAACTGGAAACGAAATCGCTGATTTTGACAATGAGGAATTCAAAGACTGGATTGAAAAACAAATAGAAAAATATTCATAAATAACTGGCTAAAACACGGTGTATAAATAATAACGGTTTAAGTGATAAAAACTAAAGATCAATTATAAAACAAAAGGTAGTTTTAAACCGAAAGGTTTGTGATTAGAAATCCACTACTATTTATAGTCGAGATGTTAGCAATAATTTAAGAAATGAAGAGAAACAGAAAAGTTAATAAGAATCCTATTTTATACTTAATAGTTTTACTATTATTAGGTTGTGGTTCAAAAAAAAACCAAAATAATCCAACTGAACCGGAAACTTGGATATTTTTAATGGCTGGTCAATCGAATATGGCAGGTAGAGGTCTAATTGAAAGTCAAGATACTATTACAAACCCTCGTATTCTAACTATTAATTCTATTGGTAAAACTATTTTAGCTAAAGAACCACTTCATTTTTATGAGCCAAATTTCGCTGGATTGGATTGTGGTTTAAATTTTGGTAAAGTATTGATTAAACATCTTCCTAAAAATATAACAATTTTAATGATTCCCACGGCTGTTGGAGGAAGCTCAATTAAACAATGGATTAATAATGAAAACCATCGAGGTGTTAAACTCTTAGATAATTTTATTAAAAAAGTAAATATTGGAAATAATATTGGAACCATAAAAGGGATTATTTGGCATCAGGGAGAAAGCGATGCTAATTCTAATGGTATTGAAAATTACCACGAAAATTTAATTCAACTATTCTCAAAATTCAGAGAAATTGTTAACAAACCCAATTTACCAATATTGGTTGGAGAATTAGGTTCATTTTCAATCAATAATGATAATTGGCAAAGTATTAATGAAATAATAAACTCCTATTCCGAAATTGATAATAATTGTAAAGTTATTTCGACAACTGATCTTAAAGACAAAGGAGATAAAGTTCATTTTAATTCAGAAGGACAAAGAATTATGGGAGAAAGATTTGCCTATGAAATCTTAAATATTTATAACTAACTATCGGCAACAATGGTTATAATTAATACGGGGTCTGGTGTTAGATCCAAAGTTTAGAGTATTTTTTAGAGTCCGTCAAATCTTTTGATTTGACTAAGTGCTTAATCAATAATTAATCGCTTTTTAATTCCTGTACTAATCATAGTCGAAGCCGTTGCCCACAATTATGAGACGTCTAATCAAATTTTTAAATTGGATAATTATATACAATTATAATCGGTTAGTATTTCATAAAATCATAGATTAGTTTTATAACCTAATTTACATATTTGTTGGCATAATAATTGATGTAATTTACATATACTTTTTTAGTTTGAATAATTTCATCACTCTATAAATTTAGTGGTTTATTTTAAAATAATTAGGAATAGTAAAATACAAAGTATAATCTTTAAAACTATTTATTATGGAAAAAGAATACAGTATTATTCAATTAATCCCCTACATCATTTCGTTTGTTCTATTGACTTTTAACATTATTCAGTTTGTATTTTATAGAAAGTACAGAAAACTACTTAAAACAAGTACAAAATCTTCTTTTTTAGATTTTTTTCTAATTGCCCAAAGCTGCACCAGATTAAGAGATTTAAATAAAAAATTAAGTGTGGAAAAAATGAAAGAAGAACTACTTAAAGAATTATATTATATAAGAGGCATAAGTGATTCTTCTAGAAATAAAATAATTGCAATTTCTAGAGAATATTTAGGTGTAACACCAAAATTTGAACATCCAGCTTTTCCAGAAAAGAAGTTAACAAATGAAGAAATATTAGGTAAGTATCCTGAAGATATTATTCAACTAGTAAAAGAAGAAAGTATTGATAAACAAACTGTAGATAATAAATCTGTGGCAGGTTAATTATTTAGTAAAACATATTCTGAAGTTAAAAATTAAAGTGGTCTAATCCCATCTGAGAATTTAAGTTTTCACCTCTTATATAGAATAATAAATAACTATTTATATTTTATTTTGAACCATAAAAATACTACAAGAAAATAAAATCATTGGGATGAAAAACTATATTTGAATAAATAAATGTGGGCAATAACGTGTATAATTCATTGTTAGTACTCGCCTACTTACTAAAATCTACGAGGATTTTCTATTGGGTTTCTATTTGCTAATTTAGCGCTGAAATATGCAACGAGATCATACACAATCACGTTGGCAGTAATTGGATACAAGAATTATGACAGAAGTAGAGAGTTTAATATATGAGTTTGATAATTCTCAAAGAGAAATTATGCTCTTTTTTCATAATATACTAATCAAAGAGTTTTCGCTGACTGACAAAATTACTTTTAAGAATCCTTGCTATTATAATAAAAGTTGGATTTGCTATTTAAAACCTCTGAAAAACGAAAAAATAGAACTTGCTTTTATGAGAGGTAACGAATTATCAAATCATCAAGGGCTTTTAAAGAGTAGTGGAAGAAAACAACTTAGAAGTGTTGAATTTTCTAATGTGAAAGAGATTCCAGTAGATATTGTTAAAGAGATTTTTCACGAAGCAATATTATTAGATGAAACAAAGCCTTATGAATCTAAAAGGAAGAAAAAAACATAGAAACTACTGCCAACACGGTATATAGCAAATAAGGTTTTCGGTCGTTTATGAAAGTTCTGTACTATATACAAACGCCGCCAAATCGTTGATTTGGCTTTACAATGAAAAGATAAATCAAAATGCAAAAGTTTAGCTTAGTGCAAAACCGAAAACAACTGTTTATCTTCTGCCCTAAATCCCATATATTTAACGTTATGCTCAATTAAAGTATGAAAAAAATTGAAATGAAAAAAAGATGAAAAGAATCTGCGAATGAAGGGGTAATTACTATAGCAGAGTATTTACTAAAAGAAGAAAAAAGTCCTTGGGTACAATTTAAGTTAAAATAACTTTTACTAACAATTTGCATAAAACATGGCTAGTAAGTGATAAACGTATTTTCAGAATTAATAGAAATCAAACCCCTAACTTTAAGATATTTAATTAAATTTATAGACCTATGAAATTTTTATTAAAAATGATTGTTACTATATGTGCGTTTTTATTTTCAATAACCTCTAGTTATTCTCAAACTACTGACGATAAAAAAGATATGAAAAAAAAGGATTATAAATATGGTGAAGTTTCTATTTTAATTATAAATGAAAAAGCTCATTTTAAAGATTCACTTACCGTTTTATTAACTGGTTTTAGTCACAAAGAACCATATGTTGGAGGACCTACAAAAGCTACTGCATATCTCACTGTTTCTAGAGGCAATATTAGTGAAGAAATTAACATTTCTGTACATGGTAAGGATGGCCACCCAGAAGTTTATTATGATTCCTTAAACTGGAATAAATATGAATTTCATCTTAAAAGTATGGATTATGATAACTCTATAAACGTTATGATTTCTAAAAATAAAGTGGCATCCTCTGATTAATCTAATGGATTAAATATAAATCTTTGTCATTTTTGGCAACTCCTAATATGTTTAGCTCAGTCACAAACTTGAATGATTTATAGATCTATTAACTTTATTTGACCTTTAAGCAGTTATGACTTATTTATAATATCTTTTTTAGTTAAACCAGAAGCAACTTCTTTTCTATATTGAACTATTTTGTCTAAATTAGATTTGTCATTATAAGTATAGATAAAACGGATAATAGATTCTTTACATTACCTATAATCTGCTTTTTAAAAGCAAATTGAACCCTATATGAAATTTTATTAATTTAGTACTATTAATCAACTGTATTAAACGTAATATATCTGCTTGTTAGCGACCATTGAAATTAATGTGTTGACATCCCATATACACTATTATAATATCAAGATGGATAAAAGAGAATTGAATGAATTATTAAGAAATGCTATTTACAAACGCAATGTTAAGGAAATAGAGAGGTTATTAAGATCAGGTGCTGACCCCAATTATCAAATTCCTGAACAGGAATATAATGGAACGGCTGAATATAAATACCAACCCTACTCGCCTTTACGCTTGGTTGTTTTTATCATTTCTGATGCTATGGCCGCAGATGAAGAATTAGCTAAAGATCCTATAGTAGCAGACCTTTTGTTGAAGTATGGTGCTAATGCTAAATCAGCAGTGGAACTTATTGAACTAAGATACGGAACGTATAATCCAGAAATGGAAATTACCCCCTTCTCAAAAGTATTGAATATGGTGTACGATGCCATTAAAGAATAAACCCTCAATTCGATGAAAGATCATAAACCACTTCCGTTTTATGCTAAGTCCATTGCATTTGACCAAAACAGCGTACCCCATATACTAATAAGGCAAGGTAAAGATGGGTATTTTACCCAACTTACCAGTAATGATAAGCTACAGGTGATTAAAAAAATTTCATCAAAATATTGGTGGTGTAAAAGTATAGTAAATCAAAATGAACATAGGCTTGGTTTGTTTACAGATGATGATCTTATGCAACAATTTACTGCCATCTCCTTAACAAACGACCAAAGAGGAAAGAAAATAACTAAAGAAAAAGCATACTACTTTCATCATGTCGCATCTACCTGCAATGCCCGTCCATATTTTTTTATAAATAAATGCATTTGGACCTATAAAGACAATACAATTATTAACCTTCATGAACATCCTGAAGAACGACTTCCAGAGGAACAAAATGCCACCTTTTTCATATATATTGAAAAGGGATTATTTAGGTCAGTTTTTTCTGATAAGCCAGCCAATTGGGAGCATATTTATAAACCAGGTTTAGGCAAACCAAAACAGCTAGTTTATGACCCACATAATAAATTAGTAGTAGCTATTACCAATGTAAAAGGGTCTGGTTGGGTACATTTTATAGATACAAATGGGAAGGCAACAACCTATGAAGAAATAGAAGGCTTATGGTCAGTAGCCATTTTTCAATCACGTTATTTTTTCTACAGGTGGGGAAACATTATAGAGATTACGAAGGAAGGCAAAAAAACAGTACATGAAATTAACGGAAAAATTGCCAGAAATCAATGTTTATTTGCTTCTTCAGAGGCACTCTATTTTGTGTGTGAGCATGAAATACATAGGTATAGTAACGATAAATGGTCAGTAATTCCTGTTACGGCTCAAAATATCATCTACTAAAAGTAAAATTATATAATAAGAAGTGAAGCCTACTGATTTGTTGATGAAAAAGAGACTTGAAAACTGAAGTTCTACATTAAAATTGAATGTGTATAAGCACCTAAATAACCAAAAGATGAAGAACAATTTTCACCAAGAAAAACAAAGCATAACAAAACCTAAACTGCATTAAAACGCATTTTAGCCAAATCGTTGTGCCTAATTTGAGAAAATGAAAGAACTAACATTTGAAATTAATTCTAACAAAGAAATTTGGGAGCTTATTGACAAAGAACTTAATACAATTTTCATTCATAAGTTTGTACCAAATGAAGTGATTGAATGGTGGAAAACAGACTTAAAAACCCAAAGTGGAACTGAATTGAAAAACTTATCTGTTAGACAAATGGAAATGGATGTTCAAACTGACTTGAACGGATTGAAAAAAATACTTGAACTGAACACAAGACAATTAAGAATTTATCAATTCGACAAACCGATTTCAGATACACTAGAAATTGACAGGCTGCCTGAAAAGAATCGGAATCTAATTTTAAAACAAAACGGATTAAAACACCTCTTCTTTGTTAACTTTGAGTTTATAACGATAGGAAGTTTTGAATCTGATTTTTTAAGTGGAATCGAATTGAACCCAAAATTTGAGAAACCAATTACGGAAAGAAAACAAAAACTGGCCGAATAAAAACTGCACCTAACAAAGATGTATAACCACAATTACGGCGGATTTGACTACGCACGAATCCACTCGAAATTGCTAAGGCTTGTGTTTAAGTAACTCATAGTTATAAAAGACCATTAGTCAACACTTAAAAACCCTTCTTTCAAAAAAGTGAAGAATTATAACCAAGTAAAGCTAAAAATTTGCACATTCATATACCGTAGAGTATATTTGAAAAATGATAAGATCTGAAAAAACAAGGCAATTAATTATTGAAAAAACCTCTTCTATATTTAATAAAAAGGGTTACACGGGAACTTATTTATCTGATTTGACTAATGCTACAGGTTTGACAAAGGGCAGTATTTATGGCAATTTTAAGGATAAAAACGAGGTTGCCTTAGAAGCTTTTAAGTACAATTATAAATTCCAGACTCAACATATACTTAATAAAATTGATAAAGAAAATAATGCAATAGATAAATTAATTGCTTTATTAAATCATTATAGAATAGCATTTAAACCAATTTTTAAAAACGGAGGTTGTGTTATATTAAATACCGCTGTAGATTCTGATGATGGAAATGAATTATTAAATAAAGAAGTGATAAAAAAAATTCATAATTGGCACCAAAAAATAACTGATATTTTGATAGACGGTATTACCAAAAATCAAATTAAAAAAATAGACGTTATTCAACACGCGTATAGAATGATTTCTATGATTGAGGGTAGCATATTATTAGCAAAAACATTAAACAAACCCGAGATTTTAGTAAATAACATAGATTATCTAGAAGCAGAAATTCTTCAGTTAAAACAAGAGTAAAAAAATTTAAACATTCATATACCTTACGGTATATAATAAAATTTAAAATATGAAAAGAGTAGTAATAACCGGATTAGGAGCAATTACACCTATTGGTAGAACTGTAAAACAGTATTGGGATAATTTATTGAAAGGAACTTCGGGAGCAGGTAAAATAACCCGTTTTGATGCAAACAAATTTAAAACTCAATTTGCTTGTGAAATTAAAGACTATCAACCCTTAGACTATTTTGATCGCAAGGAAGCTAGAAAACTTGATAGATTTAGTCAATATGGTTTAATCTCGGCAGAAGAAGCAATCAAAGATGCTAAACTAGAATTTTCAAAATTAGATATAAATAGAATTGGTGTAATATTTTCAAGCGGCATTGGTGGGTTTGAAACTTTTGAAAAGGAAATAATTAATTATACGAATAACCATTTTAATCCTCGTTTTAACCCGTTTTTTATTACTAAAATAATTTCTAATGGTTTATCGGGGATTATTTCTATTAAACATAGATTAAGAGGTATAAATTATTGTCCTGTTACCGCTTGTGCATCATCAACCCAGAGTATAATCCAATCTTTTAATTATATCAGATTAGGAAAAGCAGATATTATTATCACTGGTGGATCGGAAGCACCAATTACAGAATCATCAATTGGAGGATTTAACGCTATGAGAGCAATGTCTACCGATAATGAAAATTATAGTTCAGCCTCAAAGCCATTTGATAAAAATAGAGATGGTTTTGTTGTTGGTGAAGGAGCTGGTGCTTTAATCATAGAAAGTTTGGATTCAGCAATAAAAAGAAATGCAAAAATTTATGCCGAAATTGTTGGAGGAGGTGAAAGTTCAGACGCTTATCATATAACAGGTACACACCCTGAAGGACTTGGAGCATACTTAGCTATGCAAAACGGAATAAAAGAAGCGAATATTACACCAAAAGAAGTTGATTATATAAATGCTCACGCAACATCTACTGGTCTAGGAGATTTATCTGAGATTACAGCCATCAAAAAACTGTTTGAATCTAATATAGACAACATACAAATTAGTGCGACTAAATCTATGACAGGGCATTTATTAGGAGGAACTGGTGCTATAGAAGCCATTTCAACTTGTTTATCGGTTAATACAGATTTAATTCCTCCAACCATTAATACTACCGAAATTGATGAAAATATATCTAAAAAATTGAATCTATCTTTAGGGAAAAAAACATCCAAAAAAGTGTATTATGCTTTAAGTAACAGTTTTGGGTTTGGGGGGCATTGCGCCGCTTTAATATTAAAAAAATACGTTAGCTAACAATGGTATAAAATCAATAATTAGAAGAAGGTGGATACAAAAGAAAAGTGCAATGACTAAAACCCTCTCGAATTTTCAATTTAATTTGTATTTGCTAAATTGAGTGCTTAAACCATATGCAATAACATTACAACACATTAAAAAAACTATTTATGAAGAACATATATTATATAATTTTTATCTTTTCCTTTTTGTGTTGTAAACAACAAACTAAAAAAGAAGTAAATTCAAAAAATACGAATATCACAGAAGATTTAAAAACCATTCCTGTTATGGACTATACAGTAACAACTAAACCCGTTCACGCTATAAAAACACAATTATATAGATGGTATTCTTTTTATGAAAAAGAAATGAATGAGAAACGAATCTCAAATCAATTAGAAATATTAAGTGATAGTATCGTAATTAACTCTATGGGAAAAACGGTGACAGGTAAAATGGAGTACAGAAATATTTTGCCTGCATATGCGGGTACAAAAAACGCACATAATTTAACCTCCATAAAAATAGACGACTCATCTGGGAAAATAAGAGTGACAGCAAAAATCTTATTCCAAACCATTCAACCAGATAGTACTAATGCTCAAATGGAAATTGGTTATGATTTATTGTCGACCGAATTTAATGGGAAAGTTCCGCCAAAATTTCATCAAATAACTATAAAACCTTTAGACCGACAAGAATTTAGTTCGTTTTCAGACACCTATCCTAAAAATAGACTTTCTGCTCTAATGCACTATTGGTTATTAAATATTGAACAAATGGATGGGGATGCAGAACCATTTAAAAAATTACTTGCTACTAATTTTGAATTGCATTTTTCAAAAGATAATGTTGTAACCAATATAGACCAATTTGAAAAATGGGTTACGTTTGCTGCTTCTGCTGTAAGCGAAACGAATCACTTTCCAGAAAATTTTGAAGTGAAAATACTTGCAGAAAATCTCTATGAAATGGACGTTGACTTTATTTGGAGAGGAAAATCTCCTGATGGTAAAAAATTAAAGGCTATCACACATCATAAATGGACGGTTGAAGATGATATAAATGCTCCTTTCGCTAAAATTCGCAAAATGGAAGTATCATACAAAGTGCCTTTTTCACCATTAAATGAATAATTGAAAACGTCTTATACAAAGCAGTTGGGCAATATTTTTAGTTTTTTATGAAGATAAAATAGAATAGAAAATTTAAGACATAAACAAATAGATTTACAGTCAAAAAATTAATGATGATCATATTTGCCAACTAATAGACCCTCATTTTCTTTATATTCACAAAAAACTATATAAATGAAAACGACTTATTGGATATCTACAATTTTAACATCTATCTTTCTTTTTTGGAGTGCTTATTCTTACTTATATAGTAAACCTGCAATTGAAGGGTTTAAAGAATTGGGGTTTCCTAATTTTTTTAGAATACAACTAGTTGTTTTAAAAGTTTTAGCTGCTATAATTATTCTTATACCAATTATTCCCATACAAATTAAGGAATGGGCATATGCTGGTATCGCATTATTTTTTATTACAGCTATTGTTGCTCATATGGTCCATAAAGACCCATTCTCTATTACACTTATAAATATTGTATTAGTCGTTATTCTTATAATTTCGTATTTATGCCTACATAAAAACAATACAATCATTTAAGATAAAAAAATAATGAAAAAAAATATATTAATTACAGGAACATCATCTGGTGTTGGATACGAGGCCTCTCTTTTATTCTCACGTAATGGTTATAAGGTATATGCGACAATGCGTAATCTAAAAAAATCGCAAAAGTTAAAAGAACATGTAGAAAATGAAAACTTAGATATTGAAATATTAAAACTTGATGTATCTGACCAATCTACCATTAATTCTGCCACAGACCATGTCATAAAAAAAGATGGTAAAATTGATCTTTTACTAAATAATGCTGGGGCTGGATTTGCTAAAACTCTTGAAGAAGCGAGTGAAGAAGAAATTAATTGGGTTACAGATGTAAACTACTTAGGTGTGGTTCGTACTACTAAAGCTGTTTTACCACATATGAGAAAACAAAAAGCAGGACACATTATCAACATAACATCTGTTGGAGGGTTAGTGGGGCAACCTTTTAATGAGATTTATTGCGGGGCAAAATTTGCTGTGGAAGGATTTACTGAAAGTTTAGCAACCTATGTAGGAACTACATTTAATATCAAATTTACTTTAGTAGAGCCTGGAGGCATCGCCACAGAATTTATGAAATCTGCTATTGAAAAAACAGCTGTAGACGGACAACTTGCAAAAGGAGAATACCTCCCTATTTTTGAAAAATACCTAGCTGGTTCTCAAAAAAGAGCAACTGAAAGTAAAATCTCTGTTTATCAAACAGGAAAAGAAGTAGCAGAAGTAGTTTTACAAATTGCTAATAATGAAAATCCTCCTTTAAGAATAAGAACTTCAGAATGGGCAAATACGTTTTGTGATTTGAAAACTAAGGCAGATCCAACTGGTCTAAAATTAATAAATGAAGTCCAAAAAAACTTCTTATAAATAGTTTCCTGCAGGAAACTATAAAATTAATTAGATGTTAATTCTATAGGCACTTATTTTTTATTCAGTTTCTATTTACTAAATTGTGTAGGTAATCTTACAACAACCAAATTCTACCAATAATGAAACGAAGAAAGTTCTTAAAAAAAGGGTTTAGAGGTTTTTTAGGTGCTGGGCTTTTAGCTGGTCTATACACATGGCAAGTAGAACCATTTTGGTTGGAGTTTGTTAAACGTAAAATGCCTGTAAAAAACCTTCCAAATCATTTAATTGGTAAAACACTCATGCAAATTAGTGATATACATGTTGGTAACATGTTTGATTATAATTTCATTATTGAGTCTTTTAAAAAAGCACAAAAATATAATCCAGATTTTGTGGTTTATACAGGCGATTTTATAAACTATGAAGATGAAATGCAATTTGGACAATTGGATATTGTTTTAAAACATATTGTAAAAGGAAAAACAGCTACGGTTGGTGTATTAGGTAATCATGATTATGGTGAAAATTGGTCTGAACAACATGTAGCAGATCAAGTCTCAGAACAACTAGAAAAATCTGGAGTTACACTTTTAAAAAATAGCCAGCAATCTTATAATGGTTTAAATATAATGGGACTAGACGATTATTGGTCGCCTAATTTTGTACCTGAAAAACTTATGAATCAATATGATGCCACTAAAGCAAACATTCTTTTATGCCATAACCCTGATGTTTGTGATTTAGATGTATGGAATGGTTACAAAGGTTGGGTTTTATCAGGTCATACTCATGGCGGACAATGTAAACCTCCTTTTTTAAGAGCACCTATTTTGCCTGTTCATAATAAAAAATACGCTCAAGGAGAAATAGATTTACAAGATGGTAGAACTTTATATGTTAATAGAGCACTAGGTCATCTATATCAAGTGAGATTTAATGTAAGACCAGAAATCACAGTTTTTGAACTTCAGCAAGTATAAAAATAAAAAATAGATATGAACAAAATAACCGTATTTTGTGGCTCCAGCTTTGGAAACGATTCTGAGTTTGAAATTAAAGCAAATGAGCTTGGGCAAAAACTTGCTAAAGAAAAAATCACATTGGTTTATGGTGGTGCTAATGTTGGTTTAATGGGAGCTGTTGCCAATGGTGCTTTATCAGAAAAAGGACATGTTATTGGTGTACTTCCTGAGTTTTTAGCATCTAAAGAACTTGCTCATAAAAGCATTCCTGAATTAATGATTGTTGAAACCATGCATGAACGAAAAACAAAAATGAATGAATTATGTGATGGCGCCATTGCATTACCAGGTGGATTTGGCACCTTAGAAGAACTTTTTGAAATGTTAACTTGGGGACAATTAGGGCTACATAAAAAACCAATAGGCATACTTAATATTAATGGTTACTATAATCATCTCATTAACCTATTAGAAGCAATGGTGAATAAAGGCTTATTAAAAGAAGTTAACAGGCAAATGCTATTAGTAAGTAATTCCGTTGATGATTTACTTAAGCAAATGAAAACCTATAAAGCGCCAGACGTTGGTAAATGGATTAATAAATAGAAAGAAAATTATTTGATATTTAAAAAAGTTTACCAAAACCCCTAAAAACGCAACCATTCTTTTATTTCCCTACCTTTGGTTTTTAAAAAATCTAACGCTTGAATTTCACTTACGGTAAAAAAGAAAAACTTAAAAGTAAAAAGCTCATAGATCAATTGTTTTCAGAAGGGCAATCGGTTTCTGCATTTCCATTACGCTTAGTGTTTTTAGAAACCCCTTTAGAGGAAGCTATAGTTGCTAAAACAGGGGTTTCGGTAAGTAAACGCCATTTTAAAACAGCTGTAGACAGAAACAGAATAAAGCGTTTAATGCGCGAAGCTTACAGGCTCAATAAAACCAACTATTTTAACAAGATTTCAACACAATATGCGTTCATGATTTTGTACATTGGTAAAGAAAAGCCAACGTACCAACAAGTTGAAAAAAAAATGAATGTACTGTTTGATAAATTTTTAAAAAAGACATCTCATGAAAAAAATAATAAAGAATAAGTTTGTTCTTTTAACCTTAGCTGCAACTATTTTTTTAAGCACCACTGCTTTTAAAAATGACTTCTTTGAAATAGCTAAACAAATAGAAATTTTCACCACACTATTTAAAGAACTCAACATGAACTATGTTGATGATACCAACCCTGGTGATTTAATGGATACTGCTATTAAGAGCATGTTAGCAGATCTTGATCCATATACCAATTTCATGAACGAGCAAGATGTTGAAGCTGCCAGAATTAATAATACTGGAGATTATACGGGTATTGGTGCGCGTGTAAAAACTCATAAAGACAAGCTGGTAATTTTAGAACCTTATAAAGATTACCCAGCTGATAAAGCTGGCTTAAAAGCAGGTGATGAAATTATTAAAGTAGGTAATACTTTAATAGAAGATTATAAAGATACCAGTGGAGACTTACTTAAGGGAACTGCCGGATCAAAGGTTGAAATAACTTATAAACGCCAAGGAAAAGCAGCAACAGCTACTATTGAAAGAGCCGAAGTAGAAATTAAAGCAGTGCCTCATTTTTCTATGATTGGAGGTAACACTGGTTATATCGTTTTAAGTAGATTTAACAGAAAAGCACATGCAGAAACAGATTATGCGTTACGTGATTTAAAAGCACAAGGCGCAAAAAAAATAATTCTTGACTTACGTGGCAACCCTGGTGGTTTATTAAACGAAGCTATTAAAATAGTTAACTTATTCGTACCCAAAGGGCAGTTGGTCGTTACCACAAAATCTAAAGTTAAAAAATACAATAAAACGTATTATACCCAAGCAGAACCTATTGATACAGAAATTCCTTTGGTAGTTTTAATTGATGGTAGTAGTGCCTCAGCCAGTGAAATTGTTTCAGGCTCTTTACAAGATTTAGACAGAGCAGTTATAGTTGGTTCTAGAAGTTTTGGAAAAGGCTTAGTGCAGCGCCCAAAACGACTTACATATGGAACACAAGTGAAAATTACCATTTCAAGATATTATACGCCTTCAGGGAGGTGTATTCAATCTTTAGATTACTGGAATAGAAACGAAAAAGGAGAGGCAGTGCGTGTAAAACAAGAAAATTATAACGAATTTAAAACTAAAAACGGACGTAAAGTGTTTGATGGCGGAGGGGTGTTTCCTGATGTAGCTTTTGAAGCCTCTAAAAATTCTACCATTACAAATGCTATCTTAAGTAATGATTTAGTTTTCAACTTTGCTACAAACTATTATTACAAAAATAACGTTACTAATATAAATGATGTAAAACTGGGTAATGCCGATTTTTTAAGTTTTAAAAACTTTTTAAAGTCCAATAATTTTTCATTTAAAACCGAAACAGAAAAAGCGCTTTATAAAGCTTTTGAAACAGCTACTAAAGAAGAATTAAATGATAACATTGAAAATGACTTTAATACTCTTATTTCAAATTTAAATAACTCAAAAAATGATGTTATAGATGAAAATAAAACATTTCTCTTAGAACTTTTAACTGAAGAAATTGTAAAACGTTATGTGTACAGAGAAGGGTTATATGAATACTATAAAATTCATGATCCTAAAATTAAAAAGGCAACAGAAATTCTTGGTAAAGAATCTGCATATTTTGGGTATTTAAAATAAAATAAACTGTTTTTTAACCTTTAGTATTTGCTATTTATCATAAAAACCAATGTATTTAAGGGCTAATTACCTAAAAATATTATATTTATATCCCGTTTGATATGAATCTACTATGAATAAATTACATGTATTTATACTATCCCTAATACTTACTTGTAAGTTTTCCTTTAGTCAAAAACTTACCCACGAGGTATACTTTGACACAGATAAATACGAAGTACCTTCAACTGAAAAAAGCAGATTATTGCTTTTTGTTTCTTCTTTAACTGATCTCGATATTGAATCTATTTCTATTTATGGTTTTTGTGATGATAGAGGTGCAGATACTTATAACTTAAAGTTATCACAACAACGTGCAGATGCTATCAAAACGTTGTTTTCAGAAAACGAAATTAGTGAAGACCTCATTACTAATGTTGATGGTAAAGGCGAAGTTCTACTTAAAATAGTTGATGAAAAAAGTGTATTAAAAATTAGAGGATTAAATAGAAAAGTTGAAATTATTGTAAAACCTAAAGAACCAAAAGAAGAATTAAAAGTTGTTAAGGTTGAAAAAAAGATTGATATACCAGAGCAAATAAAAGGCGATATTAAAGTTGGAGATAAAATTGTTTTTGAAAATATTTTGTTTAAAACTGGATATGCTTATGTAACACCTGGCTCTAAAAAAACACTTGAGTCTATTGCTAAAGCCTTAGTAGAACGTAAAAACATTTACTTCACAATTCAAGGGCATGTTTGTTGTACAAAATATACACGTGATGCCGTAAATAGAAGGACAAAAAAGCGTAACCTTTCAGAAGATAGAGCAAAATATGTTTATGATTATTTTGCTAAAAAAGGTGTAGATAAAAAACGCATGCGCTATATGGGCATGCGCAGAAAATTTCCACTTGGTGGCGATCCTAAGTTTGATAGACGCGTAGAAATTCTAATTACCTACGTTGGTAAAGAGAACATATAACAATGTTTAAAAAACACCATTTCTTTTTCTTATTTCTAATAAGTTTTTCTTGTTTCTCTCAAAATACAGCTATTCCTGATCCCTATTTTGAACAAGCGCTTATTGATTTAGGTATTGATAACATTATAGATGGACAAGTAGTAACAGCAAATATTAGTAATATAACTAGTTTAGATGTTTCTGGAAGAAATATTTCAAACCTTACAGGTGTAGAGAGTTTTACTAATTTAGAAGGTTTGTTTTGTCAAGACAATCAAATTACAACTTTAAATATATCTAATAATTTAGATTTGCAGCAAGTATGGTGTGATAATAACCTATTATCTTCATTAGATACATCTCAAAATTCTGAATTACTTTCAATAACCTGTAGTAATAATCAAATAATCTCTTTAGATGTATCAAATAACACCAAACTTAATGTTTTAGTTTGTGATAATAACCTTATATCTACAATTAATTTAATTAGTAACAATACACTTAACAGATTACAATGTGCTGGTAACTTATTAACAAATTTAAATATATCTCAAAACCGTGATTTAACAATTTTACACTGCTATAGTAACCAAATTACTACTTTAGATTTAAGTTTGAATAATGACTTAATAGAACTAAACTGTAGCGATAATTTTTTAACAGAATTAGATCTATCAAGCAATTCGCAATTAACCATTATTAATTCCAGTTTTAATAATTTATGTGCACTTAATTTGAAGAATGGGAATAATAATGATATAACTGACTTAAACTTTGTTTCAAATCCTGATTTAACCTGTGTTATTGTAGATTCCCCTAATTCAATTAATTCTAATTGGCAACCTATATCATTTACTAATTATGTTAGTTCTGCTGAAGAATGTAGCAATCAAATATTAGTTGATGAACTAGATAATTTTGTAGGTATTTCCTTTTCTTTACCTTCTCTTATAAATGGAATGTATTATACTGAATCTGGAGGAAACGGAACACAACTTTTTCCTGGGCAAGTTATTTTAACTTCTCAAACCATTTATATTTATAATAGTGTTAATGATTGTTATTTTAATGAATCTAGTTTTAACATCACTATTTTTTCAGGTGAATATTTAATACCTAAATTCTTTACTCCAAATAATGATAATTACAATGATACTTGGATCGTTTATGATAGTACGGGTATGTTTACTTCAATAAACATCTTTGATAGATATGGAAAACTACTTAAAACTTTATTACCAGATAATTTTGAATGGGATGGAAGATTTAAAGGTAGCCTTATGGAAACAAATGATTACTGGTTTGTTATAAATAGAGATACTAATGTTCCTTTAAAGGGACATTTCACATTGAAAAGATAAACTACATTTTTATCATTTTTATATGTGGGATATTATCTTCTAAATATTCTTCTCCATCAGCTTTAAAACCTAAATCACTATAAAAATTTTTAAGATATACTTGAGCAGAAATTGTAATTTTATTTGTGCTAAAATTATCTTTTATAGCTTTTATTGAAGCTTCCATTATAAGCTTTCCGTATTGTTTATCGCGTTTAGTTTCAGCTACTACAACTCTACCAATACTAGCATTTTCAAAATATTCTCCTGATTTAAAAATACGTGTATAAGCTACTAAAGTTTCATTTTCAAAACCTAAAACATGTAGTGCTTTTTGATCTTTACCATCAATATCTTGGTA
Source organism: uncultured Flavobacteriaceae bacterium (assembly GCA_947487895.1). GTDB lineage: Bacteria > Bacteroidota > Bacteroidia > Flavobacteriales > Flavobacteriaceae > Seonamhaeicola. The sequence goes on from CANKYF010000005.1 coordinate 18,471, forward strand.
TACACAATCTTGTTCAACTACAAAAACTTCACTTCTTAATTGTAATAGTTTATAAAGTTCTTGAGTTGTTAATTCTTTAAAAGATTTTGTTTTAACGTTTAGCATTTAATATGCTGTTTTAACAAGAAATAGGAATCTTATCTATACGATTTTGGTGTCTACCTCCTTCAAATTCAGTATTTAAAAAAGTTTCAACCATTACAATAGCTTGTGGTATAGCTGTAAATCTTGCAGGAATACATAAAATGTTAGCATTATTATGTTCTCTTATTAATTTAACTATCTCTTTGCTCCAACATAAACCAGCACGTATATTTTGGTGTTTATTAGCTGTCATAGCTACACCATTAGCACTTCCACAAATTAAAATACCGTATGTAGATTTTTTACTTTCAACATCTTCAGCAACTGGGTGCACAAAATCAGCATAATCTACACTATCAATTGTATCTGTTCCATGATTAATAACTGTAATACCTTTAGATTTTAAAAACTCAATAATTGCAAATTTATAATCTGTTCCTGCGTGATCGTTTCCTATAGAAATAGTCATAATTAAATTAAAATATGTTCATTGCGATTACAAAGGTACTAATTATAACCATTGTGAACTTTACTATTAATTACTTGTTAATAACTGTTCATTTCTTTCTAAAAAAAATCTTTGCATAATTGGCTTTTTTTTACAATCCATAACATTTAGGTAACATCCAAAATAGTTAATGTAAACTTTTGGTTAAGTTATTAGCACTAAAAAGTACATTACTAACCAATATTAAGTAATAATTTTATTAAAAAAATACGTTTAATAAGGTTATTAACAATTGTGAATAGTAATTATTATAATCCTAAATTTTAACGCTTTATAATAGTTATTATATGTTCATTTCCTATCAATAATTTTAAATAAGATACTTTTCAAAATAAACCATTAAAAAGTTATACCTGTTATTAACATACTATAATAACCATCATTATTTTTTTAAAATTTTAAAAGAAAAAAGTATAATAATATATAATGTGGATAAGTAAGCTAAATCATTTTTTTTTGATTAAAAATTGGATATAACTTTATGCCAAAAAGTAAAATATATATAGTATAATTAACAGTGACATTTATTAGTTATTAAAATAAATAGCTTACTTTAATTTACAAGCTTTTTTTATGAATTAAACTTAACAAAACATGAGTTTAATAATAAAAGTGTAGTTTTGTCAAAAATAAATAGTAATTCTCTCCCTGCCTAGACTATTTAATAACGAAATTTCCTGTACTTTAGGAAATGATTATAAAAATTTAAATGACAAAAAAGAAAAGAAGAAAATCTAACAATAAGATTTCAAACCTTACAAATACTATATTAAGCATCCTAAAAAAAGAACGTAATAATTCTTTTAACTATAAACAAATAGCTGCTAAATTAGGAGTTAATGATGCAAGTAGTAGAAATCAAATCATAAAAACATTAGCAAAATTAGCAGCAAAAAAGGAAATAGAACAAGTAGATAGAGGTAAATTCAAAGCTATTATAAATGCAGAATATTATACTGGTATTTTAGATATGTCTGCTAAAGGATCTGGTTATATTATTACAGATGCTTTTGATGAAGATATATTTATAGCTTCAAATAATATAAATAGAGCTTTACATGGTGATGAAGTTGAATTTTATGTATATAAGAGACGCAAAAGAGGAAAGTTAGAAGGTGAAATAACCAATGTATTAAAAAGAGAAAAAAACGAATATGTTGGTGTTATTCAACTATTTGAAAGATATGCATTTGTAATAGCTGATAATACAAAAATGTATAAAGACATTTTTGTTCCTATAAATAAAACATTCAAAGCAGAAGAAGGAGATAAAGTACTGGTTAAAATTGAAGATTGGCCAGAAGATGCAGATTCTCCTTTCGGAAAAGTTGTTAAAGTATTAGGTAAACCAGGAGAACATAATACTGAAATTCATGCTATTTTATCAGATTACGGCTTACCTTATGAGTTTCCTTATGAAGTTGAAGATTATACTGATAAATTAGATACATCTATAACTGAAGACGAAATATCTAAGCGTAGAGATATGCGTAAAGATTTAACCTTTACTATAGATCCTAAAGATGCTAAAGATTTTGATGATGCACTATCATTTACTGTTTTAGAAAATGGTCTCTATGAAATAGGTATTCATATTGCTGATGTATCGCATTATGTAAAAGAAGGAACCGTTTTAGATGATGAAGCTTTTAATAGGGCAACATCAGTATATTTAGTAGATAGAGTAGTACCAATGTTACCAGAAGTATTGTCTAATAATGCATGTTCTTTAAGACCTCACGAAGAAAAATACACATTTTCGGCAGTATTTAAATTAAATGATAAAGCCGAAATTAAAGATCAATGGTTCGGTAGAACAGTCACTTATAGTGATGCACGTTTTGCTTATGAAGAAGCGCAAGCAATTATTGAATCTAAAACCAATGAAATACCAGAAGATGTTTCTTTAACAGGAGAAGCTTATAAAGCCGACCAAGCTATTGCAGATGCAGTTTTAAAATTAGATGAATTAGCTAAAATTATGCGTAATAAACGTATGGTAAATGGTGCTATTTCTTTTGACAAAGTGGAGGTGAAATTCAATTTAGATGAAGATAATAATCCAGAAGGTGTTTATTTCAAGACGAGTAAAGATGCTAATAAGCTAATTGAAGAGTTTATGTTATTAGCAAATAGAAAAGTAGCTGAATTTATAGGTAAGCAAAGCCCAAAGAAGACATTTATCTATAGAGTTCATGATGAGCCTGATGATAGTAAATTAGCAGCATTACAAACTGTAGTTGGTAGATTTGGTTACAAACTTAACTTTCAAGACAGAAAAAGTGTAACAGCTTCATTAAATAATCTATTAAAAGAAGTAGTTGGAAAAAAAGAGCAAAATTTAGTAGATACTTTAGCAATAAGAAGTATGAGTAAAGCTGAATATACGACTCATAATATTGGACATTACGGTTTAGCGTTCGATTACTATTCACACTTTACATCACCAATTAGAAGATATCCAGATGTAATGGCTCATAGATTGCTCCAACATTATTTAGATGGAGGAAAATCTGCCAATGAAGAAGCTTTTGAAGAAAAGTGTCAACACTCTAGTAATATGGAAAATCTAGCGACAAAAGCAGAGAGAGACTCTATAAAATATATGCAAATACGTTTTATGGAAGATCATAAAGACCAAGAATTCTTAGGTGTTATTTCTGGTGTCACAGATTGGGGAATCTATGTGGAGATTATCTCAAATAAATGCGAAGGCATGGTGAGTGTTAGAGATATTACAGATGATCAATATGCTTTTGATGAAAGTCAGTTTGCTTTAGTTGGTAGAACTACAAAAAACATATACCAATTAGGAGACGAAGTAGTTGTAAAAGTAAAAAATACAGATCTTGTTAAAAAACACTTAGATTTTCTTTTAGTAGGAAAAAAAGAAGATTTGGAGTAACAAAAAGTATCTAAATACAACTTATAGATACTTAAAATATTAATTATGATTTTAACAACTACAGAATCTATTCAAGGGCATAATATTGAAAATTATCTAGGTATAGTTACTGGTGTATGTGTGAGTATGCCAAAAGTATCGTTAAGCTTTAATATGAAAAAATATTATCAGTCTTATGAAATGCGTGTTACTGAAATAAAAGAAGAAGCTTTTCAAAAACTAAGAGAAAATGCTAAACAACTAAATGCTAATGCAGTAGTTGGTATTAGTATAGATATAGAAACTCCAGATGCTTCAGGAGTTATATGTGTTTCAGTAACAGGTACTGCTGTTAAAGTAAGTCACTAGTAAATTACCTTTAAAAAAATACGCTAAGCATTTAAATTTCAACTATCAAATAAAAAAGTTTTCTTAAAGTTTATTTATTTCGGAATAATTCTTGATAATTTTACGTTCAAATAAAAAACATAAAATGAAACGTCTATTATTACTACTAGTTTTTACCTCATCTTTAGCCTTTTCTCAAAATACTATTGAAAGAGAAATAGGAGAATTTAGTGAGTTAAAAGTATATGATTTAATTGATGTAGAACTAATTAAATCTAAACATAACAAGGTTATTATTACAGGTCATAACACTAAAAATGTTCTGGTTAATAACAAAAACGGAACATTAAAAATTAAAATGAATTTCAAAGAAATTTTTGATGGCAATAGTGTAAAAGTAAAACTATACTATTCGAAAATTGATATTATTGATGTAAATGAAGGCGCAAGTGTACATTCTGAAGATAAGATTAAACAATTTGAAATAGATTTAAAATCTCAAGAAGGAGGTAAAATAGATGTGAACATAGATGTTAGTTATGCAAATATTAAATCTGTTACAGGAGGTATAGTTAAAGCCTCAGGAAATGCTAAAAGTCAGGATATATCTTTATTAACAGGTGGTGTATACAAAGGAGCTGAATTAATTACTGATAAAACAGAAGTGGCTATTAAAGCTGCAGGAGAAGCTTATGTAAACGCTAAAGATTTAGTAGATATTAAAATTAGAGCAGGAGGAGATGTCTTTATTTATGGAGAACCAAAAACAGTAAACGAAAGCAAAGTTTTTGGAGGACGAATAAAACGAATGAAATAATGTATTAGAAAAGTATAAATTAGAAAAAACCACTATTATTAGTGGTTTTTTCTTTGTGAATAACTCTATAAATCAATCAGAAAAATCATAAAATATTTAGTTACTTTGTATTAAGTTTAGCAAAACTATGTTTGATGATATTTTAACAGCTATTCCTTTTGGTATTGTATTGGCCTTTACTATAGGGCCAGTGTTTTTTGTGCTATTAGAAACAAGTGCTACCAAAGGATTTAAAAGTGCCTTAATTTTTGATATAGGTGTTATTTTAGCAGATATAATTTTCATTTTAATTGCCTTTTTCAGTACTAAAAAACTATTGGTTAGAGTAAAAGATGATCCTAATTTTTTAATTTTTGGAGGTGTATTGTTAATAGTTTATGGTATTATTTCTTTTGTTAAAACATCAAAATCTTTTAGAGATATTGTTAGAGAATACCATACTGTAGAATTAAAAAAAGGCTATGGTAAATTATTTATAAAAGGGTTCCTTCTCAATTTTATAAACATAGGTGTACTACTAGGTTGGGTGGTTTTTATTGCATTAGCAAATACACTAACAACCTCTAAACAAGGAGTTATCGTTTTTTTAAGCACCATCCTTATAACCTATTTATTAGTTGATCTATTAAAAATAGTAGTGGCAAAAAGATTAAAAAATAAACTAACACCTAGATTAATTTTTAAGACAAAAAAAATAGTTGCTCTGGTAATTTTAGGTTTTGGAATTTTACTTTTAGTTCAAGGATTATTTCCTGAAGCCTATGAGAAGAATAAAGAAAAATTAGAGAAAATTAATCCTATAAAAGAAAAGCTTTCAGAATAACCTGAAAGCTTTATTTTTTTGAGGCGTCGAGCGGATTCGAACCGCTGTACCAGGTTTTGCAGACCTGTGCCTAAGCCACTCGGCCACGACGCCTTATATGTTGTTATATGATTTAATATTAAATATTCTTGTGAGGGAGTCAAGATCTTGCTGCAAATGTAAAAAAAATTATTACTTTTCCTTATTTAAATTTACTTTTTACGTCTATCAGTCATTTTTATCGTTACGTATTCAACATCTCCACCTATTGGAGGGTTAATTTTACTAACCGAAACAGTGGCTTTTTTAACCAATTTATCTTCGTTAAAAATTCTATTTAAAATACGTTTAGCAACTGTTTCTAATAGTTTAGAAGGAATTGCCATTTCTTCTTTTATAATTTTATTTAAGAGTACATAATCTACAGTATCACTAAGCTCATCAGTTTTTGCAGAAGTTAGCAAATTAGCTTTTACTTCTAAATCCACTCTATAATCACTACCAATTTGTGTTTCTTCTTTTAAACAACCATGATAAGCGTAAACCCTAATATTTTCAACTTTTATTATTCCCATTGTTATCCAAGTAAATTAGTCAGAATTTTTAATCTTTATTATGAAGTAATAACTAAAAAGTATTGGGCTAAAATAGCGTGAATTTCCGTAATTTTGAGGCTTATTTGATAGAAATACATTTAAAAAATGTCTAAAGATAAAAAGCCACTCAATTTCATTGAACAAATTATAGAAGAAGATTTAGCCAACGGAATGCCTAATAATAGTCTTCGTTTTAGATTTCCGCCAGAACCAAATGGTTATTTACATATAGGCCATACAAAAGCCATAGGAATAAGTTTTGGGCTAGGTGAAAAATATAATGCACCAGTAAACCTTAGATTTGATGATACTAATCCAGCTAAAGAAGAGCAAGAATATGTAGATGCTATTAAGCGAGATGTAGCCTGGTTAGGATATAAGTGGGATAAAGAATTATATTCTTCAGATTATTTCCAACAATTGTATGATTGGACTATTCAGCTTATTAAAGCAGGAAAGGCTTATGTAGATTCGCAAACAAGCGAGGCTATGGCAGAACAAAAAGGGACACCTACACAACCAGGAGTAGATAGTCCTTTTAGGAATAGGTCTATTGAAGAGAACTTGCATTTGTTTAACCGAATGAAGAATGGTGAGTTTGATGAAGGGGAGCATATTTTAAGAGCTAAAATTGATATGAAACACACCAATATGTTGATGCGAGACCCAATAATGTACAGGGTTTTAAAAAAGCATCATCATAGAACAGGTAATGATTGGTGTATTTATCCAATGTATGATTGGACACATGGTGAAAGCGATTATATAGAACAGATTTCTCATTCATTATGTTCGCTCGAATTTAAACCTCACAGAGAATTGTATGATTGGTTTTTAGATCAAATAGTTGACACAGATAAATTAAGACCAAAACAACGCGAGTTTGCACGTTTAAACTTAAGCTATACCATTATGAGTAAGCGTAAGTTATTACAATTAGTAAATGAAGGTGTTGTAAAAGGTTGGGATGATCCTAGAATGCCTACTATCTCTGGATTGCGCCGAAGAGGATATACGCCTAATGCGTTAAGAAAATTTGTTGAAACAGTAGGAGTTGCAAAAAGAGATAATGTAATAGATGTATCTCTTTTAGAATTTTGTATTAGAGAAGACTTAAATAAAACAGCACCAAGAGTAATGGCAGTTTTAAATCCTGTTAAATTGGTGATTACTAATTACCCTGAGGATAAAATTGAATGGCTGGAGGCTGAAAATAATCAAGAAGATGCATCTGCGGGTTATAGAAAAGTCCCTTTTTCACGAGAATTGTATATTGAAAAAGAAGACTTTAAAGAAGAAGCGGGAAATAAGTTTTTCAGGTTGAGGTTAGGCGGAGAAGTACGACTAAAAAATGCATACATAATTAAGGCCGAAAGTGTTGTAAAAGATGCTGATGGAAATATTACTGAAATTCTATGTACCTATTCTGAAGACACTTCAAAGAAAGTAAAAGGCACACTACATTGGGTATCTATTCAACATGCTATTAAAGCTGAAGTTAGGGAGTATGATAGATTGTTTATGGATGAAGCTCCAGATAGCCATCAAGATAAAGGCTTTATGGAATTTGTAAACCCTGATTCGTTAAAACTAATTAAAGCTTTTGTAGAACCAAGTCTAGCTGAGGCTAAAGTTGGAGATAGATTTCAATTTCAACGATTAGGCTATTTTAATGTTGATAATGATACAACTTCAGATACATTAATATTTAATAAAACCGTTGGATTAAGAGATACTTGGGTTAAAATAAAACCTAAGCAAAATAATAATCAACCTCAAAAACCTCAAAATAATCAACCTAAAAGAAAAGCGATTGATGTTATTAAGCAGTTAGGAAAAAAGTACACTAACTTACCAGAAGCTAAACAAGAGAAAGCTAAAGCGGAAATTCTTAAACTTGCAGAAGGCGTAAGTTATGAAGACTTAGAACCTTTATTTAATACGGCAGCTAAAAAATTAGGAACGCGCATTGCTACTGCAATTACTTTGGGTGTTTTACTTAAAAATGGGTTAGAAAAAAATGAAACCATTGAAGCTTTTATTACCAAAGCAGCAGAGGATAAAAATGAGTTATTAGTATCTGAAGCTCAATCACTTTAGTTTCGATTTTGTTCATTTATATAATAGTAAACCTGTTTTCTGTATTATATTTTTAACTATATTTAAATACTAACTATAAACTAAGAATATTATGGAAATTAATTTTTTGGCAGTTGCTGTTGCAGCTATTTCAGCATTAGTTGTTGGTTTTATTTGGTATAACCCAAAAGTATTTGGTACTGCTTGGATGAAAGCAGCAGATATGACCGAAGAAAAAATGCAAGGTGCTAATATGGCAAAAATATTTACAATGGCATTTATTTTTGCTTTATTACTTGCTATGAGTATGCATACGTTATCAGTTCATCAAATAGGCGCCATGGGAATGGTAGGTGCAGATATTGAAAATGCCTTACCTTCTTACACAGCATTTATGGCAGATTATGGTACTGCTCATAGAACTTTTGGCCATGGTGCTTTACATGGTTTTTTTGGAGCGATATTTATTGTGCTTCCTGTTTTAGGAACAAATGCTTTATTTGAACGAAAAAGCGCAAAGTACATTTTATTAAATGTGGGATATTGGGCAGTAACCATGGCTATTATGGGAGCTATTATTTGCGGATGGCATTAATATTTTTGTAATTTTTTAACATAAACAAAGACTGAGGTACATAACTTCGGTCTTTTTATTTGCACTTGGTTCATTTTAATATATATAATTCGGTTGATGATATTCCTAAAGATTGGGATGCTTTACCAGTAGAAGATATTTTTTTAAAAACAACGTTTTTAAAAGGACTTGAACAATCATCACCTAGTAATATTTCCTCATATTTCATTGGTATATTTAAAGAAGCAACGTTAGTTGGAGTTTCTATTATTCAACATGTCCAAATGTATTTAGATGATGTGTTTAGAGATGCTTCAAACTCATTTTTAAAACAAATAGGTAAAGGACTTGTTTCAAAATTTGTAAGAGGTAATGGATTGGTAGTAGGTAACTTAATGCATACTGGGCAACATGGTATTTATTTTAATAAAGAAGCGATTTCTCAAGATCAATTTTTAAATACAATTCAAGATGCCATTGATGAGCTTTCTTCTTATATCAAGAAGACCTTCAATAAAAAAATAAGGATAATAGTTTTTAAAGATTATTTTGAAGAAGATGGTATTCATGAGAGTCTCGGCTTTTTTAAAGATCAAAACTTGTATAAAATTCAAGTGCAACCTAATATGTTGTTTAACATTCAAGATACTTGGATCTGTTCTGAAGATTATATTGCTTGCTTTAATAAAAAATATAGAAGACGCTATAAAACAGCCAGAAAAAAAAGCGCTAATTTAATTTGTAAAGAGTTAGACGAAAACTTTATTAAAATGTATTCTAAGGAGCTTTTTAAGCTTTATGAGAATGTATCAAACAATGCTAGAGTAAATTCGTTTAAACTATCTCAAAATCATTTTTTGAGCCTTAAACAAAACTTAAAAGAATCTTTTAAAGTATATGGTTATTTTTTAAATGATGAACTTATAGGTTTTTATTCTTTGATATTGAATTACGATACATTAGAAACTTATTTTTTAGGTTACAATAAAGAGTTACAGCATAAGTATCAATTATATTTAAATATGTTGTTTAATATGGCTTGTTTTGGCATTGAAAATCATTTTAAAACTATTGTTTTTGCAAGAACTGCTATGGAAATTAAGAGTTCAATTGGAGCAAAACCTAATACCATGCATGTGTATTTAAAACACACCAATCATATTATAGCTAATACTGTTTTAAAATGTGTAGTAAAATTTATGAACCCTATACGTAACTGGCAGGAGAGACATCCGTTTAAATAATTTAAAAACACAGACTATGAAAAAATTTATTATTGTTTTTTGTTTATTTCCTTTAAGTATATTTTCTCAAAATATGAATAATGAAAAACTCAAAGAAATTTATACTGAAGTAAGCGATTCTATTAAAGGCAATTTAGGAAGCTGGCAATTTTACGTTAAAAAAGTTCCTATCATTTGTATCACAGATGAAAACCATAACAGAATGCGTATCATTTCTCCAATTGCTGATTCTGAAAACCTGAGTGATGAATTAATAAAAGCTTCTTTAGTTGCCAATTTTCATACGGCTTTAGATGTAAAATATGCTGTTTCAGATGGTGTTTTATGGTCAGTGTTTATTCATCCCTTAAAAGAATTATCAGACCATCAAGTAAAAGATGCCGTAAGCCAAGTGTATTATGCTAACGTGAATTTTGGAACTACTTTTACAAGTACAAGCTTAACCTTTCCTGGAAGAATAAATGATGATGATACCAATGAAGAAAACGAAGAGATTGAAAAACCTAAACTTAGAAAGCTATAATGATTATTACTTTGTAAGCGATTTTAAAATTTGGAATGCTAACATTTCTATGTTTGATGATTTAGGGTGACTTGCAGATACATTAGATAAAATAATAACCCCCTTTTTAGTTTTTTTATTAAATAGAGCATAAGAAAAATAACCTCCAGTAGCTCCGCTATGTAAATGTATTTTGTCGTTATTCTCGTTTAGAATATGCCATCCCATTCCAACATCTAAGCGTTCGTTAATAGTAAAGGTTGATTGTTGAGTTAAATTGTAGATAACATCATCTGTTAAGTTTTTTCTAATAAATTTATTCAAGTCGAAAACAGATGATTTTATACCGCCAGCACCAACTAACGCATCAGTAAAATCCCAATTGGAAACAACTTCACCTTGTGCATTTAACCCTTTTACTAAGTTTGCGTTATCAATATTCTCTAATACCGAAGAACTGTTATTCATCTGCAAAGGTTTTAGAATATTGTCTTGCAAAAGCTCTTCATAGCTTTTATTATATTTTAAGGTTAAAATGTAACCTAATAATCCAGCACCAAGATTTGAATACGCATATCTTTCTCCTGTTTTACTGGTAAGTCTTATTTGGTCTTTTAAATAGGTTTCTAATAGTTCGGGTGTATAATCTTTATAAGGATTTATAAGACCTCCGCCTACCATGAACATGATATTATTTGGTAATCTAGGCAAACCTGACGTATGATTCGTTAATTGTTCTAGTGTAATTTCATGGCCAGATTTCAATTCAAAATTCAATATATTTTTTAATGAATCTTTTTTAGATAACTTGTTTTCTTTAATAGCTTGAGATAATAAAACACTGGTAAAAACTTTAGATATAGATCCTATTTCAAAAACGCTGTGTTTGTTGTCAATAGATCTAAGAACATCCTTTCCTTTAATAACTCCAACATATTCTGTATTATCTTCATTAATTACTGCTATAGAAAGCTGTGTTTGTTGCGGGAAATCTGTGGTATTACTTTTAATGATTTTTGCTATTTCATCACTAACATTAGAAGGTGTTTCTTGGTTAGTTTTTTCTTGAGAAAAGCAATTAAGAGTAATTGCTAAAATTAGCATTAAGGAAAGAGTTCTCATAATAATTTAAAAACCTCAAAAAATTAATTTTGAGGTTTTGAGTTTTGTTAATAAGATAATTTATTCTTTGTCTTTATTCTTGTTTTTATCTGCATTCTTCATGGCTTCACCAATTTGATTACTTGCGGTAAAACTAGCGACCATATCATTTAGCATGTTGCTACCAGCTTGTGGCGCATTAGGCAATAAGATTAAATTACTATTAGTCTCTTCACCTAAAGATTGTAATGTATCATAATGTTGTGTTACAACAATTAACGCAGATGCTTCCTGACTGTTTATACCTACTCTGTTTAAAACTTCTACAGACTCTTCTAAACCACGTGCTATTTCTCTACGTTGGTCTGCAATACCTTGTCCTTGTAAGCGTTTACTTTCGGCTTCCGCTTTTGCTTTTTCAACTATTAAAATACGTTGTGCATCACCTTCAAATTGAGCAGCTATTTTTTCACGTTCTGAAGCATTAATTCTATTCATAGCTTCTTTTACTTGTGCATCAGGATCAATATCTGTTACCAGTGTTTTAATAATGTCATATCCATAATCTAGCATCGCTTCATTAAGTTCTCTTTTAACAGCTATAGCGATGTCATCTTTTTTAACAAATACGTCATCTAATTTCATTTTTGGTACCTCGGCACGTACTACGTCAAATACATAACTTGTTATTTGATCATGGGGATAGTCTAATTTATAAAAAGCATCATAGACCTTTTCTCTAATTACTTTGTATTGTACAGATACTTTTAAGCGTACAAATACATCATCTAAAGTCTTAGTTTCAACAATAACATCTAATTGTTGAATTTTTAAACTTAGTTTTCCTGCAATTCTATCTACAATTGGAATTTTTAATTGTAAACCAGAATGACGAATGCTTTGGAATTTACCAAAACGTTCAACAATAGCAGCTGTTTGTTGTTTTACAATGAAGAACGATGAGATTAATATTACTAATCCTAAAAAAATGATTGGATAAATGAGATAGCCCATGACTTTTATTTAAATGGTTAAAAATATTGTGTTACTAATTTAAGTTATATTTGAGCTTTAACCCAAAAAGCTCATGAAAAAAATACAACTTTTCTTATTAGTAGTCATTTCATTAGTATTTGTTACAAAAAGTTTTTCTCAAAAAGGGAATTATAGAATTAGTAATGGAATTTCTTTGGCAGGTGGCATAACCCAATTTGATATTACTACAGATAATTTTATTACTGAACAAGGTAGTGGTTTTGCAGGCGGTTTTTTTTCAACGGTAGATATTCCTCATCAATGGTACAATATTAGTTTTGGACTTCAGTTTTCTGAAAGTAACATTGGTATTTCTGCAAGACCGTCTATGTTGGCAAATTCTAATCCCCAGGAATTTATAGACTATAAATTAATGAAAGTACAGTTGGCACTTTTATTAAATGCTAAAATTATTAAAGATCATTTTACCATAGATTTTGGACCTATGTTGCAGTATAATGGCAAATTAGAATTAAAAGATGATTCTCAATCTAATTACTATATAAATAATTATTCTAATGTAACTGCAGGGGATATTAGTAATATTTCTCAATTTAATTTAAATGGAGCAGTAGGAGCCTCTGTAGGGATTAAAAACTTTAAATTAAGAGCGCAATATATTTATGGGTTTACCAATATTTTAAAAAAGCTTGAAGATCAAAATTTAAACACTTCTGATGGTGATGCTCGCTTTAAGGGTAACCAAAACATGTTAGTTTTAGGAGCTATGGTTTCTTTTTGATACGTTGTATCACCCTTAATTACTTTTGCTAAACTTATCTTAGTTTTTCAGAGAATTAGCCTTTCCATTTAAGGTTTCTAAAATTTTATAGTCCAGTTCCTTAACTTGTTTTTGGGTTGGGTATATATCATTTATCTTAACGGTATCTTTTTTTATATAGCCAATATATTTTAACCAACCATTTGATCTAATAGCTCTTCGCTTACTCACCAATTTAAACAATGAATCTTTATTAAGTTGATTTATTTCAGTGATAGGATCTGCTATTTTTATATCTGGATATAAATCATTTAATGCTTTTTTAGCCATGTAGAAATGACCAATATGATTAGGATGAATTCCATCAGGAATAAATGTAGAGTCTTTAAACACCTTTTTAAGATTGTTTAAATGATTGTTTAAAGAGGTGTTTAAGTCTATTACTTTTACGCCTTCAATAATGTTTAGCCAATTAGCATATCTTTTAAGTACGTTGTTGTATTTGGCATATGGAAGCATATAGGAATAGGTGTCACTGCTTTCAATAACATCTTTTCTACTAGCATCAAATGGGGTAGGTGTTAAAAATATAATTTCAGCATTAGTTGCTTCTACTTTACTTTTAATTTTTAACATCCCTTTTTTGTAATTGCTAAAGCGAATACTATCTAATTCAGAATAAATGCCGTCATTCATTCCGTAAGAAGCTAGTACTATATCTGGTTTTGTTTCTTGAAGCGCTTTATCTAGTCTTGAATGAATACAAGGTCTTGGAAAAGAATGATCAGCTTCAGAATCGCCAGAAGCTGTTTCTGAAGAAAGACCAATACTTATTATATTTAAGGAATCTTGAGGATAATTTTTTCTTAAATAATACTCAATAAAATCTATATATTTTCCATTTTGAGTGATACTATTTCCTAAGATTAAAACTTTTTTATTGTGGAGGGGTAAGTTTGTTTTTTTGCTAAAAGGATCTTCCTTTTTGCATGATAAAAGAAATAGAGTTAAAAGGACAAAATAAAAATAGTTAGCAGTTTTCATAGCTATCTAAGATAAGCCAATTTTAATTACAATCTTCATTGTAGAACTCAACCATAAGAAATAGATCCCATCTTTTAAATTCCTTGTTTTTTATTTTTTCAATTAATAAGGGGCAGTCGTCAAAAATATAGTGGTGTTTATTTTTTAGGTTATTTCCAATTTTCAAGACTTCATCATTTGTTTTGATAAAATAAACAGGTATATCTAAAGTAATGCCTACTGCAAAACCATTACTCATATTAGTGGTTGTATTTATAACCTCAATTGAATTTGGGTTAGCTTTTAATTTTTCATAAAGTGAAATTTCTCCTTCATAAATCAATTTATAGAGTTTTATTTTTTGAGTATCCGGATCTTCAACATATCTAAATTGCCAACCAGATACATCATATCCTTTAATTTGCTCATGTGTATAATTAATGGCTTCTGAATCTTTACTTTTTTTAAATTTTATACCGCTAAATGTTTTTACTTTAATTAAACCTTCAATGGAAGTGTTGTCTTTAAAATAGACTATACCCTTTTTTTTCTGAGCGAAAGAATATGTCATACAGAAAAATAGAATAAAAATAAAAACCTGCTTCATATTAATCAACTAGAAGTTTTTCCAACCAATTTAAAGAATTATTTAATTCATTTTTATTGAATTCTAAATGAATGACTCTTCTTCCTTTTGTATTGGTTGATTTATTAGAAGCATGTAATATTAAAGGTTTCATTAACATAACGCCTCCTTTTTTAACATTGCAAGCATGTTCATTTTCTATAATCCAGTGTTCAGAATCATGTCTAATTATTCCCTTTAAGTGAGATTTAGGAATGACTTTTAATGCTCCATTGTTTTCATTAGTATCATCTAAATGTATGCGAACAGTAATGGTGTCTTCTAGAATTTTGGTTGGTGGTTGTACACCATATTGCCCTTTTTTAAATGTCCAATTAATATAATTTTCTATATCAACTTTAGTATCGACTGAAATACTTAAATCTTGATGATAAGGAACAAACCAATTAGACTTGGGTGGTTTATCAAAATAGATAGCTTTTGTTAGAAAGTATTCAGAATCAAAAAGGGTATTTAATAGATGTAAAAGGTTTTCATTAAACAAGATTTTTGTTAATTCAGGAACATTTTTTAGAAGCTGTCTAATGGCATACAGGTCTTTGTTGTTTTGAATGGAATCATTGTCCAGTTGATTAGTTTCTAAACGTTGAACAATTTGATCCCTCTCAATATCTGAATAAAAATCAGCCAAAATGGAATAACCTAATTTGTTAAATTCCATTTTGACTTTATTGAAATTCATTTTTATAGTATTTCAATAACAGCGTTTATACGCTTTATAGTTTCATCCTTACCAATCAAGAAGATAATATCAAAGACGTCTGGTCCTTGTAGTGCTCCAACTAGAGCTAAACGCAATGGCATCATTACTTTTCCAAATCCAATGTTGTTACTTGTTATCCAACCCTTAATGTTGTTTTGTAAGTTGTCTACAGTAAAATTTTCTGTAGCACTAACAAGGTCTACAACTGTATTAAGAATGTCTTTAGTCCCTTCTTTAAATGCCTTTTTTGATGCTTTTTCATCATAACTTTCTGGAGCAACAAAAAAGAAGCTACTTAAGTTCCAAAGGTCACTTACAAAAGACGCGCGTTCTTTTACTAAGGCAACAACCATTTCAATGTAGCTAACATCAATATAGGTGTCATTACGAGGAACTTGAGACGAAGTAATCTCTTCATTTGTTTGAGATTGCTTTGTTTCACTCGCAATGACGGATACTTTTTTGTCTACAATAGGTTTAAATTGTTTTGCTAAATTGTGATTATCTTGCTCTTGCATATAATGGTGATTAAACCATTTTGTTTTATCTGGATCAAATCTAGCACCAGCTTTATTTACTTTCTCTAAACTAAAAGCCTCAACAAGCTCTTCTAAACTAAATATTTCTTGTTCTGTTCCTGGATTCCAACCTAAGAATGCTAAAAAGTTAACTACAGATTCTGGAAAATACCCATCTTCTTTATAACCTCTAGATACTTCGTTTGTTTTAGGGTCTTTCCACTCTAACGGAAATACAGGGAACCCTAATTTATCACCATCACGCTTGCTTAATTTTCCTTTACCAGTTGGTTTTAAAATTAAAGGTAAGTGTGCAAATTCTGGAGACTCCCAACCTAAAGCTTTGTATAATTGATAATGCAATGCTAAAGAAGGTAACCACTCTTCACCACGAATAACATGCGTAATTTCCATTAAATGATCATCAACTATATTGGCTAGGTGATAAGTAGGCATACCATCACTTTTAAACAATACTTTATCATCTAGAATGTTGGTGTCAATCTTTATATCGCCACGAATAATGTCTTTTAAATGCAAAGTTTCATCTTGTGGTGTTTTAAATCTAATCACATAATCTTCGCCAGCTTCCATTTTGGCTTGTACTTCTTCCGCAGAAAGTGATAACGAATTACTCAGCTTTAATCTGTTGTGCCAGTTATAAATAAATGTTTTGCCTTTAGCTTCATGATCTTTTCTATGGAAATCTAAAGTTTCTGCTGTATCAAAAGCATAATAAGCATTGCCACTTTCTATAAGTTGCTCTGCATATTGTTTATATAATTCTTTTCGTTCGCTTTGTCTGTAAGGACCGTGATTATGGTGGCTGAGGTTACTCGAAGCCACTTTGTTGTTTGTCACTTCGAGATCCTCAGTGATCAAATGTGGCCCTTCATCAAAAGGAATTCCGCACCAGTTTAAAGCGTCAATTATATAGTGTTCTGCACCTTCAACATAACGGTTTTGATCTGTATCTTCTATACGCAATACAAAATCGCCTCCATGTTTTTTAGCAAATAAATAATTGAATAGGGCGGTTCTAACGCCTCCAATGTGTAAAGGCCCTGTAGGACTTGGTGCAAAACGCACACGAACGTTTTTGGTCATTTTTTAATCTTAAATTTGTGAGCAAAGATACAATTAACACATAATTATAAATAGCGTAGTAAATAAAATTGTAGTTTAGTATTATGCAACACTTTAAAGCTATAGAAAGCAAATTAGAAGCCTTTGTAAAACGTTTTTATATAAACGAATTATTAAAAGGTATCATCTTATTTTTTGCAATTGGATTCTTATACTTTTTACTCACTCTTTTTATTGAGCATGTTTTGTGGCTAAGCATTGGCGCAAGAACTACATTATTCTGGTTGTTTATTGTTGTAGAGCTTAGTCTACTTGGTAAATTTATCGTGTTGCCATTGGCTAAACTGTTTAAGCTTCAAAAAGGCATAAATTATTTAGATGCTTCTAAAATTATTGGGAATCACTTCCCTGAGGTAAAAGACAAATTACTTAATATATTACAGTTAAAGAATAGTTATGAACAGTCTGAATTATTACTGGCTAGTATTGAACAAAAATCTATTGAATTAAAACCAATTCCGTTTAGGCTTGCGGTAAATTTTAAAGAAAACATCAAGTATTTAAAATATGCAGCAGTTCCTCTTTTGATATTGCTAATTACTTTTCTAACAGATAATTTAAATTGGTTTAGTAAAAGTTACGATAGAGTAGTAAACTACAATTCTTTTTATGAGAAGCCTGCACCTTTTCAGTTCTATGTAGTTAATGAAACTTTGCAAACAGTAGAGAACCAAGATTATAAATTATTGGTGAAAACCACTGGAGATATAGTACCTGAAAATGTAGAAATAATTTATAATAATGAAACTTACTTACTAAGTCAAACTGATGTTGGAAGTTTTGAGTACAATTTTATACAACCTAAGTCACCAATAGAATTTCAACTTTTAGCAAATGATGTGGCTTCTAAAAACTACAAGTTAGATATTATAAACGCACCTTCTTTAGTGAGTTTAGAAATGTATTTAAATTACCCAAATCACACTAAGAAGAAAGATGAAGTTTTAAAAGGTACAGGTAATGCTTTGGTGCCCGAAGGAACCACTGTAACATGGAACCTTAAAACAAATTATACTGATTTTGTGAATTTATTGAGTAAAGATACGGTGCAATTCAATGCTTTAGATAATGGTAAATTTAAAACTAGTAAAAGAATTTTTAATGCTTTTGATTATAATATAAATACCAATAATAAAGAATTACCAAACTATGAAAATCTTGCTTTTAAGATTGATGTTGTAAAAGATCAATATCCGGTTCTTGATGTTGAAATGAAAGTAGATAGTCTTGATTTACAAAGTTTGTACTTTTTTGGCAAGGCTACAGACGATTATGGCTTTAGCAAACTCCAATTGGTTTATTATCCAACGGATAATGAAACAAATAAGAAGATTGAGAAAATTGCTTTCAATAATTCTAATGTCACAGAATTTATTAGCGCATTTCCAAATAATTTAGATATAAAAGAAGGTGTTTCGTATAATTTATATTTTCAAGTATCTGATAATGATGTGGTTAATAAGTTTAAAACAGTAAAAAGTAATCTTTTTAGCTATAGAAAACGTACAAAAACAGAAGAAGAAGATAAACAGTTACAAGATCAGAATAAAACCATCAATCAACTTAATAAATCTCTGGAGAAATTTAAGACTCAAGAGAAATCATTAGAGGAGATTACAAAAACCCAAAAAGAAAAAGCAAACTTAAGTTTTAATGAAAAAAAGAAATTAGAATCATTTTTAAAGAGGCAAAAGCAGCAAGATGAAATGATGAAAAATTTCAATAAAAAACTAAAAGATAATCTAGATGAATTTCAAAAGGAAGAACCAGAAGACACTTTTAAACAAGATCTGCAAAAGCGATTAAATGAAAATGAAGAGCAGTTAAAAAAGGACGAAAAGATTTTAAAAGAGCTAGAGAAATTACAAGATAAAATTAATAAAGAAGAGCTGGTTAAAAAACTTGAAGAACTAGCAAAACAAAACAAGAATAAGAAACGAAGTTTACAACAGCTTTTAGAGTTGACCAAAAGGTTTTATGTTGAAAAGAAATTGGATAAACTGAAAGATGATTTATCTAAACTAGCAGAAGAGCAGGAGAAATTATCTGAAGATTCTAAAAATAATAATACAGAAAATCAAGAAGAGCTAAACAAGAAATTTGACGATTTCAAAAAGGGTCTTGAAGAATTAAAAAAAGAGAATGAGGAATTAAAAAAACCATTTGAAATACCTCAGGACAAACTTGAAGAAAATGAAATTCAAAATGAGCAAAAGAATGCTTCAGATGAATTAAAGAATTCTGAGGAAAATGAAAATGGTGAGCAAGAACAAAATCAGAATCAAAAACAAAACGAACATAAAAAGAAGGCTCAAAAGAGTCAGAAGAATGCTGCTAAAAAAATGAAGAAAATGAGTCAGCAAATGCAATCTAGTATGCAGGCTAATTCTGGAGAACAAATGCAGGAAGATATGGAGATGCTGCGCCAAGTTCTAGATAATCTTGTATTGTTTTCTTTTGATGAAGAAGCACTCATGAATAGTTTTAAAGCCATAGATGTTAATCATAGTAAGTTTGCTTCTAACTTAAGAAAGCAACATAATTTAAAAGAACATTTTGAACATATTGATGACAGTCTATTTGCACTATCACTTCGTCAACCTAAAGTTTCAGAAAAGGTAAATAAAGAAATTACAGAAGTCTATTTTAATATTGATAAAGCAATTGAATTGATAGCAGAAAATCAATTGTACCAAGGTGTCTCTAATCAACAATATGCAGTCACCGCTGCAAACAATTTAGCAGACTTTCTCAGCAATGTTTTAGACAACATGCAACAGAGTATGAGCATGTCTGCAGGACAAGGAAAAGGAGATCAACAATTGCCAGATATCATTATGAGTCAAGAGCAATTGAACCAAATGATGAAGGATGTTATGAAAAAGCAGGAAGGACAAAAACAAAAGGGAAAGGGAGAGAAAGAGTCAGAAGAAGAAGGAGAAGGTAAAGAAGGAAAAAAAGGTGATAAGAAAGGGAAAAAACAAGGAGATAAGAAAGGAGAGCAAGAAGGAGAGAATGGCAATGAAGGAGAAGGAGAAGGAGAAGGAGAAGGAGAAAGTGATCAGTTTAATGAGAATATGAATGGTGAGTTGTTTGAAATTTATCAGAAGCAACAGCAATTAAGAGAATCATTAAAAGAAGAAATGGATAAGTTAGGTTTAGGGTCCAAAGGAAATAACTTAATTAGGAAAATGGAAGATGTAGAATTGGAATTATTAAACCAAGGATTCACTAATAGAACACTTTCTAAAATGCTAAACTTAAAACATGAATTATTAAAGTTAAAGAATGCTGTTTTAGAACAAGGTCAAGATGATAAAAGAGAATCTAAAACCA
Source organism: uncultured Flavobacteriaceae bacterium (assembly GCA_947487895.1). Taxonomy (GTDB): domain Bacteria; phylum Bacteroidota; class Bacteroidia; order Flavobacteriales; family Flavobacteriaceae; genus Seonamhaeicola. Next base: position 39,138 of record CANKYF010000005.1, read on the forward strand.
ACAAAACCAACTTCAATAATAATTCTAATAATCAAATTCCTAAAGCCAAAGAATATTTTAATACTATTGAAATTTTAGATAAACAAGCAGTACCTTTGCGCAATATTTACAGGAAAAAGGTACAAGAGTATTTCAATAGAAATAATGATTAGTTATAACTACGAAACAGAATTTTCAATACAAAACGAATCAACAATAACAAGTTGGATTAAAGAGTTAATTAGATCAGAAGGGTATAAGTTAGAGGAGATCAATTACGTGTTTTGTGACGATGAATATTTACACAATCTAAACGTAGAATTCTTGAATCATGATACTTTAACAGACATTATTAGTTTTGATTACACTGTTGGAAAACTCATACAAGGGGATGTCTTTATCTCTATAGAAAGAGTTAAGGAAAACGCATTAGATTTTAAAGTACCTTTTGAAGAAGAATTACATAGAGTTATGGCTCATGGCGTACTACACTATTGTGGTTATAAAGACAAAACTGAAGATGATGAAAAGCAAATGCGGGCTAAGGAAAACCACTATTTAGAGCTGTTGAATTCAATATAAAATTTCACTGTATATTTGCAATATAAAACAACGGTGTTCCACGTGGAACACCGTTGTTTAAATTTAAGGTTTAAAGTTAAATGTTCCACGTGGAACAAATATATATTTAGAGTTATGTTTAATGAAGTTTATGATGTAATAGTTGTTGGTGCTGGACACGCAGGAAGTGAAGCTGCAGCTGCAGCTGCCAACATGGGAAGTAAAACATTGTTGGTAACTATGAACTTACAAAACATTGCTCAGATGTCTTGCAATCCTGCTATGGGAGGTATTGCAAAAGGACAGATTGTTAGAGAGATTGATGCCCTTGGAGGTTATAGTGGAATTGTATCAGACACCTCTGCCATTCAATTTAAAATGCTTAATAAATCAAAAGGACCCGCAATGTGGAGCCCTAGAGTGCAGAGTGACAGAATGCGTTTTGCAGAAGATTGGAGATTGTTGCTAGAGCAAACACCTAATCTGGATTTTTATCAGGAAATGGTGTCTGGTTTATTAATTGAAGGAGGTGAAGTTGTTGGAGTTAAAACATCATTAGGAGTAGAGATAAAATCTAAAACGGTGGTGCTTACTAATGGTACTTTTTTAAATGGATTAATCCATATTGGAGATAAGAATTTTGGAGGTGGAAGAGCAGGTGAAAAAGCAGCAACTGGAATTACAGAACAGTTAGTTGATTTAGGATTTGACTCTGGTAGAATGAAAACAGGAACGCCTCCTAGAGTAGATGGAAGATCTTTAGATTTTTCTAAAATGGTTGAGCAACCTGGAGATGAAAATCCAGAGAAATTCTCTTATTTAGATATTACAAAATCATTGGATAATCAGCGTGCATGTCATATGACTTATACGAGCCCTTTGGTACATGATTTATTAAAAGAAGGCTTTGATAGGTCGCCAATGTTCAATGGAAGAATTAAGAGTTTAGGTCCAAGATATTGCCCTTCTATAGAGGACAAAATAAATCGTTTTGCAGATAAAGATCGACATCAATTGTTTGTTGAACCAGAAGGTTGGAACACATGTGAAGTATATGTAAACGGATTTTCAACATCACTTCCAGAGGATGTTCAATTTAAAGCATTGCGTTCTGTAGTAGGTTTTGAGAATGTAAAATTCTTTAGACCAGGTTATGCTATAGAATATGATTATTTTCCGCCTACACAATTAAAGCAAACATTAGAAACTAAGATTGTAAATGGGTTGTATTTTGCTGGTCAGATTAATGGAACAACAGGGTATGAAGAGGCAGCATCTCAAGGATTAATGGCAGGTATAAATGCAAGCTTAAAAGTTCAAGAAAAAGATGCTTTTACTTTAAAAAGAGATGAGGCCTATATAGGTGTTTTAATAGACGATTTAATTACAAAAGGCACAGAAGAGCCCTATAGAATGTTTACATCTCGTGCAGAGTATAGAACATTGCTTAGACAAGATAATGCAGATTTAAGGTTAACACCTAAAGGATATGATTTAGGTTTAGCATCTGAAAAGCGATTAAAACGCATGGAAGAAAAGCATGAATCTGCTAAAGAATTTGTGTCTTTCTTTGAATCCACAAGTGTAAAGCCTGAAGAGATAAACCCTATTTTAGAAAGTAAAAATTCGTCACCAGTTAAACAATCTGGAAAACTATTTAAAGTCTTTGCTAGACCAAATATTGAAATGAATGATATTAGAAAAGTAAAAAGTGTTGAAGGCTATATTCAAGAAAATAATTTAGATAGGGAAGTCATAGAGCAAACAGAAATACAAGTTAAATATTCTGGATATATAGCTAAGGAAAAGAATAATGCTGATAAGCTAAATAGATTAGAATACGTTAAGATTCCGCCTAATTTTGATTATTCTCAAATTAAATCTATGAGTTTTGAAGCTAGAGAAAAACTAAAAAAGATTCAACCTACAACGGTTTCTCAAGCATCAAGAATTAGCGGGGTGTCTCCAAATGATATTTCCGTTTTGTTGGTTTATATGGGTAGATAATTTGTTTGAAAAACAACTTTGTTCCACGTGGAACATTTGAAATGTTTTCTATTTTGTGATTTTTGCGTGGCCACTGATCGGAGTCGAAATGGAAGCCAGAGTCTTTTTTAAAATATTCTTAAGTTAAAAATTTGAACAAAAATCTAATAAAGTTTTAAAATAAGTTGAGCGAATTAGTCAGTTATCAAGTCGCATTTGATGTTCATTATTATGACAGTTTTGCAATTGTTGGATTTGTATTATTCGAGAATGAACTAAGTTCTGATCCATATAAAATAGGACAAATTAGATACGACTCTGTAGAACCATATATCTCTGGACAGTTTTACAAACGAGAACTTCCCTGTTTATTAAAAGCTATAGAAGAAATAAAAGAACAAATTAATTTGATATATATCGATGCCAATGTATGGCTTGGATATGATAGAAAAGGATTAGGTAAATATTTATTTGATTCTATCAACCATAGAATCCCTATTATTGGAGTGTCAAAATCTTGTTTCAATAAAGAAACTGAATTAATTCGACCAGTACTTAGGCAAAGTTCTAAAAATCCTCTTTACGTATCATCTATTGGAATTGAACTAGATGATGCTTGTCAAAAGGTTAAAATAATGAATGGAGAATTTAGATTACCAAAAATGATTAAGTTGGCAGATAGTGTTTGCAGAAATACTGTAGTTAGCTAAAAGAATTCAAAAAAATAAAACATTCATAAACTAGTGGTAAAAGAAAAACCATATTTAAAAATAAAAGACCACTCCGTTTCAGGAGAAGAATTTGAATTAATAGAAAATTCAGAATTCGGATTTTTAGAAACACACCCTCAACCTTCCAAAGAAAAACTACCAGATTATTATCAAAGTGAAGATTATATTTCGCATACAGATACTAAAAGAAATCTTTTTGAAAAAGCATATCATTTAGTAAGAACCTTTACTTTAAATAAAAAACTAAGTTTAATTAATTCTTATGTATCTAAAACTTCTGAAGAAAAAAAATTATTAGATATTGGTTGTGGTACAGGAGACTTTTTACAAACAGCTCAAAAAAATGATTGGATAGTTTCAGGAATTGAGCCAAATAATGATGCTAGAACCATTGGCAACCAAAAAACAAATGATTCTGTTTTTAATATAGAACATCTTTTAGAATTTAAAGACCATAGTTTTGATATTATTACACTTTGGCATGTTTTAGAACACTTACCAAATTTAGAAGAACATGTTAATCTTTTAAAGAAATTATTAAAACCAGAGGGGAGGATTATAATTGCAGTTCCAAATTATAAAAGTTATGATGCAAAAAAGTATAAAGAGTTTTGGGCTGCTTATGATGTACCTAGACATCTTTGGCATTTTAATAAAATGGCCATGTCTAAATTATTTTCTAAAGTTTTAATGAAAGTAGAAAAAATTAGACCAATGTGGTTTGATGCTTTTTATGTGTGTTTACTTTCTGAAAAATATAAAACTGGAAAAATGAATTTTATTAAAGGATTTTTAAATGGTTTTATTTCAAATTTTAAAGCAATTGGATCAAAAGAGGTTTCTTCTCTTATTTATATCATAAAAAACAATTAATTTTTATTTAAACATACTTTTCTAATTGTTTTAGTGTCTAGAAAAGGCATTTGTATTGCTGTTTTTTTAAACGCGCTTAAAACGCCTTATTTTAATTTGATTTCAATAATTTATTCTTATAAATGTAAAATGTTATAATAGTTTTTACTTATATGTTAAAATCAAAACAATTTAAGTTTGAAATTTCACTTACTTTATTACATTTGTGCGGATTGAAAATTTTGGATAAATAAAACTAACCTTTATAAACAAAAAAATGAAAAATATAATCTGTCTAGCTTTAACGCTACTTGTTTTAGTTGCATGTGAAAAACCAAATAAAATTGGTTTTGTAGATAATGGTACTTTAATAAATGATTATCAAGAGAAAAAAGACTTAGAAGAAAGATTTAAAACCAAAGAAGATGCTTTTAAGAAAAAAACAGATAGTGTAAGTCAAGCGTTTCAATTAGAAGTTCAAGAGACACAATTAAAAGCGCAAAAGTCTTCTCGTAAAAAAGCTCAAGAATTAATGACTGGTTTACAACAAAAACAGCAACTCTTGCAACAACAAATGCAGTTTGAGCAACAGCAACTATCTCAGTCTTTTCAAACAGAAGTAGATTCATTAATTATTAAGGTGAAAGACTTTGTAAAAGATTATGGGAAGACAAATCAATACGATTTTGTTTTGGGTACTAGCGATGCTGCAGCAACTGTGCTTTATGGTAAAGACCAGACAGATTTAACACAAACTATTTTAGAGGCTTTAAATGCTGAGTATAAAAAATAGGTTAAAATACTGAAAATCAAATAATTAAACCCTGTTAAGCTTTAGTTTAACAGGGTTTTTTAATGTAAAATAAATAGTATATTGAGTCGTTTTATAGTTTAGTTATTTCATTTTCATGAATATAAGCACATATTTAAACCAACCATTCTCACTTTTTAATAGTAATAAAAACAAATGGACGTATGTTTTAAGTTCAACGGTGTTTGCATTGTTTTTTTTATTGTTATTTCAACCTTATGGCTTATCAGAAGAAATAACTAATCCAATCAACTCTTCGTTAAGTATTAGTATCTTTTTTCTATCGGTTTCAATAATATCGTTTTTAGGTTTATCTACCTCACAGTTTTTAATAAGAAATTGGTTGAATTTCAAAACGGTTTCAGTTAAAAAATATGCGAAATGGTTTTTTATAGAAGCACTTATCATTACCCTATTAAACTTTGTTTTCTCTTTTTTTATTCCAGATTTAGGTAACGATTTTGAAAAAGAACTCAATCTTATTTTTCAAATTAAAATATATTTTAAAGTTGTATTTGTGCTCCTTTTTCCTTTTTTGGGTTGTGTTTTATACTTTTTAGTAAAAGATCTTAACTATGAAATTAAAGAGTTAGAAACACAATTAAAATCATTTAAAATACAATTTACTCCTTCGCAAAGAGAAGTGCCTTTGGTTTTTAAAGATGAAAATAACAATACAGATTTTTCTATAGACTTAGAAGACTTTTTGTTTGCCGAATCTAGCAACCAATACATATTGGTTTATTATTTAAAAGAGGGTCTAGTTAAAAAGCATATTGTAAGAAATAGGATGAAAAACTTCTTATCTCAAATTGAAAATTTGCCTATAATACAATGCCATAGATCTTATTCTGTAAACTTGTTAAATGTAAAACATAAGACTAAAAAAGGCGGAAAACAATCGTTAGCAATTAATACAACAGAGCCTTTATTCGTTCCTATTTCCAAGTCTTTTTTAAGTGTTATCAATCAAAAGTTAGCTTAAGAGACTTAGTTTCACTCCAAAAAAAAATATTCCACTCCAAATACCCCTAGTTCGTTACGTTTTTGAAAATATTCGCAGAAAATTTGTGTTGAAAATGCAACCCTCAAGATTATGGATTGTCTATAAAAACGTCAATCAATTTGTAAATCAAAAAAACGAACAGAATGAAACAATCACTATTAGGCATATGCCTATTATTTACATGTTTATTAACCGCCCAAAGTGAATTCACTATAAGAGGTAAGGTTAAAGATGCTAATAACGGTGAAACCCTTATGGGAGCCACTGTTTTTTTAAAAGGAACAACTAACGGTGCAATTACCAATAATTATGGTTTTTATTCCCTTACTGCGGATCAGGGTAGTTACACCTTAGTTGTATCTTATATGGGATATCAAGAGGTTACAAAAGACATTAATCTCACTGAAAATCTTGAGCTAAATTTTGAACTACAAGAACTATCTGAAGCCCTTGATGAAGTAGTAATTACTGCTGATGAACCAGAGCGTATAAGCATTAAAAAACCTCAAATGGGAGTTGCTAAACTAAAGTCTGCAACCATAAAGCAAATGCCAGCTGTACTAGGAGAGGTAGATGTAATTAAGTCTATACAAATGTTACCTGGAGTAACAAACAATGGTGAAGGATCGCCTGGTTTTAATGTAAGAGGTGGTGCGGTAGATCAAAACCTAGTGCTTTTAGATGAAGCTATTATTTACAATACATCTCACTTCTTTGGTTTTTTCTCGGTGTTTAATAATGATGCCATTAAAGACGTGAAACTTTATAAAGGGGATATTCCAGCTAATTTTGGAGGTAGAATATCATCAGTGTTAGACATACATCAAAAAGATGGTAATAGTAAGAATTTTGAATTAAACGGAGGTATTGGTCTAATTTCAAGTAGACTAACGGCAGAGGCACCTTTGTTTAAAGATAAAGGCTCTTTCTTAATAGCAGGACGTTCTTCATATGCGCATCTTTTTATGAAAGCTTCAGAAGATTTAAAAAATGATAAAATTTCATTTTACGATCTAAATCTAAAAACCAATTACAGTATTAATAAAAACAATAGAATTTATTTGTCTGGATATTTTGGAAGAGATGTTTTTGATATTAATAATTTCATACAAAATAACTACGGAAATGCTTCTGCCAATCTACGTTGGAATCATATTTTTAACGATAAACTATTTTCTAATCTATCATTAATTTATAGTAAATATGACTATCAAATAGTATTAGATTTTGTTGAATTAGATTGGATTGCAGACATTGTTAATTACAATCTTAAATATGACTTTAAGTATTATTTAAACAACAATCTAAAGCTAGATTTTGGACTAAGCAGTATTTACTATAATTTAAATCCGGGTGAAGTAAAACCAACATCACCTACCTCGCCAATAAATTACTTAAAACTAGATGAAAAGAGAGCATTAGAAAGTGGTGCGTATATAAGTGCTGAACATAAAATATCAGATAAGTTAACTGCACAATACGGGCTTAGATTAAGTAGATTTAGCCGTTTAGGAGGTCAGGCAATGACAAACTATCTTAATGGAGCTCCAGTAGTATATAATAACGCAGTAGGTATTTATGAAGAAGGAGAAGCGATAGGTGAAACAGATTTTAAGAAAAGCGAAAGCATTAAAACGTTTAATAATTTAGAACCTAGATTTGGTCTTTCCTATCAATTAAATTCAGAATCTTCAATAAAAGCAAGCTATACAAGGTCTGCTCAATATTTACATTTATTATCTAACACCACATCTGTAACACCTGTTGATGTTTGGACACCAAGTGGTAAGTTTATTAAGCCGCAATTATCTAATCAATATGCTGTAGGGTATTATAAGAACTTTAAAGACAAAAAATACTCTTTAGAATTAGAGGCTTATTATAAAAATATAGATAATAGAATAGACTACATAGACGGCTCTAATTTAATTGGAAACAACAATATTGAAACAGAAATATTAAATGGTGAAGCCAGAGCCTATGGGCTAGAGTTTTTACTAAGAAAAAACACAGGAAAATTAACAGGTTGGTTAGCATATACATTGTCTAAATCTGAACAAAGAACTTTAGGAGGAAACGCTGGAGGACCAGGTATTAATGAAGGCAATTGGTACAATACGCCCTATGATAGAACTCATGATATATCTATAACAGGAGTATATAAACTTAATGACAGATGGAGCTTTAGTGCCAATGCGGTATTTCAAACAGGTAGACCAGTCACATATCCAAATGCACAATATCAATACGAAGGTTTATCTATAGCTAGTTTTGGCGATAGAAACGAAAGCAGATTACCTGCTTACCATAGACTAGACCTGTCTGCTACATACAAACCAAAGAAAAATTTAAATAGAAAATTACAAGGTGAGTGGGTGTTTGGTATTTATAATGCCTATAACAGAAGAAATGCAGCATCAATTTCATTCCTTCAAAACCAAGATACCGGAGTTAATGAAGCTACTAGATTATCAATTTTCGGAATGATTCCATCAATAACATACAATTTCAAATTCTAAGACCATGAAGACATATATAAAATCAATAGTTCTTTTGCTTTTCATAGTAGTTACTGCCTGTGAAGATGTAATAGATGTAAAAGTACCAACATCAACTCCTAGATTAGTTGTTGAAGCTTCTTTAGACTGGCAAAAAGGAACCACAGGAAACGAACAAACCATATCATTAACTACGTCAACACCATATTTTGATAATGATGGAAATAGTGCAGTAACCAATGCAACAGTTACAGTTACAAATGTTGATAGTGGTGAAACATACAATTTTGTTAATCAGAATAATGGAAATTATACCATTAATGATTTTGAACCTGTAATAAACGATACGTATAATTTAGAAATAGTTTACAATAATGAAACCTATATAGCAACAGAAAAACTTGTTCCTGTATCTCCAATAAAGAGAGTTGAAGAATCTTTAGAAGGTGGTTTTGAAGATGATGTTTTAGATGTTTCAATTTTTTGGGATGATCCTGCAGATGAAGAAAATTTTTATCTGTTAAAGTTTTACGAACAGGGAGATATTGTAGCCTCTTTTGAAACGTCTCCAGATGAATTTGTAAATGGAAATGAATTGGATGAATTTTTTGAAAAAGAAAAAGATGACTCAGATGAATTTCATGAGTTTAACCCTGGTGATGTTGTTGAATTAACCTTATACGGTATTTCAAAAGAATATGATCATTACATGAATATTTTAATAGAACAGTATGATGCAGCTGGAGATCCATTTAGTACTATTCCTGGTAGGTTGAAGGGTAATTGTGTAAACGAAACCAACCCTGGTAATTTTGCTTTTGGGTATTTCAGGCTATCAGAATTTGATACAGTAACTTATACATTTCAATAAAGATTAGGTTAGTTGGGGTAATTAGTATAGGTGCATTGGCAAATGGTTTTTTGATTAATAGCTTTTTTGATATGAAATGATTGTGTTAATAATGCCAGTGTACCTAATTACCCTTTTAAAATAGTTAATAACAAATTTAAATATGAGTTATGAAAAAAAAATACTTTTTAAGTCTAGTAGCAATGTTCTTGTTACTATTAACATCTTGTTCTTTAGATAGTATAGAGGCGTCATCAGATATTACTGTTGAAGAAAGAGTAGTACCAAGCTTTAGTGCTATAAAAGCCTCTAATGATATTGAAGTTGTCATAACAAAAGGGAATGAACAGAAAGTTGATGTAACAACAAGCCGTAATGTTCAAGAAAGAGTCACTACCAATGTAATAGATGGTGTCTTATACATAGAATTAAACAAACTTGTTAGAAAATTAAAAGAATTACGTGTTGACATAACTATTCCTGAAATTTCCAAGATAACGCTAACATCTGATGCTTTTGGACATGTTTCGGGCTTTGAAAACATACAAGCTTTAGATGTTAACATGTCTAGTGATGCGCACCTATTACTTTCAGGGTCATCAAATAGCTTAAATATCAATGCAAATAGTGATGCTAGTATTGATGCTTTTGGCTTTGAGGCTTTAAATTGCACCGTTAATTGTTCTTCAGATGCCAGTGCATCAATTACCTGTTTAAATGCTTTAAATGGTTCTATAAGTAGTGATGCAAGTGTTTTTTACAAAGGAAATCCAACTATTGATGTACAAACAAGTACAGATGGTACTTTAATTAATGCCAATTAAAATTAATTTTTCTATGTCATGCAACCCTTTTAATTTTAACTTGTCTATATAAATGAACCAAACTAGAAATAATTGATATCCAACGGATAAAACTAACAAAATGCCAAAGCAAAAATGCTCTCGTTTTGTTACAAATCTTGGGAATAATTAAATCTCGATTATCGAGCTAGCCAGTACAACTTTAAGTGAGTAACGCCATATTATTTACGCACAAAGATCTCATAGAACGCAGTAAGCAGGGAGATACTAAAACACAATACAAGCTCTACGCTTTATACGTAGATGCTATGTTTAATGTGTGTATGCGTATGGTTAAAATAAGAGAAGATGCAGAAGATGTACTTCAAGAAAGTTTTATAGAAGCTTTTAAGAATTTAAACAGTTTTAGATATGAAAGTACCTTTGGTTCTTGGTTAAAACGTATAGTAATTAATAGAAGTATCAATCATTTGAAACTTAAAAAGTTGCCTTTAATTGCTATTGAAGAAAACGATTATTGGATTCAAAATGATGATAACAACGTTAACGATAATATCGACTTAGATATTAGTAAAGTAAAGCGAGGTATAGAGTCCTTACCTCAAGGCTACCAGACCATTATCAATTTATACTTAATTGAAGGATATGATCATGTTGAGATTGGAGACATTCTAGAAATTAGTGTTTCCACTTCAAAATCTCAATATCACAGAGCAAAAAAGAAATTAAAAGAAATAATGCACCAAATATGAAACGAGCACTAATAAATTTTAAAGATACATTCACAAAAGAGGAATGTTTACAATTTTTAGTGCGAGAGCGTAGCGGTTGCATACGTTCTTAATTTTATAATTAATTTAAAATCAGGTAATTATTAAAATTTAAACGTATGAAAGATGAATTTGAAAAATATGTAGAAAGTCAGAAATCTGAATTTGATGTTCATAACATTGATGAAGTAGATAGATTAAGACTTTGGAGCAATATAGTTACAGAGGTTTCTAAGCCTGAGAAAAAGGTAATTCCTCTCTGGAAAAAACCTGTATTTAGAGTAGCTGCTAGTATTGTGCTTTTAATTGGGTGTACGCTATTTTTTAATATTTCAAGTGATCGATCAACAGAAAATCATTTTGTTAATGAAGAACTAAATGATATAGATACACATTATAAGCTTTTAGTAAACAATCAGATAGAATTAATTAAAAACAATACCCATTTATCAGAACCTGATAGGGAAGATTTTCTTTCTCTAATAGATGATTTAGATGAAGAATATAATACACTAAAAGAAGAGCTAAAATTAGGTATCAATAATCAAAAAATTATTGAAGCTATAATCAATAATTACAGGAAGAAAATTAAACTTATGGAAGATCTATTAAACAGATCATATCCTACTAATAATACCCTAGATGATGAAGCAATTACTTTATAAACATAGTATTAGTAGCTTTTTGATACTAATGACTTGCGTTGTTTTTGGGCAAAATAAGGTAAGTAAAGAGATTAAGGAAATGGCATCTTTGTCAAATGATGGTCAATTGTATATTGAAAATAAATATGGCGATATTTTTATAGATGGTTGGAGCAGAGAAACCATTGAAATTACAGTAGAAATTGAAGCTAAGGGAAGGAATCTTGAAAAAGCCAAAGATTTACTAAATAGGATCAACCCAGAAATTGAAACATCTGGTAATATTGTAATAGTAAAATCTCATATTTCTAAAAGAGAGCAAGGTTTTTTTAATAAATACATTAGAAAAGTAGATGCATTTAATGCAGAAAAAACAAATACGAGCATTAATTACAGAATTTATATGCCCAAGCACGCAGAGATTGAGGTAATTAACAAATATGGAGATGTAGTAATTACAAATTGGAATAGCACTTTAAAAGCAGATGTAGAACATGGAGATTTAAGGTTAACAGATGCTATTGATAAATCAAATATTTCAATTAAATATGGACATTTAAAAGCAAGTAAATTAGATAATACCTCTATAAATGCTAAATCTGCGACACTTACAGTAACCACTTCAGATAAATTAAAATTAGATTCAAACGGATCTGAAATTAGGTTTGAAGAAATAGGCAGTCTAGAATTAATATCAAATAAAGACAATATTGATGTTGCACAAGTTGATAAAGTTTTCGGAAATGTAAAATATTCTAGTATTGCTTTAGATAGTTTGAGTTCTAGAGCAAATTTAGATCTACATTTAGCAGAGTTAAGAGTTCGTAAATGTAGTGAAACACCAACGCTAAATATTAATCAAAACACCTCAGAAGTGTATGTGAATATTTCTGAAACTAATTTTGATTTTACTGCTAAACTAGAACAGGGCGTACTTAGAATACCAAAAACTATGGAAAACATTTCAAGTAAGGTATTAGATGAAAAGAATAAAGTAAGACAAGTAAAAGCCAATTACGGCACCAAAGATCAGGGTACAATCGATATGATTGGATATAAAGGGATAATTATTTTAAAAGAACTATAAAATCAAATTAAAATGAAGAGAATAATTACGTTTGTACTTCTAGTAAGCTTAATTTCTCCATTATATGCGCAGAAAAAAAAGGATTCTAAAAACGATGCAAATTATGTGGAGTTTGACGACAGAAAAAATGTGGTTCACGGCGTTTACTTAGGCTTTAATTTACATTATGGTCATGTAGATAATGATAATAGAGATACAGCTTTTGGCAATATTAAAATCGCCTATGTAGCAAATAGAAAAGTTGAAATAGGTTTTGGAGGCACCATTTTTTTTAACGAAAGAGATAATGACAGACCAGATTTATTTAATGGCGATAAAATTGCCATGATTGGAGCCTATGGAGGTTTGCATGTGGAACCTATTTTGTTTGGAAAACGGTTTATTAGTGTGTCATTTCCATTGCTTGTAGGTGGTGGTGTTGTAGGCTTTTTTGGTAATGACTTTAAGGATGATTATGAAGACATAGATGATGATATTAAAGATGAAGATTTTGATAAATTTTTTATTGTAGAACCAGGTATTAATATACTTTATAATTTCTCTAGATATACACAATTAGAAACTGGTTTTAGGTATAGGTTTACAAGTCAATACAATCAACCACTTTATAAAAAAGGCAATATAAACGGGTTTTCTATAGGATTTGGTCTAAAGATAGGCATCTTTAATATGGGAAGAAAAAAAGCAATTAAAGATAATTTTTAATTGCTTAAAACTGGACTTATGTAGGTGTAATATACACCATAAAGCTCTTTTCCTTCAATAAAATTATTGACTAAAAAAGTGTTTCCTTTTTTTAAATAGACTTTAAAAACAACAGCTTCTTGATTAGCTTTAATAGGATGTTCTATTATCTGATTAGCAATTTTAATCTGAGCTTTTTCAGGATTTATAGTTTTATAAGTATAGAAATTCTTTGGGTTTTTCTCAGGTATACCCCAAATAGTCCCTGGACATTCTTTAGGCCACCTTCTACATTCAATGTTATAAAAACCTTCTTTTTCAACTTTAATAGCGTGTGTATTGTTTGCATTTTTTATGCCTTCTGCAACATGTTCTGCTTTCCAAATACCACCGCTTTCTCCAATGGCATGTTGAATGGTTAAAGTAATTTCTTTTTGATTTGGATTACCTATAATGTTTACAGGAAACTCATTATATTCTGGGTTTATTTTGGCGTTTTTTATAAATAAAGCATTGGCTTGTTTCATTTGATTTACTATTTCAGGATACTCGTTGAAAAGATTATTTTCTTGCATTCTATCTTTATCAATATCATAAAGCTCTTTCCCATTAACTAATCGCCAGTTATCTTTTATAATACAGCTTTTGTCAATGTCTAAAGGAGGCCTCCAGTCTTGTCGCATATGTACAAAAATGGTTCTATCTTTTAGGGTGTCTTTTTCTTTAGTTAATAAACTAGAAAAGTCAAGTCCATCTAGTTTTTTGTTGTTAGGAATATTTAAACCACATAGTGAAGCTAAAGTAGGTAGTATATCTATATGCGCAGTTTCCTCATTAATATCATAACCTCCAGAGATTTTACCATCTTTCCAGCGTATAAAAAAGGGAACTCTGTGGCTTCCTTCATACCAACCACTTTTTCTGCCTCTAAATCCGTTGTTATAGCCTAAGGTTCCATCGGAGTTATAACCATGAAAAGTACCATTATCTGCCATAAAAACTAAAATAGTATTGTCTGCTAGCTTCGTTTTTTTGAGGTAGTTTCCTAGCTTTCCAAAGTTTTTATCTATGTTAGTAATCATTCCATAGAATTCTGCACTTACAATTTCTTTCTCTACCAAATGCTTATAAGGTTCAGCATATTTATCATCAACATATAAAGGGCCATGAGGCGCATTAGTAGGTAGGTAAACAAAAAATGGGTTATCCTTATTTTCATCAATAAACTTAATGGCCTCATTAAACCAAACATCTGTGCAATAACCCTTAAATTGTTGAGGTTTATTATTAACAAAGTAGACATCATTAAAATAAGTGTTCCCCCAATAATCTGATAATTCACCAACACCTCCAGATTTATGATGAACGGCCATATCAAAACCGCTATCTGTTGGTCTCACAGGATAATTATCTCCCAAATGCCACTTACCAAAAATTCCTGTTGTATATCCGTTGGCTTTGAAAATATCAGCTATAGTGCTATTACTTTCTGATAATGCGTCTCTGCCTTTATAGGTTGCCCATGCACCATTATTAATAGGGTATCTACCTGTCATAATAGCACTTCTTGTAGGAGTACAAACAGGGCTTACATGAAAGTCAATCATTCGAACAGACTTTTTATAAAATGTATCAAGATTTGGTGTTTGTATCCAGGGGTTGCCGTGGCAGCCAATATCTCCAATCCCTTGGTCATCAGTAAGAATTAGAATAACATTTGGTTTCGTATTAACCTGTGAATTTATTTTTTGCGAAAATGCAATTACAATTAAGGTTAGAAGTAATTTTAAAGCGTTTTTCATAGTGAATTGTAATTGATGTATATTCAAATGTATATATAATGAGGTTTTTTACTAAAATTGAGTACTATACAAAATTTATATAACATTACTATTTAAAGTATATTCTTTTAAATATTTTATAGAATTAAATACTTTTAATTTTATGATTTCTAATTAATATTAAATAATTGATTTTTAATATGTTAAAAATATTTTCCGTTTTTTTATTGATTATAAATTTTGCATTTAGCTCAAGTATTCAGACTAAGTCAGATTCTACTTTATATTATATACAACACTTAAAAAAAGCAATTCATCAAAACAAATCGCTTCCTAATAAATCGTATAGTGTTTTATCCAAAAGTTTAGAATTTTTCAAAAAAGAAAGAGATACTATTAATGCCATTGAAGCTTTACATTACATGGCAGATATACAATTTCAAAAAAGTAAATACAGTTTGTCTTTTGATCATACTTGGGAAGCCTTGTATTTGGCCAAAAGAGCTAATAAAAAAATAGCTACTGCAATTATGCATATTAAACTTGCAAAGTTGTATGATGTTTTTAGTATGAATAATGAGGTGTTTTATCATTTAAAAAAATCACTTAAAATTGCGAAAGATATCTATTTTGAGAATGAAAAGGAGGTAGGGCCTCTTATAGGTAGTTATATGAATTTGGCAGTTAAAGAAAGAAATTCTGGTAATTATTCTGTGGCTTTAAAATATTTAGATTCTTGTTTGGTTAATGAAACTGTAATTGAAAATAAGCAAGTAGAAATGCCTTTTATTGATGCTGAGAGAGGCTACATAATGTTAAAGCTTGGTAATTATAAAGAATCGGATAAATTTTTACAATTGTCTGACAAATATGCAAGGACAAAAGAGGTTGATTATAGAACCAATTTATCATTGTATTTGGGTGAATTAAAAGTTAAGCAGAAACAAGAAGACAGTGCTATATATTATTTTAAGAGAGGATTAAATTTGGTAAACACTAAAGACTACAGACCAGATTTAAAACCTAAATTATTGTACAATCTATCAGAATTATATTTTAAGAAAAGAAACACTATTAAAGCTTATCGATACTTAGATGAATCTAGAATTGCAGCAGATAGCATGCTACAACTTAAGAATCAAACAAATGGTGAGTTATTTGAAATTAAAGATGGCTATTTAAAGTCTATTTACAAGAAAAACGAACAATTAGCTAGACAAGAATTAGAAATTGCAGAAAATAAACAAGTACAATTTAAGTTAAAGATAATTGTTGTTATGGCTCTGCTGCTGCTTGTAATACTTTCAATAGTTTATAAAATGCGTTTAAAATTAAAGAGAACCTTAATTGAAAAGAAAGAAACAGAATTACAGGCAAAACTACAAGAAGAACAAACCAATGCTAAAATTGAGGTTAAAAGTAAAGAATTAACATCTTATGCTTTACAGCTTATTGATAAAGAAAAAGACATTGAAGAACTTTTAGAGGTCTTAAAAAATGAAGCTCCCAAATCTTTTAAATCTTTAAGTTATAAATACACCAAAGGATCTAAAGACTTATGGGATACGTTTAATCTTAGGTTTACAGAAGTAAATTCTATGTTTTACGAAAGGCTAAAAGAAAAGCACCCAGATTTAAGTGTTACAGAGCGTAAACATTGTGCATTAATTAAGCTGAATTTTGGCACCAAAGAGATGGCTAAAATACTTAATATAGAGCCGCATAGTGTTCACATTTCCAGGTCTAGAATAAGAAAAAAATTAGGGTTGGTCCGTTCTGATAAATTGGAGAACTACATTTCAAAATTTTAGTTATTTAATAGTTTTGCAAAACCAACAATTAATTTCCCTTTTTTAGTTTTACCCAAGAGTTTCCCTGCAAAATTAGATTCTGAAATTCCATTTCCTTGTCCATCAAATATTAAAATAAGATCATTACCTTTTTTCTTTGAATCAATAAGTTTTGAGCCTTTTCCGTAGTCTACTTTTTCGGCAGCACCAAATCTTAATGATTGCAAATCAATATCTGAATGGGCATTAAAATTTTCTTCAGATTTAATCAAAATTTTAATCGTTTTAGTATTTGAATTAATCTCTTTAGTGTTAAGAATGCTCAAACGTTTATGTAAAGTTAAGGGTATAATAATGTTTTTTGAACTATGCTTGTCTTTAGCTAAATCATTTGCTTTAGGTACATCAATAACCGCTACAGATAAGTGTGTTGCTCTTCCAAATTTATCTGTTAAAACATGGGGGCGTTCTAACTTGTACCAATGGGTTTGTGTTCCATCTTCGTAAAAAGTATTATTTGGAGTATAAGCGGTTCCTGGATTGAATTTCCAATTAATGCCATCTGGAGAACGTAGATAGATGCAACGGTAATCCCAAAAAGCATTAATCATCATATGATATTGAATGTCATCTTTCCATAATACGGGGTCTTCATAATTAGAATTTCGGTATTTTTCAGGAATAATGGAATTTCCCTGTATAGGGCTTGTTTGAATTTTATATGGTCCTAACGGATCTGTTCCTTCACTCATCATCATTGCGCCACCTTTAGTTACAAATAGAAATTTGCCATCATGCATGTGAACTCCTGAAAGGTTTCTACTAAATCTGTAAAAGAGTTCAGGTTTTTCAAGAGTAGTATTTTCATCAATTTTCATAATACCTAGATGTTCCCAAGGACCGTTCATTGATTTTGATTTGAATAAATGAGGTTTCCAATTAATAAGAGAATAAAGCATGTAAGTACCATCATTTAAAAGAATGATGTCTGGATTATGACCATATCCGTTTTCATAGTCATAAGCAGTTTCACGTTTTACTTGGTATGGTCCTGTAGGTTTATTAGCTATTACATGAGTAACGGTAGATCGTGGCCATTCCCAGTGCCCTTTAGTAGCGTTTGCTGGCCATCTGGTTACTAGAATATGATACTTACCGTCTGTTTTATCAAATACAGGACGACCACCCCAATAGCTCCATTCAGGGTCTTCAATACCATTATGAATATCTCTAGGTAAAACACTTTCAGCACCCCAAGCATTTGAAGTTAATTCCTTATGAATTGGCATAGGCAAAATTAAATCACTAAATGATGCGCCTTTTACCATTTTAACTTTTGCTTTTATTGGTTTTGAAGGAGCACTTTTATTTCCACTAAAATCTTGAGAGGTGATTATATAAGTATTTAAAATATCTTTTATTGGGGTAAAATCTAAAAAGGATGTTTTAGTGATGTTATGAGCTATTTCTTGAAGGTTTTCTCCATTTTCGTCACCTCTATAAACCGAGTAACTTTTAACATCTTTATTTGCACTTTTGTTCCAGGAAATTTTTATTTCAGAATCAAATATTTCAGCCTTTAAATTATAAGGAGGAGCGGGAGCATTAGTATCTTTTTTTGCTATTTTCACTTTATTGGATGCGCTAGATTCTTCAGTATCAAAACGAGTAACAACATAGGTATAGTTTACACCATTAATCAAACTATTGTCAATAAAATTTAATTCTGAAGATTCTCCAAGTTTGACGTATTTGTCGTTTTCATTAAATTGTCTGTAAATGTAAAAGGTACTATTATCGTTGGCTAAATCATCAGTCCAAGTTAATTGAATACCTTCATTAACAACGTTGGCTTTTAATTTTGGTCCAGAAACACTTTTATTAACAACACTTATGTTAACGTAATCCAGAAATACTTTTATTTCATCTTCAGAATAAAAAGTAGCTCTTACAAAAGGTAATCCACCAGCAGTATCTTCTTCAGTTAAAGTATAAGTGCCACTAAAATGTTCCACAATTTTATCTGAGCCTTTAAGTTTTACCTTCTCTGCAAGAATACGTTCATGCATGCCAAATACTAAACTTAGTGAAATGCTACCATTACTTATATATTCTAAGTCTGCACCAAAACTCCAATTAAGAACATCACCTGCTTTTGGCGTTTGATAATTAGGATTTGAATTTAATATTACAGATTCTGCAATACCTAAATTGTTTATACTAAACATGGTACCGTTATGAATTCCCATTTTATACTCCCCAACACCTTCTTTGTTATAAGTTTTCCAAAAAGGTGATTGTTTAGATTGCCTCCAATAACCGTCTATGAGTTCAAAGTCACCGTCGTTAATATTATCATAAGGTGCATTTTCTCCTAATAAGACTACTTGAGCATTTATATTAAAAAGGCATAGTATTGAGACAATTAAAAGAATAGATATTCTCATGGGTGGAATTTAATATTGTTTTTTAAAATTAAAAGAAAAACAAACAGCTTTTGAAAACAAATATTTAAAAATAAACCAGATATGGTTTGAATAGGTTTTATTCAGCTTTTTTATGAAGTAATCTGGTCAACTTAATGGATAAATCGGTCAAAATAATTTTAGAGTTTCCATTGCGTTCAATATGATAAATGGCATTTTGCAGTTCATCACTTATCTCTAAGATATTACCACCATGAATAAAAGGTGCAAAATTTTCCAGTTTAAATTTTTCAGTTTTAGGCTCTAAGAATACCAATTCTGTGGCGTTGTAATTAAGTAGTAAAGCTTGTCTAAAAAAATCTATACAGAAATTAAGAAATTGTTTTTGAGTTTCTCTACCTGTTTTAGCAATGTTTTCGCTCCATGAAATAAGGTCGTGAATAGCTGCTTTATTGCCTTTAGCTTTAAAGGCGCTACGTACCCAGAAAACAAACCATTCTTCAAACTGGATGTCTTCAGAGTCATGATACACCAAATCACAAGCTTTATTGTAATTACCATTAGATTGATGCGCAATTTTAGTAGCTACACTTTCGTCTATTTGATAATTTTTTATGAGTGCTTGTTTAATAATATCTTCGGCTAAAGGAGGAAAATGTAGTATCTGACAACGCGACCTAATAGTATTAATTATTTGCTCTTCGTCTTCAGCTATAAGAATAAAAATAGTTTTATTAGGAGGCTCTTCAATGAGTTTTAATAGCTTATTGGCGGAGGCAATATTCATTTTTTCAGCCATCCAAATTAGCATCACTTTATATCCACCTTCGTATGATTTAAGCGCTAATGCTTTTACAATATCTTGAGCTTCATCTACCCCTATTTGCCCTTGTTTATTATCTACTCCTAATAGTTTGTACCAATCAAACAAATTTCCATAAGGTTGTTCTTTGATTAACTGGCGCCATTCTTCTAAATAATGACTAGAAACTGGGTGACTTTTAGCTTTATCTGTGGTTGTTACCGGAAAAGCAAAATGTAAATCAGGGTGAGAAATATTACTAAATTTTAGGTTGCATGCTTCATTACCAGAGGTGTTTTCACCATCAGTGTTTTTACATAGTAAATATTGCGCATAGGCAATTGCCATAGGTAAAGTACCTGAACCTTCAGGACCTACAAATAATTGAGCGTGCGGAATTCTACCGTTATCTGCACTTTTAGTGAGATGACTTTTAATATGTTCTTGCCCTAAAATATCTGAGAATAGCATCAAACAAAAGTAAACGAATTGGTTACTGAAGTAAAATTAAATTTTGTTTTTTTTAACACAATTTAATTTTCACAGAAGAAACGTACATGTTTTTTAAGGTATAGAAGTTTAAAGTGTATTAAGTAGCTTTAACAATTCTTTGTAATAAACTAAAAAGAAAGAGTGTTATTTTTATCCTTCTGAAAATAAACTAAGCGTAATTTTAAATGCAAAAGGCATTACTTTTTATTCCTGATATTTCTGGATTTACAGAGTTTGTACATCATACAGCAATAACTCATAGTAGACATATAGTTTCTGAGTTATTAGAATTGCTTATTGATACCAACCCAATGCAATTTGAATTGGCCGAAATTGAAGGAGATGCCTTGTTTTTATATAAACTTGAAGATAAAGTTGATGCCAATGCCATTGAAAAGCAAATTGAAGCTATGTACTTAGCTTTTCATGCGCATTTAAAACGGTATGAATACCAACGTATTTGTCATTGTGGAGCGTGTTCATCTGCCTATAATCTTAAAATAAAGTTTGTAGCGCATTATGGAGACATTGAATTTATTGAAGTTAAAGATTCAAAGAAACCTTATGGGAGTAATGTGATTCAAATTCATAGATTACTAAAAAATGAAGTGCCAGTTAGTGAATATGCTTTATTTACTGATAAGGTTTTGTCTATTACAGATGAAGAAAATAGTATAACAGGCAATTATGATTTTGGAGCTATTAATTATTCATACAAAGAACTACATCATTTAAAAAGTAATTTACCTGAAATAGAACTTATACCAGAAGATGTGCCCAAGCACAAGCTCTTCGACCAAACAGAAGTGATTGAAATACTTGTAAATGATTTATATGAAGTGATAAGTAATTTTGATTATAGATTACTTTGGACAAAAGGCATTAACAAGTTAGAATACGAAAAAAATAAAGTTAATCGCATAGGGGAAAAACATCGTTGTTTAGTCAATAAAAATGATGAAGTACAACAAGTTACTATTACAAGAAAAGTAGATAACAACCAGCTGGTTTATGGTGAATCAACGACTCAAGTACCATTCACAAAAAAGTTTAATAGTTACTTTATTTTAGAGGAAACAATACAAGGTTTTACAAAATTAAATATTGAAATATTTGCAGATTTTAAGCCTTTTGGAATACTAATGAAGCCTCTAATTAAAAAGAATCTTAAAAAAGCAATTTCAGAAAACATTAAATTATTGGTAGCCTTAATTAACTCCGATTTTAAATTATAGCCCCAAATTCCTTTTCGTTTTATCTGTAATAGACAAAACTTAAAGTTTTAAAAGCTAAGAAGAAAGCCATTAAAACTAAATCTAAACTACATCGTTTTCGTTGAAAAACACATTTTTTAGTGCTAATTAATTGGTTACTTTTGTAAATCACTAATTAGTAAAACTATATAAATGAAGACTCTTAACGACTTTAATTTTGAGAATAAAAAAGCCTTAATTCGCGTAGATTTTAATGTGCCTTTAAATGAAAATTTTGAGGTAACTGATGCTACTAGAATTATTTCAGCTAAACCAACAATTATTAAGATTTTAGAAGATGGCGGCAGCTGTATTTTAATGTCGCACTTGGGGCGCCCAAAGGGGTTTCAAGATGAGTTTTCGTTAAAGCATATTGTAGAGAAGGTTCAAGACATTTTGGGTGTTGAGGTAAAGTTTGTTGCAGATTGTATTGGAGAAGATGTTGAGGCGGTAGCTGCTAGTTTAGAACCAGGGCAAATTTTGTTGTTAGAAAACCTTCGTTTTTACAAAGAAGAGACTGCTGGAGATAAAGGTTTTGCTGAAAAATTATCAAAATTAGGAGATGTTTATGTAAATGATGCATTTGGAACAGCTCACAGAGCGCATGCTTCTACAACCATTGTAGCAGAGTTTTTTCCTGAAACTAAATGTTTTGGTAGCCTTTTAGCTCAAGAAATAGACAGTATTAAAAAAGTAATGGAAACAGGAGAAAAACCTGTTTTAGCAATACTTGGTGGAGCAAAAGTGTCTTCTAAAATTACAATTATAGAAAATATTTTAGATAAAGTAGATCACTTAATTATCGGTGGCGGAATGGCATTTACATTTGTAAAGGCGCAAGGAGGAAGCATTGGTAATTCTATTTGTGAAGATGATAAAATGCCTTTGGCTTTAGATATTTTAAAACAAGCTAAAGAAAAAAATGTACAAGTACATATTCCAGTAGATACTATTGCTGCAGATGATTTTAGTAATGATGCTAATACACAAACTTTAGATATTAATGCAATTCCTGATGGATGGGAAGGTGTAGATGCGGGGCCAAAATCAAGAGAGCAATTCAACAACGTGGTAATGGAGTCTAAAACTATTCTTTGGAATGGACCATTAGGTGTTTTTGAAATGGAAAGCTTTGCTGGTGGAACCATTGCATTAGGAGATTCTATTGCTGAAGCTACTAAAAACGGAGCCTTCTCATTAGTAGGTGGTGGTGATTCTGTTGCTGCAGTTAAGCAATTTGGTTTCCAAGACAAAGTAAGTTATGTAAGTACGGGTGGTGGTGCAATGTTAGAAAGCTTAGAAGGAAAAACATTGCCTGGAATTGCTGCTATTTTAGATTAAAATTTATTGACTGTTCTCAATGGGTGGTGCCTGAGGCTCTCGAAGGCACAAAATAGAATTTGCGTTGTGATATATTTTTTCACTGGCATTCCACACTATCTCACTGAGTTTGCCTCTGCTAAATGCAGTCAAAGCGTCGAAATGTAATGCTGAATCTACAAAATAAAAGACCTGTAGAATAAAACTCTTCAGGTCTTATTTTTTATTTAACATAAAAAATACGAATTTAGCCATACTATCGTTCAATGTAGAGAGATATTATGGCTATTCGTTTTTATATACTTACCTTCTTTTTAATTCCAACTATTTGCTTTTCGCAAGTTCAAGATTCCATTTTAACTACCCAAATTCAGGTAAAAGACACATTACTTGATGGTAGTAAGCAGCTTATAAAACCTATAGAAGCAGTTCAAGATTCAATGGGTGTAAAAAAGCTACTAGATAATGAATTAGCTACTAGAATTGATCAAAAATGGCAAGAAGAACTCTATAGCAATAGCTTGTTTGATACCATTTATAAATCTGTTACAGAATTAACGTTTAATGAAGTTGAGTATCCAGAATTACCAACGGATACATTAAAGGCTAGGTTAAAAGAAATTGATGCCAGAACACCATTCAATGTAGAATATAATCCTGCTTTAGAAAGTGTTATAAAAAGGTATTTAAAGCATAGACGTAAATCACTTCAAAAGTTAATATCATTAAGCCATTTTTATTTTCCGTTATTCGAAGAAGAATTAGATAAACATAATATTCCTTTAGAAATAAAGTATCTATCTATTGTAGAGTCGGCTTTAAAGCCTAGAGCAAAGTCGCCCGTGGGAGCTACAGGATTATGGCAATTTATGTTTAGTACAGGTAAAATGTATGGTTTAGATGTAAGTAGTTATGTAGATGAACGTAGTGATCCTGTAAAGTCTACCGAAGCTGCATCAAAATATTTAGCCAAACTCTATGAGATATTTGGCGATTGGGATTTAGCATTGGCGGCATACAATTCGGGTCCAGGTAATGTAACTAAGGCTATCAGAAGATCTGGAGGCTACAAAAACTATTGGAATATAAGACACAACTTACCAAGGGAAACGGCGGGTTACTTACCAGCTTTTTTGGCTAATATGTATATTTTTGAATATGCAGAAGAACATGGTTTTAAAACGATAAAACCAAACTTTTTATTGAAAGAAACTGATACTGTTTTGGTAAAAAGTATGATTACTTTAGATCAGGTATCTGAAGTAACAGGAACACCAGTAGAAGAACTGCAATTTTTAAATCCTTCATATAAATTAGATATTGTTCCAGTTATAAAGAATGAAAACTACTATTTAAGATTGCCTAGAGAAGTGGTAGGTACGTTTGTAAATAATGAAGAAAAAATATATGCTTTTGTAAAAGAAGAACTTGCCAAAAGAGAAAAGCCTTTACCACAATTTTTTAATGCTACAGATAGAGTAAGATATAGAGTAAGATCTGGAGATTATTTAGGTAAAATAGCAAGACGTTATGGTGTAAGAGTAAGCCAAATAAAACGTTGGAACGGTATGAGATCAAATAATTTAAGTATAGGGCAGCGTTTAACTATTTATCCAAGAAAACCGTACACACCGCCAGTTGCAAAAACAACAACTCAACCTCAAAAAAAGATCATTACAAAACCACTTACTGGAGATGTTATTATCTATACCGTTAAGAATGGGGATTCATTATGGAGCATTTCTCAAAAATTTTCTGGAGTTTCTATTCAAAATATTCGAGAATGGAACGGTATTAGTGGTAGTAATTTAAAGCCGGGAATGAAGCTTAAAATATCAAAAGGGTGATTCCTTAATTATAAAAAGTATTCAAATGAAAAATATTCTTTTATCAGCATTAGTAATATTACTAGTGTTTTCTT
This sequence comes from uncultured Flavobacteriaceae bacterium, assembly GCA_947487895.1. Taxonomy (GTDB): domain Bacteria; phylum Bacteroidota; class Bacteroidia; order Flavobacteriales; family Flavobacteriaceae; genus Seonamhaeicola. The sequence goes on from CANKYF010000005.1 coordinate 64,185, forward strand.
GTAATGAGAAAAAAAACAAAGCACCAGAAAAGTTTTTACCCGATTCTTCTGGTAACATTAATCATGTATCTGTAATTATAGAAAATGATATGTGGAATGGTAGAGTTGGTGATGCTATTAGAGGTGTTTTAACCAAAGCGATATACGGGCTCCCACAAGATGAGCCTATGTTTACTTTAAGCCAAATTCCGCCACAAGTGTTCTCTGGGTTTGTTACTAAAAACAGAACTATTTTAAAAATTGAAATGGGTAAAGAAGCCAATATAGCTTTCAAAGAAAACACATATGCTAGACCTCAAAAAGTTGTAGTGCTTTCTGGTAAAACCAAACAAGATATTATTAGTTTAATAACTGAAAACGGAGAAAAAATAGTTGAGGTATTTAGAAATGAAGAAATAGCCGAAAGGCAACGTCAAATGGCTAAAGCTCCTCATAAATTCATACAGATTAAAGAGACATTAGGATTAACCATTCAGTTTTCTTCAATCTATGAAATAGCTAAGGAAAAAGAGAATTTCTTTTGGTTAAGAAAGAATATTACAACTGGGCATTCGCACATTATGATTTATGATTTACCATATGACGCCATTAAAAGAAATGATAGTACTATAACTCAAATTATTGAAATTAGAGACTCTATTGGGCAGCAATACTTTAAAGGCAGATTAGATGGTAATGTAAATTCAGATGGCACTAAAATTAGCTCGTATATGATAACCGAAGATGCTTATACGCCTTTTCATGGTGAAGCCATTATAGATAATAAACCTGCTTTTGAAACTAAAGGTATTTGGGAGTTAACTAACGATTTTATGGGAGGCTCTTTTGTAAACTATACTATTGAAGATAAAGTAAATAAGCGTTGGGTTGGTGTTGAAGGTTTTGTATTTGCACCTTCAGTTGAAAAAAGAAATTATATGTTAGAGTTAGAAGCTATCATTAAATCGATTAAAATTGATTAACAAGCAATAATACATAACAAAAAAGACCAACATCATGTTGGTCTTTTTTGTTATAATATAATAATATTATTCTTTTTTATCATTTTCGGTCTTTTCTATGCCCTCTTCTTTACTAGCATCTTTAAATTCTTTAATGCCACTTCCTAGACCTCGCATTAATTCAGGTATTTTCTTCCCTCCAAATAACAATAAAACAACAATAACAATTAATGTTATTTGCATTGGGCCAATAGCTAATGGAAACATATATAAGCTCATAATAGTTAATTTAAAAGACAAAGTTAATAATTAAAGTTTAATAATATCGTTTAAAGCTTAACTTTAGCATTTACAAAACAAATAGTGCACAAAATTTATTTATTTTTACGGCTAAATGAAGAAAAAAAAGGAGCCAAAAAAGATTAAAAAGAAATTGCTTGATAAGTATCGATTAATTATACTTAATGAGCTGACTTTTGAAGAGCGTTTGTCTATCAGACTAACAAGGCTTAACGTATTTGTTTTATGTTCAGTAGTTGCTGTTTTTTTAATTACAATAACATATCTTATCATAGCATTTACACCTCTTAGAGAATACATTCCAGGGTATTCTTCTACAGCTTTAAAAAAGAAAGCCACTGAGCTTAATTTTAAAACAGATTCTTTACAACGTGTTATTTCAATGAATGAGATATATTATGGGTCTATTAAAAAAGTCTTAAAAGGTGATATTGAAGCTGGGGATTTAAATAAAGATTCCATAATTGAGGCTGTGAAATTAGAAGCCAGCGAAGTAGATTTAACACCAATAGCAGAAGATTCTATTTTAAGAGAAAAGGTAGATAAAGAAGATAAGTATAATTTATTTGAATCTGCAACAACTGCAACAGACTTTGTGTTGTTTCCACCAGTTAGTGGCACTATAAGTGAACATTATAATCTAGAAGAAAAACATTATGCTGTAGATATTGTGGTTTCTAAAGACACCCCTGTAAAGGCTACAGCAGATGGTATAGTGATTTTTGCAGAATGGACGGCTAGCACTGGTTATGTAATTATTTTAGAACATAGTTACGGGCTTATTTCGGTATATAAACATAATGCTGAGTTAAACAAATCTCAAGGCGAATTAGTAAAAGCAGGAGAAGTAATTGCTACCGCAGGAAATACAGGAGAACTTTCAACAGGTCCTCATTTACATTTTGAACTTTGGAATGATGGTTACCCCATCAATCCAACAAACTTTATAGATTTTAAATAATGCTATCCATAAAATCTGCTCTTGCAAAACCCTTTGCAAAACGTATTTATAAGAAGATTCAAAAATGGGCTAATAACCCAGAAAAAACTCAAGAAAAAGTATTTCAAGATCTAATATCTAGTGCAGCTAGTACTAGATTTGGTGAAGATCATGATTTTGTGAGTATCAATTCTCATGAAGACTTTGTGAAACGCGTACCAGTTCGTGATTATGAAGCGTTACGACCTTATGTAGACAGAATGGTAGCAGGTGAAGAGAATATTCTTTGGAAAGGAAAACCAATTTATTTTGCTAAAACATCGGGTACAACTTCGGGAGCTAAATACATTCCAATTACTAAAGAAAGTATGCCTAGTCATGTAAAAGCTGCCAGAAATGCGATTCTCATGTACATTCACGAAACAGGTAATACCCAGTTTGTGAATGGTAAAATGATTTTTCTACAAGGTAGCCCAATATTGAATGATAAGAATGGTGTTAAACTTGGTAGATTATCTGGTATAGTAGCCCATTATGTGCCTAAGTATCTTCAAAAAAATAGATTACCTTCTTGGGAAACTAATTGTATTGATGATTGGGAAACTAAAGTAGATGCTATTGTAGAAGAAACACTTCCTGAAAACATGACTATTATTTCTGGAATTCCATCTTGGGTACAAATGTATTTTGAAAAACTCATTCAAAAAACAGGGCAACCAGTTGGTGAAATATTCAAGAATTTCAATTTATTCATTTTTGGCGGGGTTAATTATGAACCTTATAAAACGAAGTTTGAAAACTTAATAGGAAGAAAAGTAGATAGTATAGAATTATATCCTGCTAGCGAAGGTTTTTTTGCCTTTCAAGATAAGCAAAATGAAAAAGGGATGTTATTGCAGTTAAATTCAGGAATTTTCTATGAGTTTATCAAAGCTGATGAGTTTTTCAATGAAAACCCAAAACGAATCACCATAAAAGATGTTGATGTTGGTATTAATTATGTGATGATAATTTCAACAAACGCAGGACTTTGGGCCTATAATATTGGTGACACAGTTCAGTTTACATCTACAAAACCATATCGTGTTGTAGTATCTGGAAGAATAAAACATTTTATTTCTGCATTTGGCGAACATGTTATTGGTAAAGAAGTAGAACAAGCCATTCAGGAAGCAATAGTAGATACTGAGGTTAGCGTAACAGAGTTTACAGTAGCACCCCAAATCAATCCAAATGAAGGACTACCCTATCATGAATGGTTCATTGAGTTTGAAAAAGAGCCTGAAGACCTTTCAGTATTTGCAAAAAAGATTGATGCGTCGCTTCAAAAACAAAATGTTTATTATTTTGATTTAATAGAAGGTAGTGTACTTCAAACTTTAAGGATTACCAAGGTCAAAAAAGATGGATTTAAAAACTATATGAAATCTATTGGAAAGTTAGGTGGCCAAAACAAACTTCCAAGACTATCAAATGACCGTGAAATAGTTAAGGATTTTCCTTTCATTTTTTAAATCAAATAGTAGTATCTTTGACCTTGAAAATTGCACCAATGAGTAATATTAAACATCATGAAAGAACGCGGGCTCAAGAGAGTTCAAATGCTATTGAAAGGATGTATATTACTATGCGTCATTTGTTTATAAGGGGTTTTTACAAGCCTATGGGTGTTTCGGGTGAAATGCTTAGAAATTCGTTATTGCTTTTAAGTCCTGAGATTTATGGTTCTATAGGTGAAGAAAAAGCTGAATTAGAAGGTTTACTATATGTTATTGATAGATTACCTGAAGGAATTGAAGAATGCTCGTCTATTAACCTAACAAGTGACGAAGGGTATTCTAATTCTCATTTTAAAGCTATTATCCCACCTAAAAGAAGAAGAAATTGTTATAGGATTGATGGTGACCAAATGAACATTGAAATTACCAGAGGACGTTCTGAAATCTATGATATCTTAACACATTTAACATTTCTTTTTGTAGAATCGCATAAAATCAGCAATAGGGTTTTAATTAATGAAGAAGAAGGAATAACAACTACTAGAAGAGATTGGGAAAAACTTGAAAAATTCGTGCTCTCAAAAAAAGAGCTGACGAATGAAGAACGAGAAGTTGCAATAACGTATACAGCAAATATTATAGGAAGAACATTTAAAGAACTGAAAGCTGTTTATAATGATTTTGCAACCCCAAAACAACCTGAAAGATTACTTCATATTGTATATTGGCTAGGTAAATTGGCGATTGAAGAGGAAGTAAATGATAACAAAAGAGCTATAACGTTTAGTAGAGTATTAAGAGAACGTATAGGACACCACATACATAGTGAAATTTGGGCTAACAATATTAAAGAGGTTTTATATAAAAATAGCTTATTAAAACGTTCAATTCATATCATAAGTGCAAATATGCATAGTGTTATGAATACACTTTTTGCTCCTTCAGCATTAAAAAATTTAGCTTCTAAAAAAGATATTTTCGAAGTTTATGAAGCTTTAAGTAATGATGAAAATGAATCCTTAAGGAATAAGGTGAAATCTGGAGCTTTACGCAATGGGATGCTTTATATTAAAGATGCATCTGGAGCTAATATTGATGTACAGATTTTTGATACTAGTAAAATAGATATTTCCAAAATAGATATTAAAGCAAAAGATATTATTTTAAAAGAAAAAAAACCTGTTATATTAGTAATGGATTATGCTTTTGGAGAACAGGCTTACGAAACGATAGATGAGCTATTAAAACCTTTTCAAAGAAACGATGACAAGGTTCATTTAAATGTAGAATCAATGTCTATAATGGGTAAAGCTGGTATTTTAGAAGGAGGTAAAGGAGATATAATGATTCCTTCAGCTCATATTTTTGAGGGAACTGCGGATAATTACCCTTTTGAAAACGAGCTTAAAAAAGAAGATTTAGAGGATCAAGGTGTTGATATTTACGAAGGCTCAATGATTACGGTTTTAGGGACATCGCTTCAAAACAAAGATATTTTAAAGTTTTTCCATAATTCTACCTGGCAAGTAATAGGTTTAGAAATGGAAGGAGCTCATTATCAAAAGGCTATTCAAGCAGCTTCAAAAGTAAGAGGAAGCATAAGTCCAGATGTAAAAGTGAGATATGCATATTATGCTAGTGATAACCCTTTAGAAACTGGAGCTACTTTAGCTTCAGGAGGACTAGGAACAACAGGAGTAAGACCAACTTACTTAATAACAAGAACAATTTTAGAACAAATATTTAATACGAAATAATATGAGTAAAGAATTGCCACAACCACAGCAATCTGAAGAAGTAGATTTAGGGCAGTTATTCAAATTGATTGGAAATATGTTTGATAGACTTTTTAAGTTTATTGGTAGTATTTTTAATGGAATATTTAAAATAATACTATTAATACTAATTCATTTCTACAAACGTATTTTATGGTATGTCGCAGCTTTGATTGTAGGAGGTGTGATAGGGTTCCTAATTGATAAAAACTCCCTCACAGAATATGGCGCTAATATGATTATTGAAACTAATTTTAGTTCTACTGCTCAAGTATATGAAAACATATCTGAGTTTCATCAGTTAGCTGGAATAGATCAAGATACGTTAGAATTAGCAAAGCGTCTTAATATTAAACCAAGTGATGCCTATCATTTAAAAGGGTTTTACATTGACCCAATTAAAGATGAGAACTTTATTATTAAAAATTATTCTAATTTTTATTCAAAATTAGACTCTGTGTCAAGATTAGATATGACTTACGATAAGTATAAAGAATCTTTGAAAGCGTCCAATTTTAGAACTCATAATATTGGAATTGCTTCAACTGATAAAACTATTTACAAAAAAATAGAGAAAGCTTTTACTCAAGAGATTTCAGATAATACTTATTTAAATGAGCTTTTAGAATCAGGAGTTTCCATTTTGAATAAAAGGGATAAAGTTTTAGAAGAACAAGTAAAATCAATAGACTCTTTGGTTAAAGTATATTTAGAGATTAGAAAAAGAGAATCAGAGAAAGAAACTTCGGCAACTAACTCAAGTACAAATGTGTATATGTCTGACGCAAAATCGGCAGGATTGTTAATCGATGAATCAAAAGTTTTAACTCAAAAGTTAAGATATGAGAATGAAAGAAGATCAATAGATAGTACTTTAGCATTTCAAAATAGAATTATAAATGTAGTATCAAGCTTCCCTAAAACTGGATATGAAATTAGTAAATGGTACAGTAAAAAGAAGTTTGTCTTACCATTATTACTTTTTTCATTAGTGGCAATTGTATTTATGATTATTGGTTTAGGGTCATATCTTGAAAAAAAATAATAATAATAATTTAGGTGAATATATTAATTACAGGAGGAGCAGGGTTTATAGGTTCTAATTTTATAGGTTATTTTCTTGGACATAACCCTCATTTTAAAGTAATTAATTTAGATAAGTTAACATATGCTGGTAGTTTTAACAATTTAGTTGAAATAGAAAATCACCCAAATTATACATTTATAAAAGGAGATATATGTAATAGAAGTTTGGTTGAAAATTTGTTTAATACTTATAATTTTAAAGGAGTTATACACTTTGCAGCTGAGTCTCATGTAGATAATTCTATTGAGAACCCAAATGAGTTTATAAATACTAATGTTGTTGGAACCTTTAATCTAATTGATGTTGCGAAGAATCATTGGATGGAATCCCCTCATAAAATTAAAGAGGAACATTTAAATTCTAGGTTTCATCATATATCTACAGATGAAGTTTATGGAACTTTGGGAAAAACAGGCTTATTTACAGAAAAAACAGCATATGCACCTAATAGTCCCTATAGTGCATCGAAAGCTTCTTCAGATTTTATAGTAAGAAGTTATTTTCACACCTATGGGATGAATCTAGTAACATCAAATTGTTCCAATAATTATGGCCCTAAACAGCATGATGAAAAGTTAATACCAACAATAATTAGAAAAGCTATAAAGGGAGAAAATATTCCAATATATGGTGATGGTAAAAATATAAGAGATTGGTTGTATGTTAAAGATCATTGCCTAGGTATTGATTTGGTATTTAAGGAAGGTATTAAAGGAGAAACATATAATATTGGTGGGAATAATGAAAAAAATAATTTACAAATAGCAAATACTATTTGCTCCATTTTAGATAAGGTTAGACCTCAAAAAAAACCTTATAAAGAACAAATAATATTTGTAAAAGATAGACCTGGGCATGATTTTAGATATGCAATAGATGCTTCTAAAATTGAAAATGATTTAGGTTGGGTTGCAAGTGAAAGCTTTGAATCTGGAATTGTTAAAACTATACATTGGTATATTAAGAAATACACAGGCTAAATGAAAGGAATTATATTAGCAGGGGGATCAGGGACTAGGCTATATCCACTAACCAAAGTGGTTAGTAAGCAGCTTATGCCTATTTATGACAAACCTATGATTTATTATCCGTTAACAACTCTTTTATCTGTTGGAATAAGGGATATACTAATTATTACAACTCCAACCGATATTGAAAAATTTAGAAAACTGTTAGGAAACGGAAAAGACTATGGTTGTAATTTTGAATATGCTATTCAAAAAGAACCTAATGGACTTGCAGAAGCCTTCATTATAGGTGAGAATTTTATAGGGGAAGATAGTGTCGCTCTAATTTTGGGGGATAATATATTTTATGGTTCAGGATTAAGTAAAACATTAAGTGAATTAATAAACCCTGAAGGAGGAGTAATTTTTGCGTATCATGTTCAAGACTCACAAAGATATGGTGTAGTTCAGTTTAATGACAAAAATGAAGCTATTTCTATTGAAGAAAAACCTTTAAAACCAAAATCAAATTATGCAGTACCAGGAATATATTTTTATGACAATTCTGTTGTTGAAATTGCAAAAAATATTAAACCAAGTAATAGAGGGGAATTAGAAATTACAGATGTTAATAAAGCATATTTAAAAAAAGGAAAATTAAAAGTTCAAATTTTAGATAAAGGAACCGCCTGGTTAGACACAGGTACCTTTGCTTCATTAATGCAAGCATCTCAATTTGTTCAAGTAATAGAAGAGAGACAAGGTCAAAAGATAGGATGTGTAGAAGAAGAAGCTTATAAAATGGGCTTTATTGATAAAACTCAATTGAATAAACTTGCTCAACCATTATTGAAAAGTGGCTATGGTAAATACCTTCAACAATTAATATCTTAAAATTAAATATGAAAGTTGAAGAAACAAACTTAAAAGGGTGCTATATAATAACACCAAAAGTTTTTAAAGATGAAAGAGGCTATTTTTATGAGAGCTTCAATAAAAAAATGTTCGTTAATCAAACTGGAGTTGATGTGGATTTTGTTCAAGATAATATTTCTAAATCTTCAAAAGGTGTTTTAAGAGGTCTGCATTTTCAAATTGGTGAATATGCTCAAGCAAAGTTGGTGAAAGTTTTAAAGGGTAAAGTTTTAGATGTAGTGGTTGATTTAAGAAGAGACTCTGAAACCTTTTGTGATTTTTTTTCAATAATATTAGATGCTAAAAGGCATCAGCAGTTATATATTCCAAGAGGATTTGCTCATGGTTTTCATGTGCTTGAAGACGACACATTTTTTTCTTACAAGTGTGATAATTATTATAATAAAGAAGCAGAATCTGGAATTTACTATAGAGATGAACAATTAAACATTAATTGGGATATTTCTAGAGATATTATTTTATCAGATAAAGACAAAAAGTTACCAACTTTGGAAATGTTTTTTCAAACTAGATGAAAAAAAGAATTTTAGTTACAGGGGCAAATGGCCAGTTAGGAAAAACAATTAAAGAATTGTATTCTAAAAACACATTAAGTCTTGATTTTACTTTTACTTCAAAGGAAATATTAGATATTACCAATACGTCTCAATTAGAAAAATATTTTGAGAATAATGATTTCGAATATTGTATTAATTGTGCTGCATATACAAATGTAGAACAAGCAGAAAAGACTCCAGAAAGTGCTTATGAAATAAATGCAAAAGGAGTAAAAAACTTAGTCAAAGAAATTAAAAAACATAATATTATTTTAGTTCATATTTCAACTGATTATGTTTTTGATGGAGAAAAACAAACACCTTATACTATTTTTGATAAAACTAATCCAATAAACAAATATGGAAAATCTAAGTTGCTTGGAGAACTTTATATTCGAGACAGTTTGAAGAGATATTTTGTTGTAAGAACATCATGGCTCTATAGTAAAAATTATGGCCATAATTTTTACAAGAATATACTTAAATGGGCAAAAGAAGGAAAAGACCTTAAAATAACTACGGAGCAAATAGGTTGCCCTACAGACACAGTTAATCTAAGTAGTTTTATAATTGATTTAATTCAAAGAAGAGATCAAAATTTTGGAATTAAACATTATTGCGATAGTGAAGCAATGTCGTGGTATGATTTTGCTCGAAAAATTCTAAAAGAAAATGGATTTATCGATTCTATTAAGCTAGATAAATTAAACAAATATAGTACATTTGCTGAACGCCCAAAATATAGTATTTTGGCTAATAATTAATGATGAAGAAAAAAAATTTAATTGTATTTGGGACAAGGCCAGAAGCTATAAAAATGGCTCCCTTGGTTAAAGAATTTCTAAAATGCTCTGACACTTTTGAAACGAAAGTTTGTATTACAGCACAACATAGAGAAATGTTAGATCAAGTATTATCGTTTTTTGAGATTGTTCCAGATTACGATTTAGATTTAATGAAACCAAATCAAAATTTATATACCCTTACCTCGGATATACTAATTGGTCTTAAGCCAGTTTTAGAGGGATTTAAACCTGACTATGTGTACGTGCATGGAGATACAACTACAACCATGGCATCAAGTATTGCTGCATTCTATTCTGGTGCCCAAGTATGTCATGTAGAGGCAGGGCTACGGACTTTTAATATGAAATCTCCTTTCCCTGAAGAAATGAATAGGTCTGTAACTGGAGTTGTTTCAAATATTCATTTTGCTCCAACAGAAACCTCGAAAAACAATCTGATCAATGAAAATAAAAACTCTAATACTATTCTAATAACAGGAAATACAGTTATTGATGCTTTACAATTTAGTGTGGATAAAGTTAATAATTCTGAGTTTAAGGATGATGAGATTGAAGCACTTAAAAAAGTTTTAGAAAGCAATAAAAAATTGATCTTAGTAACTGGTCATAGAAGAGAAAATCATGGTCAGGGATTTATACAAATTTGTAATGCTCTAAAAGAAATTGCATTAAGAAATCCCGATACTCAGATTGTCTATCCTGTGCATTTAAATCCAAATGTTCAGAAGCCAGTTTATGAACTTTTAGGAGATACTGAAAATATTAAATTAATTGATCCGTTATCCTACCCTTCATTTGTATGGCTAATGAACCAAAGTCATCTTATTATAACTGATAGTGGAGGAGTTCAGGAAGAAGCTCCAAGTCTTGGAAAACCAGTCTTAGTAATGAGAGATACAACAGAAAGGCCAGAAGCTGTTAATGCAGGAACTGTAATTTTGGTAGGCACTAATAAAGAAATTATAGTTCAAGAAGCTGAAAAATTATTAAAGAATAAAAAATTATACGAAGACATGAGTAAGCTTCATAATCCTTATGGAGATGGAAAAGCATGTCAACGAATTGTTGAATACATAATAAAAAATTAACTATGAATACTAAACCTGATGTTGTAATGATCGGTTTGGGATATATAGGTCTCCCAACAGCAGCATTGATTGCTCAAAATAGAATATGTGTTCTTGGAGTTGATATAAACCCCAAAGTGGTAAATACAATTAATGAAGGAAAAATTCATATTGTAGAACCTGAATTGGATAAAGCAGTAGAAAAGGCAGTAAACGAAGGGTATTTAAAGGCTTCAGTTAAACCAGTTGAAGCAAACACATACTTAATAGTGGTGCCAACTCCTTTTAAAGGTAAAAATGAACCAGATATTTCTTTTGTTGAGTCAGCTACCAAGGCTATAATACCTCTGCTTAAAGAAAACGATTTGTATATTATAGAATCTACATCTCCTGTGGGTACTACGGAGAAGATGATGACCTTAATTTATTCTGAAAGACCAGAACTTGAAAACAAATTAGATATAGCATATTGCCCAGAAAGAGTTCTTCCTGGAAATGTCATGTATGAGTTGGTTCATAATGATCGTGTCATTGGTGGAATAAATGAAAGATCTACAGATAAAGCGGTTAAGTTTTATCATCAATTTGTTAAGGGTGATTTACACAAAACAAATGCTAGGACGGCAGAGATGTGTAAGCTAGTGGAAAATTCTTCTAGAGATGTACAGATTGCATTTGCAAATGAATTATCTCTAATTTGTGATAAAGCGGATATTAATGTTTGGGAATTAATACAATTAGCTAATAAGCATCCAAGAGTTAATATTTTACAACCCGGATGCGGAGTTGGAGGGCATTGTATTGCTGTAGACCCTTACTTCATTGTTGCAGATTATCCAATGGAGTCACAAATCATAGGGAAAGCAAGGGAAATCAATAATTATAAATCATTTTGGTGCGCTGAGAAGGTTCAAAATACTAAACTTCAGTTTGAATTACAACATGGGAGAAAGCCTAGAATCGCCATTATGGGGCTAGCGTTTAAACCTAATATTGATGACTTAAGAGAATCTCCTGCTAAGTACATTGCTCAAAAAGTATTGCAAAATGCAAATAATGAAGAATATTATATTGTTGAACCAAATATTAATGAGCATAAAGTTTTCAAACTAACACATTACCAAGAGGCTGCTAAAAAAGCAGATATTATTGTTTTTTTAGTGGCTCATGATGAGTTTACGAAGCTTGAATTAGATAAAGATAAGGTTGTTTTAGATTTTTGTGGAACATTTTCTTGATTAATTGTTTGTCTTTGATTTGTCGTTTTATGAAAATATTGAATACTAAGTATATTATATATGGATTTTCTACATTATTTGGTAGAGGCTTAGAATACTTAATGTTATTATTTGTTGCGTCCAAAGTTTCTAAGACAGAATATGGAGAATTTGAGTTTTATAAAAAAACGATAGAATTATTGGCTATTTTCTTTTCTTTTGGAACACCAACTCTTTTATTGACATATACTAAGAGTTCTTCAAGCAAAATTAACCTTTCTTTAATAAGTGTAGTTTTTTGTTTTGTATTAGTGGGGCTTTTAACCCCTTTTTTTTATTATCTTGAATTAAAGGTTATTTTATTACCAGTACTTTTTTATTCTCTTTTTTTTTATTCTAATTCTATTATTCAATCATTTAATTTGGTTGAAAACGGAAGCAATTATACAGCTTATTATAAGATAATTGGTTCAATTTTATTTAATTCATTAGTAATTTTTTTTCTTTTAAATATAAAAGAAAAGAGCAAATCTTTAATATTAGCTTCAAATTTTTGTTTAGTCTTTTTCACTATTTATCATTTGTTTATTTTTTTTAAATATTATAAACAATCTCTTTTGACTAATGTAAAGAGATATATAAAATTGTTTATCAAGTTGATATATGGGTCATTGACACTAGTAGTTAATAACTTTGTAAATATTGCATTTCTTTACACAGATATTTATATAATCAAAATTTTTGCAGAAAAAACTATTTCCAATTCTTTAATTGCAGAATATTCTTTTCCTTTAAATATTGCCAATGCATTATTAATTATTCCATTAACTATTTCTCAGGTTGATATAGAAAAAGTAAAAAAACACAATAAATCACTAAAGAATATTATCCAAAAAATTATCAAAGCTCTTTCGATTTCTTTACTTTTAATACTATTTTTTTATTATTTAATTTTACAAATATGGTTTCATAACTATAAGGGAACAATGTCAATTTTTATAATTATTCTTTTTGCAAAATTTGTTCAAGGACTTACCATTCCATATGGAATGATGATTGTAATAAAGAAACATTTTAAATTTAATTTAAGTTTGAATTTGGGAGTCTTTCTTTTGAATGTGGTTTTGAGTTTATTTTTATTTAATAAATTTAGACTAATAGGTATTGGTTTAGCTAGTTTATTATCATTGCTTATTAGATATATCATAATAAGTGAGAGAGTAAATAAAATCCTAAAACGCAAATAAATACTTAGAATATTTGACAATAGAATAATTTTTTTTGAAAATAACTTTAACATACTCTAGAATTTCTTTTGAAAAGGCTATTTCAAAGTTACTGTTAATGTCCCCATTTATTACTGTTTTCATTTCTGATATTTTACAATTTACTCAGAAAGACTTGTCAGGTAATATTAAGTTTTTAAGTCTTTTTTTAATGTTTGGTCTAGTAATTATAAAAAGAAAAGTTAATATTAAATTAGTTTTTCTTTTTCTTATTTTTCTGCCAATATTTTTTTACCACTACTTTATATCATTTAGTATCAATGCAGCCACAGAAGAAGGAATAAGATACTTTTTTCCTGTTTTGATATTATTTTATGCATATACTCTAAGAAAGAATTTTAGTGTATTATTGTATTTTTTTCTATTCTTTACAATTTTAAACGATTTATGGCAAATTATAAATTATATTAACTGGATTAGAGGAGTCGACCAATGGTTTTATAATAGAACTAAAGATGGAATTGTTTTTTATAATACGATATCAGGGGTTTTGAGAGGAACTGGTCTTTTAGGCTTTTTTGGAACTTTTGGGTTTCTTAACTTGATAACATTCTATTTAGTTAAATATTATTATTCTGGAAAACTAAAGACCTTGATATTAACTATTATGGTAATTTCGTTATTTTTGAGTTTTTCATATAAAGCAATAGGTCCTTTTTTAATCATTCTGTTTTTAACACATAAAAACAAATTAAAGATAGTACTTACTGTGATTTATATTCTTATTTTAAGTTTTATCATATACCCGATTAAAGTTTTAAACTTTTTTGAAAATGCAATGGTTAGATTAAACTTATATATATTTGAAGGAAATTCTGCAAGATCAGAGTCATATAGAGTTATGTTTTCTAAAAGTGGGTTTTTTGGAAGAGGTATAGGGACTTTTGGAGGGCCTTCCTCAACAAAATTTAATTCTCCTTTATATAATGAATTTAATTTTAACTGGTATGAAACCACACATTTAGCTACTACAGATACTTATTTCCCTCATTTATTTATAGAAATAGGAGTTATTGGTGCTTTGATTTATTTGTTGATTATAATATCTCCTTTGCTAAAAAGAACTTTTTTTAAACGAGAATACATTATGATTAGTATTATTTATTTTTCCTTATTTTTTGATTCTATGTTTTCATACTCTTTGAATAATCTTTCATATTTAATTTTGTCTTTAAGTTTAGTATATGCGATAAGTTATTTTGAAAGAGAAAATTATAAATTTAGAGTTACTCAAAAAAGTAATACAAACCCTAAAATTAAATAGATAATTTATTTGAATAAAAATAATTGAAAATCTAATTCTAGATGAAAATATATCGATATTTTTACAGAAAATTAGATTTATAATAATGAAAGTATTAATTCTTGCAGGAGGATTTGGAACTAGATTAAGTGAAGAGACTCAAAACATTCCTAAACCAATGGTTCCAATTGGAGGTAAGCCAATACTATGGCACATAATGAAAATATATTCACATTATGGATTCAATGATTTTGTAATATTATTAGGATATAAAGGATACGTTATTAAGGAATATTTTGCCAATTATTTTCTACATCAAAGTGATGCTACAATAGACTTAAAAGAAAATAAAATAGAAATTTTAAATAACACTTCTGAACCATGGAAAGTTTCTTTGATAGATACTGGGTTACATACAATGACCGGAGGTAGAATAAGAAGAGTTCAGGAATTTATTGGCAATGAATCTTTTATGCTTACTTATGGAGATGGAGTTTCGAATGTTAATATTGAAGAGCTAATAAAAACGCATAACAATCATGGTAAAACTGTAACGATGACCGCAGTACAGCCAGAAGGAAGATTTGGTTCATTAAAATTTATAGGAAATCAACAGATAGCTTCTTTTGAGGAAAAACCTAAAGGGGACGGTTCATGGATTAATGGTGGATTTTTTGTTTGTGAACCAAAGGTTTTTGATTATTTATTAGATGGAGATCAGACTATATTTGAAAGAACACCATTGGAGAATCTTGCCAAAGATGGTGAATTATATTCATATAAACACTATGGATACTGGAAACCTATGGATACATTAAGAGACAATAAAGAGTTGAATGATCTGTGGAATAGGGATAACGCAAGTTGGAAAATATGGAAATAGAAAAACTGTTTGGAGGAATATATAAGGACAAGATATGTTTGGTAACAGGAGATACGGGGTTTAAAGGTTCTTGGCTTGTTTACTGGTTAAACAAAATGGGAGCGAAGGTTATAGGATATTCTTTAGAACCTATAACATCTCCAAGTCATTATGGTCTAATGCATAATGATTCGTACCATTCCATAATTGGGGATATAAATGACCTTTCCAGATTGCAAAATGTTTTAAAAAAGCATAATCCCGAAATAGTATTTCATTTAGCCGCACAAGCCCTGGTAAGATATTCTTACGATAATCCTGTTGAGACTTTTGCCACTAATGTAATGGGAACAATTAACCTTTTTGAAGCAGTTAAAAAAACTAAATCGGTAAAGGCAATTGTCAATATTACAAGCGATAAGTGCTACGAGAATAAGGAATGGATTTGGGGGTACAGAGAAAATGATCCTATGGGTGGCTATGATCCCTATAGCGCATCTAAAGGTTGTGCCGAATTGGTTACAGCTTCCTATCAAAGATCATTTTTTAACGAAAACAATGTTTTACTTGCAAGCGGCAGAGCTGGTAATGTTATTGGAGGAGGTGATTGGTCTTTAGATAGATTAATTCCAGATATGGTGAAAGCTGCAGGAAAGGATGATACTGTTGTTATAAGAAACCCATTAGCTACAAGACCTTGGCAACACGTTTTAGAACCATTAAGCGGTTACCTATTACTAGGAAAAAAATTATTAGAAGGAAAAAAGAAATTTGCAGAAGGTTGGAATTTTGGGCCGGAACTAAAGAATAATGTAGCAGTAGGAGAAATTGTTGAAAAATCAACAAGTTTTTGGAAAAAGATTGTTTATAAAGAAGGAAGTAATTTAGAAGAACATCATGAGGCTAATTTACTCATGTTAGATTGCTCAAAAGCTAATAAAATTTTAAAATGGCTTCCTGTTTGGGACTTGGAAATGACATTAAATAAAACTATTAGTTGGTATCGATCTTTTTATGAGGATAATAAGGTAAATACAGAACAAGATTTATTGGATTTTATCAGTGCAGCAAAGGATAAATCATTAGAATGGACCAAATAAAATTAAATGGTAGTAAAATTTTAGTCACTGGAGGTAATGGTTATCTTGGAAAACTTTTTATTCAAGAGTTACTTACCTTAGAAGCTGAGGTTAGTGTTATAGATATTTCAGAAAATACTACAGGCTATAATTTACCTTATTACCAACTTAATTTGTCGGATGAAGACATCTTAAAAAAGGCGGTTAACGATATAAAACCAGATTATATTTTTCATTTAGCAGCATCCCTAAATAGAAGTCGAGATTTTTCGTTATGTAATTCTTTAATAGACATTAATTTGTCGGGTACTGTCAATCTATTAAATGCTTTAAAAAATATAGATTATAATAACTTCGTCTATATTAGTAGTAGCGAAGTCTATGGTAACGAAAATAAGTCTCCTTTCAAAGAAAATATGCTGGTTTCACCTGCTTCTCCATATTCACTTTCGAAATATTTTGGTGAAAAAGCCGTTAGTACTTTTTCTAATATTCAATCTAAAAATTATACAATTTTAAGACTCTTTAATTTTTTTGGAAAAGATATGCCAAAGAATTTCTTTCTTTCTCAATTGGTGGATAAGTTAAGGAATAACGAAAATTTTAATATGACAAAAGGAGAACAAAAAAGAGATTTTCTTCATGTTCTAGATGTTCTAGATGCTATGATTTTAGCAGTTGATGAAAAGGCTTATAACCAAGTTTTTAATGTATGTTCTGGAGAAGGCAAAACCTTAAAAGAATTGGCGGTAGAAGCCAAAGAATTATTAAATAGTAAATCACAAATTAATTTTGGAGCAATTCCCTATCGAAAAAATGAAGTATGGGAAATGATGGGGGATAATAGTAAAATAAGATCTAAATTAGGATGGAAAACCAATAAAAATATCTTTTTAGATATTTGAAACGAAAATTATGAAATTTGAGAAAAATATGTCCTTGATGTCATTATTATCTTTAATGATTATAGTGTTCACTTCTTGTCAAGAAGACAATTCCATAGATCAAGAAATACCAGATAACAATATTGATGAAGATAGTGATGGCTATTATGAATATACTATGTTTGTAGATGAGGATAATGATTTTTATGGTACAGGAAATCCACAGATAATTGAAACTTCTGAAATCATCATAAGCAATGAAAATTACCCTGAGGGTTATTCACTTTTTGATGGAGATTGTGATGATACAAATCCATCAGTTAATCCTGAGGCGATTGAAATTGCAGCTAATTCTGTAGATGAAAATTGTGATCAAGAAATAGAACCTGGGGAATTTCCTTTTTCAGTTGGTAATAAATGGTATTATGAAGGCGGATCTTGGATTACTAATCATGCTGAATCAGAAGGATATGATTATATAGTTTTACGAGAATCAATTGAAGAATTAATTATCGATAATCAGAGACATTTTAGGATTAAGGAAATACAAATTATCGAAGGGCAAGAAGATGTGGTTATATATCATACTTTTAAATCAGAATTTTGGATTTCTGATTTCTCGTATTTAGAGAATGAGATAATTTTTGATGATGAAGTGACTACTTACGTTAAAGATGGTTCTTTTGGGAGAGTATCTAATAAAGAAGCTTTTTCTTCAGAATTTGGACGCTTAAATTATTTTTATTCATATGATGATGATTTAACCTATAGTGTAAATTCATATTATTTAAAAGGCTGTATTATAAACGGTGTTAGTTATGGAGATACCTCTGCAATTGAATAGTATTTTGTTTATAAACTATCATGTTCGGAAAATTTATATAAATAATTAAATGAATAATAAAATATTAATTGGGCCTACAAATAAAAAGGATATAGGTTCTATTCCAACATTGAATAGAGCCTTTATAGACGGTTTATCCAAAGATTATGAGTTCATTCCGCTTCATTTGAACAGAAAACACGGTAAATCAAAATTAGCAAATTTTAATGTTGTTAATTTATATTACTTTATCAGGCAGTATTTTAAGCTGATTTACTTGGTTGTTATCAAAAGACCAAAAATTGTACATTATGCAATCACATCGTTTTGGAATTTTGAAAAAAGCTTACTTTTTCTAAATACCGCAAAATTACTTGGCGCAAAGAAAGTGATTGGGCATTTGCACGGAGGTTCTTTTGATGTTTTTATCGACAATTTAAAAGGTGGTAGAAGAAAAATATCCTTCAGGTTATTTAATAATCTAGATGCAGTAGTAGTTGCTAGTGATTTTTGGAAAGATTATTTAGAAAATAAAAACATAAAAACATTGGTTAGAGTTGTTAATAATCCTATTAATGCAGAATATGTTAATAAGGTTCAAATAGAGGATACTAACAAACGTAATGGAAGGTTTCTTTTTTTAGGTGCTTTAGGAAAAAGAAAAGGAGTTTATGATCTTATAGAAGCTTCCAAGAAAATAACAGATGATTTTAAATTGGATTTAATCGGATCTGAAGATAGAAAAGGAGATCTTCATAGTATTCAAAATTTAATTTCTGAAAATAAATTATCTTCAAAGATTAATATTATTCTATCAGAAAAACTTAGCTTAAAGGACAAAGTAAAATATTTTTCAGGGAATGAAGTTTTTTTATTTCCAACCCATAATGAAAATTTTCCCTTGGTTATTATTGAAGCTGCTTGTGCCAGAATGCCTATTATTACTGCACCAGTTGGTGCAATTCCTGAGTTTTTTACTCATATGGAAAATATATATTTTGTGGAACCGGGTAATGTAGAAGAGATTCGAAATGCAGTCGAGTTTATGTTAACAAACAAGGATGTGAGAGAAAGGTTAGGTAAAGCAGCAAGAAGAGTATATGAAGAAAAACTATCTGAAGAAAGAATTATGAAGCAGTTAGATGATTTATATCGAACACTTATAAATTGAATGTTTTAATTTTTATGCAAAAATGATAAATGCCTATTTTTTTTATAGCATAGCTCATACATTATTTAAGTGGAAAATTCCACTGCTCCCTAAGTTATTCAAATTACTTTGTTTCTTTTTATATAATTCAAGTATTCCGTATCAATGTAAAATAGGCAAAGGATCTACATTTGGTTATGGGGCAATAGGTGTTGTGATTCATAAAAGAACAATTATAGGGAAAAATTGTGTAATTGGCACCAATATTACTATAGGAGGAAGGTCTGGATTTCAGGATGTTCCTAAAATAGGAGATAACGTTTACATAGCAACAGGAGCCAAAATATTAGGTCCAATCACAATAGGAAATAACGTTACCATAGGAGCAAATGCTGTTGTAATAAAAGATGTTCCAGACAATGCTGTGGTTGCAGGAATACCAGCAAAAATCATTAAATACAAAAATGAATAAATTTCCTTTAATAAGGACCTATATTTTAACTTTTTTGGTAATCTTAGGATATCTATGTATTGATTTTTATCTGAATGGCTATAAGGAGTTTTTTCAGTTAAATTATAATTGGTCAAACAAACAACAGAAACAAAGAATCAAAAATGTTGTAGTAGACTCGATATCTCATAATTATCTAAAAATTGGGATACCAACCATTTTTGATCAAAAGATAGAACTTAATGCCAATTGTACTTTTTCTTTAGATGAAAAATTCGTATTTAGATCAGTTTCTGTGGATGTAGATGAAGACAAAATCATTTTTAGAGGTGTTTTTTGGATCAATTTTTTGCCAGAAAGAAATATAAAGGAAACTTCATTGAGTGTATTAGACCTTCCAATGATTCAAAAAGGAGATAAAACGATTATGATGATAGGAGATTCTCAACTTATATGGAGAGAAGGAAAATTTACAAGAAAGAAAATCTCCAGAAAAATTAAAACAATTAAATTTATAGGTTCTGAAAAAGACGTTTTTGGTTATCCTTATAGTGCAGAACTGTTTAGCAATACTGAGACAGTTATAAAGGATATTAAAGGTATTGAAAAGGCAGATACTTATATACTTTTTTTAGGAGCACACGAAGAAGATTTGAAAAATACTAAACAAAGACTCAAAGTTATTATTGAAAACTTATTAAAAAAAGGATCAAAATTGATATTAGTGTCTCCTCCAAATTATACAAACAAATCAAAATTAGAGGTTAATGAGGTATTTTATAAAACATATAAAAAGTATGCCGATTATTCAAATATTACCATACTTAATTTGGGAAATAGAAGTAACTATGAGCCTGCGCAAGTTTTAATGAAAGATGGGATACATTTAAATGCTTTGGGACATGAGTTTTTAACAAATGACTTAATTCAAACCCTTAAGAAGTTATGAAAATTACGTACCCACATAAAGAGAAGTTTTTTTATTGGTCGTTGTCATTAGTTTTTATAACATTACCTTTTCCTAAGTATAGTTTAAACTCGCAAAGTATAATACTTTTAGTATTAAGTTGGGTTTTGTTAGGAGACTATAGGAACAGGTTAAGAGACTTTAAAAAAATGACCCTACCTTTTTTGTTGATTTCTTCTCCGTTTTGGTTGTCTTTAATTAAACTTTTATATACCATTGATGACGTTTCTTTAACAGTTAAATTGTTAATTCAAAATATCCCCTTTTTAATTTTTCCATTAGTAATATTTAGCACAATAACCCCCAAAAGCATTTTAGAAGAAACCTTAAAATATTTTAGTATTTCGGTAATTATAGCTTCCCTATTTGGTTTGATGAAATCAATCTACTTGAAAATCGCTAACCTAGGAAATTTTTTCTATTATACAAACTTTTCTAAAGTACTTGATAAGCACACTACATATTTTGCATTATTCGTATTAATATCAATAAGTTATTTTTTTTATGATATAATTAAATTAAAAAGGATTAAAAGTATCTATAGTGTTTTTGCGATTTTATTTTTGTTATTAATGCTTTATTTATTGAGCTCGAGAATTAGTATTGTAACATTAGCTATTATTCTTATTATCTTTTCTTATCAAGTTAAATCGCAAATTAATTTATATAATAGAATAGCACTGTTTTCAATATCGGTACTTTTAATTGCTGGGTTTTTTATGTCACCTAACTTTCAGAAAAGAAATGCTGCAGCTTCAGAATTCGGAATACAAACACCTAAAATAGAGACCAGATTGGTACATTGGAAAGCAGTATTAAATACATTTAAGAATGAGCTTATTTTGTTAGGCAATAAAAATGGAGATGTATACAAAAAATTATATAAAGAATATAAAAAGATAGGTTTTGAGTCTGGGTATAAAAATAAGTATAATTCGCATAACCAATATTTGGAAAGCTGGTTACATTTTGGGCTATTTGGTACTTTACTATTAATTTTAACTTTACTATTTTGCATTAAAATTTTGCGGAAATCAAAGAGTATGATGGGTTTAATTATTGTATCTTGTTTTTGCATATTTATGATAACAGAATCTATTCTTGTAAGGCATAGTGGAATTGTATTATTTTCTGGTTTAATTTCTTTAATATTTAAAACAGCAACTTTAAAAGGCTCTTATAATGATTAAGTCCATAATCTCATATACAAAGTTCTATGCGAGACATAATTTCTTATTAAAAAAGAAAATTAGATGGATAGAAGAATTGTATCAAAGCGCTAATCCACTTGAACTAAAAAATCAGTTGTTTTTAAGTCAAATCCATAGGGTATTTACCAAAAACCATTTCTATAAAGATTTTTATTTGAAGCATGGGATATACGAAAAAGACATTAAAACTTTAGAAGACATAAAGATATTGCCTTCAATTGATAAAGATATTGTTCGTACGAATATTGAAAATATTAAACATGGAAGAGTTTTTTTATCGCAAAAAGGATTTACTAGTGGTACTTCAGGAAGTCCATTAATAGTGTACAGAAGTTTTGATGCAATATTAAATGAAAATGCATATGTTTGGTGGTATAGACTGCAATGTGGACTCAGCCCAAATGATAAAAAAATTTCAATAAGAGGAGACCTAAATAGAAACGAACTGTTTTTTAATGATATTGCTTCTAAAACCTTATTTATTTCTAGTTTTGCCTTGAATAAAGAAAATATCGAAAAAATAGTTCCGATTATACGAAATTATAAGGCAAAAGGAATATTGGGATACCCAAGCTCTTTGAATACACTTGCATCTTGGTTACAAGACAAGAATCAAGAATTAGTTATTCCATCTTGCTTTACAAGTTCAGAAACTCTATTAGATTTTCAAAAAGAAAATATTATTAAGAGCTTTAGCACTGAAATTTTTGATTGGTACGGAAATGCAGAAAGAACGATAGCCTTATACTCTTTTAAAAATAAATATTATGAACCGCTGTTGTATTCAATAAATGAATACTCTGATAGAAACATTATTACTACCTCTTTAATCAATGATTACTTTCCACTTATCAGGTATGAAGTAAATGATAAGATTTCCACTAAGTATCATTACGATGAACATAAAAAATCTTTAATAATTGACAAAATTGAGGGTAGAGTTGAAGATTGTGTTTTGCTGTCTGATGGATCCGTAATTGGAAGATTAGATGTGGTCTTTAAAGGGGTTGAAAATATTAAAATGGCTCAAATTATACAGAATGAGATGTCATGTATAGATATAAAAATAGTCCCATTAAAAGAATATTCTAAAAAAGATCAAAACCAGTTACAAAGTAATTTGATTCAAAAATTAGGGAATGAGATAAGATATAATATTTTGCTAATAAAAGAAGATGAAATTGAGAAAACCAAGTCGGGAAAATATAAACTTGTAATTTCTAATATTAAATAGATGTCAGCATGAAAAAAAGGAAAAATACTTTATTATTTGTTTTGATAATTATTTTTAGTGCATGTAATAATAGAAAACAATCAATTGAAAAATTGAAATTTGAAAAACAAGAACTAATCAATTATTCAAACAAAACATTAATTCATGTTGATTTAATAAAAGAATTAGAGAAATTCATTGGAGGAAATAATCAAATTGAGGTCAAAAAAGAAAATAACATTACACTACTATCTTTAGGTGAAAATAGTATTAAATTAGAAAACGACGAGATAAGAGAGATAAAAACTAACAAGAGAACATACTTGATCGATGATTATAGTAATATTGAATTAGAGTCAATAGTCAATAACAAACCAACAAAAGGAAGAGTTAATGAAGGTGTTCTAGATGGTATTTTGGTAACAAACATTGATTCTGATATACTGGAAATTAAATTTTTGAATGGAGATACAGTAGCCGTTAAGAAGTATGATAATAGTGGAGCAATAAAATTAATTTCGAATTATAAAAACAACCAAAAACATGGATTGTATACCGAATTTTATTTTGATAAAAAAAAGAAATTGGAGGTGACATATATAGATAGTAAAAAGGAAGGAAACTTACATGAATGGTATAAAAACGGTAAACTAAGATCCAATCTTAAATATAGGGGCAACAAATTACATGGAGAACAAACATATTTTTATGAAACAACATCTACCATGCGAAAAAAACTATTTTTTAAGAACGGAAAAAGAGAAGGAAAGCAAGTTGCCTGGTACGAAAATGCAAAGACTATGTACGTGGTGTATTTTAAAAATGATCAATTAGATGGAGAGGCTGTAATATATCATAAAAATATTGATTTAATGAAAATGAAAGGAATTTATCAAGAAGGTTATAGAAACGGAGATTTTACTATTTGGGATGATAAAGGGCAAGGTGTTTTTGTTGCAGAATATGATTTTAGCGAAATTAAAAAAATGGTAAAGGGTGAAAAAGAAGAAGATCCAATCATCGAAATAGAAGATATTTTTTTTGATTAATAATATAGAAATAAATTTGATGTCTTTCGAGAAAAGCTTTAATAAACTCAAACTTTGGTGCGAAAAGGAAAGTTTCAAGGGATGGGATCCTTATGATGGGTTGAATAGTTGGGTAATTCAAAAAACAATACTTGGTAGATCAAGGTTTTTTAGACTTGTTTGGATCCAAGTATTTAAAAGATCTCCTTTTAACTTAAGAAAAATAGTTGGAGTAAAAAAAGGATACAACCCTAAGGGTTTAGGATTATTTATTACTGGATATTGTAATCTTTACGAATCTAACCCAAAAAGTGAATACCTTGAAAAAATAATTGAACTTTCTGATAAAGTGATAAAATTGCAAACTCTTGGATATTCCGGAGCCTGCTGGGGTTATAATTTTGACTGGCAAGCCAGAGCGTTTTTTCAGCCATACGGAACTCCAACAGTTGTAGCAACTTCTTTCATTTCAAGCGCATTGATTGATGCGTATAAAGTAACAAAAAATAAACAGTATTTGGAGACAGCAATTAGTTCTTCAAAATTTATACTTAAAGATTTAAATAGAACTTATGATGATGCGGGAAATTTTTCGTTTTCTTATTCCCCTTTAGATAAAACCCAAGTATTTAATGCATCACTATTGGGAGTCAAGTTGCTAACTCAAATATATGAGTATACAAAAGACAAAAACCTATTAATCGAAGCTGAAAAGGCGATAAAATATGTTTGCAGTTTTCAACAAAAAAATGGAGCTTGGGCATATGGAACTTTACCTTATCATCAATGGATAGATAATTTTCATACTGGGTACAATTTAGAATGTATTTATACATATCAAATCATTTCTGGAGATAATCAGTTTTCAGAAAATATTGACCTTGGATTACTATACTATTTAGAAACCTTTTTTTCGAAAGAAGGTATTTCTAAATATTATAGTAATTCTGTTTATCCAATTGATATTCATGCACCTGCTCAACTTGTAGTAACTTTAAGTAAACTCAAAGTGCTAATTGAAAACAAAGATCTTGTTGATAAGGTACTAAATTGGAGTATAAATAATATGCAATCTCAAGAAGGTTATTTTTATTATCAAAAAAATAAGTTTTTCAATTCGAAGATTCCATATATAAGGTGGGCACAGGCTTGGATGTTTTATTCCTTTTCTTATTATTTTAAATCGCAAAAATGAAAATTAACAGAGTTCATATATTAAACACTAAGATAGATAATCTATCCATGAAGGATACTTTGAGTATCATAGAAAGAACGATTAAGAATAAAAAACAACTTCACCATACTGTTGTGAACGCTGGAAAAATTGTTGCACTTCAAAAAGATTTAGAACTTCGTAAAAGTGTTAATGAGGCTGATATAATAAATGCGGATGGACAGGCGGTAGTTTGGGCGGCTAAATTTTTAAGGAAACCCATTAATGAGAGAGTAGCAGGAATTGATTTAATGGAAAGTTTAGTCTTGCAAGCGCATAAGAATTCATACAAGATTTTCTTCTTTGGAGCCAAGGAAGAGGTTGTTAAAAAAGTAGTAGAAATATATAGTGAAAAGTACTCATCAGATATTATTGCTGGATACAGGAACGGATATTTTGACAAAACTGAAGAAAGAAGCATTGCCCAAAATATAGCGGATAGTAATGCTAATATTCTATTTGTAGCTATTAGTTCACCTACAAAAGAGAACTTTTTATATCAGAATAAAGATCTTTTGTCTAAAATTAATTTTACTATGGGTGTAGGGGGAAGTTTCGATGTGGTCGCAGGTTTAGTGAAAAGAGCTCCTATTTGGATGCAAAAAAGTGGATTAGAATGGTTTTATAGGTTTATTCAGGAACCAAAACGTATGTGGAAAAGATATCTTATAGGAAATTCAAAATTCATATTTCTTGTGCTTAAAGAAAAAGGGAGAAACTAGTATTGTTATTTTTATATAGGCTTTTACAGATAGAGTTTTATATTTTTGTTATCATATAATAAGTTAGATTTGAATAGATTTAAAAAAGGTCGATTTTCTGGTTTAATAAAACCCATATCATATATAATTGATTTATTAATAATTAATGGAGGTATTTATTTATTTCAAATAAATATAATCAATACATACCCCCTTCATATTTATATATCTTTTTTATGGTTTATACTATCTTTTTATAATAAATTCTATGAAGTACATCGTTATACCAGAATAATTCAAGTTATATCACTTTTAATTAAACAAATTATATTATTTGCTGTCATTCTTTATGCATTCATAGGGTTTTTTAAACAACCACATTTAAGCCGACTTAATTTAGGGAACTATTTAATATCAGTTTTTTTACTATTAAGCTTTTCAAAATTCTTATTGTTCTTTTTATTAAATAAGTATAGAAGTGCGTTTGGAGGAAATTATAGAAATATTGTTGTAATAGGAAAAAACGAAAAAACACGACAATTAATAAATACATTTAATAAGCGCTTAGATTTCGGATATAAGTTCAAGGCACAATTTGATGTTAATGAAGATGTCTTTTCTTTAGGGAAGTGTTTTAATTATATAATAGAAAATAACATTCATGAAATATACTTTTCGGTTTCAGAATTATCCAATAAGCAAATAAATGAATTAATAGATTTTGCAGATAACAATTTAAGAGAACTTAAATTTATTCCTGATAATAAAGATATTTTTTCTAAAAAACTTAAATATGAATATTACGATTATATCCCAATTTTATCAATAAGAAATATTCCTTTACAAGAACCTATAAATAAGTTTGCTAAACGGTTGTTTGATATCTTGTTAGCTTCGTTTGTAATAATATTTATATTATCATGGTTAACACCTATACTAGCGATTTTAATTAAGTTAGAATCTAAAGGCCCAGTGTTTTTTAAACAAGCCAGAAATGGGTTTAATTATCAGGAGTTTGATTGTTATAAATTTAGATCAATGACACCTAATAAAAATGCTGATCTACATCAGGCAACTAAAGGAGACCAAAGAATAACTAAAATAGGAGCTTTTTTACGTAAAACCAGTATAGATGAACTCCCGCAGTTTTTTAATGTACTTTATGGAGATATGTCTGTAGTTGGTCCAAGACCTCATATGGTTAGTCATACTAATAAATATGCTAGAAGTGTAGATAAATTTATGGTAAGGCATTTTGTAAAACCAGGCATTACAGGTTTAGCTCAAATTAGTGGATATAGAGGTGAAATTGAAAAAGATAAAGATATTATAAACAGAGTAAAATATGATATCTTTTATGTAGAAAATTGGTCTATTCTTCTTGACCTGAAAGTTATATTTCAAACATTTTTAAATGCTCTTAAGGGAGAGGATAAAGCTTATTAAAGTTTATGAAAGTCTCTGTTGTAACTCCTACATATAATTCAGAGAGGTTTATTAATCAAACAATTACAAGTGTTTTAAATCAAACTTATAAAGATTGGGAACTAATTGTGATTGATGATGCTTCTTCAGATAATACTATTGAAATAGTTAATAAGTTTATTAAAGAGCATTCTAATATTCGTTTAATTCAAAACAAAAAGAATAGTGGAGCGGCAATTTCAAGGAATAAAGGTATAGAAGCTGCAAAGGGAGATTTTATTGCATTCTTGGATGCTGACGATTTATGGAAACCTCAGAAACTTGAAAAACAGATAGCTTTTATAAATGAACACCAATGCGATGTTTGTTTTTCTAGCTATGATCTTATGAATGAAGAAGGAGGCCCTTTAAATGCTCAAATTAAAGCATTACCTTCTCTTAGCTATAAAAAGCTTTTAAAAAGTAATTATATTGGTAACCTAACAGGTGTTTATAATGCTAAAACCTTAGGAAAGATAACGTCAGCTAATCTAAGAAAAAGACAAGATTGGTTAATATGGTTAGAAGCCATTAAAAAGTCGGGAAAACCAGCATTAGGGATTCAGGAGACATTGGCGATCTACAGAGTTAGAGAAAGTTCTATCTCATCAAATAAACTAAATCTAGTAAAATACAACTATTGGGTATACAAAAAGGGCTTAGGTTTTTCAACTATTAAATCAGTTTATAGTTTAATTACCTTTTTGTTTGAGCACTTTTTTGTGAAGTCAAAGCAAAAGATCAATTTATCATAGAAGTAAACTGCTTTAATTTGCCTGCTTTGGTTCTTTCAAGCGCTTCTCTTCGTTCAAAAATAATATTTAAACCACTTTCCAAGTATTTTTCTATAGCGGCTTTAATGATCTCTATTTTGACTTCAGAGAGTATTTCAGAACTAGTGTAAATAATTTTAAAAGTATCTAGTTTTAATTGTTCAATTACAAACTCTTTTACCTTGCCTTTATCTTCAATAACAGTTTTTGTAACGTAATAGAATGTTAAACCAGCTGCTTTTTTTCCACTTGGCAAAATGGCGAAATCGCTAGTTCTACCTAGTAAATTTTTTAAAATTGGTTTTTTAACACTGCTATTTTCAGATAGTGCACCAAAATCACCTAGTTCATATCTAATCAAAGGATGCGCCTTGTTGTAAAGTGAAGTCACAACAATTTTACCTTCTTCACCTAAAGGTAGTGGTTGGTTATTTTCGTCTAATATTTCAATAAATAAATCTTCGTTATTTACATTCCATTCCCCTTCTTCATTATTAAATGCTATCAAGCCTAGTTCTGCACAACCATATTCGTTGACAACAGGAATTCCTAATTGTTTTTCTAATAATTGTTTATCATCTTCAAAAAGCATTTCAGCAGTAACGATACATGCATTTAGAGGTGGACAAATGTCTTTTAAAATAATATTTTTCTTTTGAAGAAATTTTGCAAATAATACTATTGCACTAGTATATCCATTTATATAGCTGAATTTAGTATTTCCGAATTTTTTCAGATTTTTTTCTAGAGCCGTATCACTCATATCAAATACCGAAAACCTAAATCGATTACCTAAAAAATCTTTAAACCGTTCTTTATAATACCCCGTTTTATTTAATGGAATGCCATAAAATCTAGCTTGTTTTGAAGAGTCTAAATTAATATCAAACCAATTATATCTATCAATAAAATTAGACCAAGTGAGTGCATGACAAAATTTATCTTTAGCAAAAATTAATGGTGTACCCGAAGAACCAGATGTTTTATTAGTGTAGATGTTTTTTGTTGTAAAACCTTGTGACAATCTATTTTTTAAAGGCTGCTGTAAATCTGCTTTCGTGATAATTGGTACAGAACTCCAATCATCAACATCAATATGTTTACCAAATTCTCTGTAGAAAGAATTGTTTTTTAAATGAAAAGAAAGGATTTCTTTTTTTTGTTTTTCAACATATTCAGAATAGTCATTTTCATTAATATTTTGAATATAGATCAGCCGTTTTTTTGCTTTTTCTAATGGAAAGCCTTTGAATTTTAAGGAAAAACTAAATAAGTTCACTGCTTATAAAAATATTGGTAAAGTAACTAAAAAATATTCGTGTATTAGAGGCATTAATTCTATTTTTGCAAATTAGAATACATAATTTTAATGCTTGCATTAAAAAACAACAACAGTGTCATTCCTGCACAGGCGGGAAAAAAATTTAATACTATGAATATCTTAGTTTTAGGATCTGGAGGAAGAGAACACACATTTGCTTGGAAAATAGCTCAAAGCCCATTATGTAAAGAATTATATGTGGCACCTGGTAATTCAGGAACAGCAGAAGTTGCTACCAACGTAAATATTGGAGTAACAGATTTTGATGCTATAAAGAATTTAGCCTTAGATAAGAAAATGGATTTAGTAGTTGTAGGACCTGAAGATCCTTTAGTAAAAGGTATTCATGATTTTTTCTTAAATGATGATACTATAAAACATATTCCTGTTATTGGACCTCAAAAAGCTGCAGCAGAATTAGAGGGAAGCAAGGAGTTTGCTAAAGAATTTATGTTTCGCCATAATATTCCAACAGCAGCATATGAGAGTTTTACTAAAGAGACTGTAGAGCAAGGATATGCTTTTTTAGAAACATTGAATCCGCCATATGTTTTAAAAGCAGATGGATTAGCTGCGGGTAAAGGTGTTGTTATTTTGAATGATATAAATGAAGCTAAAGCTGAATTAAAAAGCATGTTAGTAGATGCTAAATTTGGTGAAGCTAGTACTAAAGTAGTTATTGAAGAGTTTTTAGATGGTATTGAATTAAGCTGTTTTGTTTTAACTGATGGCAAAAACTATAAAATACTACCAACAGCAAAAGATTATAAGCGTATAGGTGAAGGCGATACTGGCTTAAATACTGGTGGTATGGGAGCAGTTTCTCCAGTCCCGTTTGCTACCGGTGAATTTTTAAATAAAATTGAAGAGCGTATTGTAAAACCAACTATTGAAGGGTTTAATAAAGACAATTTACCATATGTTGGTTTTGTGTTTATTGGATTGATTAAAGTTGGTAACGATCCTAAAGTGATTGAATACAATGTAAGAATGGGTGATCCTGAAACCGAAGTAGTATTTCCTAGACTTAAAAATGATTTAGTTGAGATATTACAGGCTATGGCCAATGGTACACTAGATACTATTAATATAGATATAGACAAACGTGCAGCCACCACTATAATGGTAGTGTCAGGAGGATATCCAGAAGCTTATGAAAAAGGAAAAGAAATCACTGGGATTAAAACTATTGAAGATTCCATTCCTTTTCATGCTGGGGCTCAATTAAAAGATGGTAAAGTGGTAACTTCTGGAGGTAGAGTAATTTCTATTACATCTTATGGAGATACGTACCAAGAAGCCATAAAAAAATCTTACCAAAGTATAGATAAACTAAACTTTGATAAGATGTATTATCGTAAGGATATAGGTTTCGACTTATAAAAATGAGTGCGAAGAAATACTTTTATCCTCTTCGTTATTATCATTAAATATTTTTAGTTGCTTAATCCAATAAACAATAGCAACCATACAAATAATTGTAAAAATCCAAGAAATACTATTGGCTAACCACCAATTGTCTAACTCTAGTTCTTTTAATGCATCAAATGGCGTAAAAAGAACGTCAACAAATAAATCTCGTATTGCGTAAAAGAAATCTTTCATGAGTTGTTATTATAGTTTTCTAACCGTATTATAGTTAGTATATTTACAGGGCAAAAATACAAAAACAGTTAATGATTACAAGTATTTTTAGTAAATCTAAATCAATAAATTTTATTGTCGTTTTTTTTGTGACGCTTTTAGCTTTTTTAAAGGCTAGATTTGAGCTCAGCAATCAAACTATTACAGTCTCATTTATTGCTCAGCAACTATTCTATCTTTTGTTGTGTTATGGTACTATTTTTTTATTAAATTTTATTGTAAGTAAGAATAGTTTAACCAAGTTGAATAGTTATGAAATAGTACTTTTTAGTGCATTTATACTCTTAATTCCCTCTTCAACCTTAAACACGAATGTTTTATTTGCTAATTTTTTTGTGCTATTAGGCTTGAGACGGATAATGAGTTTGCGTTCTGAGAAAAATGAAAAAAAGAAGTTATTTGATGCAGCTTTATGGATTGCTATTGCGTCTTTATTCTTTTTTTGGGCGATCTTGTTTTTTGTTTTAATTCTTCTGGCATTAGCCCTTTATTCCAATAAGAATATAAGGTTCTGGATCATACCTTTTGTAGGTGTTGCAGCGGTTTACATTATATCATTTTGTATATCGGTCATATTTTATGATAACTTAAATCAATTTATAAATTTTGTGTCTCCGTTCAGTTATGATTTTAGTGGTTATAATTCTATTCGTTTTGTAGTTGCTATAACGCTATTATTGTCTTTCGGAACATGGTCTGCTATTTTTTATTTGCAGAATATTAAAAAGCAAAAAATGGCGTATAGAACCTCTTTTAAAATTATAATTTTAGCCTGGGTCATTGCTTTTTTTGTAGTACTTCAAGCACCAAATAAAAACGGAAGTGAGTTTCTATTTTTATTTGCACCCCTAACCATTATAGTAACCAATTATCTAGAAATCATCAAGGAAAAGTGGTTTAAAGAAGTGTTTATTGGAGTATTACTTATTACTCCTATAATATTACTATTGCTGTAATTTTTGTCCGAAGGCTAAATCTCCAGCATCACCCAAACCAGGAATAATATAACCTTTTTTGTTTAGTTTTTCATCAATTGCTCCAATCCACAAATGTGTGTTGTCATCAAAATGTCTATCTATAAAGTCAACCCCTTCTTTAGCACCAATAACACTAACTAAATGTGTCGATTTAGGGTTTCCAAAAGGTTTTAAAGCTTCAAAAGTAGCAACCATAGATTGTCCAGTAGCAAGCATAGGATCTGCCAAAATAAGGGTTTTATTTTCTAGATTAGGACAAGCTAAATACTCTACAACAATTTCAAAACTTTCAGGATTGTCTTTATGATGTCTATAAGCTGAAATAAAAGCATTTTCAGCATTATCAAAATAATTTAATAGTCCGTTATGTAAAGGCACTCCTGCTCTTAAAATAGAGCATAAAACTATGTCATTTGTTGGTAAGTTTATTTCACAATTACCTAAAGGTGTTTTGATGGTTTCGCTTTTATAATTTAAAGACTTGCTTAGTTCGTATGCAAGAATTTCACCTATGCGTTCTATGTTTCGTCTAAAACGCATTCTATCATTTTGAATATTAATATTTCTAATTTCAGAAAGGAAGGTGTTTAGAATAGAATTTTCTTTTGAAATGTTGTGAACAAGCATAAAACATAAAGATATTTGAAGAGTAAAGTTATTAAATTAAAGTATATTTGCTCATTAAATTTTTAGATTATGTTTACCAATAAGGCCAATAAAATTTTCCAAGAAGTTATAGAAGAATACCATAAAATTGACTCTGTAGATCAACCATTTAATAATCCTTATAGCAAGGGAAATTTATTAGAGCATTTATTATATAGAAAATGTTGGATTGACACTGTACAATGGCATTATGAAGATATTATTAGAGATCCACAAATAGATCCAGTAGCCGCTTTGACACTAAAAAGACAAATTGATGCTTCTAACCAAGATAGAACAGATATGGTAGAGTATATTGATAGCTACTTTTTAGAGAAATACAAAGACGTTTCGGTTAAAGAAAATGCATCAATAAATACCGAAAGTCCAGCTTGGGGGGTTGATAGATTATCTATTTTGGCTTTGAAAGTATATCATATGAATGAAGAAGCTACTAGAACAGATGCCAGTGATACTCATAGAGAAACTTGCCAAAAGAAATTGGACATATTATTAGAACAAAGAGTAGATTTATCTACAGCTATAGATACGCTTTTAAATGATATAGAAAATGGTGATAAGTACATGAAAGTTTATAAGCAAATGAAGATGTATAATGATGATGAACTTAATCCTGTTTTACGTTCTCAAAAGTAATATTTTGTCATCTTGAACTATACACTGAGTGTCATCTTGAGCTTGTCGAAATGTGCAGTCGAAGTGTTATTTCAGGATTACATCTAGCAATGATTTTGCGATGATGTCAAATCAACCCAAACATATTCTAGTAATTCGTCTTTCAGCTATGGGAGATGTTGTTATGGCAGTGCCTATTTTAAGAGCTTTTACTGAGCAATATCCTGAAATTAAAATTACAGTGCTTACCAGAGCATTTTTTACTCCCTTTTTTAGAGATTTAAAAAATGTTGAAGTGTTTTCAGCTGAAGTAAAAGGAAAACATAAAGGTGTTTTTGGGTTGTATAAACTATCTAAAGAACTCAAAAAATTACAGTTTGATGCAGTTGCTGATTTACACAATGTATTACGAAGTAAGATTTTAAAGGTGTTTTTATCAGGTATCCCTTTTATTCAAATTGATAAAGGGCGAAAAGAAAAAAAGGCTTTAGTTTCAGGTGAAATTTTTAAACAATTGAAAACAACGCATCAACGATATGCTGATGTTTTTGAAACATTGGGTTTTAAATTGGATATTTCTAATCCTAATTTTCCTGAGAAGTCTATTTTGAATGATAATCTTAAAGTGTTTTTAAACGCTTCTAGACAGACTATAGGTATTGCGCCGTTTGCAGCACATAAAAGTAAAATGTATCCATTAGATTTGATGGAAAAGGTAATTGAAGAACTTTCCAAAGACCATCAAATTATTTTATTTGGAGGAGGACAAAAAGAAATTGAAATTTTGGATGGTTTTGAAAGTAAGTTTAATAACGTTATTAATGTAGCTGGTAAGCTAGCTTTAGATGAAGAATTAGATGTGATTTCTAATTTAGATGTCATGCTTTCAATGGATTCTGGCAATGCACATATTGCTGCTATGTTAGGTATAAAAACTATAACTATTTGGGGAGTGACACATCCTTATGCTGGTTTTGCACCTTTTAATCAGCCTGATGATTTTGCACTGTTATCAGATAGAATACAGTATCCTGAAATACCAACTTCAGTGTATGGTAATAAATATCCTGATAACTATAAGGAAGCTTCAAAGACTATTTTACCCAATACTGTAGTAGAGAAACTTAAAAATGTATTAGAGCTTCAATAAACTATAAAGGTTTTAATACTTATGAGCTATGTGTTTGCCGTCATTCACAACAGTAATCACTTGATTTTGGTTAGCTAAATTTATTAAGTGTCTTACGTCACCATTTGTATAAAAACCAGAAGATCTATTTGGTAGATATGTAAACTCGCCTTTACCATTACCTTTTAAAAATACGCCAATTCCAGCATCAGAACGTGTTGTTTCAACTTCAAACTGATAGTTATTGCCTGCTAATAATATATCTTTTTTACCATCTCCATCAAAATCTTCAAACAAAATACTATTGATTAACGATGCTTGTATCTCATTAGCGAAAGGCTTAAATTCAAAAACACCATCGTTATTCATAAAAATACCTGAACGAAACTCATTAACTTCATAATGCAAAGCTGTTTCTATTCCATCTCCTAAAAGACCTTCAACTCCAAGATTAGCAAACTCATTATAGGTGGCAACCTTTTTTGCAATATGAGGCATTTGTTGAGCTGTACAAGTTCTTCCCCTTATGGGAACTTGCTTTCCTTTATAATCCTTTGCTAGAACAATATCTTGTACACCATTTAAATCAAAATCTTTAGCGTATACATGAAATGGTTTTTCACTAGAGGCATGAAATTTCATATTTAAACCAAGGTTTCCAGCAATTATGTCTAAATCACCATCTCCATCAATATCATCAACAAGTAGTTTGTTCCACCAACCTTTAGTATTCGATAGAGAGTTATATGATTTACTTTTTTCAAAAACGCCTTTTTTATTAATAAGCACATCAATACCCATCCATTCACCAGTGACTATTAAATCTGGATAACCATCAGAATTTATGTCTTTCCAAACTGCATCTTTTACTAAGTTTAATTTTGGTAAAGCTACTTTTTTGTTGGCTATAGTGAATTGCCCATCATTATTTTCTAGTATATAACTGTTATTAGAAAGTGGGTATTTTCCAGATAAAACACCTCCTCCAATAAATAAATCAATATCACCGTCTTTATCAAAATCGAATGGTTTAACAACAGAAGAAACTATTGTAAATTCTGGTATAATATTTTTAGCCTTTGTAAAATCACCTTTTCCATTATTAATGTACAATCTATCCTGTTGTCCTCTTGAAGTTGGAGAAAATTCATAACTTCCTGAACCTACATATAAATCTTGATCTCCATCATTATCAAAATCAAAAAAAGCAGCTGAAATGTCTTCATAACGACCATCATCTAACAATGCTTTTGAAGTTTTCTCAATAAAATTGCCATTTTTTTCACCTAATATAAGATGTGGGTTATTATCATAAGCTCCTCCGATGTATACATCTATGATACCATCATTATTTACATCTGCTTTAGCTATTGCAGGTCCTAAATGTGAGTATTTATAGGGTAAGAGTAGTTGAAGTTTGTAGTCGTCATGATATAGATCTTTATGATTATAACTAAATTCTACAGAGTTAAATATTTGTTTATCAAAATTTTTATTTTCAAACGAACTGTTGGAGTTTGCATTGTTGTATTCTAAAGTGATTTCGGTATTTTGAGTTACATTTGTGAGTTTCTGCTTTTTACCATCAAGCCAATCTACAATAGCATATTCTATAGCATCGTCTTTTGATATTCCAAAATGAAGCGTATTTGATACTGCAGACAAAAAACCTCTAGAATTAATCAGTTGACGTGTCAATGTTGAGCCTTTGCGAGTCTTAATTGTAACTTTTGTGCCAAGACCATTCAAGTTGCCTTCTGGTCCATTAAACTTAAAGGATATGTAATTCCCTATACCTTTTTCTATGGCTTCGTTTTTAAGAATAGTTGCAGGCTCATTTATATTGTTAGTTACTATCTCTAAATCACCATCATTATCTAAATCTACATATATGGCTCCATTGGAAAATGTAGGTGTTATATCCGTCCAAGTTTTTGTTACATCCTTGAAGGTAAGATTACCATTATTTTTATAAAAATAGTTGGAAAGCTTTTGTTGAGGAAACATTTTAGCATACTTAAGAAAGTCTTCTTTTGTTGGTTTTTTCCCTTTAGCTCTTAATGCATTTAAAATTTCCTTTGTAGTGTCTTGATCAATTACATCTCTAAAAACGCCATTAGTAATATATAAATCTTCAAATCCGTCTAAATCTAAATCGGCAGCTAATACAGCCCAGCTCCAGTCGGTATTTGCAATACCAGCCATATTGCCAATATCACTAAATGTATTATTACCATTGTTTATTTGCAACATATTGTGCATGAATTGGTGATGGTAATTATTTTTTACCATTTCTTCAAACTTAGGTATAGAGGTCATGGCCATAGTAGTTTTTGAACGCACATAATCCTCAGGATTCATATCTAAAGTCATGATATCAAAGAGA
This sequence comes from uncultured Flavobacteriaceae bacterium, assembly GCA_947487895.1. GTDB lineage: Bacteria > Bacteroidota > Bacteroidia > Flavobacteriales > Flavobacteriaceae > Seonamhaeicola. The sequence goes on from CANKYF010000005.1 coordinate 101,322, forward strand.
CCATCATTATTAAAATCAGCTATATCACTACCCATACTATTAAATGATATATGTTTGAAATAGCCATGACGTTCATCAGAAAAAGTACCATCACCATTGTTTATATAGGCGAAATCAGGCACTTTAAAATCATTACACACATAAATATCTAAGAATCCATCACCATTTAGGTCACCCACTTGTGGATTTAAACCAAAGCCAATATCATAGTGAATACCTGAGGCAGCTGATACATCCTCAAACTTGCCATTACCTACGTTTTTATAAAGCTTATCACTACCAAGTAGTTCTTGAGATTTAGGATCTGTTTGTTTTTTATCAATGTCTATAATTTCTTTTGTCTTTCCGTCTATATCAGGAGTGTTTGAAATAAATAAATCAAGGTCGTTATCATTATCCATATCAAAAAAGACTGCTTGAATCCCTCTATTGGAGTCGTTAATTCCATATTTTTCTGCTTGTTCAGAAAACTTGAAGCCACCTTGATTTATGTATAAAAGATTTTCAAATTTTTTGTCACTCTTGTCTAAACCTCCTCTTACTAAGTAGATATCTAGAAGACCATCTTGGTTAATGTCAACAGTTGTAACACCTGTATTAAAAGCTCCTGAAACACCTATTTTAGATATTACTGACATATCTTCAAAGGTTAGGTTTCCTTTGTTTTTGTATAGTTTACATTGTTTTGAATTACTTATAAAAAGCAAATCATTTAAGCCATCATTATCAAAGTCTCCTGAGGCTACTCCAGAACCAATATAACTGTACATGTATTCATAGTAATTAAAATCTAAACTTTCTATTAATGTGTTTTGAAAGTTGATTTTAGTCTGATTTGGTTCTAAAACAGAGAATAATTTTTCTGTTTCTTTAGTCGATTTTTTTGATAAATTATCAATAACAGATTTACCTTTAGACTCTTTTTTACAAGATAAAATAGTTTGTAAAAGGCAAAACATAAATAAAACTTTTATAATATTTTTTGAATCTTGATAAGATAACATGGTAAATATTAATTTAGAATTAATTCAACTTAGAAAAGTGAAAAATGGTATTAACTAAAATATGAAATAGATTTGTATTGTAACTTAATTGATATCTATTTATTTTTTAATAAATAACGGCAGGAAATTTAATTTCCTGCCGTTAAAAAAATAATTTATAAAACTAAACCAATATAAATTTAATCGTCGGCAAATCCTGGGTTTTCTTGAATAATCGCAGGAGGTATATCTGAGAAATAATTAGCATTACTTAAATCTCCAGTCGCTGGATTATGTAATGGTAATAATTCATCAGCAGAATTTCTAGAAACCTGAGGAGTTCTAGCAGGTGTAGCTAAAGCGTCAGCAACCAGTTCTAAACGTACTAAATCATACCATCTTAGCCATTCTCCAGCTAACTCCCATTTACGCTCTGTAACTGCAAGATTTGCTAAATCTCCAGAAGTGATATCAACTGATGGATTCGGAGTTCCAAATGGTAAGCCTTCAGCTCTTCTGCGTACTTGATTAAGTGCTTCCCAAGATAGTGCATCTTCTTGTCCTGCTCTAGCTGATGCTTCTGCATACATCAGTAAGACATCTGAATAGCGAATCCAGAAATCACTACGTTCTGTAGAGAAAGATCCGAAAGCCAAATCTCCTTCAGGTCCTGCAACTTTAGAATATACAGGACTAGCTTGACTTGCAAGATTTTCCCAATCAATATCAGTTCTAAAAGTACCTTCTTTTCTTGGACTTTCTGGGAAATCTTCAAAAAACCTAATTTCAGCAAAAGTTTCATCCCAACCGTTAAAAGGAGGTCCTGCGGGAAAACCAGCTTGTCCATATTTTCTGTTGTCTCTTCCTGAAGCTTGATCATAAGCAAATAGGAAAACACTTTCTTTGTTAATGGCATTTGCTTCAAGCCATAAGTCTCCAAAATTATCCATCAAATCAAAACCATGAGCGGCTTTATTTTCAATAACTAATTTAGCTTGTTCTGCAGCTAAAGCATACTTGCTTGCATCTTTCACAGGGAAACCAGCCCAATCCATATATATTCTAGCCAATAAAGCTCTTGCTGAGCCCTTGTTGGGTCTTTGAGCTCCTACAGGAATACCTTCTTGTACATCAGGTAAATCTCTTATGGCGATAAGTAAATCAGCTTCAACTTGTTGATATACTTCAAGAGGGTCACTGAGTGTACTAGCGGGTTCTATTGAAATAGTTAGTGCGGCTTTACCAAATATTCTGAGAGTTTGGTGAAATGATAGCGATCTTAGAAATAAAAGCTCAGCTAAAAGTTCGTTAGTTTTTAAAATTTCATCTTGCTCTTCTTGAGGTAGAGAACTAATATCATCTGGTGCAGTAGATAATCTTGACTGAGCAAATTCTACACCGTTTGCAATACTTGCTAGAATAACATTGGTATCTCTCCAGTACTTCTCAGTTCTTGGATTAGAAGGGTCAAGTTCACGAATATCAAACTGTCTGAATTCTTCTTTATTTCCAGCTGCACTAGTGGTAATATCATCACCACCCCAACCAGGTACATTATATCCATTTAACCACATCATGGGATGGAAGTCTCCATACGAAAGAAGCACAAAAGCTTCTAAAATTTCAATGGAAAACTGATCGTCTACGGTTCCTCCAGTTTCAGTTATTTCAGATAAATCTGAAATTTCGTCTATATCTACGCAATTAGTGGTAATGAATAACAGCCCACATGCTGCCAATGCATACCATTGCATTTTTCTTTTAATTTTGTTTAATCTATACATAACATTATTTTTTTATTAAATACCTATTTTAACACCTAAAGTGTATAATCGAGGGTTAGGAACAGCTCCAGCATCAATACCAGAAGCTTGGTCTGCACTACCTCCACGATTTGAAGATACCTCAGGGTCGTACCCTTTGTAGTCAGTAATTAAAAATAAATTTTGACCGCTTGCGTATATTTTAATATAATCAAACCCTTTCGTTGGTTGGTTAAATGTGTATCCTAGGGATAAGTTGCTTAACCTAATAAAGCTTCCATCTTCTACATATCTCGAAGAATTTAAGCCAACATTTTGAACTTGATCAAGATCCTTTTTTAAGAATGCACGAAAATTTGGCTCACCACCGGCAAGAGCAGCTTCAACTTGATTAAACACTTCAAAACCGTGAGATCCTTGTAAGAATAGGTTAAAATCCCAGTTTTTGTAATTGAAAGTATTGTTTAGACCCCAAGTTGTAGTTGGCAAGCCACTACCAATTACTTGACGATTATTATCAATATTAGCAGTTCCATCAGGATTGGTGCCTAAATATCTAGTGCCCCAGAAAGCTCCTAAAGGTTCTCCTTCTTTTATAACATTAATAATGTTTCTACCTCCAACATCAAAGAAAGAACCAAGAACAAATGGTTTATTTTCATTTAACCTAGGCGATATACGAACCACTTCATTTTGAAGGTAAGAAAAGGCCAAAGTAGAATTCCATTTGAAGTCTTCAGTTTTTATAACATCAGCATTTAAAACTATATCTACACCTTTGTTTTGAACATCACCTACGTTTTCTGTAATAAATAAACCAGGAACATTATCTCTTTTTAGTGTAGTAACAATTAAGTCTTTTGTGTCTTTTTGATAAGCGTCAATAGTTAAATTGATACGACCATTTAAGAATCCAACATCTAATCCAATATTAGCTTGTTCGGTAGTCTCCCAAGTTAAATCAGGGTTACCTTCAACAGTTTGTTTTTGGATAGTAATTGTTCCAGTTGGAGTTACAATATTAACAGGTGTAAAAGCATCTTCAAAGGCTCCTCTAGGTGCATTTTGGTTGCCAGTTTCACCCCAAGAGGCACGAAGTTTTAAACTACTAATAGCATCACTATTTTGAATGAAGCCTAAATTATTAAAATTGTATCCTACTGAGAAACTTTTAAATACACCAACTCTATTATCTTTTGTAAAGGCTGTAGTTTCATCTCTTCTTACCGATGCAGATACTGAAAGACTTCTATTAAAAGTATATTTTGCTCTACCTAAGAATGAGATTATAGCAGATTCTCCAAAACCAGTATTAATACTTAAGAACCTTCTATCTAATCTTGGGTCAGTTGCAGGAAAATCGGCAGGGTTTTCACCAGGACCTACTTCAAAACGATCTATATCTGTAATGTTTCTTAGGAAGAATGGGATTTGATTTCTACTTGTATTATGGAATCTATTATCACTTTTAGTAAATTCATAGACTCCTAAAACATCAATTTCATGTTTTTCGTTAAATGTTTTGTTCCAATTTAATAAATTAGAAATTTGGTAATTGGTAAACTCGTTTGTGTTGATGAAACCAACATTACCACCAAAATCAGAACCTGTTTCTGGTGCTTGAAACCTCAAGCCTTCGCCTGTTTGATTGGTTACTGAGACACCACCAATAAGTGTATAGGTAAATTCTGGTGTGAATTTATATTCTACATTGATATTAGTGTTAAATCTATTTGCTCTTCTTATAGTGCTACTTCTTAAAAGATTAGTAACAAAATAAGTAGGTGAAGTGTCACTACCTGTTTGAGGTCTATTGTAGTTAAAGGAACCATCTGGATTAAACATTCTAAATGTAGGATCCCAAGCCAATGTAGCAACAACAGGACCTCCAAAGAAAAGGTTTTGAGAGTTTGGATCGTTAAAATCTAATTCTCTGTTGTAAAAAGCACGAACACCAACTTTTAATTTGTCGTTTATTTTGCTTTCAACATTTGCTCTTAGAGAATATCTTTCATAAAGATTTTTTGTCATGATACCTTCCTGTTTGGTATAATTTCCAGACACAAAGTAACTAGTTCCATCTTGACCGCCACTTATAGATATTTGATGATTTTGGCCATAAGCTGTTCTAAACAATTCGTCTTCTCTGTCAGTAACAGGATTGTCAATTAAACTCTGTTCTGTTTCTCCAGGGAATAACGCTGGATTGTCGGTAAGTCTATAATGTTCAAGAGCATTACGTCTATTCTCATATGATTTTGCTAGTTCAGAAATAGACCCGAAACTATTAATTTCTATTTTGGTTTTTCCTTTACCTTTTTTAGTAGTTATTAAGATAACACCATTGGCCCCACGAGAACCGTAAATGGCTGTAGCGGAAGCGTCTTTTAAAACATCAAAAGATTCGATGTCGGCAGGGTTTAAAGTTCTTAAGTCTCCTCCAATGAATCCGTCAATAACTACTAATGGAGCGTTATTACCTGTAATAGAATTAACACCTCTTACCCTAATTTTTGCACCAGCCCCAGGAGAACCATTTGACCTTGCTACAGTTACACCAGCAGTTCTACCCTGTAGCGCTTCTTCAACACGAATTACAGGTTGTTCTTCGAAACTCTTGGAGGTAACTTGAGTTACAGCTTCTGTAATGTCACTCCTCTTTGCAGTACCATAACCAATAACGACTACTTCATCAAGTAATGCAGCGTCTTCAGTTATAGTAATAGTAATGTCGTTTTGTCCTGTTAGAGTAATAGATTGAGTTACATAACCCACGTATGATACTTCTAATACGTCTCCAGATGAAGCTGTAATACTAAACTTTCCATCAAAATCTGTTACAGCGCCTTTTGTAGTTCCTTTTACTAAGATATTAGCTCCAGCAACAGGAACACCAGATTCATCAATAACAGTTCCGGTAATGATTTGTTGTGGGTCATCAATGAAATTTGATGTTTGATTTTTAGTTTTGTCTAGTATAAGTATTATTTGCTTGTTTAATACTTCAAAGTTAATATCTGTTCCGTAAAAAACATGTTCTAAAATCTTTCTGATTTTAGTTTTTTTGAAATTAACAGAAACGAGTTTTTTATAGTCAATCTCTTTGCTGTTATATAAAAATTTAAATTCAGATTTACTTTCAATAGAGCGTAAAACATTTTCAATGCTTACATCGCTTAATTCAATAGAAATTTTCGCATTCTGCGAATATGAATTCGCATGAATTTGAAAAAGAGAGATCAAAAATAGATAAATGGTAAGTTTCATCTTTAAATCAAACTTAAATTTGGGAATAGACTTCCCGAGTATAAATGGAATTTTCATACTTTTGTTAAGAGTTTAGTGGTTTAATAAATGTTTTAAATTACTAATAGTTAATCGGGAAGTGTTGCAGCACTTTCCGATTTTTTTTAATTAAGTGTAGTGTTTTTCATATCATAGTTTTAGTCTTATTTGTTGTTTTAGTTTTAGTTAATATTTATTTGGTTTTGATTTATTGAATAAGTAAAATGATAGTTTTTACTAAATGATAGTAATACTTGTTCAATTGGTTCAATATCAAAACTTGCTGTAAAGATTTCATTAGCAAGTGTTGAATTGTTATTTATTATAGAAACGTTATAGTGTCTTTCTAGCTTTTTAAGAATTTTTTCAAATTTCATATGCTCAAAAACAATTTTACCATCAATCCATGCAGTGTATATTGAAGTATCTACGTTGTTGACAATAACATTACCTTTTTGCTTTTGCCAATCGGCTTTATTACCGGGTTTTAATAAAGTTTTAGAATTATTTTTAGTAGATCCAATGGTAACAGCTCCTTCTACTAAAACAGTATTTACAGTAGCATCTTCAGGATAAGAAGATACATTGAACTTGGTACCAAGAACTTCAACATTCATATTGTCTGCATTTACAATAAAAGGGTGTTTTTCATTTTTAGTTACTTCAAAAAAAGCTTCACCTTCTAAGAATACGGTTCTATTCGATCCTTCAATGAATTTAACAGGATACTTAATGGAGCTTCCAGAATTTAAATGAACTATCGTATTATCAGATAATGTAATTTGAAATACTTTTCCATATGGAATGGTAAGTTTGTTATAAACTAACTTTTCTGATTTTTTTTCAGACGAAGTGTTGGTGTAATTAAGATTTGTACCTTTTTGAACACCTACAACATTACCTTGGTCATCTATAATCTTACGAGTACCATCTGCTGTTATAATTTCTTTTTTACCGTTTTCTAATTCTAAAACTATATTATCTTGATTAGTGCTAGTTTTAGATATAGTTGTTTCTTGGTTTATAGGTAGTGAGGTTTGTTTGTTTGTAGAAAAGTAATATGCTAAACCAAAGCATAAAACAACTGCAGCAGCAATTCTAGGGATGTTAAAATAATTTTTGTTCTTTTTTTGCGGACTTATTTTTACCCAATCTTGGTTTTTAGTCTTATTAATATATTTAATTTGAAGTTCGCGTTCTTTCTTGTATTCCTCATCATTAAGAGATTTTAAGATATCTGATGTGTCAGACTCAGAAAAGTCTTTGTTTATTTGAGAAATATCTATTTCTTCTTCTTTTATGATCTTTAAAGCAATGCTTTTAGATAATGTTATAATTCTTTTGATTATATGCATTAAAAATAAGATAGATTATTTAGTAGTATTTAACCCTTATAACGACAAATTGATTTAGGGGGGTGAAAAAAAATCAATTTTTTTTTTAAAAAACAAAATTTAAAACTTAAATCTATTAATACCAGTAATGTATGGATAGTTTATATTAAAAAATATAACAATAACAGAAATGCGCCTTTTAATAACGGGCGAAGCTTTTGATAAGCTATACGTTTTTGCGTTTTTACAGTATTTAATGAGATGCTTAGTTCTTCTGATATTTGCTTATTTCCATGACCTTTTAAACTTAAATTAATAATGCGTTTGCATTTATAAGGTAATGTATTAACGGCTTCATTTACCAATCTTGAGGTTTCTTCAATTAAAACATGTTTTTCAAAATAACTTTGAGAAGTAATTAGGTTTAAGATTTCTGAGTCTAAAGAAGTCTTATTTCTAACCTCTTTGGATTTTATAAAATCCAAAGATTTATTTCTAACCATAGTATACAAATAAGCTTTAACATTATCATCTTCGTTAAGGAGTAGTTTATCGTTCCAAATTTTTATGAAAACTTCTTGAACTAAATCCTTAGAAGATTCTAAGTTATTTGTGTACTTGCTAGAAAAAATACAAAGAGAAGGATAAAAAGTATCAAACAACTTTTTATAATTATCTAGCCTTATACTATTTTTTTCAATTAATTTCAAAATAAAACGAAATAAGCAGCAAGTAATTAAAGTTACAAACTGGTTAAAATTCTTAAAAATAAATAACAAAAACTAAATCAAACTGACTCAAAAATAAGAATTTCTTTTAAATATAGTCAAATTGGTATGAAAAATTAAATTTCTTTAAAATTATTTGGGATAAAATTTGTTTTAAACATCATCAAAATCTACAACTAAAGTTGATGAAGTTGGGTGTGCTTGACAAGTTAGAATTAATCCTTCAGCAACTTCACTATCTGTTAAAATATTATTTTGTCTCATAGGAGCATTTCCTTCTTTAACTCTGGCTAAACAACTGCTACAAATACCTCCTTGGCATGAGTAAGGTGCATCTAGGTCTTTATCTAAAGCAGCTTCTAAAACTGTTTGTTTTTGTGACATTTCAAAAGATGTTTCTTCATCATCAACAATTACCGTTATTTTAGTTGTCCCATTGTTGGCAGGAGCTTCATTTACTTCTGCTGGTTTGGCTGCTTTAAACAATTCAAAATGAATTGTATCTTCTTTAATACCATTTTCAGTTAAAACATCTTTTACAACATGAATCATGGCTTCAGGCCCACAGAGGTAAAAAGCATCAACATCTATATCTTTATGTTTATTTTTCATAACATAGTTCACAGTGCTTTTTTCAATTCTACCAAAAAGCGAATTGTCTTCATCTTTTTGACTAAATACAAATTGAATAGAAAAACGATCTTTATAAGTGTGTTGTAGTTCTAAAAGCTCGTTTAAGAACATAGTATCGTTTGGAGTTTTATTACCATAAACTAAAATTACTTTACTATGTACTTCTTCTTCTAGAGCACATTTAATAATGCTTAAAATTGGGGTTATACCACTACCTGCTGCAAAAAGAGCAATGTTTTTAGTTTTATTATCATTAGGTTCAAAAGTAAATCTACCGTTTGCAGATGAAACCTCTAAGCTATCCCCTGCTTGTAGTTTTTGGTTAGCATAGGCAGAAAAAGTACCATCAACTACTTCTTTTATAGCTACTTTTAATTCATTACTCTTAGGAGATACACATAGGGAGTAATCACGTCTTACCTCATTCCCGTTAATAGTAGTTTTTAGTGTTATGTACTGTCCTGCTTTAAATACAAACGTGTCTTTTAAATTTTCAGGAACGTTAAAACTAATGCTAACTGCTTTTTCTGTTTCTCTATTTATATTTTTAATGCTAAGTGTATGAAATGATGACATCTATAATTGTTTTTTGCAAAAATAACTAACTATACTTTTAATTTATAGTTATACTTGTAACATTTAATAAAAAATATATACTAACCATGAGGTGTCCTAAAAAAACACATCAAATTCTTTAAAACTTATTAAACCATCTATTATGAAAAAAACACTTCTTTTTTGCGCTTTTATTTGCTTACTATCTTTTACTGTTCAAGCTCAAGACAATTCAGAATTTAAAAAAGAAACTATTGAATTTATAAAACTTACTGGTTCTGGATCTGCATTTGAAAGCGCCATAGATCAAATAGGAATGATGGTTTCAGAAACTAATAAAGGTGAATATGTTAAAGAAGCTAGTAAAACATTAGATGCTGTTTATGAAAAACTAGCTGAAGTTTACATGCAAGAGTTTACTCATGAAGAGATAAAAGAACTTGTCATGTTTTATAATACAACTTTAGGTAAGAAACTAGCTGAAAAACAATTAACACTTACCCAAAAAGCGATGATGATCGGTCAAAATTGGGGTATGGAAGTACAAGCGCTTGCTCAAAAATATAACTAAATCATGATCAAGCATTTTATAAATTTAGAGTGGAAAGCCTTTTTTAGATCACCATCTTTTAAAACTAACCTCTTTTTTAAAATACTTTTAGGGTTTGCTGCTTTATGGATGATTGTTTCATTTTCTTTTCTTGGTGTAGGCGTATACTATGTTATTGAAAAGGAGTTGGATAAAGATCCTTTAGTTTTAGTGAATAATTTCTTGATTTTTTATGTGGTATTTGATCTGGTATTAAGATACTTTCTTCAAAATATGCCTATTGTAAATATAAGGCCTTTGCTATATTTACCCATAAAAAAGGGTAAGGTGGTTCATTTTGCTTTAAACAAAACTGTTTTGTCTTTTTTCAATATAGTACATGCGTTCTTTTTTCTGCCTTTTTCTGTGGTTTTAGTTATAGAAGGATATCCATTCTTAAACGTTATGGGATGGCATTTAGCTATAATGGCACTCATTTATTGTAATAATTTTATCAATGTTTTTGTAAACAGTAAAGATGCTGTTTTCTATACTGTTTTAAGTATAATAGTTGTTTTAGGCTTATTGAAGTATTATGAGATTTTTGATATTACAGATTTTACAGCACCAGTATTTCAAGCGTTTTATGATATGCCTTATTTGGCTTTAATTCCAATAGCTTTATTAGTTGTTTTATACAAAATGGCGTATAGTTATTTTAAAAGTAATTTTTATTTAGATGCTGGTTTAGCTAAAAAAGTAGAAACAGTGCAAAGTGAAGATTTTGCTTGGTTGAATAGATTTGGTAGTGTATCCACCTTTTTAAAAAATGATATTAGATTATTAAAAAGAAACAAGCGTTCAAAGATGACCATATTAATGAGTGGCATGTTTCTATTTTATGGATTATTGTTTTTTACAGGTGCTGTAGAAGCTTATAAAGGTCCTTTTTGGAGAATTTTTGCAGGCATATTTGTTTCAGGAGGATTCTTATTTAATTTCGGACAATTTGTACCAAGTTGGGATAGTGCATACTACCCATTAATGATGAGTCAAAATATCACTTACAAAGAATACATTTCATCAAAATGGTATTTAATGGTTATGGCTACTATTGTTTCAACCATCTTATCAGTATTTTATTTATACTTTGGTTGGCAAGCCTATGCTGCTGTTGTTGTTGGTGCTATTTATAATATTGGGGTGAACTCACATATGGTACTTTGGGGCGGAGCTTATATAAAAACACCTATAGACTTAACATCTAATAAGAAAGCTTTTGGAGATAAAAAATCTTTTAATGCTAAAACCCTATTACTTACTATTCCAAAACTAGTACTACCAATGGTTATTTATGCTATTGGACATTTTACATTAGGTGAAACTTTTGGTTTTACTTTAGTTGCCTTATTCGGAATTGCTGGGTTTTTATTCAAAAACAAGGTTTTTGACATTATTGAAAAAATATATAAATCTGAAAAGTATAAAACGCTTTCAGCTTATAAACAAAACAGTTAAACATTATGATTACTACATCAAATCTTTCAAAAACATATAATAACAATCAAGTTTTAAATATTGAAGCTTTAGAAATCCCTAAAGGTCAAAGTTTTGGGCTTGTAGGTAATAATGGTGCTGGAAAAACTACATATTTCAGCTTATTGTTAGATTTAATACAACCCACTACGGGGCATATCATTAGTAATGAAGTTCAAGTTAATAAAAGCGAAGACTGGAAACCATTCACATCTGCTTTTATAGATGAAAGCTTTTTAATTGGGTATTTAACTCCAGAAGAGTATTTCTACTTTATTGGTGAATTACGAGGACAAAATAAAGCAGATGTTGATGCTTTAGTGGCACAATACGAAGACTTTTTTCATGGTGAAATTCTAGGGCAAAAAAAATATTTAAGAGACTTAAGTAAAGGAAATCAAAAAAAGGCAGGTATTGTTGCTGCTTTAATAGGGAATCCTGAAGTAATTATTTTAGATGAGCCCTTTGCCAATTTAGACCCTACTACGCAATTTAGGTTAAAAGGTATTGTAAAAGATTTAGCGGGAAAACAAGGAGTTACTGTTTTGATTTCTAGTCATGATTTATTGCATGTAACAGATGTTAGCGAACGTATTGTAGTGCTTGAAAAAGGAGAAATAGTAAAAGATTTAGTAACTAGTGAAGCTACATTAAAAGAGCTTGAAAATCACTTTGCTGGCTAGAACTTATTTTTGATTTTATAGGTATATTAGAAAAGATGTTTATTTTTACGGCTATATACCTCAAATAAAGGGAAAAGGCTTAGTAAAAAACGCTGGAGTTTTTTGTTTAGATGAAAAAGAAAAATAGTGCATAGCCTTGATTATGGATTATTTTTATTTTGAGATATAGGCGAAAAAGAACAAGTTTTAGCAAGTTTTTTTCCTTTATTTGAGGTATCAAATAATAATAACTAGTGTTTATTAGTTATGTATTAGACTAAAAAACCAAAATTGAAAACATCTTACAAAGTCATATTTGCCTCAGTTTTATCTACTTTTTTAATAGTAAGCTGCTCTAGAAAAAAAGATAAATTCATTAACAGGAACTTTCATGCTGTTACCGCAGAGTTTAATGCTTTGTATAATGGTTATAATGCTCTAGAGCAAGGAAGAAATAATTTAAATGAAAGTTATTTTGATGACTATTGGAACGTTTTACCAATAGAGCGTATGCAAATTACTGATGAGGTAGTGCTTCCAGGTCAGTCTAAAAATGAAGATTTTACCAGAGCCGAAGAAAAGGCGGTAAAGGCTATTCAAAAACACAGTATGAATATTGAGGGAAAAGAAAGAAACCCTCAAATGGATGAAGCCTATTTACTTTTGGGTAAAGCTAGATATTTCGATCAGCGATTTATCCCATCTTTAGAAGCCTTCAATTATATACTTTATAAGTATCCTGCAAGCGATAAAATAAATCAAGCCAAAGTTTGGCGAGAAAAATCGAACATTCGTTTAGATAATAATGAGCTTGCTATAAAGAATTTAAAGCGTTTGCTTTATCAAGAAGATTTAGAAGGTCAAGATTTAGCAGATGCAACTTCAATGTTAGCGCAGGCTTATGTGAATACTAAGTCTTTAGATAGTGCTATTACACAATTAGAAATAGCATCAAACGCTACTAAAAGTAATGATGAAAGAGGACGTTACCGTTTCATTCAAGGGCAATTATATAATAAATTAGGAGATAAAGACAGTGCCAATTATTCTTTTGATAGAGTTATAGAATTGAATAGAAGAACGCCTAGAATCTACATGATTACGGCTCATCTGGAAAAAATTAAAAACTTCGATTTTGAAAATGGTAATAAATTAGAAGTTTCAGAATTATTAGCTGAATTGGAGGAAAACCGTGAAAACAGACCGTTTTTAGATAAAATATATCATAGAATAGGTGCTTTCAATCTAAAAAATGGATCAGATTCTATAGCTACCGCTTACTTTAATAAATCTTTAAGAGAAAAGTCTCCAGATAAAACACTTAATGCCAGAAATTATGAGATTCTGGGTGATATGAATTTTGATAAATCTATTTATAGAGATGCTGGGTTGTATTATGACAGTACTATGAATAGTTTGGTGAAAGATTCTAAACCCTATAGAATCATGAAACGAAAAAGAGACAATCTAGAAGATGTTATTTATTACGAAGGCATTGCACAGGTAACAGATAGTATATTACATTTGGTGAATTTATCTGAAGAAGATAGAATAGCACATTTTGAAACTTTTATAGAGAAATTAAAGGCAAAAGCCGAAGCAGAAAAAAAAGAACAAGAAAAGCAAGAGGCGTTAAAACGTAACAATGGCTTAGTAACTGTTAATAATAATATAAGAAGACCAACGGGTCCTGGTGGTATTCCTGGGCAAGCTGCTGCAAAATTTTATTTCTATAACCCTACAACAGTAGCTTTTGGTAAAAACGAATTTGTGAAAATATGGGGAGACAGGGCTTTAGAAGATAATTGGCGTTGGTCTAATCGTAGTTCTGGAGTTTCAAATACTGTAGTAGCAACAGATGTGTTAGCTACAGCTTCAGAAGAAGAGAAATTTGATCCTACTTTTTATATATCTAAAATTCCTTCAGAAGAAAAAGAAATTGATAGTATCTCTAGAGAAAGAAATTATGCGTACTATCAATTAGGACTTATTTATAAAGAAAAATTTAAAGAGTTTGAGTTGTCTAAAAGTAAATTTCAAGACTTATTAAATAGCAATCCTGAAGAGCGTTTAATATTGCCTTCAAAATATAATTTGTATAAAATTTATGAAGCCTTAGGAGAAAATGATGAAGCTTCTATTGCTAAAGAAGAGATACTTAAAAACTACCCTGAATCTAGATATGCGACTATTTTAAGTAACCCAGATTTGTTATCTCAAAGAGATGAAAATAGTCCGGAGCGCTTATATGAGAAATTGTATGAAAAACACGAAAATCAGGAGTATGCAGAAGTGATATCCAAATGTGATGAATATATTAATTTATATGATGGTGAAGATATCATTCCTAAATTCGAGCTTTTAAAGGCTACAGCATCTGCAAGATTATATGGTTTTGAGCCTTATCAAAAAGCCATTAATTACATTGCTGTGACTTATGCTAATACGCAAGAAGGATTACATGCTCAAGATCTAGCAAACAAAGTTTTGCCAAAGCTAGCAAATAAAGAATTTTTAAATGAAAATGAAGATTTGCCAGGATACTATAAAGTTATTTTTAAGTTCGATAATGAAGGAACTGAAGCAATATTAGAATTCAAAAAGTTATTAGATGAAGAAATTCTTAAGTCTATTAAGTACTATGAATTAACATCTTCTTTAGATGTTTACAATGAAAACACAACCTTTGTTGTAGTACACGGTTTAAAGAATGGGGTAGTAGCAAAAACCTTTGATCAACTTTTAACTAAAGAGAACAATAAAAAGTTAAAAAAGCCTTACTTTGCAGTTGCTTCTTCGAATTATCAAATAATTCAGATTCATAAAAACCTAGAAACCTTTTTAAACGTATATAATAACTAATAGCGCACATAATAATAAATAGAGTATGTTTTCCGAAAATAAAAAGACTAAAATGGTAGAAAATACATCGAGCCAAAACATTATAGCTCAGGGAACTAAAATTGTTGGAGACCTTAATAGTGAGGGAGATTTTAGAATTGATGGTTTAATTGAGGGTAATGTTAGAACCTCAGGGAAAGTAGTTGTTGGTAAGTCTGGATTTGTTAAGGGAACTTTACAAGGAACAGACGCCTATTTTGAAGGTAAATTTTCTGGTAAATTAGCATTATCGGGTACTTTAACTTTAAAATCTACTGCCGATATTGATGGTGAAGTGACTGCAGGAAAACTTGCTGTAGAGCCAGGAGCTAACTTTAACGTAACTTGTGTTATGAAAGGGAGCGGGCAACAAGTAATTAATAAAAGTCCACAAAAACCAAAAGCTTTAACTAATTAAGAAAACATCATCGTTTCTTAGGTTCACCACTATGGCCTTACAAATGGGTTTAACCATTTATTTAGGTTCCAAGCTGGGTGAATGGTTAGATAATAAATACTCAAATGACAACCAGTTGTATACTAAAGTTTGCACACTGGTATCGGTGTTTTTAGCCATATTTTCAATAATAGTTCAAGTTACTAAACTTTCAAAAAAAGATAATGATTAAACGTATTGCTATATTTACAATTGTAGTTATAGTGCTGTTTTTAGCATCTTATTCTTTACATGACTATATTTTATTATCTAAAGAGATAGATTTAGTCTTTTCTCTATTTAACATATATCTATATTATGCAGTTTCTGCAATTTTAATCTATGGAATAGTAGAAGCAATATCAAGTAAATTACCAAATCAAGCTGGTTATGCTTTTTTGGCTTCTATTTTTTTAAAAATAGGGTTCTTTGTACTCATATTTCAGTCTACAATTTTTACAGATATTCCTTTAACCAAACCCGAGAGGTTTTCATTAGTTATACCTTTATTTCTGTTTTTAATAATTGAAACGGTTGCAATTTCTAAACTCTTAAATAACAAATAGATTTAGAAAAAAATAAGCTAAAAAAAACAAAGATTAAAAAGGGTTTGTAGTTCTAATTAATTGTGTACCTTTGCACGAAAATTTAACGACCATAATCATAGGTATGATGATAGCAAAAAAATCTATCAAAATTTTTACAATACTAGCAGTAGTATTTTCTTCATTTACATCTTACGCCACATCTGATGGTTCAACAGAAAAAGAAGGACAGGTAAATAGCCCTGAATCTATAAACGCTTACATTAAACATCACTTAGCAGATTCTCACGACTTTGCATTGTATTCTTATACAAATGATGCAGGAGAGCGTAAGCATGTTGGTTTTCCGTTACCAGTAATGGTTTGGACGAGTAAAGGGTTGAAAACTTTCATGTCTTCAGAATTTCATCATAATGATGATGGGCATGTAATTGTTGATAAAGGGGATGTTAAACTAACAAAAATTCATAGTAAAATTTATGAATTAAACGAAGGGGAAACGCATGTTGCTTTTGATGATCAACATCATGCAACAAATGCACATAAAGTATTAGATTTTTCTATTACTAAAAGTGTATTTGGAATGTTGTTAGCTGGTCTACTAATGTTATTAGGGTTTAGCTCTTTGGCTAGAGGATATAAAAAAGGAGCTATACCAACAGGTATAGGTCGTGTTTTAGAGCCTTTAGTATTATATGTTAGAGATGAAATAGCAAGACCAAACATAGGTGAGAAAAAATATAAAAAATTCATGCCTTATCTATTAACGGTGTTCTTTTTTATCTGGATATTAAACTTATTAGGTTTAACACCTTTAGGATTTAACGTTACAGGGCAAATTGCGGTAACAGCATGTTTAGCAATTTTCACCCTAATAATATATATTACAAATGGAAGTAAAGATTTTTGGCAACATACTTTATGGATGCCAGGTGTGCCAGTTTTAATAAGACCAGTTTTAGCGATTTTAGAACTTGCCGGCTTTATTTTAATTAAACCTTTTTCGCTTTTAGTACGTTTGTTTGCAAATATCACTGCAGGACACTCAGTAGTAATGGGGATAGCAGCTTTAATGATTCTATTAAAAGCTAAGTTTGGTACAGTAGGAGCAACTGGAATCTCTTTTCTATTAACACTATTTTTATCTGTTATAGAGGTTTTAGTAGCGTTTTTACAGGCATTTATTTTTACAATGTTATCGGCACTTTTTATAGGAATGGCTGTTGAAGAACATGAACATCATTAATATTGAATAAGAATTTGTTTAATTATATAAATCAATTAGTATGTACAATTTAATTGGAGCAGGATTAATCGTAATCGGTGGAGGAATCGGATTAGGTCAAATTGGAGGAAAAGCAATGGAAGGTATTGCTCGTCAACCTGAGGCTGCTGGTAAAATCCAAACAGCGATGATCATCATTGGAGCTTTATTAGAAGGTTTAGCTTTTGGAGCTTTATTATTAGCTTAAAAAAACCTCAAAAAGTAAAACATTCTCTACAACGGTTGGTTGTAGAGGTGTTTTTTTAAAATTAAACAGCAAAAAATATAAATTATGGATATTTTTAATGATTTTTCAGTTGGTTTGTTTGCAATGCAATTAGTGATTTTATTGCTTTTACTATTCTTGTTAGCAAAATTTGCATGGAAACCTATTTTAAATTCTTTAAGTGAGCGTGAAGAAGGAATTCAAAACGCGTTAGATGAAGCAGATAATGCTAGAAAAGAAATGCAAAACCTTCAAGCTGATAATCAAAGGTTATTAAACGAAGCTAGAGCAGAAAGAGATGAAATGCTTAAGGAAGCTCGTGAGATGAAAAATAAAATGATTGAAGATGCTAAAGAAGAAGCTAATGAAGCAGCATCTAAATTAATGGCACAAGCTCAAGCAGCAATTCAAACAGAAAAGAAAGCAGCTATTTCAGATTTAAAATCTCAGGTTGCTAACTTATCTATAGAGATAGCTGAAAAAGTAGTACGTGATGAATTATCTAATAAAGACAAGCAAGAGAAGTTAGTAGAGTCTATGTTAGGTGAAGCAACTTTAAACTGACACATTGTGTCACACTGAGCGGAGTCGAAGTGTCTATTAAGTTGAGTTAAAAAAAGCTAAAGTTTAACCAATTAAAACTTCCTTTTCAAAAGGATAACTAAAATATGGCTAGAGCAGCAGTAAGATATGCAAAAGCAGCACTTAGTTTAGCTAGTGATCAAAAAGCAGCAGAAGCTGTAAATAAAGATATGCTTGCTATTGCTAAAACTATTTCAGAAAGTGAAGAGTTAGATCAAGTGCTTAAAAGTTCGGTTATTAAAACTGAGCTTAAAAAAGGAGCGCTTTCTCAAATTTTTCCAAAGATTAATAAAATTAGTGCTGAGTTATTCAACATATTAATAGCTAATAAGCGCATAGATATTTTAGGAGATGTAGCTCAAAAATATACTGTGTTATTTGATGAGCTTAATGGTAAAGAAGTAGCAAAAGTTACTACAGCTGTACCAATGACTAAAGATCTTGAGATAAAAGTATTGGCTAAAATAAAAGAGCTAACTAATAAAGCTGTTGAAGTAGAAAATATTGTAGACGAAAGTATTATTGGAGGCTTTATATTACGTATTGGAGACAAGCAATTTAATGCGAGTGTTCAAAACAAATTAAATAAATTAAAAAGAGAATTTTCATTAAACTAAGATAGTTTACCAAAACAAATAAAAAGATGGCAGAAGTAAAACCAGCTGAAGTATCAGCGATCTTAAAACAACAACTGGCAGGATTTGAAGCATCTGCTTCATTAGAAGAAGTAGGAAGTGTGTTAACTGTTGGTGATGGTATTGCACGTGTTTATGGATTATCTAACGCACAATATGGTGAGTTAGTTGAGTTTGATAACGGTCTTGAAGGTATTGTATTAAACCTTGAAGAAGATAACGTTGGTGTAGTATTATTAGGGCCTTCAACAGAAATTAAAGAAGGTACAACAGTTAAACGTACAGAAAGAATTGCTTCTATTAAGGTAGGAGAAGAAATGGTTGGACGTGTTGTTGATACACTTGGTAACCCAATTGATGGTAAAGGACCTATTGGTGGTGATTTATATGAAATGCCATTAGAGCGTAAAGCACCTGGTGTTATTTACCGTCAGCCAGTTGATGAGCCAATGCAAACAGGAATTAAGTCTATTGACGCTATGATTCCAGTTGGTAGAGGACAACGTGAGTTGGTAATTGGTGACAGACAAACTGGTAAAACTACAGTTTGTATTGATACTATCTTAAATCAAAAAGAATTTTATGATGCAGGTGAACCTGTATTCTGTGTATATGTAGCGGTTGGTCAAAAAGCTTCTACAGTTGCAGGAATTGCTAAAACTTTAGAAGAAAAAGGAGCTTTAGCTTACACTGTAATTGTTGCTGCAAATGCATCAGACCCTGCGCCAATGCAAGTATATGCACCATTTGCAGGAGCTGCAATAGGTGAGTATTTTAGAGATACTGGTAGACCAGCTTTAATTGTTTATGATGATTTATCTAAGCAAGCAGTAGCTTATCGTGAGGTATCTTTATTATTGCGTCGTCCACCAGGACGTGAAGCGTATCCTGGAGACGTTTTCTACTTACACTCTCGTTTATTAGAGCGTGCTGCTAAAGTAATTGCAGATGATGAAATTGCTAAGAACATGAACGATTTACCAGATTCTTTAAAACCAATAGTAAAAGGTGGTGGATCTTTAACTGCTTTACCTATTATTGAAACACAAGCTGGTGACGTTTCTGCATATATTCCAACAAACGTAATTTCTATTACAGATGGACAGATATTCTTAGATGGTGATTTATTTAACTCTGGTGTACGTCCAGCAATTAACGTAGGTATTTCTGTATCTCGTGTTGGTGGTTCTGCTCAGATAAAATCAATGAAGAAAGTATCAGGTACATTAAAATTAGACCAAGCTCAGTTTCGTGAATTAGAAGCATTCGCAAAATTTGGTTCAGATTTAGATGCAGTTACATTAAATGTAATTAATAAAGGTAAGCGTAATGTTGAGATTTTAAAACAAGCGCAAAATGATCCTTATACAGTTGAAGATCAAGTAGCAATTATTTATGCTGGATCTAAAAACTTATTAAAAGATGTTCCTGTAAATAAAGTAAAAGAATTTGAAAGAGATTTTATAGAATTCTTAAATGCGAAACATAGAGGTGTTCTAGATACTTTAAAAGCAGGTAAGTTAACGGATGAGGTAATTGATACCTTAACAGCAGTTGCTAAAGATTTATCAGGAAAATATAGTGCGTAATTAGATTTTAGTAGCTAGTCATTAGAACTTTTCTAACAGCTAATTACTAATAACTAAAAACTAAAATATGGCGAATCTTAAAGAAATACGTAACAGAATATCATCGGTATCTTCTACCATGCAGATTACCAGTGCCATGAAAATGGTATCTGCTGCTAAATTAAAGAAGGCACAAGATGCTATTACAGCAATGCGTCCTTATTCAGATAAGTTAACAGAGCTTTTACAAAGCTTAAGTGCAACTTTAGAAGGAGATTCTGGAAGCAAGTTTGCAACACAACGTGATGTTAATAAAGTATTAATTGTAGCCATTACTTCTAATAGAGGTTTATGTGGTGCTTTTAACTCGAACATAGTAAAAGAAGTTACCAGGTTAACTAATGATGTATATGCCAACAAAGAGGTGTCTTATATTGCCATTGGTAAAAAAGCGAATGATGCTTTTAAAAGATCAGAAAAAATTATAGCTAACAATAGTGATGTTTTTGATGATTTAACCTTTGATAACGTTGCCGAAATTGCTCAAGATTTAATGGATAAGTTTGTGAGTGGTGAGTATGATAAAATTGAATTAGTTTACAACAGATTCAAAAATGCTGCTACACAAATAGTAATGACCGAACAATTTTTGCCAATAGTACCTGTTGAGGCAGAAGCTGAAGCCAGTGCAAATTTAGATTATGTTTTTGAGCCTTCTAAATTAGAGATTGTTGAACAGTTAATACCTAAGTCTTTAAAAACACAGCTTTATAAAGCTATTAGAGACTCTTTTGCGAGTGAACATGGTGCACGTATGACTGCAATGCACAAGGCAACAGATAATGCAACAGAATTAAGAGATCAGTTAAAATTAACATACAACAAAGCAAGACAAGCTGCTATTACCAATGAGATTTTAGAAATTGTTGGTGGAGCGGAAGCGTTGAACAACTAATTGGACGTAGTCAAATTAGAGAAAAGCAAAAAACGTTAAAACAACTAATTGTCATGCTGAACTTGTTTCAGCATCTCAAAATATATGAGCCTTACCATTTTTGGTAAGGTTTTTGCATTTTTAAAACTTAAATTCTTCATAAAAAAGCAATAATTATACATTGTTCATGTTAATTTTTCATAAAACTTAAACTTACATAACAATAAGGTCTATAGGGGTCTCGTTCTTACAATAAACAGAAGAAAATTCTTTTAAAAACATATAATTTAAAGTGTTTACTTTCAATTATTAGATAGAAAAGACTCTTTTATGTTAAATCATTAATCCTTAAAAACGTAAGAAATGAATCAAAAAGACCTCAGTGGTTACACTGACCTAGTAACAGAATTAGATGATAGAACAAAATCTAATCAAGTAGGTTATAACTCAATAGATGAGTTAGCTACCAAAGTAAAAACAATTGAAAGTGAATCTTCATATTCACCTTTAGCATGGTTAGAAATTACCGCAGATTATACCCTTACTATTGATGATATAGGTAAAATATTATTCAATACATCTGGAAATGATTATGTAATAACTATACCTGATAATGCAAGTGTAGATTTTGGTGAAGATGTTGCCTTCACTTTTATGCAAGAAAATACAGGAAAATTACAGGTAAAAGGTGCTAATGGTGTTACTTTGGTTACTAATGAGACAAAAACACCTTTTAAACCCATGACGTATGCCAGAAGAGGTGTTGATAACTGGGTCTGTATGGGGGAGTTTAATTCTTATACCGTTTCTGTTAATATTTATAATGAATCAAATGCTTTAAGTGCAACTAATGATTCTAACAGTGTAAATAATATTGGGGATGGTGGTTCACCGGTAAATATAACATCCGTGTCTAACGGGAACGGTACGTATAGTGTAAGAGCCACAGCTAATGCTTCTGGAATTATAAGAATGTCGTTTAATTTTCCAGTTATAAATGGGGAGACTTATAATCTAACATTTAAAGGTTTTGGAAGTTTATCTAATGAAATGTTTCTTAATGTAGGAGTAACTAACGTGAATATAGATTCTGATATATCTTTTACAACAACTGAAACAGAATATACAAGAAGTCTAACTGCAACTGCTAGCGGTGTAGCTACTTTAAGAGTAGACATGTATAATGCTTCAGTAGGAGACTATATTCAGTTAGATGATGTATTAATAACTTTAAACTAAGTTTTTATGACAGAAATAAATATAAAAACAATATTGCCTTATGCTAACAATAATAAAGCAAAAGTTAGATTTTTTTTAGATGATTTTCCTACAAGTAATTTAACTGTAAATTATTCTGTATCGGGATCTACTTCAAAAGTTAATATTTCAAATAATAGTATTGTTTTTACTCCACAAGATCTAAGTAAAGAGTTGGAAATAACTAAAATAGATACGGTGGCAGGCGTAGAAAATGTAACTATTAATATAGAACCTTCAGTAGGCTATACTATAAATAGTTTTAATAGTTCTGCAATAATTCAATTAAGAGAGGACAGACCTTTATTAGCATTTCCAACAGCAAAAGGCGCAGGCGCTTACACTTCTGGTGGACGGGGCGGAACAGTGATACATGTAACAAACCTTAATGATAGTGGCGTAGGTAGTTTTAGAGAAGCTTTAACAAGTACAGGAGTAAGAACTATTGTTTTTGATGTATCTGGAACTATACAACTAAATAGTCCTATTTTTTTAAATAATACTCATAGTAACGTTACAATAGCCGGTCAAACTGCGCCAAATGGAGGGATTACCATAGAGGGGCAAACAATAGGTTTTTTCAAGACTAATGATGTAATAGTTAGACATATAAGAGTAGTATCTACTCATTGGCTGCAAACAGCAGGTAATGCAGCTGCTCTCACTTTTTCAGGCGGTAACAATGTAATAGTAGATCATATTTCTGGGCGTTATGTGGTTGGTACGTCTTGTATTTCTTTTCAAGATGACAATGATACAACAGACGGCCAAGGAAATGTTACCGTACAGCATTCCATTTTTGGAGATAGCACCACTGGCATGTTGATGGGTGCTGTAGTGCAAGATGGTCGAAGCTCTTTAGCAGGCACAAATAGCTGCTTAAATAATCTATTTATAAATATTTCTCACAGGTTCCCTAATGTTTCTGGCAATGCAGATGCAGAAGTCATCAATAACGTGGTATATAACTATTTGAATCGGCTAACAAATATGTTTAACAACAGTAGAACAAATATTATTGGTAATTACTATAAAGGAGGACAGCAATCTGTTGCATTATATGGTGATGGTAACAGAATAGCTACGTATTTAACTACTAACTATAATAACCCGCAAGCTTTTGTAAGTGAAAATAGAATAGAAAGTGTAAATACTAATCTAGTGAGTGGTCAAGATAATTGGTCTAATGTGTTTGAATGGTACACATCTACTGAAATTAATTACACATACTACCAAACGCCATTTAAATTAAATAATCAATTGTCACTCTTTGGGGAGGCGGTTACTATTCAATCGGCTAATGATGCTTACACATCTGTTTTAAATGACGTAGGCGCTAACAAAACGCTTAATGCTGATGGATCAATAAATATCTTTTTAGATTCTGTAGATACAGCTTATATAGAAGATGTTTTAAACGGAACAAGTAACACAACTACGCCTGGCAGTTATTTAGATAACAGAAATGCAAGTGTTTTGACATATCCAATATTGCCTACAAATACTAGAGATGCTAATTATTATGACTCTAATCCTCATATACCAGAGGTATGGTTTCAAGCCAATGTTCCAAATGGTGAAGATCATAATGATTTAGCTCCAAGTGGTTATACATGGATAGAAGAATTTTTAAATCAAGTGGACAATATAGCAAATGGAACGGTACCAGTGATAACTTTAATAGGAAACGCTATTGTTAATTTAAATGTAGGAGATACTTATTTAGAACTGGGAGCAACTGCTACGGATGCTGAAGACGGAGATTTAACAGGAAGTATAATTATTGGCGGTGATACTATTGATAGTAATACTATAGGCACCTATGTTATAACTTATAATGTTCAGGATTTAGATAGTAATAATGCTGTTCAAAAAACAAGAACAGTAGTAATTAATTCAATTCAAGAAGTAGAATTATCAGGGAAAGGAATTCATGAAAATATTTTATATGTACTGTAAAATAAAATTGGAATTTCTTACTTTTAGAGGTCGTCTAAAAAGTAATTTTTAGACGACCTCTTTTTAATTATAAAACAAGTCTATTTTTACTTTTCAATAGGCTTATTACCAAAACGTGTTTGATATATTTTTGAAAAATAAGATGTATGCTGAAAACCAACTTCTAATGCCAATTGTTTTAAAGAAACATCTGTAGTGTGCTCAATTATTTTACGAGCCTTTTGTAATTTTATCTCAGTTATTAGTTTATTAGGTGTCATTCCTCTAACAGCTTTAATTTTTCGGTATAATGTACTTTCAGACATGTTGAAGTTTTCTGCAATATCATTTTGTTTGAATTCAAAAGAGGAGCAGTTTTCTGAAATAAAATTCTCAACTAAATCTATCCAATTTTTGGTGTCTTCAATTTCTTCAGTAGAGATGTTTTCCTGATTAATAAATTGTACTCTTTGTTTGTAATTTTTTAATGCGTTTTCTATCCTCACAATAAGCTCATTATTTTCAAAAGGCTTAGTTAAAAAATCGTCTATCCCTAATCTAAATACTTTTAAACGACTTTCATTATCATGTCTGGCTGTAAGCATTAAAACAGGCAGGTCAATTTTATTTTTTTTTAAGTGTTTAACAAAATCAAAACCATCCATTTTAGGCATCATATAATCGGTAATAATAAAGTCAACTTTACTACTTTCTAATATATTTAATGCCTCAGTACCATTTTCCGCTTGTATACATATATAACCTTGCTTATAAACTAACCTAGCTATGTAGTTACGCATTTTAGAATTATCATCAACTATTAAAATGACTTCTTCTTTATTTTTACTAGTATTTAAAGAAAGCTCTGTAGTGTTTTCTATAATAAGATTTGTAGTATTTAAAGTATCTAAATGCTGCATTTCTTTTAAAGGTAGTATTACTTTAAAATGGCTTCCAATATTAACTTCACTTTCAATTTGAAGTATACCTTGGTGTAAATTAACAATTTCTTTAGTAAAGGATAACCCAATACCACTGCCTCCCGAATTATTAATATGGTTTTTAACTTGATAAAATTGATTACATATTTTATGAATTTCTCTTATAGGAATTCCAATGCCTGTATCTTTTATAGAAATTCCAATAATGTCATTCTGCACAGTTAAACTTAATGTTACTTTTCCACCTTGCTCTGTATATTTAGAAGCATTTAATAATATGTTACCAATAGCTCTTTCTAAATAAATAATATCAGCTTTGATTAAGACATTATTTAATATGGGGTCTAGATTAAAATCGATGTTTTTTTGATTGAAAAGTGTTTCAAATGAGATGTATAATTTTTGAATAAGCTCAGTAGCACTAATGGTTTTTATATTCAGCTTAAAATTAGACGGTTCAATTCTTGATAAGTTTAGTACATCATTTATAATAGAGTTTATTTTGTTTATCTCCTTATCCAAACCTTGTTTAATAAGCTTTATACTAGGTAATTCATTTTCGTGATTTTCAAGTCGATTAATATCCCCTTTAATAAGCGTTAAAGGTGTTCTTATTTCATGTGAAATATTAATAAAGAATTGAGATTGAAAGTCATTAAGGTCTTGTAATTCTTGTCTTCTTTCTTCAAGTGCTTTTTCATTTTTAAAATTTAGTTTTTTGAAATAACTAACCATCACATAAACGCTAATAGTTAGTACAGGAGGATTTACACTATTAAAAACAGAAATAGGATAATGTTTAAAATATAGATTGGGAAAGATAAGCGCCAGTATAGATATTATAAGCGTTGCAAAAATTACTTTTTTATTTTCCAAAAAAATCAATGCAACTCCGGGAGTTAATACAATATAATACTCTAAAAGCTGCCCAGGATATAAAAAGTTAGAAAAGACAAATGGAACTGAAAACAGGAAGAAAATGTATAGAATACGAGCTAAGAAATGTTTTTTAAAATATTGAAGTAATTGAACAGAAATTATAGTAATAATTAAGCAAACAAAAACTTTAATAGCTAAAGATTGTTCATTTTTGGTAAAAAAATACCTCTCTATAAAATTAGATATAAATACTAAATATGAAACAGAACAGAAAATCTGTAAGAGTTTAATTTTTTTTAGCTCATAGGCACTAGTATCTTCTTCTGCTCCTATTGTACTATAAGCATTAATTAAATTGCTAATTTTATTAATCATCAAATTGTACTGCTTTTTTATGGTAAACATAGAAAATTTATTGTCATTTATTCTAGCAAATATGCTAGTTGATTGATTTGTGATGATTTTTGATGAATTAGTGATTATTTAAAAAAGTAAAACCTTACAAGTGTTAATTTTGACAGGTTATTGATTGAAAGTGATATAAAATTGAGGTTAATTTTTAATTTATTTGGAACCCTAGTTAACTCCAATAATTAAAACTCATGAAAAAAATTACATTTTTAATATTTATCACTTTTCTATTTGTTTTTTACAATAGAGCAGAAGCTCAAACTTTAATATTTTCATCAGATCCGGGAGCTACTTGGGATGATGGTACTGTAAATGACGGAGATGGAGGATCAACTGATATCGTTGGATTAACAATAGAAATTTATAACGTTAATGATGCGTTAAATAATTTAGGAGAAATAGAATGGTACTCTAACAATGATTTAGGTACAGCAGATGGCTTTTCAGGACTCACTACTTATTTTGCACCTTCAGTTGATGATGACTGGAAAGGGCAAATCATAAAAGAAGCTAACGGGTTAGAGTTTCAAATTAATGGCTTTGAATGGTATGATTGGGGAAACAATAATAGTCAACCAATGACGGTGCTAGGTTTTAGAGATAATAATCAGGTAGCTTCAACAACATTCACTGGAAATTCTGGAGGAAACAGTGTGTCGGTTAGTTTAGATGCTAGTTTTGATAATGTCGATGAAGTAAGAATTATTACTACTTCAGGAAGTACTTACCCATCAATAAATAATATAGAATTTGGTAGCGCAGTATTAAGCAATAAAGCGCATAACCATAACAACTTAAAAATATATGCGCGCAACAAGCAATTTGTTTCTAACTATAGCAAAGCGCAATTAGAGATATACAATATTATGGGGCAAACTGTATCAAATCAAAATCTACCCTCAGGTATTTATATTGTTAAGGTTAGCTTACCAAATCAAGACAAAGTAAGAGTGTTTAAAAAGATTATAAAATAACATTATAAATAATTAGACTACTCTAGTTTTAAATACAAAACATGAAAAAAGTTACCTACTTAGTATTAACTTTTCTTGCCTTATATTCTTGTTCATCATCTAATGAGCAAGTGCCTTGCAAACAGGTTACATGGTATCTAGATACAGATGCAGACGGTTATGGAGATGCCAATAACACTCAAGAATCCTGTACAAAACCTGATGGATACGTAGATAATAATTTCGATTGCAACGATGCAAACGACACAATACACCCGAATGCTACAGAAACACCCAATGATATTGATGATAATTGCAATGGCTCTGTTGATGAATGCGATTCTGATGCAGATTGTAACGGAGTTTGTATAAATGGTGTATGTACGGAGATTATAGTTCCACCTAATTATACGTATGAGTTCACCAAACACCAACACAATCATACATACAATGCAAAAGAAACTTTAATTCCATATAGCTTTTTTGAACCAGTTCAGGCTACTGTTTCTAATAAAATTTTTCCTTTAATAGTTTCGTTACATGGTTCGGAATACCTCTTTAATACAGAGGAATTTTTTCTTGCGCATCATCCATCAAATTATATGGCAACGGCATGGATAGAGGAAGTAAAACAACAACAATATCCCGCTTATGTAGTAGCTCCTAATATTCATTTAAACATCTTTAATATTGATGGTTATGGTGGTTGGAGTGATGAGGCTTCTCAAGACTTCTTGAACGAATTAATTGAAGAATTGACCTCAGAATATCAAATTGATGCGGATAGAATTTATTTTGTTGGTCATTCCGCAGGTGGTGGTTCTGTTTGGGAATTAGGTCAAAAACTTAAAAATAAGGCTGCTGCTATCGTTCCGTTAAGTAATTCAGCTATTAGTGCAGATGCAATAATTAATGATATTTCTAATGGGGTTTATAATGACATTTCAATTTGGAATATTGTCCATGTTTCCGATAATGAACAATCCATACTAACTAGTAGACCGATTTTTATGTACCTGCAAAATAATAATTTTAACCCTGTAATTACAAATACTTTAGACGCTCAAATTTTTGAACTAACCCAAGAACAAATTGAAGAAGAAATCGAGGCAGGGAGAAATTATTTTTATACTGAAAATAGAGGCTCTTGTGGTAATTTATGTCATTATTCTTGGGTCAACCAGTTAGAAGGAGAATTAATATTCAAATGGTTATTTAAACAACGAAAAAATAATTAATATCTATTGCAACTAAGATGGGTATAAGTGATTGGGATTGGGCAAAAAATATTCTAAAAATAGTTGATGTATGGTCGTCCTTACATGGAGTAACTTAGATTTAAGAGACTGTAAATGCATCATTTTCTCCCAGATACTCTCATAGTAAGTGTAGTCTCTTGATAATAAATTATGATTAATAGGCGGTTTGGTAACAAATGATAAAGAGAATTTTGAAAAACAAAATAACGTTTTTGCCTTCAATTAAGAACACCTATTTAATATAATTAACTTTTAATGCTTCAAATACATGTTTAAATCATAAATATTAAAAGAATAATACCGATTACCCATGAAATTGACTGTTTAGCGATTATAATTGACTGAATAATGCGAAATAAATTTCTGTTTTTTACACAGAATTTTTAAATAAAACCAGAAAATGAAACCAAATTACCAAAATCTCAAGCACCTACTTGTTTTATGTATGCTTATTGTAGTAGGAAGTTGTTCTAAAGGTGAAACAACTCTTAGTGATGGAAAAGCACTTTTAAGTTTTGTATTTAACTCAGCAGATAATGCAGTGTTAAATGAAGCAGTAACAGGAACTATTTCAGCATCAGAAAAAACCATTACTGTAAACGTTCCGTATGGTACAGATATATCGGCTTTAACACCAACAATAAGTGTATCAGAATTGGCTACTATTAACCTAACAGGAGTTCAAGACTTTAGTTCACCAGTTATTTATACCGTAACAGCCGAAGACGGTAGTACAGAACAATACACTTGCAATGTGATAGTAGGCGAAAACACCCCACCAAATGCATTTAACTTATTAACACCTGCGGCAGATGTTACAAATGTAGGTAGACAACTTGATTTTACATGGGAAGCAACTACAGACCCAAATGGAGAAGCTATAACTTATACCTTTTATTTAGATACCAATGAAGAAGCAACACAATGGCGTTTAGCAGGTCTAATTTCTCCTACTGCTTTAATACGTGGTGAGTTATTACAAGAAAACCAAACGTATTATTGGAGAGTAGAAGCCATAGATGAAGGGGGAGCTATAACAAGTAGTGCTATTCGTTCATTTACTACAAGGAGCATTGATTTTTCTTCTACTGCGGTTGTTACTAACGCCGAATTTTCAAAAAGAGACTTACATACTTCAGTCTTTTTTAATGGTAAATTATGGGTTATTGGAGGACGCAGTGGAAGCGGAATTTTTGAAAATGACGTATGGTCATCAAGTGATGGTGCTACGTGGACAGAGGTTACAGATAATGCTGCGTTTTCAGGAAGATATGGTCATACCTCTGTAGTCTATGATGATAAGCTCTGGGTTATAGGAGGTTTTGATGGAACTAGAAAAAAAGATGTATGGTCATCTCCAGATGGTATTACTTGGACAGAAGAAACTGCTGATGCTGGGTTTTCACAGAGATATCTTCACACATCTGTGGCCCATAGTGATAAAATATGGGTTATTGGAGGACATGATGGTGATTTCAAAAATGATGTATGGTATTCTGAAGATGGTGTTAATTGGACGGAAGCTAATTCTAACCCTCCTTTTACTGAAAGAAGTCGCCATACAACGGTTGTCTTTAATAATAAAATATGGATTATTGGAGGACGTAGTGGAAACAGTACTTATGAAAATGATGTATGGTCATCTTATAATGGTATTACCTGGACAGAGGAAACAGCCGATGCTGGATTTCCAGGAAGATATTTACACTCTACAGTAGTTTACTCTAATAAATTATGGGTTATTGGAGGTGATAATGGCAGCTATATGAGTGATATATGGTCATCCTCAGATGGTGTTACCTGGACTGAGGTTCCTTCAGATGATGCTGACTTTTTAGAAAGAAGCCATCATACATCTGTATCTCATAATGATAAATTATGGGTTATTGGTGGAATAGATAATAATGATAGAAAAAATGATGTATGGGCTTTTGATTAAATAAAGTCTAAATTTTTAAAAATATAAAAATCAGAAATAATGAAACTAAATTATCAAAATCTTAAACAGCTACTTGTTTTAAGTATGTTTATTTTATTTGCAAGTTGCTCTAAAGGTGATGGGGAACCAGCTAATATACCACCAAATGAATTCAATCTATTAGAACCAGCTGTAGATGGAACAGAGGTAGACAGATTACCAATTTTTACTTGGGAAACTGCTACAGACCCAGATGGGGAAAATGTGACCTATAATTTATATGTAGATATGAATGAAATCCCGACCACTTTATTTGCGGAAAACCTTAGTACTACTAGTTTTTCATTAACAGAAACCTTACAAGCAGAACAAACCTATTATTGGAAAGTAGAAGCAGTAGATGACGGAGGTGCCACAATAAGCAGTGCAGTTCGTTCATTTGCCACAGGAAAAATTAATTTCTCGAGAACAGCATTAACTGAAAATGCTGCTTTTGGAGAGAGAAGTCTACATACTTCTGTGGTATTTGATGGTAAACTATGGGTCATAGGAGGGTTTACCACCAAAAGAGATAACGATGTATGGTCATCTGAAGATGGCGTTACTTGGAACGAAGTGACTGCTAATGCAGAGTTTTCAGGAAGATATGGTCATACAACAGTAGTTTTTAATAACAAGATTTGGGTTATTGGAGGTTATAGTGGAAGTGACAACAATGATGTATGGTCATCTGAAGATGGTATCACTTGGAACGAAGTGACTGCTAATGCCGCATTTGCAGCAAGAACTGCTCATACAACAGTGGTTTATAATAATAAATTATGGGTAATAGGTGGTTATGATGGAAGTAGAAAAAATGATGTATGGTCATCTGAAGATGGTATTACTTGGACAGAAGTTACCTCAAATGCTGGATTCACATCAAGAAGTAATCATACAACAGTAGTTTTTAATAATAAACTATGGGTAATAGGTGGTTATGATGGAAGTGCTAGAAAACATGATGTATGGTCATCAGAGGATGGTATCACTTGGACTGAAGTTACTACTAATGCCACATTTTCAGAAAGACTTGACCATACAACAGTAGTTTATGATAATAAATTATATGTTATTGCTGGGTATAGAGATAATAGTGATATATGGTCATCATCAGATGGTGTTACATGGAATGAAGAAGTTACCAATATTGCATTTGGAAATAGAGATAAACATACCTCGGTAGTTTTTAAAGGTCAACTGTGGGTTATAAGTGGTAATATTGATGATAGTTTTAGCACGAATGATGTATGGGCTTTTTATTAGAAAGAACATAACCTTATAAAGCTTTCAAAACCTCACTTTTTAGTGGGGTTTTTATTTTTTTGAAATTTTTATGTAACATTTTTTTGGTTTTGTATCTAAAGGGAAAATCAATTAAAAAAATGAATAACATGAAAACAATTAAGAACATTTTATTAGTAGCAGTATTTTTAATATCAATAGCATCATTTGCTCAAAACAAGGCATTCAAAGTAGAGGTTATAGGTAAAGGAGAACCAGTATTATTATTTCCAGGATTTACTTGTACAGGAGAAGTTTGGAACGATCTTGTTTCAGAATTATCTAAAACCAAAGAATGTCATGTGTTTACGTTTGCTGGCTTTGGAGGTCTACCAGCTATAGAAAAACCATGGCTACCAAAAATAAAAGAATGTGTTAGTAATTACATTTCTGAACAAAAATTAGAAAATAGCACTTTAATAGGTCATAGTTTAGGAGGATCTTTAGCCTTATGGTTAGCTTCAGATGGCACTAAATTTAATAAAGTAATTGTAGTAGATGCACTACCATCTGTAGGTGCATTGATGATGCCAAACTTTAACAAAGATTATATTCAGTATGATACGCCTTACAATAAGCAATTATTAGAAATGAATGATGTTGAGTTTGATAATTTAGCAAACAAATTTGCTACAGGAATGTGTTTAAATAAAAGTAAGCATACTCAAATAAAAGAATGGATTAAAACATCTGATAGAAAAACATATGTTTATGGTTATACAGATTTGCTTAAGTTAGATTTAAGAGAAGATGTTGGTAAAATAAAAGTACCAGTATTAATTTTAGGAGCAACACACCCTTATGGAGCAGAAACCGTTAAAAACACCTACCAAACCCAATATAAAAACCTTGAAAATTACACTATAAAGTATGCAAATGATGCTGCACATTTTATCATGTATGATCAACCAGAATGGTTTTTAACAACAATTAAAACGGCAATACAATAAACTATATGAGCAACTTAGAAACTAAGTTTGAAGCACTTTATGATGCTAATTACTCAAAAGTGATGCGTTTATGTATGGGGTACTCTAATGGCGATAGCATGTTAGCCAAAGATATTGCTCAAGATGTATTCATTAAGGTATGGGAAAATTTGAATTCATTTAGAAATGAATCTAGTATCTCTACATGGATTTATAGAATAACAGTAAACACCTGTTTATTGAGTTTAAGAAATAAAAAACCATTAAACCTCTTTGGAGAGGTTCAGGAGATGGAAAACGAAAATGATTCAGAAGATAAAGAGCAAAAATTAAAACAACTATATAATTGCATCAATACACTAAGTAAAGACAGCAAGAGTATTATTTTATTGGAGCTAGAAGGATTGCCTCAAAAGGAGATAGCTGAAATTATGGGATTAAAGCATGAAGCAGTAAGAGTGAGAATACATAGAATTAAAAGTGAATTAACTAAATGCGTAAAAAAATGATAACATTTGAAGATTTAAAATCAGAATGGGAAGATCAACCTGTGCAAAACACACCTATTAATGGTGCCAAAGACATTATTCAAAAAGTGGCTTTTCTTAATAGAAAACAACAAATTACAAGTATAATACTAACAATAACTATTGTAGTATTACTAGGGTTCTTTTTCTACATAACTGCTTATAAAAATACTGTAGCATTAATAGCATTAATTTTAATGGCCAGTTCACTACTTATAAGAGTTTTTATTGAATTTTTCAGCATTAGAAAACTTCAACAGATAAAAATAACAGTAAGTACTAAAACTTATAAAAGTAAAATAGTTTCTTATTCTAAGAATAGACTAAAAACACATTATGTAATAACACCCATAATTCTTATTATGTATAGTATTGGGTTTATAATGTTGTTACCAATATTTAAACAAGGGTTGTCATATGGTTTTTATATTTACATTCTAATATCAGGAATACTTGTTTTAATAACACTAGCCCTTTTTATAAGAAAGCAAATACTTAAAGAATTAAGTGTAATAAAAGAACTTAAAAATTAGACATTAAAAAGAAGCTGTCTAAATATTGCTTTAATACTAAAGCTATTAATACTCTATTTACAGCTTATCGAAATACTTATCTGTTAGGCTTTCGTTTTTTTATAGATTATTCATAACAATTAAATATTATAGTTATATTTCGCAGTTGTTTATAAAATTCATTTCTTTTAATAACCTCAAATACTGATAAATGAAATTACATATTACCTGCCTATCTATTTTTTTACTAATTGTGTCTTGTAATAACAACAAACCAATAGATATAATAGAAACCATTGAAAATGATGATTTAATTAATTTTCAAGAACACAGAAAAAAAATAGACATAGATACTGTTAATTTTTTTGGAGGAGGAACAGCATTACACTATGCATTAAAATATGGATCTTATAAAATTAGTAAACAATTAATTAAGGATAATTATAAATTAAACTCTGTAGATTCTATAAACCTTACGCCACTATTAATCGCAAGTTTTGGATCTAATGATAGATTAGTAGATTTATTAATAGAAAGATCTGTTGACCTTAATGTAATAGAAAACAAAAATGGATTTACGGCTTTACATTATGCAGTACACAATAATAATTTAAAATTGGTAAAGAAATTAGTAGGTAGTAATGCAGATTTGAATATAATAAGTAAATCTGATAAAAAAGAAACACCTTTACACTTAGCTCTTAAGAAACAGAATATAGATATAATTAATCTTTTTTTAAAAGCTAAAGCAGTAGATACTGTGAAGAATTCTAAAAATGAAACAGTACGAGATTTAGGAATTACTTCTAATAATTTAAAAATAAGAGATGTTTTTTACAACAGATTAACGAAAAATGAGAAAGAAAATCTTTTTGTCGAAACAGTTAGAAATACTAAAAATATAGAGCTTTTAAAAAAGATTCTTAATGAAGAAAACTTATCTCAAGAATTAATAAATGAAAGTTTTCTTTTTTCAAAAGACACATTAATTTCAAAGACATTAATAGAAAATAATGCTAAAGTATCTTATCTTAATACAACTTGTGATTTAGGAGCAATACATTATGCAGCAGCAAGAGGAGATGTAATTATGTTAAAATTCTTAATAGATAATGGTGCAAATGTGAATCAGTTATCTTCAAAAAATCAAATAAGTCCTCTAATGCATGCGGCAAGTCTTTATGATAATTTTCCTGTAAATGGCATTACTAAGAATTGTGTTGAATTATTAGTAAATAAAGAAAAAAATAAAAATAATAGTCTTGAAGCTGTTAAAGTCTTATTAGAAAATAAAGCAGATTTACATTTTGCTAATTTGAGTAATGAAAATGTTTTGTATGTTTCCGAAAAAAATTCTAATACAGAGCTTGTAGACTATTTAAAATCTTTAGGAGCAATAGAAACAAAATCTGCTATACAACCAGAATAAATTTTGAATTGTAATATAGGATGATTTTATAAGGATTAGTACAAAATTAAGATACTTCATTTCAATTCTGCATTTCGCAGGCTCTTTTTATGGCACCCATTTTGTAATTATTATCTTTAAACAACAGAATGTATTATTATGAAACTAGCAAAAAAGCTTATATTTTTTAGTTTAATAGCTGTAGTTATGATGAGTTTTTCACAATGTGCGAGTACGCAAAAATTAGAAGGTAAATCTCCTGTGAAGTTTAAAGAAGTTTATTATAAAGAGTGGTCTAACCCAGCAAGAGGAATGGGATCCGGACTTAATTTATTTCTTGTATTGCCGCAAGACATAAATAATATTAAATTAGATAGTGTCTACTTCAGGAAAAAACAAGCTAAACTAGTTCATACTAAAAACAATACATTTATGGCAAAGTTTGAAACCGATAAAAACAAATCTCATGATATTATTATGAGTGCAGATCCTAAAGAAGAGTATGGAAATACATTACCAAAGGTTGAAAAACCAATTCCTTATGAATTGAATGATAATGAATGTGTGGTTAGCTATAAGGAAGGTGACAAAACAAAATACTTTAAAATTTCTGATATAAATAAAAAGAAATCTAAGCCGACATTAGACCACCCTATGTAATCAGTTTAATTTAAGCGATTATTTTACGATCTTATTCTTTTTAACAGGTCTAAAGCCAAAGCGATGGTAGAATATTTCAGAGAAGTAAGAGCTATGTTGAAAACCTACCTCTAAAGCAAGATGTTTTAAAGAAATATCACTGTTATGTGTTATAATTTTACGTGCTTTTTGTAATTTAATTTCTGTAATTAATTTATTGGGAGTCATTCCCCTAGCTGTTTTTATTTTTCTGTACAAAGAGCTTCTAGACATGTTAAAATGTTTGGCTATTTCGTTTTGGTTAAGCGTAAGCGTACCACAATTTTTTGAAATAAAGGTCTCTACATCATCTATCCATGTTTCAGTATTTTGTATCTCTTCGGTAGAAATATTTTCTTGATTTATATATTGATTTCTTTGTTTATAATTTCTTAACGTATTTTGTACACGAATAATCAATTCTTCACTTTCAAAAGGCTTTGTTAAATAATCATCTATTCCCAGTCTAAATATTTCTAAACGGCTTTCATTATCATGTCTGGCTGTAAGCATTAAAACGGGAATATCAATTTTTCTTTCTTTTAACTGTTTAATGAAATTAACTCCATTCATTTTTGGCATCATATAGTCTGTTACAATAAAACTAATCTCATCATTATTGTCTTCAACTACTTGCAAGGCCTCAACACCGTTTTCAACTAGTATAGAGTTATATCCTTGTTTATGAAGTATTTGTGATATATATTGACGCATTTTAAAATTGTCATCTACAATTAAAAAGATTTCTTGATAAATTTTGTTTCTTAAGCTATTATTTAAAGTGTTTACTTCTTTAGTACTCTCATTAGTTGATGTTTCAAATGGTTTTATAGATTCCAAAGGAAGTACTATTTTAAAGGTGGAACCTTTATTGATTTCACTCTCTACATATAGTTTACCTTCATGTAAATTAATTATTTCTTTGGTTAATGAGAGCCCAACACCACTGCCTCCTGCCAAGTTGATGTCGTTTTTCACTTGATAAAATTGCTTAAATATTTTATTAATATTTTCTTTAGAAACACCTATGCCATTATCTTTTATTAATAGTATTATCTGATTTTCTTCGCTATAGATACTTAATGTTACTGTACCTCCTGCATTAGTATATTTAGACGCATTAACAATTATATTACTAATAGCTCTTTCTATTTGAACTTTATCAGCATTGATATAATAATTATAAAGAATAGGTTTTAAACTAAAAGAGATGTTTTTTCGTTTAAACACAGTTTCAAATGATAAAAACAACTTTTGCAATAGTTCTGTACCATTTATTGTTTTTGTATTTAATGTGAATTTAGAAGCCTCAATTTTTGATAAATCCAAGACGTCATTTACCATATTAGTTATTTTGTTAACCTCGGTATTTATACCATGTCTAATATTTTTTATATCAGGTATATTTTCTTCATAATCTTTTAATTGTTCAACTTCTCCTTTTAAAATAGTTAAAGGCGTTCTTATTTCATGCGAAATATTAATAAAAAATTGAGATTGAAAATTATTAATCTCTTCCAATTCTTGTTTTCTCTCTTCTAAGACCCTCTCATTTCTTATATTGGTACTTTTAAAGTAGTTTATTATTACATAAATACTAAAAAATAAAAATGGAACATTCTGATTATTAAAAACTGAAACAGGATAATGTTTAAAATATAAATTAGGAATGTAAAGACCCAATAAACAAATAATAAAAGTTACAACATTAATCTTTTTATTGTCTATATAAATTAATGAGATTGCGAAAGGCAATAAGAAGTAGTATTCTAAAAGTTCTTCAGTATAAATAAAATTAGAATAAACAAAAGCGGTAATTGTAAGACCAGAAATAAATAAAATACGAGCCGCATTAAACTTTCTATAATATTGGAGTAGTTGAATAGTAAAAACAGTAAACAACATGCAGATATAACTCATTGGTATGAGTTGATCTTTTATGTAGTCTTCTATAAAAGAAAATAAAATAAACAGTTGCCAGGTGACGCAAAAAATGTTTAATAGTTTTATTTTCTTGAATTCATTTTTAGTAGTGTTTTTATCAATTCCTAGAGTAATATACCTACTAAAAAGAGCTTTGATTTTTTTTACCATTCAATGAAAAATCATTTTGATTTTAAACAAACATAAATAATTATAAATATAGTTTCATCAGAAAGTTTACAAGTTGAGTCTTTTGTGATATGTTTTGAATCATTATTGATTTTTTTATTTTTAAAGTAGTATTTTAACATCTTTGGTTAGCGTTTACCAAAAGCGTATTTTTAGCGCGATAAAAAAACAATAGTTGAGCGGACTAAAAACATTATTTAAGCAAACATTTATATATGGTTTAGCAACTGTGCTACCAAGAATGTTAAGCTTTTTACTTACACCACTTTATACCAAAGTAATGTCTGTTGGAGTTTATGGAAAAGTATCTGTAATATTTTCTTGGTTTGCTATTTTTAATGTTGTGTTGGCTTACGGAATGGAAACAGCTTTTTTTCGCTTTTTTAACAAAGAAGAGAATAAAGAGAAAGTCATTGGCACTACATCTATGTCAATAATTTTCACCTCTTTAGTTGTTTTTGTTTTGGCATTTATATTTAAAAGTCAAATAGCTACGGCTACAGATATTGAAGTTCAGCATATAAACTTTGTAATTTGGGTCTTATTTTTAGATGCGTTAGTTATTATACCGTTTGCATGGTTAAGGGCTAATGCTAAGCCAGTTAAATATGCTATTATAAAAATAACTAATGTTGCAATTAACATTGGGTTTAATTTGTTTTTCTTCTTACTATTAGCTGATTTGGCAAAAAATAATAATCTATTCGGTTCAATTTATAAATCAGATTTCGAAATAAGTTATGTACTTATAGCTAACTTATTTGCAAGTGCTATAACGTTAATTTTAATGTTATCGTTTTATGGTAAGATTAAATATGAATTCAGTATCACACTATGGAAAAAAATGTTACGTTATGCTTTTCCTGTTCTAATTGCTGGTTTAGCATATACTACTATAGAAACGTTTAATCGTATTTTATTAGATAGTAATTTGTCTACAGCTAAAAATCCAGAAGAAGAAGTTGGAATGTTTTCAGCATGTTATAAACTAGCTTTGTTTATGACATTGTTTGCCACTGCTTTTAGGTTAGGCATAGAACCTTATTTTTTTAGTCATGCAAAAAGTGAAAATCCTCAAAAGAATTATGCTAAGATTTTAGAATACTTTGTGATTTTTGGATCAGCTATATTATTAACAGTTATCGTTTTTTCAGATTTTCTAAAAGTAATAATTATTAGAGATCCAGATTATTGGGAAGCTATGTGGATAGTGCCTATAATTCTGTTAGCAAGCTTTTGCCTAGGTATTTATCATAACTTATCAGTTTGGTATAAAATAACAGATAAGACCAAGTTTGGAGCCTACATATCAATTATTGGAGCCATCATTACACTTTTAATCAATATTATTTTTATACCTGAATATGGCTATAAGGCTTCTGCAGTTGCAACTTTAGCAGCTTATAGTATTATGATGTTATTATCATTTTATTTTGGAAGGAAATATTATCCAATACCGTATAATCTTAAAAAAATAGGACTTTATTTAGTGCTTTCAATTGTACTTTCGGGAATTTCATTCTACCAATTTAGAGCCAATTATGTAGTGGGAATTTCATTGTTAATTGTATTTTTGAGTGTTATTTGGTTTTCAGAAAAAAATGAGATCAAACAATTATTAAAAAGATAACATGCAGATAAAAATAATAAATAAATCAAGCCATAGTTTACCACATTATGAAACCATTGCCTCAGCAGGAATGGACTTAAGAGCAAATATTGAAGAACCAATTAAACTAAAACCTTTAGGAAGAACTATAGTAAAAACAGGTTTGTTTATAGAATTACCTATAGGATTTGAGGCTCAAGTGCGTCCAAGAAGTGGTTTAGCGGCTAAAAAAGGAATTACAGTACTAAATGCTCCTGGAACTGTAGATGCAGATTACAGAGGTGAAATTGGTGTTATTTTGGTAAATCTTTCTAATGAATACTTTATTATTGAAAACGGAGAGCGTATTGCGCAATTAGTTATTGCGAAGCACGAACGGGCAGAATGGCAAGAAGTAGAAATCTTGTCATCTACTGATAGAGGCGAAGGAGGATTTGGAAGTACAGGAGTTAAATAAACGTATTACATGAAAAATTTTATACACTTTCTATTCATTTTTTGGTGTTTAATATCAACCGCACAAGAGGTTACTGAGAAAACTAAGCAACTATCTAAAGAAGCATGTGAGTGTATTGATAAAATTGATATTAATGCTGAAAAAGAACAGAAGTCTAAAGAGATTTCAGAATGTATATCTTCAGCAATTACGGCAGATCAAATACAATCACAATTAGAAGGCGTGCTTGAAAAAACAAAAGATACATTAAGTAAAATAGAAAACTTTTCTAAAATAGATTCTTTGAGTATTGAAGGCAAAGATTTAAATATAGTTATTTCAGATGAAGGGTATGAAGAAATAGAATCATATTTATATGATAACTGCCCCAAAATGAAACACATATATTTT
The DNA here is from genome assembly GCA_947487895.1 of uncultured Flavobacteriaceae bacterium. GTDB lineage: Bacteria > Bacteroidota > Bacteroidia > Flavobacteriales > Flavobacteriaceae > Seonamhaeicola. The sequence continues at coordinate 141,901 of CANKYF010000005.1, forward strand.
ACAGATAATAAGGAGTATGAAAACTCATATTCAAATAGGAAAAAAGCGAAAAAATTTTATGAAGAAGGGCAGGTTGCTTTTCAAAAACAAGAATATACTAGAGCTGTTGTGTTATTTAATAAGGCCGTAAATAAAGATAAAAATTTTGCTTTTGCATGGGATAATTTAGGTTATAGTTATAGAAAGTTAGATAACTATAAAAAGGCAATAGAGTGTTATAAAAAATCTCTTGAATTAGATCCTAAAGGAAAAATGCCTCTAATGAATATTGCAGTGGCTTATCAATTAAATAATGATTTAGAAGGAGCTAAAAATGCTTATAAAAATTATAAAAATATTTACCCAGATGATGTAGAGGCTTTCTATGGTCTTGGTAGAATTTATTCTTTTCAGAAAAACTACGAACCAGCTCTAGAAAATTTATTTCAAGCCTATTTAATGTATACAGAGATGAAGTCTCCTTATAATATTGATGCCCAAAAAAATATAGCCATAATATATCAAGAATTAGAAAAAGAGAATAATCTTGATTTATTTTTTAAAGTTGCAAAAAAATATAATATTCAAATTGAAGAAGAATAAAAACTTTTAATAAAAACAACCGAATCAAAAAATCATGAAAATAATTGTACCTATGGCGGGACGTGGATCTCGTTTAAGACCACACAGTTTAACAGTTCCAAAACCATTAATTCCAGTAGCAGGACAACCAATTGTACACCGTTTGGTAAAAGATATTGCCAAAGTTTTAAAACAACCTATTGAAGAGGTTGCTTTTGTTTTAGGAGACCCTGCCTGGTTTGATGAAAACGTTGAGAAAAGTTTAGAAAAATTAGCAGAAGGCTTAGGAGCCAAAGCATCTATTTACAGACAAGACAAGCCATTAGGAACAGGTCATGCTATTATGTGTGCAAAACCATCTCTATCAGGGTCTGCGGTAATTGCTTATGCAGATACGTTAATTAGAGCTGAATTTGATTTAGACCCAGATGCAGACAGTGTTATTTGGACCAAGCAAGTAGAGAATCCAGAAGCTTATGGTGTTGTAAAGTTAAATGACAACAACGAAATTGTTGAGTTAGTTGAAAAACCAGAAACCTTTGTAAGCGATCAGGCTGTAATTGGTATCTATTATTTTAAAGATGTTGAGGTTTTAAAAGACAAACTACAGGAAGTACTTGATGAGAATGTTATGAACGGAGGAGAATACCAAATTAACGATGGTATAAAACGTATGATGGCAGAAGGGAAAATATTCAAAACAGGTACAGTTGATGAGTGGATGGATTGCGGAAACAAAGCGATCACAGTAGAAACTAATGGTAAAATGCTTAACTTCTTAAAAGCAGATGGTGAAGAGCAATTAGTAGCTTCATCGGTAACCTTAGAGAATTCAACAATTATAGAGCCTTGTTTTGTTGGAGAAAATGTGGTACTTAAAAATACAACGGTAGGTCCAGACGTTTCTATTGGAAGTGGCACTGTTATTGAAGATTCAACTGTTAAAAACAGCTTAATTCAAACTAATACATCAATTAAAAATGCTAATTTAGATAATGCTATGATTGGTAACAATGTGAAGTATAATGGTAAATTTACTAGCATTAGTATTGGTGACTATTCTGTTTTAGAATAACATTTTGTTGTTACCGTTCTTAGTAGTGGTTGCTAATTGTCACACTGAGCGCAGTTGAAGTGAAGCAAAGAATCTATTAAATGAATAAAAACATATACATATTATTATTTTTATTGGGAGTGTTATGCACTCCCAATAAGTTCTATGCTCAAGAAGAACTCAACAAAAAACCAGATGACGATTTGGGTAATGTTGAAGATGCATTTCAGGAGAGTTTCTATGAAGGTATGAAACAAAAAGGCATTGAAAATTTTGATAGAGCTGTAGAATCGTTTTTAAAATGTATTGAATTAGATGCTTCAGTACCTGTCTTATATTTCGAATTAGGTAAAAGTCATTTTAAGCTTAAAAACTTTACCGAAGCAGAGACTGCTCTTAAAAAAGCCGTTGAAAAAGATCCGGATAATGAATGGTTTTTAGATGAATTGTATGGTTTTTATGTATCCCAGAATGACAATGACAATGCTTTAAAAACCGTTAAGCAGTTAATAGAATACCATCCAGATTATAAAGAAGATTTAGCTTCATTGTATGTAAGGATGAAACGATATGACGAAGCTTTAAAAATTTTAGATGAGTTAGATACTAAAAAAGGAGTTTCAATATCTAGAGATAGGATTAGAAATCGAGTATATAAACTTACGGGACGGAAAAAGGATCAAATTAAAAATTTGAAGCAACGTGTTGACGATAATCCAGAAAAAGAATCTAACTATTTAGCGCTTATCTATAGATACAGCGAAAACAATCAAAAAGAAAAAGCTTTTCAAACGGCAAAAGAACTTTTAAAAATCAAACCTAAGTCAGAGTTAGTACATTTAGCCTTGTATAAGTTTTACTTAGATGATAATAATGCTGAAAAAGCTATTAGTTCTATGAAAACAGTTGTTAAAAGCACTAAAATAAAACCAGATACTAAACTAAAAGTGCTGGCAGATTTTATAAGTTTTGTTGGTAAGCATCCACAATATGAAGCAGATTTAATGGAAACCACTGCTTTGGTTGAAAGTGTAAACAATAGTAAAACACTTATCGAATTAGGGCAATACTATCTGGCTAAACAAAACAAGGCAAAAGCTCTAGAAAATTTTGAGGCCGCTTATAAAATTGAACCTAATAACTTTGGGGTTTTAAAGAATGTACTATTGTTGTATATAGATTTAAAGAAATTCGATTTAGCAAATAAAAAAAGTAGTAAAGCGCTAGAAAATTATCCATCACAACCACTCTTGTATTTAATAAATGGGGTGTCTTTTAATGAATTAAATGCCCCTCAAAAAGCTATTGACACATTAGAAATTGGATTAGATTATATTATTGACGATGTGAAAATGGAATCTGATTTTTACCTTCAGTTAAGTAAAGCCTATACACTTTTAAACAATACAAATAAAGCCAAAACGTTTAGTGATAAGGCTAAACAATTACAAAATTCTAATTAATGAGATTACGTACCCAAATCTTTATTGCTCTTTGTTCGGTTATAATGTTTAGCTGTAAAGCAACTAAAACTGTGGCTACTGGCGAAGCAAATTATAATTTGTCATCAAGACAATTAATAAAAGAAAATACCAAACAAAGTCCTAGTTTTAAAACGCTAAAATCTACTTTAAAAATTGCCTATACTTCTGAAGGAAAGTCTCAAACACATTCTGTGAGTTTTAGAGCTAAAAAAGACGAAGTTGTATGGATAAGTGCTGCGTTTTCTATAGTGAAGGCGATGATTACTCCAGAAAAAGTAAGCTTTTATAATAAATTAGATAAAACCTATTTTGAAGGTGATTATGCCTATTTAAGTAATTTATTAGGGACCGAATTAGATTTTGAAAAAGTTCAGAATTTATTAATTGGGGATGCGATTTTCAATCTAAAAGATGAAGCTTACAAAGTTTCAGTAGAAGATAAAGTATATATACTTCAGCCAAAAAAGCAACGCGATTTATTTGATATTTTCTTTCTGTTAGATCCTTCGCTTTTTAAAGTGAAATCACAACAAATATCCCAAATAAAGGAATTTAGACATTTGCAGATAGATTATGAATCTCATCAAAAAGTAGATGAGCAAATACTTCCTGAAAAGGTAAAGGTAATAGCTGTTGAAAAAAATAAAGAACTCATTATTGGTTTAGAGTTTAAAAATATGTCTTTAAATGAAGAATTAAGGTTTCCTTTTAAAATTCCTTCAGGTTACAAAGAGATTAAGCTGTAATGACAAAACAGATATCGTCATATAAATTTATTTTAATTTTTATCGCAATTTTATGTGGTTCAATAGGTTTTTCTCAAAACGGGAACAAGCGTAAAGAACTTGAGAGTAGAAGGCAAGAGTTGCGTAGAGAAATACAAAAAATAAGCGCCTTAAGAGCTGAAAATAAATCAAAAGAAAAGTCTGCATTATCTGAAATTGAATCGTTTAACTATAAAATTAGTGTGTTAGGTAATTTAATAAAAGTTACTAATCAACAAGCTAATTACATCAACCGTGAAATCAATAATAATCAAAAGAAAATAACAGGACTTAGAGACGAATTAAAGCAATTAAAAGAAGATTATGCTGCAATGGTAGTAAAGTCTTATAAGAGCAAAAACCAGCATAGTAGAATCATGTTCTTGCTATCTTCATCAGACTTTAAGCAAGCCTATAAAAGGTTACAGTATATAAAGCAGTACTCAAACCATCAGAAAGAGCAGGGAGAAGCCATAAAAACCAAAACTTTAAAACTTCAGGATTTAAATAAAGACCTTTTAAAACAGCAAGCTGAAAAAAAGAAATTGGTTGCAGAAAATAGAGAAACTCAAAAATCGTTACAGTCAGAAAAACGATTGCACCAAGAATTAATGCAATCTATTAGAAAGAATTTATCTAAATACACAGCTCAAATTAGGCAGAAGCAAAGAGAAGCAGATAGAATAGATAGAGAAATAGATAAAATAATTAAGGCAGCTATTGTAAAGTCAAACAAAGGGAAAGCCTCATCTAAATCTTCAACAAGTTTTGCATTAACGCCAGAAGATAAAGCACTTGCATCTAATTTTGTGGCAAATAAAGGCAAACTACCTTGGCCAGTTGAAAGAGGGAGGGTTAGTCTTCGTTTTGGTAAACAGCCATCTCCTATTGATAGAACTTTAACCATAAAAAGTAATGGTGTAAGAATTACTACAGGAAAAAATGCGAAAGCAAGAGCAGTTTTTAATGGCGAAGTTCATGAAATTCTAAAAATGAAAAATGTAAATCCAATAGTTATTGTTCGTCATGGTAACTACTGGACCTATTATAAAAATTTGTCTAAGATTTACGTTAAAAAAGGCGATAAGGTTAAAACAAAAGAAGCCATTGGAGAGGTATACACCAACCCCTCAAATGGCGAGACTATTTTAGGATTTATTATTTCTAAAGGTTTAACCAAAGAGAATCCAGCAAATTGGATCAAGTCTATGTAGACATAATTAGGCTGCTGAACTCGTTTGTTATTCAGAAGGTGTTACATTGAGATGTCATACTGAGCTTGTCGAAGTATTGTCGAAATGAGGAACGACTGAAGAATCTTTTTTAGTTCTCATAGATTCTTCGCTTACTTCGACTTCGCTCAGCACAGGTCGCGCTCAGAATGACAAAAACACTACACTCTCACAAAAATATATCCTCTATTGGTTTTTCTATAATGTTTCCCATTCCAGAAGTAGTAGCGTTTACCTCTTACCTTTACAATTTTATAGTGTCTTGGAGGTGTTTTTACAATAGTAACTTTAGTAGCTACAGGTCTTGTTGTAACTCGAGTAGCACAAGATGTTACATTGAATAGTAAAAACGCTGAAATTAAAATAACAAAAGTTCTCATAGCAATATTGTATTTGGGTTTATAATGCTATTAAGACTTTGTAAGGAATAGATGGTTTAATTTGAAGACTAAGTTTTCGATGAAATGCTATTTGTTGAGACTTAAAACACCTTAGTTTGTCATTCCTGCGAAGGCAGGAATCCACAGGAAAATATCCGCTAATAAATACTGGAAAACTAAACAAACAACGCTCTTAACTCTGTAGCTTCATCTGGTTTTATCTTACCAGCTAATAATAAGCTCAATTGCTTTCTACGTAAAGCAGCATCATAGCGTTCTTTTTCAAGATCGGTTTCCGGAGTAATTTCTGGAATACCAATAGGTCTTCCTGTTTCATCAACAGCAACAAAGGTGTAAATAGCTTCGTTAGCCTTTGTTTTTTCACCAGACTCACGGTCTTCAGTCCAAACATCAATATACACCTCCATAGATGATCTAAAGGCTCTAGAAACTTTAGCTTCAACAGTTACAACACTACCCAAAGGAACCGCTCTGTTAAAAGCTACATGATTTACAGAAGCAGTAACTACAATACGTCTGCTATGACGTCTTGCAGCAATACTAGCAGCTCTGTCCATTCTAGCTAACAATTCACCACCAAATAAATTATTTAAAGGATTGGTTTCACCTGGTAAAACCATATCAGTAAGTATTGTTTTAGACTGTTCGGGTGTTTTTGCTTCCATAAAAAAAATTTGTGCTAAGTTACCACTAAAAATAAAAAAAGAGCAAGTTATTTAATTACAACTTGCTCTTTTGAATTTATGTAAAAATCTGCTTAATCGGCTTTTAACCAAGCATCTTTATTATGTGTTTTTTTAATAACGCCAAGCGCCTTTCGTGCTTCCCAACGTGTTTCATAACTACCATAAGCAACTTCATGTAAACCATATCTGTTTACACCTATTTTTCTTGCTTTATAGCCTTTGGCTCTAAGCTGCTTAATTTTTTTATTACAATTTTCTTCTACTCTAAAAGCACCAGCAACAACATGATAATTACCAGTTTGTTTGCTAACGTTTAATGTAATAGCTGGTATAGGGTTTAAGTTAAAAGTAGCTTGCTGAATTTTAGTATCCATAATGTTTTCAGCTTCTTCTTGTGCTAATTGATTATGGTTTTTAATATCGTCTACATAAAATTTAGAACCTCCTAATCCGGCTAAAGTTAAAGCTATTAAAGCTACAGCAGCATACTTTAAATAAGGTCTAGATTTACGTTTTTCAGTAGTAATAGTAATTGGTACAACCTTTTCTATGTCTTCTACTTCTTTCTTATAAACTACTCTAGTAATATTTGGAGACACCAATTGAGATAAACCAAAAGAATCGGTTAGGTAGTTAAGTTGATAAGTAGGATCAAACAAAATTTTACCTTCTTTATTTAGGACTATATCACCAATGTTTTTAAACGTAAGCGTTTCTCCTTGGGTCAAGTAAGACTTTAAAAGTTTGACGCGTTTCTCTATTTTTTTGGTAGCAGCTTCAAAAGGAATTTTCTCTATATCCGCAATGTAATGTGCTAATAAACCATCATTGGTTTGAATTTGCTCATTAAAAGAAATACTCTTACTTGGTGCATAAAAAGTATTTGTAGCATCATCTATAGTGGCAGATGCGCGTTGTGTTAAAAACGCACCAAATTCTGGTATAGTAACACACTCGTATCGGTAAAGTAAATCGCTTATATAAGTCTCTAACTGCATAAAAACAAAATTAAAAAAAAATGCTTCGAGATAGCATTACCGCTTAACTATTTATTAACATTGTAGAAATTTGTTTATTGTAATTTCAAAATCAGTTAGATAGAATGACAGAAAATGATCTGCTTTATATTTTAGCCTTACAACATGTGCCCAATATTGGGGATATTACTGCTAAAAAACTCATGTCTATTTGTGGATCTGCCGAAGCAGTTTTAAAAGAAAAAAAACATAATTTACTTAAAATTGATGGTGTTGGAGAAATTACTATTGCCGATATTCATGAGCCACATCATTTAAAAGAAGCGGAAAAAGAAATTACATTTATAAACGAGAATAACATTCAATGTTCTTTTTTTAAAGATGAAAATTACCCTGATAAATTAAAGCATTGTATAGATGCGCCTATCTTGTTATTTCAATCAGGAAATATCAACTTAAAAAGTCAAAGAATTATAAGTATTGTAGGTACAAGAAAAATTACGACTAGTGGAATGGCGTTTTGCGAAAATTTAGTAGAACAATTAGCGCCTTATAATCCTGTGATTGTTTCTGGTTTTGCCTATGGAACAGATATTACAGCTCATAAAGCGGCTATTAAAAATGAGCTGCAAACGATTGGTTGTTTAGCGCATGGCTTAAACCAAATTTATCCTAAGGTGCATAAAAAGTATATGGTTGATGTAGAGAATAATGGCGGATTTTTTACAGATTTTTGGAGCTCTGATGCTTTTGATAGAAATAATTTTTTAAAGCGAAATAGAATTATTGCAGGGTTAAGTGAAGCCACTATTGTTATTGAGTCTGCCGAAAAAGGGGGAAGCTTAGTTACGGCTGATATAGCGAATTCTTATAACCGAGATGTTTTTGCGGTGCCTGGAAGAACTACAGATTCTCAAAGTATTGGCTGTAATAATTTAATAAAGTACCAAAAAGCGCATATGCTTACCAACCCATTAGATGTGCCTTATTTATTAAATTGGAACTTAGATGAAAATGAGAAAGTAGCACCTGTACAGAAACAGTTATTTGTTGAACTTGATGACACTGAAAAAATTATTTATAATTACCTAAAGGAAAATGGAAAGCAACAATTAGATATTATTTCTCTAGATTGTCATTTACCTATTTTTAAAATATCAAGTACTTTACTAAATATGGAATTAAAAGGAGTCGTTAGACCACTTCCAGGGAAAATCTTTGAGGTGATTTAATTAATATCCAACTTTTTTCCTAACTCTTTTTAAAACGTCATTTGCTACTAATGTCGCTTTTTCAGCACCAACAGAAAGCGCTTTATCAAGCACGTCAATGTTGTTCATGTAGTGATTGTATTTTTCGCGTTGAACAGCAAATTTTTCAATTATTAACTCAAATAAAGCTTGTTTAGCATGTCCATAACCATAATTACCTTTTTCGTAATTACCTTTCATCTCATTCTTTTGCTCTTCCGTAGCTAATAAACTATAAATAGCAAAGCAATTACAAGTACTCCAATCTTTTGGTTCTTCTAATGGCGTACTATCTGTTTGAATAGACATTATTTGCTTTCTGAGTTTTTTGTCTGGTAAAAATAAGTTGATAATATTACCCTTACTCTTACTCATTTTAGCACCATCTGTACCAGGAATTAACATGGTTTCTTTTTGAACTTTAGCCTCAGGCAATACAAAGGTTTCACCAACTTTAGAATGAAAACGAGATGCTACATCTCTGGTCATTTCTATATGCTGTTCTTGATCTTTGCCTACAGGAATAATTTCTGCATCATACAATAAAATATCTGCAGCCATAAGCATTGGGTAGGTAAATAAACCAGAGTTTACATCTTCCAGTCTATCAGCTTTATCTTTAAAACTATGGGCAAGTGTTAAGCGTTGGTAAGGAAAAAAACAATTTAAATACCAAGTTAATTCTGTTACTTGAGGCACATCACTTTGTCTGTAAAACACGGTTTTTTCAATATCTAAACCAAAAGCTAACCAAGCAGCGGCAGTAGAATAGGTGTTTTCTCTTAAGGTCTCAGCGTCTTTAATCTGAGTTAGAGAGTGCATGTTTGCAATAAATAAATAAGAATCATTTTCAGGATTTTCAGCCATTTTAATTGCTGGTATGATAGCTCCTAAAATATTTCCTAAATGAGGTGTCCCCGTACTTTGTATACCTGTAAGTATTCTTGCCATTGTATGCTTTTATGAAGCGACAAAGGTAATTTTTTTAATAGAATTGCTCAATATTAATGTGTATTTTGATGAAATTCCGTCAATTCGAGTGGGTTTCACAATTGAAAAAGTGAAACTTGTATCGAGAATTAGGGATTTTAGACCAAATTAGTTCTCGGTACGATTTTTCGTTTCTCAAAATCACTCGAACTGATGTCTATTTTATAGAGTTGCTTTCTAGTAAGGAAAAGATTAAAAATTCATGTACATTTGAACACAATGATTGTCTTTAAATACATTTTTTGGGTTCTTTACCGCATTTGGTTTTATATTCTTGTGGCGTTACCAATTGTGATACTATTTCCAGTTCTTTTAATATCTATTTCTAAAGAATCTTGGTATCCTTTCTTTTTTAAGATTGCTAGAGTTTGGGCAAAAATTATTTTAATAGGTATGGGGTTTAGGTATTCTATAAAAAGAGATGAAATACCACAAAAAGATAAAAGCTATATGTTTATAGCTAATCATACTTCTATGGCAGATATTATGTTGATGCTGGTATCTGTTAAAAATCCGTTCGTATTTGTTGGAAAGAAAGAATTAGCTAAAATTCCATTGTTTGGCTTCTTTTATAAACGTACTTGTATTTTGGTAGATAGGAGTTCTGCAAAAAGTAGACAAGCTGTATTTTTAAGAGCGCAAAGACGTTTAGAATCTGGATTAAGTATCTGTATTTTTCCTGAAGGAGGCGTGCCTGAAGAGCATATAGATTTAGATGAATTTAAGGATGGCGCGTTTAGGTTAGCAATAAATCATCAAATACCAATTGTACCACTTACGTTTGCCGATAATAAAAAACGATTTTCATATACTTTTTTTAGTGGAAACCCAGGAAGAATGAGAGTGAAGATTCATCAATTCTTATCTACAAAAGATCTAACTACAGATGATACTAAAACTATAAATGCTAAGGCGAGAGATATAATCTTAAAGCAGTTGGAAGTATTTAATCCTTAATTTTTAAAGATCCCGCTTTACAGTGGGATTAGTTCAACTAACAATTTTGAGTCGCATTTATGATGCGATCAAAACGGAGTTATCACTAATAAAAAAAACTGCTTCGGGGAGAAGCAGTTTTTTGGTAATAGTTTGAGCTTAATAAACCATTACCCAGATCTAACCAAAAACCTAGAATTTAATGGCGAATCCGGTATAAACACCAATTATTATTGGAGTGAAATTACCAGAAGTATTGTTGAACGTATTTATTTGATACTTAAGCATTGGCTCTAAATTAAAGTCAAGCTTTTTAGAGAATTTATAATTTAAACCAAGACCAAAGTTGGCACTATAGCTAATTTTATTAAGATTATCGACTTCACCTAAAAGTATTCTAGATCCATTTTGAGACTCAGAGGATAAACTATTGTCACTTAAAAAGAAGGAGCTAAAACCACCAATCACATTTAAACCAAATTTTTTATTTACTACGGCATACTGTATTTCCATAGGAACCTCAATATAGCTAAATGCTTGATTAAGAGTTGTATTTTCACTAACAGAACTCAAAGAAGCAACAGGACTAAAACTAGCTTCACTGGCAACAGAAAGCGCCACATTATCTGAAACTGTATTACTACCGTTAGTAGTTGGTTCTTTAATATTTCGTATGGAACTTTTAACGCTAACACCAGCTGTTTGAAACACGACTACATCATTAGTATTATAACCTAAGTTAACTCTGTGTACCCCAGAGCGAATTTTTATTCTATCGTTTAGAGCATAACTAGCAGATACTCCATAACTCATATTTACTTCTCCACTTTTTGAGTTATTCACAAATTGATCGTCTAAAGAAGACCCTTGCCCTAGTGTATTAAAATAAACAGGGGCTGCATTTGCCATAAGGCTCCATCTTTTACTTTTTTCATCTTCTTTAAGAATCTCTTTATCTTTTTCTAAAGCTTCTTCAATTGTGAGATTCTCCTGTTCTTCTTTATTTTCGGCAATAGCAAACTCATTATCTTTATCTTCTGCTTTGACATCTTCTTTTATTTGAGCAATAGCATTGTTATTATTGTTTGTATTCGTAATTGAAGTTTCTTTTTTATTGTTTTCTTCGGAAGTGTTTACAGCAGCTACATTATTTTTAGAGTTTTCTCTAGTAGGGTTATTTACTTTAGAATTATCTGCAATTTCTGAAGAGTTTCCATTGACATTTGATTTAGCATTTGTATCATTTTTAATATCATTTCTATTTTTAGAATAAGACGATTTAGTTGATGCTACTTCTGTTTCTTGTTTAGAAACTACCGAATTATTTGAACCATTTTGAGTGGCTTTTTGAGATTGAGAAGCTTCTTGAGAATCATCAACTGTTTTTGTTTCATCAGTTTTAGTAACAACATTGTTTGAATTTGATGCATTATTAGAACTAGTAATTTCAGGATTAACAGTAGTATTTTTAGTTTCTGTATCAACTACTTTAATTGGGTCTTCAGGAGTATTACCAGTAAATAATCCGCCAACAGTTAGTAATAGTAATAACACTGCTGCTGCACCTGCATAACGCCACCAAATGGGTATTACGCGTCTCTTCTTTTTCTTATTATTTAAGTTGGCTTCAATATTTTTCCAAACAGCATCACTTGGTGCTGCTTCAAAATCTTTAAAGCGTTCTTGAAATAATCTATCTATATGTTTCTTATCACTCATTATAATGATTGTAAACTTTGGGACAATTTATAATCTTTAATATTTTTTTTCAAAATCTGTCTAGCTCTTGCTAAATTAGATTTTGATGTACCTACATTTATTTCTAGCATGTCTGCTATGTCTTTATGCGAATAACCATCTAATACGTAAAGATTAAACACCAATCTATACCTGTCTGGTAATTCTTGAATAATTTGTAAAAGATAATCTAGAGAATAGCTGTCTTCTTCAATAGTTACTTCAGCTTCTTCAATAGTATTTTCATTTACAATATCAAATACCTTTTCATTCCTGTAACGCTGCAAAACAGTGTTAACAGTAATACGTTTTAACCAACCTTCAAAAGAACCTTTATGTTTATACTGTTCCATTTTATTGAAAATTGTAAGAAATGCATCTTGCAGATTATCTTCGGCTTCAGCATAGTTGCGTGAATACTTTAAGCAAATAGAGAATAGTTTACTTGAAAAAAGCTTATATAATTCTCCTTGTGCTTTAGTATCATTAATTTTACAATTTTCTATGAGTTGGTTTAAACTCAAGCTTCAACATGTATTAATTAATACTTACTTTTTTTTAATTAACTACTGGAACTTCAATAGTTAAAAATTGACTTTCACCATCTGCATCTTCTCCTTGCCAAAACTTAAAGATATAAGAACCATTGCTGGTAACTATAAAATTAAAGGTTTGTTCAACTAGTTCATCATTTAGGGTTTCACAATTGTTACGATTAAAAACGTAGTTTATAGGCGCAACAGTACGTTCGTTAAGCTCTTTTAAGTAATATAAATCGTTAAAAGCATAACAAGTTGTTGGTCTAAAATAAGAAATAGTAATAGGATAGGTCTCTCCTAGAGTAAATTCGGTTGGGATATCTACACTCTCAACAGGTAAAATTTCAAAGCTAAAGTCTGCACTATTATCATCATCAACACTACATGAAGCGAAAAACGCAAATGCTAAACACAGCAAAATAACTCTTTTCATAGCAATTATTTTAGGGTTAAATACATGTTTACCCTTAATAGATGCTTTTTTTATTGAAAGGTTGCGTATAGAAACAAAAAATCCCGATTTTAATCGGGATTTTTTAAACTTTTTAAGAAACTATAATTTCTCGAACTTTAGCTTCTAGTTCATCCATGAGTTCTGGATTGTCTTTTATTAAGGCTTTTACAGCGTCTCTACCCTGACCTAATTTAGTGTCTTGATAGCTAAACCATGAACCGCTTTTCTTTATAATTTCATTATCTACAGCGATATCTAAAATTTCACCAACTTTACTAACACCTTCTCCATACATAATATCAAATTCTGCCATTTTAAAAGGAGGAGCCACTTTGTTTTTAACAACTTTTACTCTGGTTTTATTACCAGATACATCACCACTGCTATTTTTAATTTGAGTAGAGCGTCTAATATCTAATCTAACCGAAGCGTAGAACTTTAATGCATTACCACCAGTTGTTGTTTCTGGGTTACCAAACATAACACCAATTTTTTCACGTAACTGGTTAATAAAAATAACAGTACAGTTAGTTTTGCTAATAGAAGCGGTAAGCTTTCTTAAAGCTTGAGACATTAAACGTGCATGAAGCCCCATTTTAGAATCTCCCATTTCACCCTCAATCTCACTTTTAGGTGTTAATGCTGCTACAGAATCTATAACAACAATATCAATGGCGCCAGAGCGAATTAAATTATCAGCGATTTCTAAAGCCTGTTCACCATTATCTGGTTGAGAAATGATTAAATTATCTATATCTACATTTAATTTTTCAGCATAAAATCTATCAAACGCATGTTCTGCATCAATAAAAGCAGCAATACCTCCACTTTTTTGAGCTTCAGCAATAGCATGAAGGGTGAGGGTTGTTTTACCAGAAGATTCAGGACCATAAATTTCTATAACTCTTCCTCTTGGATAGCCTCCAACACCTAAAGCAATGTCTAATCCTAAAGATCCCGATGAAATAGCATCAACATCCTCAATAGCGGCATCACTCATTTTCATTACAGTACCTTTACCATACGCTTTATCTAATTTATCTAGTGTAAGTTTAAGTGCTTTTAACTTAGCTTCTTTTTCGCTGCTCATTTATCTGTTTTTTGTGAAGTTATGCATGCTAAAATAATACTTCTTTTTGCACAATACAATTTTATCACGCAACCTTTTTCCACATTTTGTATCTAGTATAAAAGTGGGAGAAATATTGCTATGAAATGAGCCATAATAACTAAAAGGTAATACTATCTTAAAATGTTTAATGGCGTATTACATCTGGCCTATTTTAAACAATAGGGTTTTCCAGATGAAATCACCTGCTTAGTTATAATAAAACTAACTCAACTTTAACTAAAAGCACTTTATGCCTCTAAAGTGCTTTTTTTGTACCCTTTAATAGACCTTTCTGTGTAAAAAATGTAAATTTGCATCCCGATAATTATCGGGATAAAATATTTCTTTAACTTTAAAATTAGTATAGCATGCAACTGTACAACAAATTAAGTGCAAAGGAAAGAGCAGCGTTAATTGAAGAAGCTGGTAAAGACCGCTTAACACTTTCTTTCTATCAATATGCCAAAATTGAGAACCCTCAAGAATTTAGAGATCAACTTTTTATAGTTTGGGATACATTAGACGTTTTAGGTAGAATCTATGTAGCTACCGAAGGTATAAACGGACAATTATCACTGCCTGCAGATCGTTTTAACGAGTTCAAAACTCATTTAGATACCATTGATTTTTTAAAAGATATTAGATTGAATATTGCTATAGAGCAAGACAACATGTCTTTTTTAAAGTTGAAGGTGAAAGTGCGTAACAAAATTGTGGCTGATGGATTAAATGATGATACGTTTGATGTAACTAACAAAGGGGTTCACGTTGATGCCGAAAAGTTCAATGAGCTTATTGAAGATGATAAAACAGTGCTTGTCGATATGCGTAACCATTATGAAAGTGAGATAGGTCATTTTAAAAATGCCGTAACGCCAGATGTTGACACGTTTAGAGAATCTCTTGATATTATTGAAGACGATTTAAAAGAGCATAAAGACGATAAAAATTTGGTGATGTATTGTACTGGTGGTATACGTTGTGAAAAAGCCAGTGCCTACTTTAAACATAAAGGGTTTAAAAATGTTTTTCAGTTAGAAGGTGGTATTATTGAATATACCCGTCAAATAAAAGAGCAAGATTTAGAAAATAAATTTATTGGTAAAAACTTTGTATTTGATGAGCGTCGTGCTGAAAAAATAAGCGAAGATGTTATTGCGCAATGTCACCAATGTGGAAAACCTGCAGATATTCATACCAATTGCGCTAATGATGCATGTCATCTGTTATTTATTCAATGTGATGATTGTAAAGAAGAAATGGATAATTGCTGTTCTTCAACCTGTCAAGAAATACATGCGTTACCATACGAAGAGCAAAAGGCATTACGTAAAGGGCAAGGCAATAGTAATGATATCTTTAAAAAAGGGCGAGCAGATCATTTAACTTACAAGAAAAACTTGAGAAATATTAATGATGTTTTAAAGAAAACAGAAGGGTAGTTTAAGTAGATGATACTGCTAAAACCTTCATTTTTTAGGTAAGTATAATAATCTTATCTTTACGTCGACAAGACTCTTTTGAAATTTTATTTCAAAAATTCTTTTTAGATTGTCATTCTCGCTAAAGCAGAAAACTAAATTAATTATGAACCGTCATTCGTAATAATTTAATTATTAACGAATTCAATATATAAATCTATGGCTTGCGCAAGCTGCTCAACTAAAGACGGCCAACCTAAAGGCTGCAAAAATAATGGCACATGCGGAACAGATAGTTGTAACAAACTAACTGTTTTTGATTGGTTGTCTAACATGTCTCTTCCAAGTGGAGAAAAACCCTTTAATTGGGTTGAAGTACGATACAAAAATGGTAGAAAAGAATACTACCATAATCCAGATAATTTAACGTTAAGTATTGGAGATATAGTAGCTACTCAAGCTAAAGCTGGTCATGATATTGGTATGATTACTCTTGCAGGAGAGTTGGTGCGTGTTCAAATGAAGCGTAAAAGCATTCCTGAAGACTTAGAAGAAGGTCTTAAGATTTATAGAAAAGCCACTCAGAAAGATATAGATATTTGGCAAAAAGCTCGTGATAGAGAAGAGTCAATGAAAGTAAAAGCACGCCAATTTGCAATCGATTTAAAACTGCAAATGAAAATTTCTGACATCGAATTTCAGGGTGATGCCAGTAAAGCTACATTCTATTATACAGCAGAAGAGCGTGTAGATTTTAGAGAGCTTATTAAAGTATTTGCGCGCGAATTTAGAACGCGTATAGAAATGAAACAAGTTGGTTTCCGTCAAGAAGCTTCTAGACTTGGAGGTATAGGGTCTTGCGGACGCGAATTATGTTGCTCTACTTGGTTAACAGATTTTAGATCTGTGAGTACTTCAGCAGCTAGATATCAGCAATTATCTTTAAATCCGCAAAAATTGGCAGGGCAATGCGGTAAACTAAAATGCTGTTTAAATTATGAGTTAGACACTTATTTAGACGCGCTAAAAGATTTCCCTAAAGCGGATACAAAACTATATACCGAAAAAGGAACCGCTATTTGTCAAAAAACAGACATTTTTAAAAGGCATATGTGGTTTGCATATGAAGGTGAATGGGCCACATGGCATAAGTTAACCACAGATCAAGTGCTTGAAATTATAGATTCCAATAAGAAAAAGGAAAAGATAGCAAGCCTTGAAGAATATGCTTCAGAATTAGCAGAAGATACTAAAGCAGAGTTTGAGAACGTTGTAGGTCAAGACAGTTTAACACGTTTTGATAGTCCAAAACCTAAAAGAAAACGTAAAAATAATAGGAACAAGAAGAGTAACAACCGCAACAGGAATAAAAGAAAACCTCAAAACAGTAAAAATGCAGCAAAATAACCCTTCGACGAAGTTTATGCTGAGAGAAGTCGAAGCACTCAGGACAGGCATTTGGCTATTTTTTTTAATCGTTTTTTCCATATTGGTTTTTTCATGCGATTCAAACAGAGTGTTTGATACTTATAAATCTGTTCCAAATAAATGGCATAAAGATTCCATTGTAAGTTTTAAAGTAACACCGCCAGATTCAACAAATAATTATAATTTATTTGTTAATCTTAGAAATACTAATGCGTACAAATACAATAATTTACATTTAATAGTTGAAATGATTTTTCCACATGGAAAGACTGTTAAAGACACTTTAGAGTATAGAATGGCAGAGCCTAGTGGTAAATTGTTGGGGGCTGGATATTCTGATGTTAAAGAAAATAAGCTTTGGTATAAAGAAAAGGTGGTTTTTAAAGAATCTGGAGAATATACCGTTAATATTCAACAAGCAATGAGAGAAAACGGAAAAGTAAATGGGGTATTAGAGCTTGAAGGAATTACAGATATTGGTTTTAGAATTGAAAATTCAGAAGATAAATAATGGTAACTTCGAATGATTTCGCTTTTGTGAAATTATATTGAGGGGTTACTAGCAAAAATAAAAATGAGGCTTTTTTAATGGCGGAAAAAAAACAAACTAAAAAAGAAGAAACACTAGATTTTTCAAAATATATACGTTGGTTTTGGATATTATTCTCTAGTGGTATACTAGTTGTTATGCTAATGTTTTTATTGGCGTCTTGGGGGTTATTTGGTGATATGCCTGACCATACGGTTTTAGAAAACCCAAGAACCAATTTAGCTACTGAAATTATTTCTTCTGATGGGGAAACATTAGGTAAATTCTATTTTAAAGATAATAGAACGCCCATAGGATATAGTGAATTGCCAGAACATTTGGTTAATGCTTTAGTTGCTACTGAAGATGCTCGTTTTAGAGAGCATTCAGGAATTGATACAAGAGCGTTATTACGTGCTATATCTAAATTTGGAAAAGGTGGTGGAGGAAGTACTATTTCTCAACAGTTAGCTAAACAGTTGTTTCATGGAGAAGGAACTAAGAATACTTTGGGGAGATTATCTCAAAAGGTTAAAGAATGGATTATTGCCATTCGTTTAGAAAAACAATACACTAAAGAAGAAATCATAGCCCAGTATTTTAATATTTATGATTTTGGTAATAATGCTGATGGTATAAGAAGCGCTGCTAGAATTTATTTTGGGAAGGAAGCAAAAGAACTATCTTTAAAGGAATCTGCTATGTTGGTCGGCATGTTTAAAAATTCATCTTTATACAACCCGAGACCAGAAAGGAATCCAGTTGGTGTTAAAAATAGACGTAATGTGGTTTTAGCTCAAATGTATAAGTATGATTACATTGATGTGACTGTTAAAGATTCTCTTCAAAAAACAGAATTAGACTTAAATTACACACCAGAATCTCATAGAGAAGGGTTAGCTACATATTTTAGAGGGTATTTAGATGGTTTTATGAAGGAATGGATTAAGGAAAATCCAAAACCAGATGGGACTAAGTACAATTTATATGCAGATGGCTTAAAAATCTATACCACTATAGATTCACGTATGCAAAGATATGCTGAAGATGCGGTACAACGACATATGCCTAAATTACAAGCCGAATTTTTCCACCAAAATACACCAAAGCGAAATCCTACGGCTCCCTTTTTAGAGTTAGATAGAGCTGAGATTAAAAGTTTGATGAGACGTTCTATGAAACAATCTGAGCGTTGGAGGCATTTAAAACACGATTTAAAAAAATCTGATAAAGAGATTGAAAAATCGTTTCATGAGCCAATAAAAATGACTGTTTTTAAATGGGTAGGAGGTAAAGCAAGTGAGGTTGATACCATTATGAAACCATGGGATTCTATGCGTTACTATAAATCCTTTTTAAGACCAGGAATGATGTCTATGGATCCACAAACAGGTCATGTAAAAGCATGGGTTGGCGGGATGAACTATAGACATTTTCAATATGATATGGTAAAGCAAGGTAAGCGTCAAATAGGGTCTACATTTAAGCCATTGGTGTATACTGCAGCTATAGATCAATTACATTATTCACCATGCCATGAGTTTCCAGATACTCCTTTCTGTATTGAAGCCAATAAACATGGGAATCCTGAAGAATGGTGCCCCAGAAATTCTGGGGGAGAAAATGATTATGGTGGCTCTAGGTCGCTTCAAAATGCATTGGCAAATTCTGTAAATACCATTACAGCTAGATTAATTGACCAAGTAGGGCCTCAACCAGTAGTAGATTTAGCAAGAAAATTAGGAATTGAATCAGAGATACCTCCAGTTCCGTCTATTGCATTAGGTACTCCAGATATTAGTGTTTATGAAATGGTTGGTGCGTATTCTGCATTTGCAAATAAAGGAGTCTATACTAAACCAGTTATGGTAACCACTATTGAAGACAAAAATGGCACTATTTTATATCAGTTTAAGCCAAAAACACGCGATGTATTAAGTGAAGAAACAGCCTATGTAGCCGTAAAGCTTATGGAAGGTGTTACGCAGTATGGGTCAGGTGGTAGATTAAGACATAGTTATGCAGCTAGCAGACCGGATTATAAAGAAGTTGTTACTGGATATCCATATGAATTTAAAAACCCTATTGCTGGAAAAACAGGAACCACACAAAACCAAAGTGATGGTTGGTTTATGGGTATGGTGCCAAACTTGGTAACAGGTGTATGGGTGGGTGCAGAAGATAGGTCTGCTCATTTTGCTAGTATTACTTACGGACAAGGTGCTTCTATGGCATTACCTATTTGGGGCATATATATGAGAAGTTGTTATGCAGATAAAACATTAAACATCTCTAAAGAAGCTTTTGAAGCCCCTAAAAGTCTATCTATTCAAGTAGATTGTTCAAAAGATATAAGTGATGAAGATAGTAGTAATGGAGATGATTTGGGTGATGAGTTTCCTGATGATTTGAATGGGTTTTAATTCTTAAAAAATAGCATATGAATTCCGCTACTAATGCTTTTGAAGATTTTAAATGCATTTGGAATAACCTAGTGGGAATAACACCAGATTTATTTAAAAAACAGTTAGTAAATCAACTTATAGAAGATTTAAAAACTCTTAAGAATGGCATTGGAACATCTGCTTTAACTGTTTTTGATATAGAAAAAAATAAGTTCTTATATGTTGATAATGATATTGAAAAAGTAACTGGAATATCTAGAATTAACTATTTTAACAAAGGACCTGCATTCATTCTTTCAAAAGCAATTTTTAGGCATATTCCCTTATTGGTGAGTTCAACAATTAAACAAAAAACTTTCTTTAAGAATAAAACCGAAGATTATTATAATAATTTTATTATAAATAGAGAGTTTGCCTATACATCTGATAAAACACCATTAAATTGGGTATTGCATCAAGTTGTTAAGCATTTGTTCAATGAATCTGGGAAACTATTTGGTGTTGTTGTTATGCAAACTCAATTAAAAAGCTCTAATTATTTAGGAGCGTTTAGATTTTACATTTATGATAAAAAACTAAATGAAATTGTTTACCCTAATAAATCGCTTAAAAAAGAATCTGAAGTTTTAACCAATAGAGAAAAGGAAATAATTACGCTTTTGCTTCGAAACAAAAGTAATAGAGAAATAGCAGAAGAGTTACATATTAGTTATCATACGGTTAGAACCCATAGAAAAGTAGCTATGAAAAAATTAAACTGCCATTCAATATATGAATTGGCAGCTCAATACCATTCTTTAATAGATGAAGGTTAGCTACTGCAATCACTGTCTTCTTCATCGGTAAAACCATCGCCATCATCATCCATACCATTATCACAAATTTCACAAGTGCAATCATTATCGGTGCAATCGGTAAACCCATCGTTATCATCATCAACACCGTTATTACAAATTTCGGCTTTTAAGTCATCATTATTGTCATCGTTACCACAGTTAACAAAAGTGATTATACAAAAAGTGGCAATTAAAATTTTTAAAGCTAAGTTTTTCATAAGTAGTTTATTAAAATTTTAAATGGCAAATGTTTTATGTTGGCGTTTACCAGTAGCTTTTCCACTAGAGTTTGAAGAAGATCTTGTTTCTTCTGTTTCGGCCTCTGTATTAAAATCACATTGATTTAAGGTTAGAAATAATAATGCGATTGATATGTATTTTATCATATTAAAAAGTTTTGATAAAAATCACATTATTAAATAGGCATTCAAATACCTCACTGAGGTATTTTATATGAAGTTGGGTTATAAAGCAATAACAGTTTAAATAGTTTCTGCGAACTCAATAAAAAACTGAATTGATTCTGGGTTTTTCATGGCGTCTATGTTTATAGAAGTTTCTACAGGCATTTTAAGCAAGATTTTTTTAACCGGCGCTTCCATTTTTTTACCACTAATGGTATAAGGTATATCAGCTACTTCAAGAATCTCATCTGGTACATGACGTGGAGAATAGTCGCTTTTTAATTGATTATTAATCGCTTTTTTAATTTGATCTGTTAAAGCTTTATCACCTTTCATTTTTACAAATAAAGGCATGTAGTGTTTCCCTCCTTCTAATTCTAAATTAATAATTAAAGCGTCTTCAATGGCTTCAATTTTGTTTACAGCTATATAAATTTCACTAGTACCAATTCTTATACCATGTCTATTAAGTGTTGCATCAGAGCGTCCGTAAATAACAAGTCCTTTGGTCTCAGAATTTATTTTTATAAAATCACCATGTCTCCATTTTCCGGGATAATCTTCAAAATAACTGGCTTTGTATCTGGCATTATTTTCATCGTTCCAAAAATATATAGGCATTGAAGGCATAGGTTTGTCAATAACCATTTCGCCTAAATCATTTTCAATGGGGTTTCCTAAGTCATCTAAAGCAAATAAAGAGACGCCTAGAGCTCTACATTGTATTTCTCCTGCACGCACTGAGTTGAATGGAGAACCGCCAACAAAAGCAGTGCAAATATCAGTTCCGCCAGCCATAGAACATAACCAAACATTATCTTTTATGTTATTATATACATAATTAAAGGCTTCTTGCGGTAATGGAGCTCCTGTTGAACTAATAGATCTTATAAATGATAAATCATGCTCTTTTTTAATATGAAGGTCCTTTTTCATATTAGCTACTAAATAGGGCGCACTAGTGCCAAAATGATGAATGCCCAATTGATCTGAAAAACGCCATAGAAAATCAAAATTAGGGTATGTTGGTGAGCCATCATATAGTACAATAGAAGCTCCCATAAGTAAAGCAGATTGTAAAAAATTCCACATCATCCATCCTGTGGTTGTAAACCAGAAAAAGCGTTCACCTTCATGTACATCATTATGAAATGCCATGTATTTGTAGTGTTCTAGTAGAATACCTCCGTGAGAATGTACAATAGCTTTAGGTAATCCAGTGGTGCCAGATGAATACAATACCCACATTGGATGATTAAATTCTACTGGTACAAATTCTAATTGCCCACCATCAATTTTAAAGATAGAGTTGATATCTACAAAGTCTTTTGGTAGATTTTCTAAAGCATTTTCATTTAAATATGGTAAGAGTATAACCTTTTCTAAAGTGGTTAATGACGATACAACTTCTTTTACAGTATCTGTTTTATCATATGGTTTTCCATTATATCTATAACCATCAACAGCTATTAAAACTTTAGGTTTTATTTGTTTGAATCTATTCACAACACTTTCTGTACCAAAATCTGGAGACGTACTAGACCAAATGGCACCCAAAGCATTTGCAGCTAAAAAACATATAGTAGCTTCAGGAACATTAGGTAAAAAAGCAACAATACAATCGCCTTTAGTTACTCCAAGAGATTTAAAATAACTAATCATTGAAGCTACTTTTTCTTCTAATTCTTTCCATGTGATTTCAATCTGCTTTCCTGATTCATTACTAAAATATATGGCTGTTTCTTTAGGTTTTGATTGTCTAAAAATATGTTCTGCATAACTAACAGTGGCTCCTTCAAACCATTTGCAGTTGGGCATTTGGTGACTAGATAAAACGTTATTATATGGAGAATGAGACTTTATTTTAAAATAGTTCCATATGCTTTCCCAAAACGTTTCAGTTTCTTGTGTAGACCATTCCCATAAATCATGATAGGAGTTAAATGAAAGCTCTTTAGTTTCTTGCAACCAATTACAATAGGCTTTTAAGTGACTATTTTCTATAAATTGAGCAGAAGGTGTCCAGAGTTTTTTCATTAAATATATTGTTTAGTTACAAAAACTTAAATTTTTTCGAATTTACATTAAAATTCACAAATGAAAAGTACTATTTTGTTTTAAACTGAAGTATTATTTTTTAAGCAATTTTATCTAGATGCTTAAGCGATATAAAAAATCAAAATCGATGAAATGTAAAATAAAAATGTATTTCATCGAATTTTTTTGTTTTTAGTCTATGTAAAGAGAAAAAAAGTACATATTTGTTAAACCAAATCAACCATTTATAAATTATTAGATTGTTCCAAATCTACATTAAACTTAACCTACTTAATTATGGAACCTAATTTACCAGAACTACCAACCGTAGAGACGAGTCCTACCGATTCGGACTCATTTCATGACAGTAAGATAAAAGAAACCCTTCAAGACAATTTAAAGTTCTTTAAGAGTTTATTTTACTTAACTAAAAAAGTGTTCATGCTATAACCCTTTGGGTATAGCATGAATTAGCTTTTTAGTGTATTCTTTTTTTGGATTGCTGTAAATAATATCGGCATCGTCTAATTCTTCAATCTGCCCTTTATTCATTACGAGCAGTTGATCAGACATGTATTTTACCACAGCTAAATCATGCGATATGAAAATATAAGTGAAGCCAAAGTCTTCTTTAAGTTCATTAAGTAAATTTAGTACTTGTGCCTGAACGGAAATATCTAATGCCGAGACAGATTCATCACAGACAATAAGTTTAGGTTGCAGAGCAATGGTTCTTGCAATACCAATACGTTGCCTTTGTCCACCAGAAAACTCATGTGGATATCTGTTAAAATAATCTTCAGATAACCCTACTCTATTTAAAATTTCAATTACTTTTTCTTTTCGCTCTTCATCAGAATTAAAAAGTTTATGAACGCGCATAGGTTCTAATATGGCTTGACCAACAGGAATTCTTGGATTTAGCGAAGAATAGGGGTCTTGAAAAATAATCTGTATTTCTTTTCTAAGCGTTTTAACTTCGGTTTTTGATAGTTTAGTAATATCTCTGCCCTTGTAAACAATTTGCCCTGCTGTAGCTATGTCTAACTGTAAAATGGCATTACCTAAAGTAGACTTACCACAACCAGATTCACCTACAAGACCTAACGTTTCGCCTTCATATAACTTGAAGCTAACTTTATTGACAGCTTTAAAGGTTTTAGGTTTTGCTTGTGCTGAGCCTAGTCGAAGTGAAAACCACCCTGATTTGGAGAAATATTCTTTTTCAACATTAACGACTTCTAAAAGAGGAGGTTTATTATATATGTTTTCATGTTGAAGTTTTCGTTGTTGGCTTGTAATAATTTCTTTAGAAATAGAATTGTCTAAATAATCTTGAATGGTTGGTAATGTTTTTAGCCTAGTTTCTAAAGAAGGACGAGAATTTATTAAAGCCTTTGTGTAATTATGTTGAGGTGCTTTAAATATGGTTGTCACATCACCTTCTTCAACAATATCACCTTTATACATTACTAAAACTCTATCTGCAATTTCAGAGATTAAAGCCAAATCATGCGTTATAAAAATAACGCTCATTTTAGTATCTGTTTGAAGACTTTTTAAAAGTTTTATAATGTCTTTTTGTACTGTAACGTCTAAAGCTGTAGTAGGTTCATCTGCAATTAAAATATCTGGTTTGCAAGCAATAGCCATGGCAATCATAACACGTTGTTTTTGTCCGCCAGAAATCTCATGCGGATATGCTTTAAAAACACGTTCTGGTGTTGGCAATTTTACTTTTTCAAATAAGGAAATAACTTCGTCTTTAATTTCAGATTTGAATAAATTTGTATGCTGAAATAAAATTTCTTGAACTTGTTTTCCGCAAGTCATAGACGGATTTAAAGAACTCATAGGTTCTTGAAAAATCATAGCTATTTTGTTGCCTCTTATGTTTTGGAACGCTTTACTAGAAAGTATTGTTAAATCGATATCATTATAAGAAATAGAACCTGAAGTGATTTTTGATATTTTTTTAGGTAATAAACCTAAAATAGCCATGGATGACACCGATTTACCTGAGCCAGATTCACCAACAATACCTAAAATTTCGTTTTCATAAAGATTATAAGAAATGTTATGAATCACTTTATTATTTCCGAAGGAAATAGATAAGTCTTTAATTGATAAAATGGGTTCTTGCTTCATTAAATATGAATAATTTCATCGTCATTTAAAATTTCATCACCTTGAAATCTTAAGAATATTTGTGCTACAGCAATAGTATCTTTTTCGCAATAGGTGATGATTCTATCAATATCGTTTTCTTCATAATAAACACCTCTTACTTCACTACCATCAATATCATCTTTGGGTGATGGAATACCGAGCACATTGGTCAATAATTTTAAAGATGTGAATGTTTTGTAATCACCAAACTTCCATAATTCTAAAGTGTCTAAATGAGGCACTTCCCAAGGCTTTTTTCCAAAGAGATTAAGTTTATATGGTAATTCAATATTATTGATAATCATTCTACGTGCAATGTACGGAAAGTCAAACTCTTTACCATTGTGAGCACAAAGTAAATGTTTGGTTTGACTAAAATGTGAAATTAATAGATTTTTGAAGTCTTTTAAAAGCTGAACTTCATCACCGTAAAAAGAAGTAACTCTAAATTTTCTAAGGTCTCCATGAAAATTAAAATATCCTACGGAAATACAAACTATTTTACCAAATTCGGCCCATATTCCAGCACGTTCATAGAATTCTTCAGCAGTAAAATCATCCTTTCTTTGATATTTAGATTTGCTTTCCCAAAGCGCTTGTTTATCTATATCTAAATCTGAAAACTGCTCAAATTCTGGAACTGTTTCAATATCTAGAAAAAGTATATTTTCAAGGTTTAATTTTGAAATCATTCACTAAGCATTTTGTAAGCCTCTGCAATATAGGTATCAATATCTGAAGTGTAATGCCCCACTTTATCGTTATTTCCTTTTGAGTGGCCTAATCTTACAATAATAATATTGTCATTAGGTTCTACTATAACGTATTGACCTAGGTGTCCGCGCATCATAAAAAAGTCTTTATTTCCAATAGATTTTAGCCACCATCCGTAACCATATACAGAGCCATCTGGATATACAGGCTTTATAGATTTAGCAACAAAAGCAGAATCTAATACTTGTTTTCCGTTCCATTTTCCATGGTCTTTGTAAAGCTTTCCAAAACGTGCAAAATCTTTAGCATTACTTGCAATACAGCAATACGCTTTTACTAAGTCATGGCCTTTGCTATCTACTTGCCAAAGTGTGGGGTTTTCACAACCTAAGGGTTTCCAGAAACTTTCAGTAAGGTAATTATATATTTTTTTACCAGTAGCTTTTTCAATAACCATGGCTAGCATTTGTGTGTCTCCACTTGCATATTTAAAGCTTTTACCTGGTTCTGTTTCTACTTTTAAACCTAACATTACCTTTTCTAAATCATCATCAAAATAAGCTCTTGTAACAATTGAAAAGGGAGAATAGTAGCGCTCATCCCAAGTGGTTCCAGAAGCCATACTAGATAAATGTCCAACAGTCATTTTAGCAGCTAAGCCCTCATTAAATGCTGGTAAAAAATCGCTAACGGGTTGATCTAAGCTTTTTATATAACCTTCTTCAATGGCTTTTCCCATAAGACCAGAGATATAACTTTTAGCCATAGAAAAGGAGTTGGATTGAGAATTTTCATTAAAACCGTCATAGTAGTTTTCAAACCAAATACTATCATTTTTTATAATAACATAAGCAATGGTGGCATTAGCTTCATTAATTTGATTAAGAGCCTCGGTTTCTTTTACAGTATTGTAGTCTTTATGGTTTGGCCAGGGTTGGGGAGTGCCGTTTTCAATAGGTTGATTATCAAACTTCTTATAATCCTCTAAATAAGCTGTTGTATGCCCTGTAAGATAGATTGTTCTAACGGCTTTTAAAAGGTAATCAGTATCTGTAGCATAAAGGACTATTACCAATAATCCGAAAAGAATAATGATCCATTTAAGAAGCTTTTTTAAGAATTTCATATCTATTTAGTTAAGTATAAACTAAATATACTAAAATTATGCACGCATAATATAAAAGCCTATTTATTTTTAAGTTTTTGTTTACGTTTCTCTTTGTAGAAAGTTTTATTGGCTACATAAATTGTTTTTTCTAGTTCTGAAATGACAGCTCCGCTTTTAGAAATAATATTTAGCTTTTTAAGGATATCAATTTCATTATTATCAGCAACGTTTTTTTTAATTTTTTCTATCTCTTCTTTAGAAAAAATAAATTCAGCAAAAACATCTTCTCTAGCGGGCCTTTTATAGTTTATGACAGCTGCTTTATCCCAGACTACATAATCTTCACCTAAAATGTTTAAAAGTTGAATCATATATATAGGGTCTGTTGCAGAAAACAAACTGCCTCCAAAAATAGAACCTACATAATTTCGGTTTTTAAAACTAATGGGAATTTTTACTTTAACATAATGTAAATCATCGGAAACTTCTATAACTTTTCCAGTAGAACGCCTATACATAGGAGACCAGTTAAAACCATATTTATAAATTTGAGCATCAGAAAAGAAACGTTTCAATATTTTGGTAAGTTTCTTATACATTTAGAAGAGGGTTTGTTGCTTAAATGGACTTTCATGATTTAACAACCACTGTTTTCTATGTAAACCGCCAGCATAACCTGTCAAACTTCCATCAGTACCAATAACTCGGTGGCAAGGTACAATTATCCAAATAGGGTTTTTCCCATTTGCATTCGCAACGGCTCTAATTGCTTTAACGTCACCTAATTGTTTTGAAAGCTCTAAGTAAGACATTGTTTTTCCATAAGGAATTTGTTCTAGCGCTCTCCATACTTGCTTTTGAAAATCTGTACCTTTTGGGTTTAATTTTAAACTGAATTGTTGTCTTTCTCCTGCGAAATACTCTTTTAACTGAATGACACAATCTTCAAGAACTTCTGGAATGATGTCTGTAGTTTTTTCTTCGGAATTTAATACTGTAACGGAATATATACCATCTATATCACCAATAATTTTAGTGTAACCTAAAGGCGAATTGATGATGCATTCTTCCATTATTCTTCTTCTTTAAGAATCCCTAGTTTTTTAGCTCTGGCTTCCCAACTTTTTCTGGCCTGCACTTGTAGATCTGATACATTATCGCTTTCATCCATAATTTCAAGACCTAAGAGTGTTTCTATAACGTCTTCCATGGTAACCAAACCACTTACAGTACCATATTCATCAACTACTAAGGCCATATGGTTTCTGGTTTCTACAAGATGTTCAAATAATGTAGGGATAGCCATATTACGTTCAACAATAATAATATCTCGTTTTATATCAGCTAGTTTTTTATCACCATTTTTTAGAGCCATTTCTTTAAAAACTTCGTCTTTTAGAACAAGCCCTTTTATATTGTCCTCATTATTTGTGTAGACAGGAATTCGTGAAAACCTTAGATTCAAATTTTTATTAAAGAACTCTTCTACAGTAGTGATTTCACTTTCAATTTTCATGACTGTTCTAGGAGTCATTATATCTTTAGCTTTCACTTCTTTAAACGTTAAAAGATTTTTAATGACTTTACTTTCAGATTCTTGAAAAACACCTTCTTCTTGAGCCATATCTGCCATGACATGAAAATCTTCTCTACTTAAAACACTTCCATGATGTCCTTTACCACCTATTAATTTTGTGGTAAGTTGTAATAACCATAAAATGCCTGTCCATTTTAATGGAAAAATCAAGACTTTTAATGCCTTAGCGGTAAAGTTTGCAAGCCCTTTCCAGTAGGTTGCACCAATGGTTTTTGGAATAATTTCTGAAGCTATTAAAATTAAAATAGTCATAATAGTTGAAACAACACCAACCATTATATCTTCTGTATATTCTATTCCTAAAATACTTTTTGTTTCAGAACCGTAAATTTCTGCATAAGCAACTTTAGCTTGTACACCAACCAATATAGCTCCAACGGTATGCGCAATAGTATTAAGGGTTAAAATTGCAATTAAAGGACGATCTACATCCTTTTTTAAAGCTTCTAATTCTAAAGCATACGCTTTTCCTTCTTTCTTTTTAACATTGATGAAAGTTGGTGTTACGCTTAGCAAAACGGCTTCTAAAATAGAGCATAAAAACGAAAAGAAAATAGATATAACTCCGTAGAAAA
Source organism: uncultured Flavobacteriaceae bacterium (assembly GCA_947487895.1). Taxonomy (GTDB): domain Bacteria; phylum Bacteroidota; class Bacteroidia; order Flavobacteriales; family Flavobacteriaceae; genus Seonamhaeicola. The sequence goes on from CANKYF010000005.1 coordinate 171,300, forward strand.
TAAGTAAGGTCATAGTTAGAATTTAGTGAAGACTAAAGTACTAATTATTTTATGAGTTTATAAAACAAAAAAGATAGTTAAAGCAAAAAGTAACTTTTCTTAAGAAAGTTTAGTATCATCTACTTTATATCTAAAAAGAAACCTGCTGAATATGATGGTGCTGCATATATGATACGTCCTCCTAGAGCACTCGTGTAATTTATTGACATTCCTAGTTTTTTAGTTAAATAGTAATTCGCTTCAATTCCTAGGCTAGTAAACTCTATATTATTGGCAAATATGCTACCTTGAGCGTTTTGGGCACTTAAAGTACCATTGTTTAAAGATTGAATAATATTTAATTTACCAATTAGCCATAGTTTATTCTTTAATCCATTTATACCTAATTCTAAACCTGTACGGATTTCATCTGAAAACCCTTTGGTACGATTATTATATCCTAGGTAAGCACTAGTGTATGCACTAGAATTCCCTAAATGAAAAGGGATGCCTATAGAAGACTTTAAGAACTGGTTAAATTCACCATCACCAGTTTGAAAACTACCATCACTACCGCCTGAATTATTCCCAGAAGGAATACCAAATATTAAACTAGCAGATACAGCTAAGTTGTTTTTTTGGATGATACTATAAATGATCCCTAAATCAACATCACCTATACCATTTAGTGCTTCGCCTTCTGCAATTATATTTCCTGTAGTTCCAGAAACTTGTTCGTTTTGATAGGTTCTGGTAAAAAATGGCAAGTATAGGGAAGCATTTAATTTATTAGATAGCCCGTATTCACCATAAAAATTCACATTAAACTGTCCGCGTGTTGCATTTGGATCTTTAGCTCCTGTACTGGTATAATGTTCATCGGCTTCTAAAAACCAAGTAGATAATTTATAATAACCTTTTCCTTTTTCTTTTACCCATTGTGCAGATGCTATGTTTGATATGAATAGCATTATAAGTAAAATGTATATAGTCTGTTGTTTCACAGTGTTAATGGTTTTTAAAATTTAATTTATGTATTATTTAATTTCAGCTTCGCCTACTTTTACTCTAAAAGGTTTACACCAGTATAGTAAATACTTGAAATCATTAATATCAGTATTCGTAATGATGTATTCATGCTCACCGTTAAAAACTTGAACTTTGCCAACTTCTTTTGCACCATTAACAGAGTTTGGGTTATTAGTAAGGTATAAGTATAAGCCTGGTAAGCTGTTATCTGCTTTATAATTTGAATTTAGAGAAAGGTTCAAATTATTTGTGTTTTCAATAGCACTTAAAGTAAAATCACCTTCAAGTACATAGCTGCTTGTTGTTTTAAGAGAACCGTTTTTAGAATCTGATGCTGGAGGATCTGGAACTTCTTCATCTGAGGCTACTATGGTTATAGCATTAGTATCTTCAATAGCCACTCCATTATCAGTTACTATGGCAGTAATAGTTGTTTGACCCTCGGTTAATGCTGTTGCTACTCCTTCATTAGTAATACTAACAATATTATCATTAGATGAAGACCAAGTGATATTTGCAGAAGCTTCTTCTCCTACATTATTAAAATAAGTAGCTATAAAATTATGAGTTTCATTGACTTTTAATCCACCAATAGGGTTATTTATTCGTAAGGAAGGCTCCACAAAGTCATCAATAATATCTTCTCCTATACAGCTAGTAAGTATTACGGTAAAAAGGATATAAAAAGTATATTTATATGTCACAATAATAATTTTTGATGGTTAGTATGAAAAAAATAAAAAACTTACAAAAAAAACAATATATGTGTTTTCTACCTAGAAAAATAATAAATGTTAAGAGTTATTTACAATGATATTATTTTTTAAACTTTCTCTATATTGTAAGAAATGTTTTGTTTTATTAAAATTAATGATTTTGAGCACTATTTTTAAAAACTTTAAGAAGTTCTTTTTAAGACTAAATTTTATAGTATTTTTTATATTAATCACTCAGAATTTAAATGCTCAAGAGCTTACTTCTAACGATATAATCTCACAATTAGATTGTGCTGAGAAAATATATTTACAACTTAATAGAAGCGTCTTCACTACAAATGAAACAATTTGGTTAAAAGCTATTGTTACAGACGCTATAACTCATAACCCCACAAAATTAAGTGAAGCATTGCATGTAGAATTGATAGATTTTGACGAAAGAATAATTGATAAAAAGTTATTAAAACTCAAATTTGGAATTTCGGACACCTTTTTTCAACTAGATGAGGCATTATCGCCAGGTAAATACCTTATAAGAGCCTATACTGAATGGAATAAAAATTTTGGGAAGGATTTTATAACTGAACAATATATCGATGTTTTTGCTCCAAAAGTACCTACTGAAGATACTAAAATAGTTAAAAACGTGACACTTTCAGAAACAGAAACACAGCAATTCCAGTTGTCGGCAGAAATAATGCCGCAACTTATAAATCCAAAACACAAAAGAACGCTAAAGGTGTATTTAGATATGGGTGTAAAAGAAGATTCTGTTGAGGTGAAAAAGGATAAAAAGGGCATATACAGATTGAATTATCTATTACCAAAAGATGTTGTAAAAACAAAATTAAAATTAGAAATAGATCCCCTAAAGCTTAAAAACAATGAAATCAGTTTTGTTAGCACTTACAGTCAATCAATTATTATCAATAAAGATTATTTGGATTTGCAGTTTTTTCCAGAGAGTGGAAAATTGGTTAATGGATTACTTACTTCTGTGGCGTTTAAAGCTTTAGATTATAACAATAAAGGAAAGCAAGTACATGGGGTGATAGTTGATGAATTGGGCAAAAGCATCATGCCGTTTAAAAGTAATGATTTAGGCATGGGTGTCTTCGGTTTTAGGCCAGATATAAAAAAACAATATTTTGGTGAAGTGAAGGATGAAAAAGGCACTATATACAAATATCCTTTGCCTAAAATATGGAATAAAGGTAGTTTATTAACAATTAAAAAGTTAAAAGATTTAATTGCGATTAGAGTTATCGCTAATGATTTGCATAATGAAAGTTTTACCTTGACCACATCATGTAGAGGTGTAAAATATCATGAATTTGATTTAAACTTGAATAAAGGGAAACGAGATGTTGCCATAGAAAAAATAGCACTTCCAGAAGGGATTATAATATTTAGCGTATTGAACAAAAACAAACAGCCTATTTTACAACGTTTATTTTTTAATTACAAAGAAGAAGATAGAATACATTTAAAGGCTGAAACCAATTTGTCAAATTATAGCCAACGAGATAAAACCATTATTAATTTAAAAACCATAGACAAGTATAGCAATTCGGTAAAAACTAATCTATCTGTACTAATCCTTGATAAAGACATATTGAACGATATGAAATATAATAGGAATACTATTTGCTCTTATTTTTTAATGAGTTCTGAACTTAGAGGTAAGGTTGAAAATCCTTTTCAATATTTTGATAAAACCAACTCAAATAGGTATAGAGACATGGATGCTTTAATGCTTACCCAAGGATGGAGTAACTACATATATCAACCTATTAAACTTTCTAGAGTTTTTAAGTATAAAGCAGAAAAAGGTTTAGTAGTTTCTGGCTCAGTTGGAGAGTATTTTAATACTAAGAAAAAACCAAAAAACCTGTTAGAGCTTACTATGATGACATTTGACGAACCTAAAATGGTGTTTTCTAAGAAAGTTGATAGTACAGGACATTTTAGCTTTAATTTAGGAGATGTATATACTAATGATTTAGAATTTCTTATTCAATGTAAAAATAGTAAAGGAAAACAGAAGAATTATACTATAAATATTGATGAAAAAAAATCTCCAAAAGTAGCGTTTAAAAAAGAAGAACAATATCAACTTGTTGATAGTATTAATGCTTATGTTAAAAGGAGTATAGAACGTAAGCAAGTAGAAGATGATTTTAAAATAGCTAGTAATACCATTGCTTTAGATGAAGTTAATATTAGTGGTTATAAAATGACCCCAGAAAGAGAGGAGATGATGGAGTTACATGGACTTCCAGATGTGGTTATTGAAGATAAGCAGTTGCATAAAAAAATTAAAAAGTGGTCTTATGGGTTGTTTAGTGTACTGCGCGCCAGTTATCCCGATGATATAGAAATTAGAAGGGTTGGCAGCAATGGTGGTTTTCTCATAGCTGAAGCTTTTGGTGCGGATTTCACTTTTATTTTAATTGATGGCATTCCAGTTCTTCTTAGAGATTATCGATATATAGGTGACTTACCAACCAAAGAGATTAGAAGTGTTGAAATTTTAAATAGTCCAAAAAATGCTAGGAAATATATAAATCTGCTTTGGCCAAATCCAATGAGTCAACCTACTTTTCTTACGATTTCAATAATAAATATCTATACATATTCCAAAAACGGTCTTTTTGGTGTGCAACGTACTACAGGAATAACGAAAGCTAAACTAGCAGGATTTTCGCCAATACGTGAGTTTTATGTGCCTAAACATGAAGACCTTACCACTGAAGATTGGAAAGTTCCTGATCTACGTTCAACCATATATTGGAATCCTAATGTAGAAACTGACAGTGAAGGTAATGCAAAAGTTGAGTTTTACAATCCTGATAATATTGGAGATATGCTAGTTATTGTTGAAGGAATAACCAATAACGGACAACTTGGATATTTTGAAACCTCTTACAAAGTTGAGGAAAAACTAGAAAAGTAACTTATGAAATCAATTTCACAACATCCTTAGCAACCCTTAGACTACGCTCAGGGTGATATATTTTTGACTAATAAATTAGTTTTATGACATCCTTGGCGAAATAGGATGCGATAATATCTGCACCAGAGCGTTTAAAAGCCATAGTAGTTTCCATCATTATTTGGTCATGATCTAGCCAACCTTTTTCAGCGGCAGCTTTAATCATGGCATATTCACCAGACACCTGATACACAGCTACAGGGACATCAACATCATTTTTTATTTCTCTAACAATATCTAAATAAGAAATACCGGGTTTAACCATGACAATATCAGCGCCTTCATCAATATCCATTTCGGTTTCTCTGATAGCTTCAAACCTATTGGCATAATCCATTTGATAGGTTTTCTTGTCTTTTGGAATATCTTTTATATCAACAGGAGCAGAATCTAAAGCATCTCTAAAAGGGCCATAAAAAGCAGACGCATATTTAGCAGAATAACTCATGATGCCTGTATTGATGTAACCTTCATCCTCAAGAGCCTCACGAATGGTTAAAATACGTCCGTCCATCATATCACTTGGTGCTACAAAATCTGCACCTGCTTGAGCATGAGAAACACTCATTTCAGCCAATACCTCAGCAGTGTCATCGTTTATAATTTGTCCGTTTTCTATAATGCCATCATGTCCATAAGCAGAATAAGGATCTAAAGCTACATCGGTCATAACTAACATATCAGGGCATACATTTTTAACGGTTTTAATAGCACGTTGCATTAATCCGTTTGGGTTTAAAGCTTCCGTACCTTTATTATCCTTTAAATTATCGGGTACTTTTACAAAAAGTAATACCGATTTTAGACCTAGCTTCCAAAGTTCCTTCACCTCATTTTCTAATAGATCTAAGCTGTAGCGAAAGTAATTTGGCATTGAAGGAATTTCATCTTTGATTCCTTTGCCTTCTACTACAAAAAGTGGTACTAAAAAGTCGTTTGGCGTGATGATGGTTTCACGAACTAAAGCACGAATAGCTTCATTGGTTCTTAGTCTTCGGTTTCTTTTTAATGGATACATTTGTATAAATGTTTATTCGTTGATACGTTTATTTGTTTACCCAGTCAATAGGGTTTTTCAAAACCTCTAATAATTTTTCTTCTTCACTACCAGCTTCTGGTTGATGATCATAGACCCACTGTACATGAGGAGGTAAACTCATTAAGATACTTTCAATACGTCCGTTGGTTTTTAAGCCAAATAAGGTGCCTTTATCATGTACTAAATTGAATTCTACATAACGACCTCTACGGATTTCCTGCCAGTTTCTTTGAACTTCTGTATATGGTAAGTCTTTGCGTTTTTCAACAATTGGCACATAAGCACTTAAGAAACTATCTCCAACTTCGGTTACAAAATCATACCAATTTCCCATAGTCATACCTTCTGAGGCTTTGCAATAATCAAAAAATAAACCTCCTATACCTCGTGCTTCATTTCTATGCGCATTATGGAAATATTCGTCGCAACGTTCTTTATATTTCGGGTAGAATTCAGGGTTGTGCTTGTCACAAGCTGTTTTACAGGTTTGATGGAAGTGTTTCGCATCTTCTTCAAATAAGTAATAAGGTGTTAGGTCTTGTCCGCCACCAAACCATTGGTCTACAATAGTTCCGTCTTCATCATACATTTCAAAGTAACGCCAGTTAGCATGTACTGTTGGCACCATAGGGTTTTTAGGATGTAAAACAAGACTCAATCCACAGGCAAAAAAATCAACATCGCCCACATTAAAATAGGCTTGCATAGATTTTGGTAATTTACCATGAACACCAGAAATGTTTACACCACCTTTTTCAAAAACATTGCCATTTTCAATTACCCGGGTGCGTCCACCACCACCTTCAGGTCGTTTCCAAATATCTTCTTGAAATATGGCTTTACCATCTATGGCTTCAAGTTTAGAGGTAATAGTATCCTGTAAATCTTGTATGTATTGATAAAATTTGTCTTTCATTTATTCAATTTCTTTGTAAAGTTCATATAACTCCATATCTAGAGCTGCTTCTCCAGGAGGCGTGTATTCTTTTTTTAAAGTTTTAATCCTAGTAAAATTACAGTTTTTTGCCACCATAACACTGCCTAGATTGTCTTTATGAACAATAATTTGAAGGGTTTCTAAACCTAATTCTTTAAATGCATACTCAGATAAAAAATTCACCGATTTAGATATTATTCCTTTGCTTTCAAAATCATAACTAATGGCATAAGCGAATTCTCCTTGTTTTGTATCCCAATCAAGCTCTTTTAAATATATAAGTCCTATTGTTTTTTTTGAATTTGTTGGCTTAATAGTGAATAAAAACTCTTCCTTATTATTGAATTGTGTTACCTTTTTTTTTGTGAAAATATTAGATAACTCAGGTGTTAAATTTTGGGCAAGTGTTTTTGGGAAATACTGTTTTAATCTATCTTCATTAGCAACTACAAAATCACAGATACCCCAAGCATCTTTTTCATTTATAGTATTAATAACGAAAATATCAGAACTAAACAGCATATTGAGATTTATTGTTTGTGTTTAAGGTTTCAATAGTTTTAATAGAAGCGGCAGTTACAGAAAGAGGTAGCACTAAAATAATTCCAATTATAGGAATTAATAAAAGCAATAAAAATACAATACCGTTTCCTATAGCTAACCCTCTGTTTTTTCTAACAAATTGTACACTTTCTTTATATGCATAATGACGTTCTAAGGTGTAATCTATATTACCAAAACCAGCATAATAGGCTTGCATTAAAAATAAAGCAATAGTTGAAAAAATATTGACAATAGGAATTAGCTTTAATAATAGAATAGGAATAGTTAGTAATAATTCCATGCCTAAGTTTCTAACATTAATCCTTATACCGCGCCAAAGTTGCTGAGAAAATGTGGTGTTTCTATGTGAATGCGTTTCTTTTCCTGTTAAATGCGCTTCTATTTTTTCTGAAACGGTACTCATAAAAGGTGCAGACAGTGCCATTATGATGTGTTTGAATAGAATTAACCCTATTACTAATACAATTAAGCCACCAATAAATGAACTAATAGTTTCAAATGTTTCATGACCCCAATCCCAAATCCAGATTTTAGAAATGAAACTACCAATATTATCTGAAAGGCTATAAGCGCAACCAAAAATTATGATTGCTGTAACTACACTAATAAGCATGGGAATAGCGAAAAACTTCCAAAGTTTTAATTTAGAAATTAGACCAAAAGCACCAAAATATGCTTTAATTCCTGATGTGATGTTTTTAATCATATTGATATTCAAATTTTAGCAAACCAAAATAAAGTACATCTTCATATTGATTATTATGACCTAAATAATCATGACGTAATAAACCTTCTTGTTTAAATCCTATTTTTAATGCTACTCTTTGACTTGCAATATTTTCTGGAAAAACTCGCAGAAATACTTTGTTCATTTGTAGAGTTTCAAAACAATATGTTACAACCTCTTGGGTTAATTTTGTAGTAATGCCTTTGCCAGTAGCTTGTTGAGAGATGAAATACCCCATTTCGGCTTTTCTAGCTTGTTTGTCAATGTTTTTAACGTTAACTAAGCCAACTAAATTATTTGATTTAGAATGGTTTATAAAAAATGAATATGCATCACCTTTTTTTTCATCTGAAACCCATTGGTTATACAGTTCTTTAGCACCTTCTTTAGTGGCACACCTCCTTACTGTACCAGCAAACCCTTTTTCTATATACGATTTGTTAGTCTTGATTAAGTTGAAGAAGTCTCCAAACAAAACGGTATCAATACGAACTAGTATATAGTCTTTTTGACTCAAAGGTTAGCTTTTATATTCTTTTACTGCATCTATAAATGCTTTGGCATTATCTAATGGAATATTAGGTAAAATACCATGCCCTAAATTAACGATGTATTTGTCTTTTCCAAAATCATTGATCATTTGGGTAACCATCTTTTTAATTTCTGAAGGAGGTGATAACAATCTTGAAGGATCAAAATTACCTTGTAGTGTTATATTTCCACCAGTTAAATAGCGTGCATTTTGTGCAGAACAGGTCCAATCTACACCTAAAGCCGAAGCATTACTTTTTGCCATATCTCCTAAAGCGAACCAGCACCCTTTACCAAAGGCAATTACAGGAGCTTCGTCTTTTAAAGCTTCAATAATTTGATTGATATATTGCCACGAAAATTCTTGATAATCTGTTGGAGATAACATACCTCCCCAAGAATCAAAAACTTGAACTGCATTTACACCTGCTTTTACTTTTTCCTTTAGGTAAGCAATAGTGGTATCTGTTATTTTTTGAAGTAACTCATGTGCAGCTACCGGATTTGTAAAACAAAATTCTTTGGCTTTATCAAAGTTTTTACTGCCTTGACCTTGTACACAGTAACATAGAATGGTCCATGGTGACCCAGCAAAACCAATTAAAGGAATATCATCATTTAATAATTCCTTGGTTGCTTTTATGGCTTGATATACATAGTCTAATTCTACAGTAACGTCTGGAACGATAACATTATCAATATCTTTTTGAGAGCGTACAGGATTTGGTAAGTACGGACCAAAATTTGGTTTCATTTGCACCTCAATATTCATTGCCTGAGGAATTACTAAAATATCACAGAATAGAATAGCAGCATCCATACCATATCTACGAATAGGTTGTACTGTGATTTCACTGGCTAATTCAGGAGTTCTACAACGTGTAAAAAAGTCGTATTTCTCTCGAATAGCAATGAATTCTGGTAAATAACGTCCTGCTTGACGCATCATCCATACTGGTGGTCTATTTACAGTTTCACCTTTTAATGCTCTTAAAAATAAATCGTTCTTTATCATAATTTTTCTCCTTTAACTATAAAAGATGTTTTTATAGATGCTTCTTTTAAATGGTTAAAACTTAAGCGTTTTTCATCGTTTAAAAATCCTTTGAATCCTTCTTCACTTTCAAAAGAAATAAAATGGATTTCAAATGGTTTTTCTTCTTCGGCGTTTATATAATTATCATCATTAGGCTTTACTCTATAAATGAGTTTTCCTTTATGGTTTTTTAACAACGGAAGCACTTCAGACTCATATTGGTTATATAAATCTTCTTTTCCTTCATTAATAAAAAGAAATGCCGTGATGTAAATCATTATTGTATATAATGTTCATTTACCAATTCAATAACACTTTCTACCGTTGGTACTTTGGCAATTTTCACCTCTTTAAAATGTTTTCTTGCTTCTTTTGCAGTGGTTTCACCTATACAAAAAGCAACAACTTCTTTATTGTTTTTTTGTTTATAGCTTTGTACTGTTGATGGACTGTAAAACATCACACTATTTACAGAATCATCTAGTTCTACACCATCAAATTTAGTTTGGTAAGCTTCTACTTCATTCACTTTAACATGATTGCTTTCAAGAATGGTTGGCAAATCATCTAATCTCATATTACTACAAAAATAGGTAACCTCAGTACCTTCAATATACTCTACTAAATACTCTGCTAAGGCTTTTGCATTCTTTTCAGAGTGTGTCACCTTTCCAATTTTATTTTCAACCAAACGTTTAGTGCGCCTTCCCACACAATAGATATTTTTAAACTGTAATTCCTCTTGGGAGAAACTCATTAATAATGCATCTACAGCATTTTTGCTAGTAATGATCACATTATCGATACCGTTTTTTACTATATGCTTATGAATTCTATTAGGGTTAGTTTTAATAAAATCTGAACTTTTTGGCGTTACTTTTTCATTAAACAACAAACGCTGATCTTCAGTTAAAGATTTAGTAGAATATACGTTGGTCTTCTTACCTTCATTTTTAATATCATCCATTAAACGTTTTCCGCCACGTTCAATAATATAGCTGGAAGCATAAGTAGCAATATCTTGATGTTTACCTAGCTTTTCAATTCTAGATACTTCAATTTTTTTAGAACCGTCTTTACTTAAAAGTACGCCTTTAAAAATAATCTCATCATCTTTAATTCTTGCTAAAGCGCCTATTGGTGCAGTACAACCACCTTCTAATTTATTTAAAAACTCACGTTCTATGGTTGTGCAGATTTCAGTTTCTTCATGATTTAAATAAGAACAGGCTTCAATTACATCTGGGTTGTCTTTATGAGCTGCAATCATGATGGCTCCTTGTGCTGGCGCTGGAATCATCCAACTTAAATTGATAGCTTCTTCAGGTCTAATACCTATTCTGCCAATGCCTGCAGCAGCAAAAATGGCACCGTTCCAATTGCTATCTTTTAACTTTTGGAGTCTTGAATTAACATTACCTCTTAAATCTGTAATAGTATGGGTTGGGTAGCGGTTTAGCCATTGCGCACGTCTACGTAAACTACCAGTAGCAATAATTGCTTCCTTAGAACCTAAAAACTCTTCATTATTTTTAAAAACAAGTGTATCGTTAACATTACCACGTTTTAAAACGGCTACTTGAACAATGCTTTTTGGTAATATTGTTGGTACGTCTTTAAGGGAGTGTACTGCAATATCAATATCATGATTCAATAGAGCAATATCTAAGGTTTTGGTGAAAATACCAGTGATGCCTAACTCGTAAAGAGGTTTGTCTAAAACAATATCTCCTGTAGATTTTACAGGTACTAATTCTGATTTATATCCTAAATTTTCAAGTTGTTGTTGTACTGTTTTGGCTTGCCATAGTGCTAATTCACTATCGCGAGTACCAATTTTAATGATTTTAGACATTTCGGGATTGTTCTAACTGAAACACTTTTTTAATAAGCTCTAGACTATCGTCTGTAGAATTATTACCATCTCTTAAATGGTGTGCAAAATGATTAGTTATTTTTTGAATGATATTATTACTAATTAGAGTGGCTTGCTCTTCGTTAAAATCTGATAATTTTTTGCGCTGCGTATCTAATTCAGCAGTTGCAAAATCAGCCAATTTATGTTTTAAAGCTTTTATGGTGGGAGCAAACTTTCTAGTTTCTAACCAAGCACCAAATTCCTCATTTACTTCATTTATAATGCCTTCTGCTTGTGGAATATAGGCTTTGCGCTTTTCTAAAGTTTCGTCTGTTAATTGAGAAAGATAATCTAAATGAACTAAAGTTACATTTTCTAACTCTTTAACGTTTTCATCTACATTTTTTGGAATAGATAAATCTAAAATTAATAGGGGTCTTTTAGATTGTATAATATGCTTATCAATAGTAGGTCTGTGAGCACCTGTAGCTACTATTAAAATATCTGAATTGGTAACCTCTTCTTGTAAATTAGCATAATCTTTAACTAATAAATTGAATTTACCAGCAATTTTTTCGGCTTTATTCTTAGTTCTATTAATTAAAGTTATATGCTCATTTTTGGTATGTTTTACTAAGTTTTCACAGGTATTTCTTCCTATTTTACCTGTACCAAAAAGTAAGATGTTTTTACTTGAAACGTCTTCAATATTTTTTAAAATGTATTGAACTGAAGCAAAAGAAACAGAGGTAGCACCTGAAGATAATTCTGTTTCTGTTTTAATACGCTTACTTGCCTGAATTACGGCATTCACGAGACGTTCTAAAAATGGATTCAATAAATTTTGCTTTTTTGAAAGTACAGCACTGGATTTTATTTGGCTAATTATTTCAAAATCACCTAAAATCTGACTGTCTAACCCAGAACCCACCCGAAACATATGGCTAATAGCTTCTTTATTTTTATATACGTAAGCTACTTTCTGAAACTCATCAACTGTACCTTGAGTATTGTCACATAAAAGTTTTATAAGTTGAAAAGGATGTTCAGCAAAACCATAAATTTCAGTTCTATTACACGTAGAAGTAACAACCAAACTTTCAATATGGTTTTCTTTAGCTTGCTTAAGGAGTAATGACCTTGAGTCGTCACTTAAACTAAAGTACCCACGTATTTCTGCATCGGCTTTTTTATAACTTAAACCAATGGCATAAAAATTTTTGCTTTTAGAAATATTGTATTTATGCATGTAATTTCCTGACTACGGGAAGCAAAAATAGAAGCATAGTTCAAAAAAAAATAACGCTCAAAGAACTTTTAGTATCGTTTCAGGTTTTTTAAACAATTTTTATAATAAAATATGATAAATGTCATATTTTTGTAGGTAAATCGGCAGGTTTTAATGCTTTAATCTAGAATGAGTCTAAATAATATTGAAAATATGAATGCAGATTTTAATCAAAAAAATGTCGCTGTAGGTACTTTTAATGAAACCAGCGTAGATGAAGATGTTTTAGTTTTAACATTTAAAAATGATGAGAATACTTCGCAAAGTGTTACAAAAGAGATTGATAGCTCATTTATTCAGTTTCATTTTGGAGTAAAAGGCACTACAAATTTCGTTTTTAATAATGGACGATATGTATTAAATATTCATGAAGAGAATTCTTTATTACTATATAATCCTCAAAGAGAGTTGCCTATAAATCTTATGGTAGAACCAAATTCTTGGATAGTATCTATTTTAATTTCTATTAAAAAGTTTCATGGTTTATTTTCTCAGGAGGCAGATTATATTTCATTTTTAAACGATGAGAATAAGGATAAGAAGTATTATAAAGATGGAGCGATATCTCCCTCAATGGCCATAGTATTAAACCAGTTAATAAATTATAGTTTAAACAATTCTATTAAAAATATTTATTTTAAAGGTAAGGCTTATGAACTTTTAAGCCTGTATTTTAATAGAAGTGAGGATGCCGATATTGAGCAATGTCCGTTTTTAGTTGATGAAACGAATGTTATTAAAATACGAAAAGCTAAAGATATTGTTGTTTCTAGAATGGCAGAACCGCCAAGTTTACAGGAATTAGCTGATGAAATAGGATTAAATATTAAAAAGCTAAAAGAAGGCTTCAAACAAATTTATGGAGATTCGGTGTTTAGTTTTTTGTTTGATTATAAGATGGAAGTTGCTAGAAAGCTTTTAGAAACAGGTGAGAACAATGTGAACGAAGTAGGATTAAAGGTAGGTTATAGTACATCTAGTCATTTTATTGCTGCTTTTAAAAAGAAGTATGGTACCACACCAAAAAAATACGTCATGTCTTTGAATTAAAAAATGTTTCAATATATAATCTATAATTATTTATTTAAAGTATTTTTATTATTTTTGAATTCAAATAGTTTTAAATTTTAATTATAATCCCCAAAATCATGAAATTTTTAACACCAGAAATTGAAGCTTTATATAAGTATCACAAAATAAGCGTAAACAGAAAATCTTTAGTAAGGCCAACGACCTCTTGCGGAATTTTTCAAGATTGCGATTATAATGAAAAAAGACCGCTTTTATACCACCAGAAAAAACGAGAATAATGAGCAGATTCAATTATTTCGTTAAACAATAATGCGCATAAATAAGAGGCTTTTATCTTACTTTTTGTAATTAATGTAGACTTTAAACTACTCAAATGTGTATTTTGTCGAATTTTTATGTGTTTTTAGCGATTAATTGATAAAATAGACTTATATTGCGTTCAGAATTAGGTATTTGAACTTCCCTCATTAATCAATTTCTAATTTGTAAAATTACTATCCCTCACAGTAAAAGAAAATTTTAAGACAGGTATCTACATTGTAATATTTGAGATTTTATTTAATCGTGTTAATGTTGATAGGCTTAAAATTTTAAAATTTAAGACCAATTTAAACCATTATACTTAACCAGTGATGATTAAAATTTTTTTTTCTCTCACAAAATAACCAAATCTATGAGTAAATTTTTACTACGCACCTTAATTGTTGCATGTGTTGTCTTCACGTCCTGTAAGACAGGAGTAGAAGAAAAAGTAGTTGATGATTGTGAATTATTTACAATTAATAATTTTAAATTCTACAACTCTAGAGTATATGACAGGCCAATAATTTTTGAAAAAGGAAGTCATAACTTATTGCATAAAGAATATGTACCAGTATGGTACCCAGGGTATTGTGCTATCAACAATCCTGCTTATTTTGAGACTAAGTCTGAATACATGAAGTACATCTTAAACAGGCAAGTTAATGATCACGATCCTTCATATTACGAGCATTTATATGAAAGTAGTAAGGCTAACCCTAAAGGTGTGAACAACCATTACCACGATAGTTATCACCTTTTATTTAGAGGGACTATTAGTGTTCAACATGTGCCTAGTGGAACAGAATTTTTATTAGTTGCTGGTAAAAGTTATATTGAAAAGGAGGATGACTACAATAAAAATACGGAGTTTTATGATAGTTCAATTAAAGAAATGTTTGCTTTTAAGTTAGAAGGAAAATCATACAAATTAGTAGATATAGACCGTATTTTTGGTACATTCTTAAAAGTACAAGAAGATAAAGTTTATGCAGTTTTAGACACTAAAAACTTATTAAACGCTGTTTGTGTTGAGAATGTAAATACGATTAAAAAAACTGAGTTTGATAGTAGTAAATTGCCAAAATGGGTTTATAACAAATCAGACTTAACAAACGAATAATAAGTACACAACCAATTTTCATATTCAATAAAAAAAGCATATAAATTTTAAAATTTATATGCTTTTTTTTCTTTTTTTCTCAAAGAAAACAATTATCTGTTCCTAATTGTTTTAATGCCGTTTTGTGTTGTATTTTTACAATATGAAAAAAGGAGTTTTGCTAGTAAACCTTGGTTCTCCAGACAGTCCAGAACCAAAAGATGTAAAAAAATATCTGGGTGAATTTTTAATGGATGAACGTGTTATTGATATTCCTTATACAGCCAGAGCTTTACTGGTAAGGGGTATTATTTTAAAAACGCGTCCAAAAGCTTCTGCAGCTGCATATAAAAAAATATGGTGGGAAGAAGGGTCTCCATTAATTGTTCTTTCTGAACGATTGCAAGAAAAAATTCAAAAACAAGTAGAGGTTCCCGTTGCTCTAGCCATGCGTTATGGTAGTATGACCATTGAAAAAGGGCTTCAAGAATTGGTAGGCCAAGGTGTTGATGAGGTTTTGTTATTTCCATTATACCCACAATTTGCAATGGCAACTACTGAAACTATTTTAGTAAAGGCTGAAGAACTTAAAAAGCGTCACTTTCCTAATTTAAAAATTGAATCTGTACCTGCGTTTTATAATAAACCAGATTATATCGAGGTACTTTCTAATTCAATTAAGCGTCATTTAGAAGGTAAGAATTATGAGCATTTATTGTTTTCTTATCATGGTGTTCCAGAAAGACACATTCGTAAAAGCGATGTCACAAAATCACACTGTAAAATAGATGGTAGTTGTTGTGCAACATCAAGTAAAGCTCATGAGTTCTGCTACAGGCACCAATGTTTAGAAGTAACTAAGTTAGTTGCAAAAAAGTTGCAGTTAAAGGAAGGTAGTTTTTCAACCTCTTTTCAATCTCGTTTAGGGTTTGATCCTTGGTTACAACCGTATACAGATAGAACCATAGAACGTTTAGGAAAACAAGGCACAAAAAATATGGCTATTGTAACGCCTGCTTTTGTGAGTGATTGCCTTGAAACACTTGAAGAAATAGCTATGGAAGGTCAAGAAATCTTTCATGAAGTAGGTGGAGGTGAATTCACGACCATTCCATGTTTAAATGATGATGATGAGTTTGTGAATTTATTGTCAGATTGGATTTCAGATTGGTATAAAAATTAAGCTAATGGAATACTATAACTACATAAAATCATTTCATTTAATATTTGTAGTTACTTGGTTTGCAGGTTTGTTCTATATACCCAGATTATTTGTATATCAAATAGAAGCTTCTCTAAAACCTTCACCTGAAAAAGAAATTTTAGGAAAACAACTTAAGCTAATGGCAAAAAGATTGTGGTATATCATTACATGGCCATCAGCAATTTTATGTACCATTTTCGCTATTTGGTTATTAGTTCTTATTCCAGATTGGTTAAAACAACCATGGATGCATGTTAAACTGGCATTTGTATTTCTATTGTTTATATATCACCTAATAACACATAAATATTATAAACAATTACAGAATGGTGTTTGTAAAAAAGCCTCTAACTATATGCGTATATGGAATGAGGGCGCTACTTTCATTCTTTTTGCAGTTGTCTTTTTAGTGGTCTTAAAAAGTGCTATCAATTGGGTTTGGGGTATTATTGGTATGTTGGTTTTGGGAGTTTTAATAATGCTTGGGTTTAAAATGTATAAACGAATTAGGGAGAAAAACCCTGAGGCTTAATATTTTTCTAGGCATACTTTAGAGATCAGGCTTTTCATTAAGATAAAAAGGGTGTTACTTGAACCCCTAACACAAAATTAATTCGGAATTTTTTTTAGGAACTAATTTTTTAAATACTCTTTAATAAAGGCTTTGGTGTGATAATTGCTATATTTAAAGCAGCAAAATTAAGCATGAACTTAAAGAAACTCTCCTTACGTACTCGTATTTTTTTAGCAATGATACTTTTAGTATTGTTAGCATCAGTACTTATTTCGGCGGTAGCCATATATCAATATAAAGAACAGAGTGCTGATTATCATAAAGGACGATTACAACGTAAAGAACAAAACATTCAAGCGGATCTTAAACAATTTTTAAACGGTAGGTACAATACCTGGGAAATTAAAACTGAAAACATTCCGCTTATTTATAAAGATGAAATTTATAACATCGCCAATATTCATAAGTTGCAAATTAATCTCTATGACTTAGATGGCGGACTTTTAATCTCCTCTCAGGCCAATTTGAAAGGGGATAACATTGAAGAAACTTGTATTGATGCTGAAATAATGAATGCTATATTTAATACCGTTGAGTTCAATAGTGTGTTAGAAGTGTCTAGGCATCGTTATGTAGATAAACATAAGGAAAATGGTGAAACATTTCAATCTTCGTATACATTTCTCTTAGATAAATCATCTAAGCCTATTGCAATTTTAAACTTACCTTACTTAGAGAAAGATGATTTCTTGTCTAAAGAACTTCAAGAGTTTTTAAAACGTATAGGGTTTGCTTTCGCTCTGGTATTATTAACCGCTATAGGCATTGCCTTTTTACTATCAAAATTTATTACAAAGTCATTGAAAACTATTAGTGACAAAATTAATACGACAAGGCTCGAAAAGCGGAATAAAAGAATTGAGATAGATGATACCAGTGAGGAAATTTCTGTTCTAGTCAATTCATATAATAGTATGATTGATGAGTTAGAAGAAAGTGCAGTACAATTGGCAAGAAGCGAGCGTGAACAAGCTTGGAGAGAAATGGCAAAACAGGTGGCGCATGAGATTAAAAATCCGTTAACGCCTATGCGCTTAACAGTGCAAAATTTCCAGAGAAAATTTGATCCCGATGATGAAAAGATACATTCAAAACTAGATGAATATAGTAAAACACTCATTCAGCAAATAGACACTATGAGTTCCATTGCTTCGGCGTTTTCAAATTTTGCTAAAATGCCAGCACAACAGAATGAAACTTTAAATATGGTGAAAATTGTGAAATTAGCTCTAGATATTTTTAACGAAGATTATATAGTTTTTACTTCAGACTACGATGAAATTATAGCTAAATTTGACAGAACACAACTTATTAGAGTAGTAACCAATTTGGTTAAAAATGGTATTCAAGCCATTCCGGAAGGTAGGATGCCAAAAATAGCTATAAATGTAACTGTCAATTCTAACGATATTATTTTAACGGTAGCAGATAATGGGACTGGTGTTGCAGAAGAGAATATAGATAAAGTTTTTGAGCCTAAATTCACTACCAAAACTAGTGGAATGGGATTAGGCTTAGCAATGGTAAAGAACATTGTAGAGACCTATAAAGGTAAAATTACATTTAAAACGATTGAAGATAAGGGGACTACTTTTAAAGTAACATTCCCTAAAGAGTAGTTTTAAACTAAACTAACTAAACATGAATTATAATAATATACTAACTAAAACTAGCGATAGTATCACAACAATTACTATTAATAGACCTAAAAAGTTAAACGCTTTAAATCAAGAAACTATTAATGAATTGCATCAGGCTTTTAAAGAAGCTGATTTAGATGCTGATACTAAAATTATTATTGTAACTGGTAGTGGAGAAAAAGCCTTTGTGGCTGGTGCAGATATTAGTGAATTTGCTGATTATAGTGTTGAAGAAGGTGAGCATTTGGCAGCTAATGGGCAAAAAATATTATTCAATTTTGTAGAAAACTTATCTACGCCTGTTATTGCAGCAATTAATGGTTTTGCTTTAGGTGGTGGATTGGAATTAGCCATGTCATGTCATTTTAGAGTAGCTAGCGATAATGCTAAAATGGGATTACCTGAAGTGTCTTTGGGTGTAATACCAGGATATGGTGGTACACAGCGTTTAACGCAATTAGTTGGTAAAGGTCTAGCAATGGAGCTTATTATGACAGCAGGTATGATAGATGCTAATAAAGCCCTTAATTATGGTTTAGTAAATCATGTAACTACACAAGAAGAGCTATTACCACTTTGCGAAAAAATAGCTAGAAAAATAACTCAAAACTCTTCAGTTGCTATTGCTTCTGCCATCAAAGCTGTAAATGCTAATTACCAAGAAGGAGTCAATGGTTATAATGTTGAAATTAAGGAGTTTGGTAAATGCTTTGGAACCGAAGATTTCGCTGAAGGTACTTCTGCCTTTTTAGAAAAACGAAAAGCGGATTTTCCTGGAAGGTAATTTAAGAGTGAAATTCTTTTGAAAAGCATTTATTTAATGGATGCTTTATGCTTGAATTCTTGCATTGTAAACTGCACAAATTTCTTGCCTAACTCAGTGAGATCATATTGCTTAGTATTATCAAAGGCAGAGGTTAATGTGCTAGACTTAGAGCTTTTTTTGGTTGTTTTGAGAAATGTGCCATCATTAGTAGTAGCACGGTGTTGTCTAATAATACCTCCAGTACTTAAATCTCTAATAAGTAATTTATAAAGATCTGCTTCTATAGAATCTTCTCTGGCGTTATTGCCATTTAAAGCATTCCATATTTGTTTTCTAGTAGTTCCAGGACTTTTATAAATTTCTTTAATGACTAAAAAATGTGTTTCATGATAGGTACGAATCCAATCAATAAAAAGCTGTATTAACCCATCAGCTAAAAAGTTTTCTGCACAGGCATTGGTAAGTAGTTTTCTAATACATTCTTTCTTTTCAAATGTTTCAGCATAATCCCATTCTTTAAAGCCTTTTCTAACAAGTGTTAAATAAGCCTCACTTTGCATTCTTTTATGTACTTCTTCTCCAGCAGCATCTAATTTTTCATAAATCTGATGAACAGTAAAGTAAAGTTCTTCTATTTTTTTATGATGTTCTTCTAGCCAAATATTTTGCAAATTGTTTATTTTACCTTGTTCTTTTTCGGCATGCATTGCAGAACTAGCGGCAATAGCCCCACCAATCCAAGGGATACTTCCTAAAGAAGCAACTACCAATCTTCCTTTGCGAGTGTTTTTACCTTTTTGATCAATTTTAGAAAGTTCAGCTTTAACTTTTTCTACAGCTTCTTTTTTAATGATGTCACTCATAATTGAATAGATAGTTTTTAAAGAAACAATGGCATAAAAACATTGTGTCTTAACAAATCTATATCAATTTTTCCTACGTTCCAAAATTGTTAATAACCCATTTTCACTTTAACATTTATGGGTTTAAATTCTACGTAATTTTATAGTGTCTGGTATTCCCAATAACTTTCTAAATTTTATTTTTATGAACCCCAAGTCTGTATTAAAAGGGCGTGGCGCACAGCTTAACGTCCCCAATCGTTTCTTCGAATTTAGTCATGAAATCCGTAATGATTTTCTTGAATATTGTGAAAAAGAAGGTGAAAAACCCGATAAAAACAAAACGCGTTATTTAGAGGTATTTCCTAAAACCATAGTAAATAAAGTAGAGAGTCCAGATATAGGAATGTCGTATAGTATGAATGCGTATCAGGGGTGTGAGCATGGTTGTATTTACTGTTATGCCCGTAATACACATGAGTATTGGGGGTATAGTCCTGGATTAGATTTTGAAAGACGGATTTTAGTGAAAAAGGATGCGCCAAAACTATTAGAAGAGAAGTTAAAAAAGAAAAGTTGGAAAGCGCATACTATAGTCATGTCTGGTAATACAGATTGTTACCAGCCAGCTGAACAGATTTATAAAATTACAAGACAGTGTTTAGAAGTTTTTTTAAAATACAAACACCCAGTTGGAATAATAACTAAAAACGCATTGATTTTAAGAGATTTAGATATTGTTAAGGAATTGGCGAAAGATGGATTGATAGGTGTAAATATTTCAATAACATCTTTGTCTGAACAAACAAGGCGTGTTTTAGAACCAAGAACGGCGACAATAAAAAGACGCTTTGAAACCGTTAAGACTCTAACGGATAATGGTGTTCCTGTAAATGTGATGATTGCACCTATTATCCCTTCAATTAATAGTCATGAAATTTTGCCTTTAGCAAAAACTGCTTCTGATAATGGCGCTAATTCTATTGCCCATACCATTGTAAGATTAAATGGTGCTATAGGAGACATTTTTACAGACTGGATTAAAAAAACAATGCCAGATAGAGCAGATAAAGTATTGCATCAAATAGAAAGTTGTCATGGGGGGAGTTTAAACGATAGCAGATTTAAAACGCGTATGCGAGGCGAAGGTAAAATTGCAGAACAAATAAATAACCTAGTGAGATTGGCTAGATTAAAGTATTTTAAGAATAAGGGAATGCCAAAACTTAATAAAGAGCTTCATGAACAATATAAAGATGGCCAGTTAAAACTATTTTAATAAAAAACGGATCCTATAAAGGATCCGTTTTTAGTCAAAACTAAACTAAATATTAATTGATTATACTATGGGTATTAATTACTAATATTTTTTGTGAATTCTTTACCTTCAAAGCTGAAAACAAGCTCGTAACTACCTCTTTCTAATTTGTAAACTCGCTCAATGTTTTGAACATCTTGAATTGTTTCAGTATACAATAAATCTGATGTACTACCAGTTTCTGATGTATAAATACTAACTTTTAATGGTTTAGATTTTGGAGAAAGTTTGGTAACATAAATTAAGTCCCCTTCTTTTCTAACAAAAGGTTTAAAAATAGTAGTTTCTTCTTCTTTTTTAAATGTAACTACATTAGCTTCTACAGAAAAAGGAATGGTATTAATTTCCATATCTTTTTCTAATTCAAAGAAATACTCGCCATCAGGCAAATCTGTTAAGTCAAAACCTTTAGAGTATATACCTGCCTGCTCGATAGTTTCTTTATATAGAGTTATTCCGTAATTATCTTTAATAGATAACTGGTTACCTTCTTTTACATTAGCAATTGTTAATGCAGTTCCCTTTAAACCTTTACCAAGTTTAATTAGAGAAATTTCATTTGCGTAACTCATAACCGTAGCCATCATTGCTACCATTAAAATTACTTTTTTAGGGATTGTTAATACGTTTTTCATGATTTGGATTATTTAACGTTTATACTACAAATATATGGTAGTTTTTAAGTGCGTAAAACATTGATTTTGATCAATTTATATGCTATTTTATCTGTTAAATCTATGCTAACTTTATGTTAAGTCAAAATAGTATAATGTAAGGTTAATAACACACATATTTTACTTCTGCAAAATTAGATTTATGTAGATGTTTAGTAAGATATTTTTATATGAAAAAAGTAATGTTATTGTGTAAGCATCCTTTTGTTTAAATAGGCAATTTGATTTATTAGAATAGAGTTTAAACAAAAAAAAGTGGATCTAAGATCCACTTTTTTCAACTAAACTAAATAAGAATTAATAAACTAGGATATTAATTATTAATATGCTTTGAAAATTCTTTGCCTTCAAAGTTGAAAACAAGCTCATAACTACCTCTTTCTAATTTGTATACACGCTCAATGTTTTGAACATCTTTAATTGTTTCAGTGTATAACAATTCGTTAGAAGTGCCAGTACTATATATGCTTACTTTTAATGGTTTAGATTTAGGAGAAAATTTAGTTACATACAGTAAACCAGCTTCTTGTCTAAGAAAAGGTTTAAAAGTAGTAACTTCTTCATTTCTTTTTAGTTCAACAATACTGCTTTTAACAGAAAAAGGAATAGTATTAATTTCCATATCTTTTTCTAGTTCAAATAAATACTCGCCATCAGGCAAATCTGTTAAGTCAAAACCTTTAGAGTATATACCTGCCTGCTCGATAGTTTCCTTATATAGAGTTATTCCGTAATTATCTTTAATAGATAATTGGTTGCCTTCTTTTACATTAGTAATTGTTAATGCAGTTCCCTTTAAACCTTTACCAAGTTTAATTAGAGAAATTTCATTTGCGTAACCCATAACCGTAGCCATCATTGCTACCATTAAAATTACTTTTTTAGGGATTGTTAATACGTTTTTCATATTTGGATTATTTAACGTTTATACTACAAATGTATGGTGGTTTTTAAGTGTATAAAACATTGATTTTGATCAATTTATATGCTATTTTATCTGTTAAATCTATGCTAACTTTATGTTAAGTTAAAATAGCATATTGTAAGGTTAATTGTAGATATGTTTTAATTAATGAATTACAATTTTAATTGTAAATTATTAAGGAGGTAGTAATGGTTAGTAGTGTAAGTTTATAGACTAATAACGTATGAGTATATTGCTTTGGAATTAAAAAGTACTAGAGTTTTGTCTGTAAATAATTTGCAGATTTTCTTAAGAATTAAGAAGTGTGAATTAATAAAGTGAAATAGCAAATATCATTTAAATTTTAAGCAAATAAAAGTGGGCCACCACAGCCCACTTTTTACCAACTAAACTAAATAAGACATTAAACTAATTATTAATGAATTTTGTAAAATCTTTATTATTTGAATTAAAGACTATTTTATAATTTCCAGCTTCAAGCTTGTATGCTCTTTCAATTGCTTGAACACCTTTAATATTTTCTGTATATAATAACTCTTCCGAATCGTTAATTTTATTAATGCCATAAATGCTAACTTTCAACATCTCTTTGTTTGGAGAAAGTTTAGTAACATATACAGTGTTGTTTTTTAAAACAGCAACAGGCTTAAGAAAAATAGTTTCAGTATCTCTATTAAAAATTACTTTTTTATTAGAGATTGAAAAAGGCATTGTTTTTATTTCTACGTCTTTTTCTAACTCAAAAAAGTAATTACCATTTGGTAGAGCAGAAAGATCAAACCCTTTAGCATATTCTCCAGATTTTTTAATTTCTTCCTTATATAATGTAACACCATTAGTATCTGATATAGTTAGTAAATTACCAACTTTAACATTGTGTAATCTAAGCGCTGTTTTTTTAGCTTCTTTAACTACAATTTTGTCTTCAGCAGAAAAACCTGTAATAGTAGTACTTAATGTTATTATTAAGATTACTTTTTTAATATTTATATATAAGTTCTTCATTTTAGGGTGTTACCATTAATTAACACTGCAAAGATATACTGGATATGTGTTCTGGAAAACATCAATTTTAGCTAATTTATATGCTATTTTAACCGTTAATTAAATGTTAAATCAATGTTAAGTTAATTTAGTGTATATTTAAGGTAATAAAATACATAAGGTGTAGATAATAAATATTAATTTTGTAAAAAAAATACACCTATCTATGATTAATAAGAAACCTACATTTAAAAAGCTATCACCATCTTTTGGTACATCTATATTGGTGAAACAACATAACGTTAAGTTAGATAGAAGTGAAATGTTTTGGCATTTTCACCCAGAAATAGAACTTATTTATATAAATAGAGGTCAAGGAAAGACCCATATTGGTAATCACTTATCATATTTTAATAATAGTCAGCTAATATTAATAGGATCTAATTTACCTCATAATGGATTTACAGATAGATTAACAGCAGCTGGCATTGAAACTACCATACAATTTAGACCAGATTTTTTAGGTGAAAATTTTTTTAATAGAGTGCCAGAAGCTAATGCCATAAAAACATTGTTTGAAAAGGCAAAAGCTGGTATTATATTTAATAGGGTAGCTAAAGACTATGTAGGGCCCAAAATTGAAGATTTAGAAAATTATACTGGGTTTGATAGAATCTTAAAGTTGTTAGAGATTTTACAATATTTAGCCATTACCGATGATTATACCATTTTAAATGCGGATGGTTTTGTGTTTGAAGCAGAACCACAGGATACAGATAAAATTAAAACTATTTACAAATATGTAAATGCAAACTTTAAAGAACATATTACTTTAGAAGATATTGCAGATAAGGTGAGTATGACGGTGCCAGCATTTTGTAGATATTTTAAAAAGACTACAGGCAAAACTTTTACTCAGGTGGTGAACGAAATTAGAATAGTACATGCTACTAAATTGCTAAATGAAAGTCAAAAAAGTATAGCAGATATTTGTTTTGAATGCGGGTTTAATAACTTCTCACATTTCAATAAACAGTTTAATGAAATTATAGGAAAAAGTGCGTCTAATTACAGAAAAGAAATAAAGCAGATAATAGGCTAAATCTTTCCGTTCCATTCATTGTAAAACTGTTTTAAGTAAAGTTCCATAAACTGGTGCCTCTCTAAGGCTAATTTTTGGCCTGTTTTGGTATTCATTCTGTCTTTGAGTAGTAATAACTTTTCGTAAAAATGATTTATGGTAGGAGCTTTAGAGGCTTTGTATTCCTCTTTAGTCATGTTTAAGTTTGGTTTTATTTCTGGGTTATAAAGTGGTCTGTTTTTAAAACCACCGTAATTAAAACAACGGGCAATACCAATGGCTCCAATAGCATCTAATCTATCTGCATCTTGAATAACATCTAATTCAGCAGACTTAAACTTCTGTTCAATATTTCCCCCTTTAAAAGAGATATTTTCTATTATTTTAACAACATGTTCAATAACTTTAGAATCTATATTGTGTTTGAACAAAAACTCTCTTGCTATTTTTGGTCCTATGGTTTCATCTCCGTTATGAAATTTACTATCTGCAATATCATGTAACAAAGCACCTAAAGAGACTGTAAAAACATCAACAGATTCATTTTTAGCGATCAGCAAAGCATTATTGTAAACTCTTAAGGTGTGAAACCAGTCATGACCACCTTCTGCCCCAGAAAGTGTTTCTTGTACAAACGCTTTGGTCTTATTTATAATGTCTTCGGTAGTCATGCTCTTTATATTTCTTCTAAAATGGAATTACCTTTAGATGCGTCACCAGAAGTCCATTGCCAGGTTTCATGCAGTCGTATTTTTCCATTAGCATCAATTTCAGGTTTTGAGATGCAAATACCAGTCATTAACACTTCGTTTTTATTAATCTGATGATACCTCATATCAATAATACCTTCATCATTAACCAAACCAATTAAATGGCCTTCAATAACGTTACCTCCGCTGTAGTTACAAGTTAATATATTACCACTTTGTTTATAAAAAAAAATAGTTTCAGAGGTTGTTTCGCTGTTTTTAGAGCTTTTAACAGGCCTGAATCTTTTGTTATGATAATTAATCAACTTGTTAAATTTGAATTTATTTTAATGATGCAGGTTCTACCCATTTAAACTGAAACGAGTTTTCAGGAATTTTAATTCTATCTGCTAACCTATACATTCTGTCGGGCAATCTCATTAGGTAATCTCTAGCCTTTTCAGCTTCATCTGTCAAATCAGTTATTTTGTCAATTTCCCAACGGTCAATTAACTTTTGAAGAATATCAACATAATCTTTTGAGGTATAAACACCAATACGTTGCGCTGTATTTGAAAACTCTTCAAAAGCTGTACTAATCTTATTTCCAGATTCTCTTAAAAAATGAGCAGGCATTGTTATTTTTTGTTTCATCATGTAATGAAACGCCATCATCATTTGGCTAGGATCTACTTTAAAAATACGTTCTACAAACTCTGAATATGCATTATGGTGCCTCATTTCATCTCCTGAAATTATTTGACACATCTTACCTAGTTGTTTGTTTCCGCTTTTTTTGGCAATTTTTGCTACTCTATTATGTGAAATATAAGTGGCTAACTCTTGAAAACTGGTATAAACAAAGTTTTTATAAGGATCTCTATCGGTTCCAATATCAAAACCATCTGAAATTAAATACTGCGTTGTTTTTTCAATTTCACGCATATTTACTCTTCCAGATAAATAAAGGTATTTGTTTAGTACATCACCGTGTCTATTTTCTTCTCCAGTCCAGTGTCTTATCCATCTAGACCATCCGTTCTGGTTACCAACTTGATCTATGCCTTCAACATCCATTAACCAAGATTCATACGTTGGTAATGCTTCTTCAGTAATCATGTCTCCTACTAAAACTACCCAAAAATCATACGGTAATTCTTTAGATAATTCTCGTATTTCTTCTATTTCATCAAAGAAATTATCAGATTCAGAATTAGGAAGAAAATCTGTTGGTTGCCAAATCTTTTCAATAGGAATTAAATACTTTTCAATAAGTGCGTCTACATCTTTTTCCAAAAACTGCATGACTTCTAATCGCACATTTTTTAATGACATTATATTTATTATTAAGGGTGAATATGTTCTTTTATCTTCGATTCTACAATCGAAATAAGTTCAGACCTATCACTAAAATCTTTTAATTTTAATGGTTCGTGAACCTTGAATTTTATATGATTACCTATCCCCATAGGGAATTTACCATATCTAACCATTTTCCATGAATTGTTTATTGAAATTGGTACTACAATGGCCGATGGTATTTTTTTAAACAGAATTTCTAAGCCTTTTGTTTGAAATGCTTTTGGTACGCCATTTTTACTTCGTGTTCCTTCTGGAAAAATAACTGCAGCTCGTTTATTGGCTTCTATATATTCTCCAAATTTCATAATTGCAGGAAGCGATTGCCTTGGGTTTTTTCTATCAATTAAAACGGAACCTCCATGGCGTAAATTATATGATACGCTAGGTATACCTTTGCCCAATTCCATTTTACTAATAAATTTAGCATGGTGTTTACGCATATACCACATAATTGGTGATATATCATACATGCTTTGGTGGTTAGCAACAATAATCAAGGGCTGATTAGTCTCAATCTTATGCGGATTTTCAAAAGTAATTCTAGTACCTAAAACATATACACACTTTATTAGAAAAAACTGAAGTGCATCTACGCTTTTCTTATGAGCTTGATAACCAAGCACATTAAAGCAAAACCATTGTATTGGGTGAAATATTATTAGTGTTAGTAAAAAACACAAATAATATAGAATTGTAAGAGGGTATGACAAAATTTTTACCATGGCCCCAAAAATACGTGAAATACTTGTTAATACACAGGAACACAGGCATTATCTTTGCAGATAACCTCTGAAGGTTTTTGTGCAAGAGCACAATCTGAATTTGCACCCCATTGGGCATTAAAAATAGATTCTAGTTGATTATAGCGGGCTACTTTAGATTCAAGTTCTTGAGTATCAATAGATGTAGAATAAATTAGGTAGCTCCAAGGACCTCCACAAGGTTTACTGCCAAACGCTATATATTTGCATTCTGTAGTTTCATTACATACAGATCCTGCAACCAGTGCGTCTATTTCCGCTTTTAGTTCAACTAAGGTTTGAGTGTCATTTTCACGAGAGGAATCGTTACTATCATCACTTGTAAGACAAGCTGTGAAAATTAAACAAATTAAGGTTAAAATGTATAAAGATTTAGGGATGTATTTCATGATACTTCTTTTAATTTAAAGATGAATTAAAATTTAAAAGGTTGCGTAGAGATATTAAAAAAACCACGATTTTATCGTGGTTTATATTCTTTGTTTTTGAGTTAAAGCTTTTTAACAATGTTCGTTATAAGCATCAACCAAATTTTCTGCAATAAGTTCAGCTGGTCTACCTTCAATATGATGACGCTCAAGCATATGTACTAATTCCCCATCTTTAAAAAGAGCCATACTTGGCGAACTTGGAGGGAATGGAATCATATATTCTCTTGCTTTAGTCACAGCTTCTTTGTCTACTCCTGCAAATACTGTAACAATATTATCTGGTTTTTTATCATTTTGTAAGCTAATTTTAGCTCCAGGACGCGCATTAGCAGCAGCACATCCACAAACTGAATTTACTACCACTAAAGTAGTACCTTCTTTTGCTATAGCAGCGTCAACCGCTTCTACAGTATGTAATTCTTCAAAACCAACGTTTGTTAAATCTTCTCTCATTGGTTTTACTAATTCTGCTGGGTACATATTTTTAAATTTAAATAATTAACAATTTTTTAGTGTTGCAAAGATACCAATTGTGTAACAAAATTGTCATGCAATCAACTAACTATATTATATTTACTCAGTTATTTAACATTTATTTAAATAGGTCTGAGTGAACCTACAAAAATTACAGTCTGCTTTTTAGATTATTATTTTATATGTAGGTTTGACGATAAATAAAATTTATAATTACATGAGTGTTTCAAAATGGATTGGTGGTGCATTAGGTTGGTCTTTTGGTGGACCAATTGGAGCCATAATAGGAGTTGCATTAGGAAGTATTGTTGATGCTATGGCAAATGGCGCTGGAGATATATTAATAGGCGAAGGAAAAAAACAAAAAAGAACAACACATAGAAGTAGAACTCAAAGACCTCAAACACAGTCTGGAGATTTTGAAGTGAGCTTATTAGTTTTAGCTTCTATTGTTATTAAAGCTGATGGGAAACAAGACCAACGAGAGTTAGATTATGTACGTGAGCAGTTTTCTAGTATGTACGGCAAAGAGCGTGCTAATCATGCATTCAAGTTGTTTAAAGGCATAAGCAAACAAAAGATTTCTAAAAGACAGGTGTGTTTACAGATTAAGCAGATGATGGATCATCCATCACGTTTACAATTAATGCATTTTTTATTTGGAATAGCCAAAGCTGATGGTATTGTTACTAAAGATGAAGAACGCGAAATTCAAATAATGGCGGGGTATTTAGGAATTAATGCTCGTGACTACGAAAGTATAAAAGCCATGTTCTATAACAGTAGTGATAATGCATATACTGTTTTAGAAGTAGAAAAAGGCGCATCAGTTGATAAAATTAAACGTGCCTACCGAAAAATGGCTAAAAAATACCATCCAGATAGAGTGATTCATTTAGGTAAAGAACATCAAAAAGGTGCTGAAGAAAAGTTTAGACAGGTTCAAGAAGCTTATGAGCATTTGCAAAAGGAGTTGAGGTTTTAGTTGAGTTTTGTCATTCCCGCGTAGGCGGGAATCCACATTTTTTAAAATTATTTTATTTTTACAGGAGACCTTTTCACAATTTGACCATTAAGTGATAAAGTAACCTTTATGAATGATAAAAAAATCTTAGAACTTTTTAAACAAGGTCAACGCGAAAAAGCTTTTAGTAAATTATATGCTCTATATCCTAAAATAGAAGCTTTAATTCTATCTAAAGGAGGGCAAAAACAAGATGCCTCTGATGTTTTTCAAGAAGCACTCATTATTTTAAATAGAAATCTGGAAAAGTCAGATTTTCAACTTACCTCATCATTTTATACTTATTTATATGCCGTATCCAGATTTATTTGGAAGGATACTCAAAAGAAATTTTCAAAACAAGAACTACATGATTTGAATGATACTGAGGTTGAACATTTTCATGCTGTTTTAGAGGAAAAGAAATATCAACTTGCTGAACGTGCATTTCTCGAATTAGGGAAACGATGTCAAGAACTTTTAAGGTTGTTTTATCACAGAGCTATGTCTTTTAAAGAAATAGCTAGAGTGATGCAATTTAAATCAGAAAAGATTGCAAAAAACCAGAAGTACAAATGCTTAAAAAAAGCAAAATACATCTACAGAACCATTAAACCAGTTCAATCTTAATTCAAAGTATCATGGAAGCACACATTCAAAATATAGAGTTAATAAATGCCTATTTAAATAAGAGGTTATCTTTAAAAGAAGTAAAAGATTTTGAAAACAAATTAAAAACAGATGACCAATTTAGATTGCTTTATGAAGAACATATAGATTTATTAGAAGGCATAAAGCGTCAGGAACTAAAGGCTGAAATTAAATTAGGCAAACAAAGATATATTAGAGGTAAATGGTTAAGATATTTTGGTTTTGGAAGTATTGTAATTATCCTTGGGGTTATATGTTTTAATCTCTTTAATCCGAAAAAAAACACTTTAAAAAACACGTTGAATTTTGAAGCAGATTACACGCAGCAATTCAAACTTGCTTCAGATTCTATTATTGAAGTAAAAGGAGAAAAAGGAACCTTACTAAGGTTTCATCCAAATGATTTAGAAACAAATTCTGGCGAACAATTTTCAGGTGATAGTTTAACTGTAGAACTTATAGAGCTTACAACAAAACAAGACTTATTATTGGCAAATGCGCAAACAGTCTCAAATGGTAAATGGTTGATATCTGGAGGGGCTTTTAAAATTGATATAAAAGCTAATAATGAACCTTTGGTATTAAAGGAAGGTAAAACAATTGATGTAACATTTCCTAAGAATACTAAAGAGCTAAACATGGAATTGTTTTATGGTGAAAGAGATAAAAGGGGTTATATGAATTGGGTGCCAACTAGCAGAGAAATAAGACCAGATCCTTTTGTTATTTACATTTCGGAAAATTCAATATTAGATGAAGAATTTACGATACGATACCAAGTAGATATGTATAAAGATGTATTAGTGTCTGATACTTTGGGGTTCATGAATATTAAAGATATGAAACAGAGATTTCCTAAAGGAAATTTTTATAATATAAATAGAGATACTATTAGATTATTAAACGAAAGGGTGTTTATTATTGATGATAAGTATAATTGCGATACTTCTTGGTTAAACGAGAATATAACTTTCAAAACAAAAAATATAGATTCTTTATACAATAAAAAAGAGGTAGTTATAGATTCTGTATTAATTGATTTAAAATCTCCAATTTGGGTTGAATGTAGAATAATAAAGGGAGAAGTAACCAAACAAATTTCTAAACAACATTCAGATAGTTTGAAAAATATTTTTTCTAGAGAATACTATGATGAACAGTTGAGAAAATATTCTCTTAGCATAGAACAAACACAACTTTTAAACAAACAGATTAGTAGTTTTTACAGGACTATTAAGATATCAAAATTAGGGTGGATAAATATTGATAAGTTTAGTCCAGAAGAAGAAAAGGTAACCGTAAAGTTAGATTTTAATTTAAAAATAAACCATCGTCAAATCTATGTAATAGACGAAAGAAACAATACTGTATTAAACGTTTATAATAATGAAATTAATCTACCAATAAATAAAAGCTTTAAAATTATGGCTTTTGGTATGAAAGATAAGCAACTATACGGGTTTAAAAAGTCTGTGAGATATAAGAAAAATGGTGTTTTAGATGTTAACTATAAAAAAATCAATGAGTCTCAAATAAAAGGTTTCATGACTCTTAAATAGATTATTCAGTCCTATAATTCCCATCAATATAATTAATA
This sequence comes from uncultured Flavobacteriaceae bacterium, assembly GCA_947487895.1. Classification (GTDB taxonomy): domain Bacteria; phylum Bacteroidota; class Bacteroidia; order Flavobacteriales; family Flavobacteriaceae; genus Seonamhaeicola. The sequence continues at coordinate 203,409 of CANKYF010000005.1, forward strand.
GCCTCTTGCTGCGTTAACACAGCAAACTTTTTATAGCGCTCATGAACGTCAACAATTTCATCTAAAGCTTTTTCAATGAGAGCTTTGTTTTTCCAAGTATCTAGGTGTGCAACAACAGTTTGTAAACAACCATTTTTATAAGCAATTTGTCCTAAAACATGAATAAGGGTATCAGTAACCCGTTTAGTCTCATCAAATTCTAAAGTTTTTAAAAGTGGTAAGATATCTTGAGGATGTGTGCGTCCGCGTAACTCTATACCATGGCAAATTTCTCGTCTAACCTCTTTTTCAGGATGTTTTAAATAAGTTTTAGCCCAATTTAAAACAGGTACAGGATTCTTTTCTCCCATTTTTTTAACAGAGCCAATCACTGCATTTCTAACAGAGTGATGTTCATCAAATAAAGCCGTGTCAAAAAAATGCTGTACTTTGTCAAAATGAAATTTTCCAATTTCTCCAGCTGCATTTATTGTGGTTTGTCGAATTTTTTCAACCTCAGATTTTATAAGGTTGTCTAAAGTTGAAAGAATATGTTGTTGTAGAGAAGTTTCAGCATAAAAAATGTTTCCAATAGCTAAATACCCAGTTTTTCTAATGTAAGTATCATCATCAGAAAAGTAGTTAAGAATACAATTTGTTTTGTTAGAAACTAAATCGTTTTTAATCTCTTGATTAATTTTTTCAACTAAAAGTATCCGCTCTGCTTTATTTAGGTCGTAAAATCCCATTTTTTTAGTTTTAAAATAAAGATAAATTAAATAAATTGCAGGATCATTAATCAAATACTTCACATCATGAAAAATATTTTCGATTTAAAAGAAACCAATGCAGTAATAGACAGAATTAACAGTTTAGAATCTACTACTAAACCTAATTGGGGAAAAATGAGTGTAGACCAAATGTTGGCGCACTGTAATGTAACTTATGAGATGGATTTAGAAGACATTCATGCTAAACCCAATGGTTTTACAAAATTTATGTTGAAGTTATTTGTTAAAAATACAGTAGTTAATGATAAGCCATATAAAAAGAATAGCAGAACAGCACCTCAATTTTTAATAGCTGATTCTAAAAATTTTGAAGATGAAAAAGAGCGCCTTATCAATTATTTAAATAAAGTACAAAGCTTAGGGGAAAGCCATTACGATGGTAGAGAATCGCATTCTTTTGGTAAGTTAAGCAAGCAAGAATGGAATAATATGTTCTATAAACATTTAGACCATCATTTAAGTCAGTTTGGTGTTTAACCTGAGTTTCAATATAACTTGAATTCCTTTATTTCGAATTAAAATAATGATAAAGTGTTTTATTTTGTAAACACCCTCCTTAAAAGAGCGAAGCTTGGTAATTTCAAGGGAGGAATCCTAATCAACAAAGTTGTCCCCTTGAGGGGACTTTAGGGGGTGTTTTCAATATATTGATTGAAAATCAAATTATTTCACTTCTAACTTATAACCTACTCCATGAACATTAACAATGTTTATGGTGTCATCATCTTTAAATTTTTTGCGTAGTTTAGAGATAAAAGTGTCTAGACTTCTCCCTACAAAAACACCATTATCTTCCCAAATGTGTTTTATAAGTACCTCACGTTTTATGATTTGGTTTTGATGATTACTAAACATCTGCATAAGTTCACATTCTTTAGCAGATAATTTTATTTCTAAGGTATCTCTAATCAATTTATTTTGATCTTGATAGAATTTATAGTGTCCTATTTTAATGTATTCATCTTCTTTGGTAACTAGTAATGGTTTTTGTTGCCATTTTTTAAAGAATAAAATGGCAAACACCAAAAATAAAACTATAAATGCTAAAATATATGGACTAAAAAGAGAGGACTCTTCTAAGAAAAATATGTGAATTATATAACAATCTGTTGGAAGATTTCTTCCTAAGCAGGGTACAATATCTTTTTCAGAAAACGTAGTTATTTTAAAGCTATAAGAAACATCATTGCTATTACAATTAATAACCTCAACAATATAACGTTTGGGTAGTTTAGCTTTTTTTAAGCTAGCGTTTACTATGTTTACCAAACTATCTGGAGAGATAACTAATTGGTTTTGAAATTCTAATTTATAATGGTTTTCTTTTACCTTTTTTATCGGTAGAATTAGAGATGTAGAATCTTTACTAGCCAGAAGCAACTTACTGCCCACGTCTCTTAATGTGACCTTTACTGTTTTATCAAAATCTGTTAGGCCTTTGTTTTCTTGAAAACCAATAAAGGCAAATAACATTAAAATTATTAACGGAGAAATAAGTAAAAAGGGTCGTTTAGTCATAATTAGTTTTAAAGTAGCCAATAAACTTAAAATCCACAAATTTTCACACCCGTTTACATTTCTTTTACACTTTTTTGACAAAATCTCTAAGCCGTGTTTCTAGTTTTACTGAAAACAATTTATTATGCAAAACACATTATTATTTCTCGCGCTATTTTTTATCAGCTTTCTAAATGCACAAGAACAACAAGTTAAAATTAACACATCTAAAAGTTCGGTAAAATGGATGGGGTCTCAAACCTTTAAGTTGAATAAGCATTCTGGAACGGTCGATATTACATCTGGAATTATTAAAACGAATGGTTTTAAAATAATTGAAGGAGATTTTATAATTGATATGAATACCATTAAAAATACAGATGGTAAATACAATGAAATGTTGGTGAATCATTTAAAAAATGAAGATTTTTTTGATGTTGAAAAATTCCCAGAGACTAAACTTAACATCACTAAAGTAATTACCTCAGCTGATTATGAAGTTGATGTATTTGCTAACTTAACAATAAAAGGCATTACTAATCCTATTAGGTTTAAAGGAGTTATTAGTTGGAGTGGTAAAGTAGTTAAAATGACAACTACATTTATTATAGATAGAACTCTTTGGGGAATTACTTATGAATCGAAAGGTCTGTTTAGTGCCGTTAAAGATGATATTATTTCAGATGCTATAGAATTTCATGTTGAAATTGTATGGGAGCAAGATAATTGTTAATAAAAAGAGTTTTCTAAAAGAGTAGCGTTTGCCTACCTGAACTGTTAGACTGAATGTCACATTGAGCCTGTCGAAATGCACAGTCAAAGTCTTGTTTCAAAATCTTATCTAATTGATTATTGTGTATTATGAGAACCTGAAACGAGTTCAGGTTGACAACCTATTTACTTTTTGGATCACTTCTTTATTATTTGAAGAAAATAGTTGTTTGTTTTTTACTAACATTTAACTCAATACTTTTACCTAAAACCAAAGCTCTATTATCTTTTTCATGACCTGCAGGCATGTTAAAAGCTATTGGGAATTTATATTCTGAAAGTACATCTAAAATAAGTTGCTCAATTGAAGTGCCCCATGGTGTGGTATTCTTTTTAATTTTAGTCATATCACCAATAATTACACCTTTACAATGGTTAAAATAGCCAGCACGTTTTAAACTTTGCAACATACGGTCTATATGATATTTGTATTCACCAATTTCTTCAATAAATAAAATTTTACCAGAAGTATCAATGCTAGTTTCAGAGCCTAACATAGTATGCATGATAGTTAGATTTCCACCAACTACAGGAGCTATTACAGAACCAGATTTGTTATAACTAGAGCCTTTTAAAGTATAATTTAAAGGCTTGCCGAAAAGCGCTGTTTTAAAAGTTTCAATAGTCTCTTTAATAGTAGAAGCGTCATCTTGTAAACTAGTACACATCATGGCATGTAAAGACTGAACGCCTAAATTATGAACCTGATTATGTATAGCTGTTATATCACTGTAGCCAATAACCCATTTAGGGTTTTGTTTAAAAGCAGTCCAATTTAATTTATCCAAAATTCTAGCAGAACCATACCCGCCTCTAGCGCACCAAATAGCTTTTATTTTTGGATTGTCTAGAGCTTTTTGAAAATCTTCACAACGCTCATCATCAGTTCCTGCAAAATGATTTCCTTGGTTAAAAACATGCTTTCCAACTTCGGTGTGAAGTCCCCATTGTTTCAATAATGCTTTAGCACGATCAATTTCAGCTTTTCTATTTTTAAGAATGCCAGCAGGGGCAACAATAGCTACCGTATCTCCAGCTTTTAAATATGGTGGTTGTTTCAAAGTGATTTCTTGTTTTTGTGATGTTTCATTTTGAGCTAATACGTTATGTTTTCCAAAGAAAAAATAAACACAAAACACACATAAAATGAGTAGGTTTCTAGACATATTGTAAATGTACATTTTTTTAGTGAAACTCAGTTTTTAGAAGTCCTTGAGGCGAATTAAAAATTGTAAGTTGAACTAATCCCGCTTTTATAGCGGGACCTAGTAGATCGGCAAGATTTTCTAAAGGCTTTTGATATTCATTTATTAATGACTTTTTTTCGAAAAAAGCCTTCAAAATGTGTACTTTTGCTGCTTTGAAAGACTCGTCATTCCGAGCGGAGCGTAGGAATCTGTTTAATTAGAATCCTAATTTTTAAAGATTGCCCCAGTCGTATCTCATTTCGACAGGCTCAATGCAACGCCTAGTAATGACATTGAAACGAGATAATATTACAATGAACAAACCAAAACGCTATACAGTTACCACCGCTTTACCATACACTAACGGACCAATACACATTGGACATTTAGCAGGGGTGTATGTGCCAGCAGATATTTATGTACGTTACTTAAGATTAACTGGTAACGATGTCGCTTTTATTGGCGGAAGTGATGAACATGGTGTACCTATTACTATTAAAGCTAAGAATGAAGGTGTAACTCCGCAAGATATTGTAGATAAATACCATGCCATTATAAAACAATCTTTTGTAGATTTTGGTATTAGTTATGATAACTATTCACGTACCTCAGCGCCAATTCATCATAAAACAGCATCAGAATTTTTTAAGACGCTAGATGGAAAAGGCGAATTTATAGAGGAAACTACAGAGCAATTATACGATGAGCAAGCAAACCAGTTTTTAGCAGATAGATTTGTAGTTGGAACTTGCCCAAAATGTGGGAATGAAGAAAGCTATGGAGATCAATGTGAAAACTGTGGAACCAGTCATAATGCAACAGATTTAATTAATCCTAAATCTGCAATAACGGGTAATACGCCTACATTAAAACAAACAAAACACTGGTTTTTACCTTTAGACAAACATGAAGACTTTTTAAAAGAATGGATTTTAAAAGGCCATAAAAAAGACTGGAAACCTAATGTATACGGACAAGTAAAATCTTGGATTGATGATGGATTAAGACCAAGAGCCGTAACACGAGATTTAGATTGGGGTATCCCTGTGCCAGCAGAAGGAGGAGAAGGTAAAGTGTTGTACGTATGGTTTGATGCACCTATAGGTTATATTTCGTCAACTATTGAATGGGCAGAACGCGAAGGCAAAGATTGGGAACCTTACTGGAAAGATGAAGATACTAAATTAGTACATTTCATTGGTAAGGATAACATTGTGTTTCACTGTATCATTTTCCCATCTATGTTAAAAGCTGAAGGCAGTTATATTTTACCAGAAAATGTGCCAGCTAATGAGTTTTTAAATTTAGAAGGAAACAAATTATCAACCTCTAAAAATTGGGCCGTTTGGTTACCAGAATATTTAAAAGATTTTCCTGATCAGCAAGATGTATTGCGCTATGCTCTTAATGCCAATGCTCCTGAGACAAAGGATAACGATTTTACTTGGAAAGATTTTCAAGCTAGAAATAACAATGAGTTAGTCGCTATTTTTGGTAATTTCATTAACCGTGTAGTAGTATTAACCAACAAATATTATGAAGGTGTGGTGCCAACACCAAGTGCCTTTACAAAGCTTGATGAAGAAACTTTAGCAGCTGTAAAAGCTTATCCAAATGTGATTGCTAGTTCTATTGAACGTTACCGTTTTAGAGAAGCGGGACAAGAATTAATGAATCTAGCACGTTTAGGAAACAAATATTTGGCAGATGAAGAGCCTTGGAAAAAGATTAAAGAAGACGAGGCAAGAACGCAAACCATTATGTATGTAGCACTTCAAATAGCAAGTGCTTTAGCAACATTATGTGAACCATTTTTGCCGTTTACTTCTGAAAAATTGAAAAATATCTTAAGATTACGTCATAACGAGGAGCAAAGCGACGTGGTTATCTCAAACAATAAAGAGATTGCCACGACTCATGAAAATGAGTCTCGCAATGACGCTGTAAAGTGGAACGACATCCCAAACAAAGATGTGTTACTACCAGCAAATCATCAAATAGGAAAAGCAGAATTACTATTCTCTAAAATTGAAGACAAAACCATTCAAGAGCAGTTAGACAAACTAGAAGCAAGTAGAAAAGCTAATGAAGCTGCTAATAAAACTGTAGAACCACAAAAAGATACCATTACTTTTGAAGATTTTACTAAACTTGATATTCGTGTAGGAACTATTTTAGAGGCAGAAAAAATGCCTAAAACCAAAAAGCTTTTAAAGCTGAAAGTAGACACAGGTATTGATACCAGAACGATTGTTTCTGGTATTGCTGAAAGTTTTACAGCTGAAGAAGTAATTGGTAAAAGAGTAACTGTTTTAGTGAATTTAGCACCAAGAGCTTTACGTGGTGTTGAAAGTCAGGGTATGATTTTAATGACTGAAACGCCTGAAGGTAAATTGGTGTTTGTGAATCCAGACACTTCGACTTCGCTCAGTGCAGGTGATGCATCTGTTATGAATGGGTTGCAGATAAGTTAGTTGAATTTAAATTCTATTTCACAACCAACTTCTTAGTCTCAACCTTATTATTTTCATCAATAACTTGTATAAGATAGATGCCGCTTTTTAGGTAAGATACATCTAACTTAATAATGCTTTTATTAAAAAGGTATATGGCTGCTCGTTTTCCTAAAACATCAATAAACTCAATACTTTTAATTTTGTTGGTGCCTACAATGAACAAATCATTTTCTACAGGGTTTGGGTGGCATTTAAACACCGAATTTGCCTTAAACTCAGAAGCATTCAAATTAGATTGAGCATACACCATATTGAATGTTAGTAAATAGAAAAGTATGTAAAAAGCAACCTTCATAGTAATGTTTTTGAGTATAAGGGGTTATATACTAACGGCTTATATGCCTTTTTAATTATATAGAATAGAAAATAGATGAGTTTTTGATGAATTCTTTAAATTGAATTATCTCTTGGAAATACTTAACTTTACTAAAAAGACAGAAAATATGTTATCAAAAACTATAGAAGACGCATTAAATAATCAAATAAAAATAGAGGCAGAATCATCTCAAATATACTTAGCCATGGCATGTTGGGCTGAGGTAAAAGGATTGGAAGGTGTTGCCAATTTTATGTATACACAATCTGATGAAGAGCGTGAGCACATGTTAAAACTGGTAAAGTTTGTGAATGAACGTGGAGGGCATGCAAAAGTATCAGCTTTAAAAGCGCCAGATGTCACATTTGGTTCGTTTAAAGAAATGTTTGAACTATTGCTTAAACATGAAATGTTTGTATCTCAAAGCATCAATGAATTGGTACATATCACACTTCAAGAAAAAGACTACGCAACACATAACTTTTTACAATGGTATGTATCTGAACAAATTGAGGAAGAAGCAGTGGCTCGCACTATTCTTGATAAAATAAATCTTATTGGAGATGATAAAGGAGGTTTGTATTTATTTGATAGAGATATACAAAATCTAACCGTTACTACAGCTTCAACCGTTGCGCCTCAGTAATGGTTTACTAGTAAAAAATAAAAAAAGGTGTTAAGAAAGCTTTCTTAACACCTTTTTTTATACTTAGAATTATTTATACTTATATACTATAACATCTTGAATACCTAAACCTTCAACAGGCATAAAAACACCTTGCCCTCTATTAGTTTCATCACCACCAAGTCGTCTGCCCTTTTGCCATTTTCCATCTATATTTATATACTCATTTACAGGGCCTATGCCAGCTTTTTCTTTTGAGTTTTTAGGACGAAAACTAATAACAGCTTTACTGCCCACTATCGTAAATGTATCTTTATCTGTTTTAAGTATAATACCATGAGCATCATCAACCCTATAGGTTCCGCGTCTTTTATATAAGCTAGCTTTAACGTAATAATTATCCATTTCAAGTTCTATAGTAGGATTGTCTTTATCTAAAAGGAATGCTTGCATTTTATCTTTATTACCTTGGTATTCTAGTATTTTAGGAGACAAATATTCTACAGCTTGATACATTTCTTTTAAAGGCTGATATTCCTCAGGTTCTAATCGATCAACACCAAAAGGAGCGACTCCTAAAGTATTATAATTACCAATGGCATAGAGCATGTAGTTTACGTATTCAGGTTTATTCCACCATGTTTCTGGAATAAACAAGGGGTCTCCTTGCCTAGTGTATAAATCGCACCACTCTTTAAAATTGGCACCGTAAATATCAGGACTCATAAAATCAATATCTGGTGCGGCAGCTTTCCATATATCCATAACTCTAGGTAAAGGACCTCCAGTAGGGAAATCACCTGGTTGAGCATCATCACCATATTCTAACCAAGCATTTACAAACATAGGCAAGTTATATACTGCCTTGCCTTGTTTAGTAATGTAATTCATGTAAGTAGCATATTGCCAAGAGGTAAATACAAGATCTGCCCAAACGCTAGAACCAAAAACCTCAGCCCAAGTACCTGATTTTTTATAACCAGAGGAAGCCCAAAGCTTGTCTAATTCAGGCGTAAGGTTGCCTTTATTTTTAATTATGTAGTTCATTAATTGATTAGGAACTTTACTATTATAAGCCTTCTCAGCAGCTTTAGATCGATCTCTTGAATCCCTATGTATGCCTACTTCATTTTCAACCTGAACCATAATTACTGTATGGTGATCACTATCAACTTTTTTGATGTGTTCCATTAAGGCTGTAAAAGCGTTAGCATCTGCTTTTAAAGAGGCTTCACTAAAAGTAGATAATACCTCAATGCTGCCTTCGTTTTGTGTTTTAGTTCTTGGAAAACGCTTGTAATCTTGTTTCACCCAAAGGGGAACATAGCTAGACATACCATTTTTCCATGAGCCAAACCATAATGGTATCAATTTTAGATTTTTTTCTCTAGCGCCCTTTATCATGGCATCAACAATAGAAAAATCGAATTTACCTTCTTCTGGTTCAATCATTTCCCAAGAAACGGCAGCTAATACCGTATTTATGTTTAAATCTACCATTTGTTGCCAAACAGAACCTTTATATTCTAAATTTATGCTACTGTCATTTCCTAAACTTCCTTTTACCATTGCGTATTTTTTTCTAGGAATAGGATTTTCGTCATTACGCATATGATGAATACTGCCACTAACGGAGTTTGATAACTCTCCACCTAACATTAAAAAAGGCTTGCCATCAACTATTAATTGTACTTTATTATTTTCTGTTTTTAGATGAGGCATTTGTGCATTGCTATACATTATCACAGAAAAAAATAAAATTGAAAATATGCTTTTAGATGATCTGCATTTAATAGGAAGCAATGTCATATTCAAAAAATTTAGTTTTATGAATCACTAAAACTAATAAACTTTTTAGTTTGAAATCTAATTATCATTAATCTTAATCACAGAACTATAGTATTTATATAATATATTAAGAAATGCGTTCTTCTTTAAAAACTTGAAGCTAATTTTAACACTTAACCTTATTTAGATTAATTAAAAATAAAGTATATTTGCTCAAAATTTGTAATTCAGTTATAAAGTTTTGGGTAAAAAAGAACAAAAAAAAGCGATCAAAAAACTTAAAAAACTAGGGGTTATTACTTCAGATAAAGTAAAAACCAGTTGCTGTAAAAAGTTCAAAAAGGGAGAAAGCAAACGCTGTAAAAAATGCCCTTGCTATGATTTATTGAAAAAAGTAGCATAAATTTCTACAATCACTTTCTAAAACAAGATTCTTTTCTAAATTGCATTTGTTTCAAAAAACAATAAATGCAACTATTAAATTATATCACGTCTCATACAGATTTACCTCAACAATCTGTTAAAAATACTTTAGAATTACTTAGTGAAGATTGTACAATCCCCTTTATATCTCGTTATAGAAAAGAAAGAACAGGGAACTTAGATGAGGTACAAATAGGAGACATTGTAAAATTTAAGGAACAGTTTGAAGCTATAGAAAAACGTAAAAAAACCATTTTAAAAGCTTTAGAAGATCAAGGTGTTTTAACATCTGAATTGCAAGAAAAAATAACCTCAACAAAAGATTTAACGGCTCTTGAAGATCTATACCTTCCGTATAAAAAAAGTAGAAAGACCAAAGCTGAAAAAGCACGTCAGTTAGGATTAGAACCATTGGCAAAAATCATTATGAGTCAAAATGCTAATGATATTGAATCTATTGCTTTTAGATATGTAAAAGGTGAGATTGAATCTGAAGACGATGCTTTAGAAGGTGCACGACACATTATTGCTGAATGGATTAATGAACGTACAGATATTAGAAATAATATTCGTTACCAGTTAGAACGTTTCGCGATGATTTCTACTAAAGTTGTTAAGGCAAAAGAAAATGATGAAAATGCTCAGAAGTTCAAAGATTATTTTGATTGGGAAGAATCTTTAAGTAGAATACCTTCACATAGATTATTAGCCATTTTAAGAGCTGAAAAAGAAGGGTTTGTTAAAGTGAGAATTTCTATTGATGATGATCGCGCTCTAGATAAAATAGAGCAACGAATTATAAGGTCTAATAATGAATGCGCAGACCAAATAGAATTGGCTATTAAAGATGCATATAAAAGATTACTATTACCATCTTTAAGTAATGAAGCGTTACAAATAGCCAAAGAAAAAGCCGATGAAGCTGCTATTACTGTTTTTGCTAAAAATTTAAAACAACTACTATTGGGTTCACCATTAGGAGAAAAACGTGTGTTGGCTATAGACCCTGGGTTTAGAACAGGTTGTAAAGTGGTGTGTCTAGATGCGCAAGGACAATTATTATATAATGAAACTATTTATCCGCATCCGCCTAAGAACGATAGTATAGGTGCTATGAAAAAGATTAGTTCTTTAGCAGATGCTTATAAAATTGAAGCCATTGCTATTGGGAATGGAACAGCATCTCGTGAAACCGAAGCTTTGATTAGAAAAATTCGTTTTAAAAATGAAATACAAGTTTTTGTAGTGAGCGAAGCAGGCGCTAGTATTTATTCGGCATCAAAAATAGCTAGGGAAGAATTTCCAAATTATGATGTTACAGTACGTGGGGCTATATCTATTGGTAGGCGTTTACAAGATCCGCTGGCTGAATTGGTTAAAATAGATGCCAAGTCTATTGGAGTAGGACAATATCAACATGATGTAGATCAAACCAAACTTCAGAAATCATTAGAAACCGTAGTTGAAAACTGCGTAAATGCTGTTGGAGTAAATATAAATACTGCCAGCAAATCTTTGTTAAGTTATGTGTCTGGTATTGGACCAAAGTTGGCCGAAAATGTCTTTAATTATAGAAATGACAATGGCGTATTTATATCAAGAAAAGACTTAAAAAATGTCCCTAGATTGGGAGGAAAAGCTTTTGAGCAAAGCGCTGCTTTTTTAAGAATTAAAGATGCTGAAAATCCGTTAGATGATTCATCGGTACATCCAGAAAGCTATGCTATAGTTACAAATATGGCGAAAGATATGGGACAATCTGTGAATGCTTTAATTGGTAAACCTGAAACACTTAAAAGTATTGAGCTTAAAAAATATTGTACGGATACCGTAGGTTTACCAACGCTTGAAGATATTTTAAAAGAACTTGAGAAACCAGGTTTAGATATTAGAGAACAAGCCAAAGTGTTTGCGTTCAATCAAAATATAAAAACTATTAATGACCTTAGAGGAGGTCAATTATTACCAGGCATAGTAAACAATATTACCAATTTTGGGTGTTTTGTTGATGTAGGGATTAAAGAAAGCGGATTGATACACGTATCCAATCTTTCAGATAGTTTTGTAAAAGATGTCAATGAGCATGTGCACTTACATCAACAAATAATTGTTCAGGTTTTGGAGGTCGATTTGTCTAGAAAACGCATTCAGTTAAAACTTCATAAAAAAATGTAATTTTAGAAGGACTATAGAGACATAGTTACTATGACACATTCTTTTTCTGAATTTTCTACCAATGCCATTTTAAAAGTAGGTGATGAAACTATATTAGAGTCTTATAAAACGTCTAAGCAACTAGATATATTTGCTTTTATACGAACAGGGGAAGTAAAAGCTGAAGTAGTAGTAGACAGTATTCCAATTACAATTAAACCGCAAAGTGTTTTGGCACTTACGTCTGTACAATTTTTTCAGTTTATATCAGGAAGTGATTTAAAAGTGTATTTCTTCAACAAAGAGTTTTATTGTATAAAAGATCATGATAAAGAAGTTGGATGTGCAGGGTTGTTATTCTTCGGAAATGAGCAAAACCCAATGATTGAGTTAAGTGAAAAGGAGCAGGCTAAGTTTAACATGCTTCATGAAATTTTTATTGATGAAATAGAGACAAAAGATAATATTCAAGCAGAAATGCTTAGAATGTTAATGGCTAGGTTCATTATAAAAACAACTCGTTTACTTAAAGAGAAAGAACAAATTGATACAAATAAACAAGACACAAAAACAGAATTGCTAAGAGCGTTTAACGTGCTGGTAGAAACACACTTTAGAAATGAGCATAGCGTACAATTTTATGCAGATGCTTTATTTAAATCGCCTAAAACACTTTCAAACTCTTTTGCTAAGTTTAGTAAAAGTCCGTTAAAAATAATTCATGAGCGCATTGTGCTAGAAGCTAAACGTCTTTTAATCTATACAAATAAAACCGCTAAAGAAATAGCCTTTGATTTAGGCTTTGAAGATGCCTCTCATTTAAGCCGATTATTTAAAAAGTATACTACATTATCTCCTTCAGACTTTAAAAAACAACTAAAATTCACTTCTTAGGGAAAAATTGACAATACCTAAGGAATTCTTTCTATTCTATTCCTTTTACATTTAATTCATCTTTGTACTGTAAAATTAAAATAACAAAGTCATGAGTTTAAAACATACATCTATTTTCAATTTAATTGAAATATTCAGAGGGAAAAGTCAAACGCTTTTAAATACAGTAAGTCCTAAAACACATTGTGAACAAAAACACATTCACGATTTTTATTGTGATGCAGAGAGACCTTTTATTAATAGAGATTTAAAGTCTTAGATATTATTAAAGGAAAAATTGACAACTACAAAGGTAGTATATACATGGTATAACTTTCATTTAAATCTGAATTTTGTACCAGAGTTTAAAAACAAGCAAAATAACAATATAAAATATTAGAATTATGAGCACATTTAATGTTCCAAAAAGAGAAGAAGTAAGCGAAAATAATCAGGCTATTTTTGATAATCTTGAAAAAGCTTTAGGATTTGTACCTAATTTATTCGCAACCTATGCACATAGTGATACTGCTTTAGAAAACTATTTAACATTTTCTAATGCTAAAACATCATTATCTGCTAAAGAAAAAGAAGTTGTAAACTTAGCTGTAAGTGAAGTAAACCAATGTGTTTATTGTTTATCTGCGCACACAGCAATAGGTAAAATGAATGGGTTTACAGACGAGCAAATTTTAGAATTAAGAGTTGGTAAGGCTTCTTTTGATAATAAACTAGATGCATTAGCACAATTAGCAAAAAACATTACGGTAAATAGAGGAGCAACAGATAGCACTGTGTTAGAAAACTTTTTTAATGCAGGGTATTCTAAAGGAAATTTAATTGATGTGATTTCTTTAGTAGGAGACAAAACTATTTCAAATTACATCCATAAAACAACACAAGTACCAGTAGATTTTCCTGTAGTTGAGCCATTAGAAACTACAGCAGTATAGTATATAAATAATCAACAAATAAATTTAATAAACAATGAAACATTTAATTTCAACATTAGTAGTAGCGCTTGCATTTGTATTAAACATAAATGCACAAGAAGTAAAAACAATTTCTTTAGAACAAACTAAAGGGGAGTTTACACAAAAGTCTTTAACAGTATCTGAAGGAACTTATGTTTTTGCAGTATCTAACAATCAAGTAGGTAAAGACGTAGGCTTAGTATTGGTTCCAAAAGGGAAAGATGCAAGTAAGCCAGAAAATCATATAGCAACTGCTTATGTAACAGAAGTTGTTAAAGATGGTAAAGTAGAAAAATCTAAAGCTACTAAATTAACTAAAGGAGAGTACGTATACTTTTGTCCTTTAAATCCAACACCACAATATACCTTAACTGTTGAGTAGATTTAATTGATAGTTTTTTATGAAAGCCTTCACAATTGTGAAGGCTTTTTTAGTTATAATTTTAAGTGTACTTATTTTCAGTTAAAAAGATTACATTTAAGAGTTTAATTTTCTAATTCTCATTATGAAACATTTTCTATTTATTTCAATATTTTTTTTAATATCATTTCATGGACATACTCAAGATTATGTTATACAAGGAAATATTGTTGCTTTTAAAAAATACGGACTTAATAATGTGAAAGTTAAAGCTAAAAAAGCTAAGACAACTGTATTTTCAGATTCATTAGGTAATTTTTCTATTACTTGTAGTAAAAAAGATCAATTAGTATTTAATGCTGGAGGGTTTCAAAATGGACGTGTTAAATTAAAAGGAAGAGATAGTATTTCGGTAAATTTGATTTTAATAGAAAACAAATCGTCATACAAAGATGTTGTTAATAATAAACATATGACTCAAGTAAAACTTGATTATTGTTTAAAAAACTTAATTGATAACAATAACAACTATGATAAATTAGGAACCATTTTTGAAGTTATTCAATATGTATATCCGCAAGCAAAAATTACTGAAGAAGGACCTAACCAAAATGATAATGCAAATACTTTTGGTGCTACAGGGTCACAGGTAATTCTTGATGCAAGAGCACTTAAATCAATATTAGCTAGTCCTTATGCACTTTTGGTTGTTAATGGCATTGTAACAACAGATATTTCTGGTATAACACCACCGGAAGTTAAAACTATAAAAGTGCTTTCTTCAGCAGAATCAGGACACTGGGGAAGTAGAGGCGCAAATGGCGTTGTTGAAATTACATTAAAGTAACTTTTTCAGATCATATCATTGCTAAAATTCTCTCAAAACACTTATGCTTACTAGGTTTTTTCAAATTTTAACATTTTAAATTTGGATTAACTAGACGGGTGGTCATATTTTTGTCGTTCCAATTTTAATTTATGGGTAAAACAGCTAAACATGATGCTAAGGCAGATTTCCTTATAGAAAAGGGAATGAAGATTCTATGGTCTAAAGGCTATAATGCTACTAGTGTTAATGATATTGTTAAAGCTGCTGATGTACCTAAAGGGTCATTTTATTTTTATTTTGAATCAAAAGAAGATTTTGTTGTAAAAGCCATTGATAAATATTTTGGCATGATGTTCATTCCAGCTAAAGAAATATTAGATGATAAAACTAAGTCACCTAGAGAACGATTAATTGCATTTAATGAGCATAGAATTGAAGAATTAAAAAATGAATTAGAATGTAAAATGGGTTGTTTGGCTTGTAATATTAGTAATGAAATGTCTGAACATAGTGAAAAAATAAGGCATGCTATTACCAATAAAGTGGAATATATGATTTCAATTATAGCCAAAGTTATTCAAGAAGCTAAAGATATTGGGGAGATTACTAATCCTATGAAAGCAGAGAATATTGCATCATTTATAGAAGATGCAGGTAGAGGAGCGATGGTAAGTATGAAAGAGAAAAAAAGTGCAGACCCAATAGATAATGTTATGTACGTAATAGAAAATTTATTACTTAAATAATATTTTTTTAACATTAAATAGACGACTGGTCAATTTTAAATTTTTTAATATTGTTGTCCCCTTTTTAATTTAATGAATCGTTTAACTTATATAAATACTAAAATATCCGGAATAATTATAACTGACCGGTCAATTAATTAAACCAAAATTATGAATGCAATCAAAAAAGCAAAAAATTTAACAAACACTTTTGCCACGAATTGGGCAAAATTTGTAATCAAACGTAAATGGCTAGTATTATTGTTTACAATAGTTTTAGCATTTGGTCTTGCGTCAAAAGGAAACATGGAATTTGATGGTGATTATCATGTGTTCTTTAGTGAGTCTAACCCAGAATTAGAAGCGTTTGATGCGCTTCAGGAAAAGTTTACCAAAGATGATAATGTCATTTTAGTTTTAACACCATCAAACAAAAATGTTTTTACAAAAGAAAATCTAACAGCTATTGAAGCATTAACAGCAGAAGCATGGAACACACCATATTCTTCTCGAGTTGATGCTATTACAAATTTTCAACATACAAGAGCTGAAGGTGATGATTTATATGTAGATGATTTATCATATGAATCAAGTCTAAAGTCTTCTGATGATATAGCAAAAATTAAAGAAATTGCGTTAAAAGAACCTTTATTGGTTAATAGAATTATAAATAAAGAAGGTAGCGTAACAGCAATTAATATCACTGTAAAACTTCCAGGAAAAAGTATTGACGAAATACCAGGAGAAGTGACACCATTTGTTAGAAAAATGGTTGCAGATTTCAAGGAAAACCATCCAAACTTTGAAGTTCATTCATCAGGATTAATACCAATGAATACTGCTTTCTTTGAAGCATCAATGAAAGACATGATGCTTACCATGATCATGCTGGTGATAGTAGTTATAACTACATTAATACTAACTAGAAACATTTATAGCATGTTAGCTACTTTGGTAGTTGTAATGTTTTCAATTGTAAGTGCTGTTGGCTTTGTGGGGATTATGGGAATAAAACTAACACCTCCTTCAGCGGTCTTTCCAACAATGATACTTACGTTAGCAGTTGCTGATAGTATACATATCTTGGTAACAATGCTCCAAAAAATGCGTAAAGATGGTTTAAGTAAAATTGACGCATTAATAGAGTCTATGAGACTTAATTTTATGCCTGTTTTTATTACAAGTTTAACTACTGTAATTGGTTTCTTAACTATGAATTTTGGTGATGTACCTCCATTTTGGGATTTAGGAAATATTACTGCTTTTGGAATGGTAATGGCTTTTTTATTTTCAACAACAACATTACCTGCGCTAATGGCAATATTTCCTGTTAAGGTTTCAGCTAAACAAAAAGAAAGAGAAGAAAAGAAAACAGGGTGGTATACTAATATTGGGAACTTTGTTGTAAAACAACCAGTAAGATTAATGGTCATTTCCATATTTGCTATAGGCGGATTAACCTATTTAGCAAATCAAAATGTATTTAATGATGAGTTCATTAATTATTTTGATAAAACAGTAGACTTTAGAAATAGTACCGATTATATAAGTGAAAATTTAACCGGTATTTACAATGTTGAGTATGCTATTGGTAGTGGCGAAAGTGGAGGAATTAATAACCCAGAATATTTAGAACGTTTAAATGCTTTTGAAAGTTGGTTAAAAGAACAACCAGAAGTAATTCATGTAAATGCATTTAGTGAGGTAGCAAGAAGGGTGAATCGTTCTATGCATGGAGACAATGAAGCCTATTACAAAGTACCAGATAATAGAGAAGAAGCAGCACAGTACTTATTGCTTTATGAATTGTCTCTACCATTTGGTTTAGATCTTAATAATCAAATTAACGTAGATAAATCTGAAACGCGTGTTACCGTAACTATTAAAAATGTTTCTAGTTCAGAAATGATTGCTTTCTCAAAACGTGGCGAAAAATGGTTAAGAGATAATGCACCAGAACCTATGCATGCCTTAGGAGTGAGTCCAACGCTAATGTTTTCAAAATTAGGATTTAGACAAGCCGATAGCATGTTTAATGGTAATGTAGTTGCTTTAATCTTAATATCATTAGTACTTATGATTGCTTTGAAGAACTTCAAATTAGGCTTGCTGAGTATTATCCCTAATGTAGCACCTGTTTTAGTTGGTTTTGGAATTTGGTATCTATATAAAGGGCAAATCAATACGGGAATGGTGATTGTTTTTGGTATGACACTAGGAATTATTGTTGATGATACCGTGCATTTTATGAGCAAATTTTTAAGAGCAAGAAGAGAATTAGGGTATGATGCTAAAGAAGCTGTTGTATATGCTTTCCAAACTGTTGGAAAAGCATTAGTAACAACTACCATTGTACTTATTGCAGGATTTGCTGTATTATCTACATCATCATTTGCATTAAATAGTTATATGGCTAGAATAACAGTAATTATAATTATTGCAGCATTAATTATAGATTTCATTCTGTTACCATCATTATTAATTCTTACAGCAAAAAAAGAAGTTGCTACCGCTTCTAAACCTGAGGTAGCATTAGATAAATAAATTAGAAATAGAAACAAATCAAACAAATGAAAAAAATACTAGTATTACTTGTTTTAACATTAAGTATCACGTACACAAATGCACAATCTGCTGAAGCTAGAGGATTAGAAATTGCTAAAGCAGCAGAAAAAGCAGATTTAGGATTTGGAAGTTCTATTGTAGACTTAAAAATGACCTTAAAAAATAAAAATGGTCAAACAAGTGAACGCTCATTGACAACTAAAACGCTTGAATTAACTGAAGATGGTGATAAATCTTTAATCGTTTTTAATAGCCCTAAAGATGTAAAAGGAACTTCAACTTTAACCTTTACACATAAAATTGGGTCTGATGATCAATGGTTGTTTTTACCTTCAATTAAAAGGGTGAAAAGAATTTCTTCAAATAACAAATCAGGACCTTTTGTTGGCAGTGAATTTGCCTATGAGGATTTATCATCTCAAGAAGTTGAAAAATACACCTATAAGTTTTTAGAAGAAAAAGGCGATTTATTAATAGTAGAACAAGATCCTGTAGATCCAAAATCTGGTTATACAAGAAGAGTGATTACCTATAATAAAAGCAAAGGCTATAGAATTGAAACAGCAGAATTCTATGACAGAAAGAATGCTTTATTAAAAACACTAACATATAGTGATTATAAATTGTATAAGAACAAATTTTGGAGAGCATCAAAATTTCATATGGTGAATCACCAAAGTAATAAAGAAACCATTTTAAACTTCAATAATTACAATTTTGAAGCTAATTTAACAGATGATGATTTCACACAAGCAGCATTACAAAGAGCTGGAAAATAACCACTTGGTTGGTGACTAACTTAGTTTGATTAATGGTTGAAAATCGGGGCGTGGTTTTATAAGTGCGTCTCGGTTTTCTTTTTAACTATAAGTAATGAGAATTAATAAATTTATATTAAGCTTAGGTTTATTCTTAATGTGTTTCTTTTTGTTTTCACAAGATAAAAAAGTATCACATGATTTTGAATTAGAGATAGGTACAGAGTACCGTTATTTTTTAGATGAAGGTCAATTTAATGGGCAAAAACAACATTTCCCATCATTATCGATTCAACCAGAATATGCAATAGACTGGAATGATGGTGAAGAAAGTTTAAATGCTGCCGCTTTTTTTAGATTAGATGTCGATGACCCAAGGACACATTGGGATATCCGTGAATTATATTATCAAAAATCTAAGGATAATTGGGAGTTTAACGTAGGTCTTAAAAAAGTATTTTGGGGCGTTATAGAGAGCAGCCATTTAGTAGATATTATAAATCAAACAGATGCTGTAGAGTCTTTTGATGGTGAACAAAAATTGGGGCAACCCATGGCTCAATTTGTGTTAACAACTAATAAAATAGGAACCTTTAATTTTTTCTATTTACCATATCATAGAAAGCGTACTTTTTCGGGAGAAAAGGGACGTTTTAGATTTCCAATAGTCATTGATAAAGATGATATAGGTTATGAAAGTAATGCTGAAGAGTGGCACCAAGATTTTGCATTTAGGTGGTCTCACTATTTTGGTGCTTTTGATATTGGAGTATCACATTTTTACGGCACAGGTAGAGAACCTCTTTTTATGTTTGATACTACAGGGAATATTAATGCATTTTACCCAATAATAAATCAAACAGGATTAGACCTTCAAGCAACTCATAATGCTTTTTTATGGAAACTAGAATCTATTTATAGAAATGCAGATGCACAAGACTTTTTGGCTTTTGCCGCAGGATTAGAATATACGTTTAGTAATATTGATGGGAATGGTTTAGACATTGGTTTACTTGGAGAATATTTATATGATGAACGTGATGAACTAGCATTAAATGCCTTCCAAAATGATGTATTTTTTGGAAGTAGAATAGCTTTTAACGATACACAAGATACTTCTATCTTGCTAGGAGGAATAGCAGATTTAGAATCTAGTAGTAAAATATTTAGTATAGAAGCTTCTAGAAGATTTGGTAGTAGTTGGACAGCAGAAATTGAAACGAGGCTTTTTAGCTCCATAGATACTAATGAATTTATACTCACAAACTTTAAAGATGATAGTTTTTTTAAATTAAGTATATCAAGGTTTTTTTAAGGTATGGTGTATTATGGAAAACAGGTTTCCTGAAACATATAACTTTAACGATTTTCAATTAATTTTTAATGAATGTGTAACCGAACTTGAGAATCAAAATGATTTAAACTTTCAGGGTGATATTAATCTGGTAAGTCAATTTTTAATAAGTAGTTGGTTTGGGGTTTTGTTATTAAAGATAAAAAAAGATAAAGAAAGTAATCCTATTGAAGGTTTTAGAGATTTTATTCTTCAGCAGTTAACGAATTAAAAGTATTATATTAAGGAGCACTTTACGATAGTGCTTTTTGTAACCAAAATAAAAAGACCTGAAAATATTATTTATCAGGTCTTTTGTCTAAGGAAAATTAAGAATTACCTACGGTTAAGACAAGTCTCTGCTGTTTCGTTTTCTGTAAAACAATTAATAATATGTTGGGCAAGGTATTCGGCATCTTGACTTACATGAGAAAACCTACCACTACCCCATGTATGTAACCATGGTAAACCTATAAAGTATAACCCATTTTCTTTTGTAACACCTCTTTGGTATTCAGGAAAACCTCTTTCATCAAAAATTTCTGGAAATTCTACCCATTTATAGTCAACTTTAAATCCAGTACACCAAATAATAGTTTTAATGTTTTCATTTATTAAATCTACAGGTAAACTATTTGATCGTGTAGGTTCCCATGGTGCTGTATATTTTTCTCCTTTTGGCGCATCAATATTATTGATCTCAATATACTCATCTATATTACTTTGAATTCTGTTATATGTTTTGTCAGCTTCATCTAGATTAAATTTCAGATCATCTTGAAAAATTATATTGGAATCATCAGCATCCATAATTTGACCTCTAAGTTCAATACCTTCCATGGCTAGCTTTCTTAAATCAATATCTCTTCCGCCATCTCTTCCAGTTAAGTAATGGTTAGTTTTATGTCTTGCTTCTTCAGGATCTGGGTGCATTTCAATTGGTCTGTCATAATACCCCATTTCTTCAAGCCATTCTACAGAGTCTTTGCCTCTATAGGTTCTAGGGGCTCTAGGTGCAGTACCTACACTTAGATACACTTTTCTTCCTGCTATATGCAAATCTTCGGCAATTTGCGCTCCTGATTGACCAGAGCCTATAACCAATACACTTCCTTCTGCACATTGCTCCGGGTTTTTATAATCTGCAGAATGAATTTGAGTAACTTCTTTACTTATTTTTTTGCCCATTGGAAGCATAAAGGGAATATGATAAGCACCTGTTGCTACAATGACTTTATCTGCTGTGAATTTCCCAATGGATGTATCTATATAGAAAATATCTTCACCTTCTTTTTTGTATGTCTTGTAAACCTCAACACTTCCTTTAATGGGAGGGTTAAAAGATGCGGCATAACGTTTTACATAGTCTACTATTTCATCTTTCAACATGAAGCCTTTAGGATCATTACCATCATAACTAAACCCTGGAAGTCTACATTGCCAATTTGGGGTTACTAAACAAAAAGAGTCCCAGCGGTGTTTTTTCCATGAATCACCAATTTCTCCTCGGTCTAAGATTAAATGTTTTATATTTTCTTTTTTTAGACAATAACTAGCCGATAAACCTGCTTGTCCACCGCCAACTATGATTACTTGATAATGAGCCATCTTGATTTGCTTTTAATTAATTGATATTATTTTTACAGTGTTTTGTGCATCGTATTCTTTGCATTTTTTAGATATACGGGATGCCTCTGCCATGGCACTGGTACAGGCGTAACCAAATTTTTTGCGAACCCTTTCACTGGCTTCATTTAAACCTTGGTTGCATTGATTTAAAAAGATGTCTATTTTGAGTGTGTTACCAGCTTCAAAGTAGTCTTCTATAACGCTTGAAGGTGAGTAAACTTTATCTACTTCTTTGTCCGGCCATTCAATATTTATATAAGTTATTGGCATATGCTAAAATTTTATGTTTTGGTTTTTATAACTAATTATTAATTCGTTTTTAGTAGTAATATTTCCAATACGGTCACAATTGATGCCGTTTTCAAGGAACAGATTTGTTATTTGCGTTACATTTTGTTCAGTACAGCTAAGGAGATAGCCATAACTGGGGAAACTTACCAGCCATTTTTCCCATGGTATATCATTAGGTTTTGTAATAGATTCTAGATTAATATGAGCTCCAACTTTAGAGGAATTCAATAACATTAATAAAGTACCTATAATGCCACCCATACTAATATCTTTGGCTGTGTAGCTCCATTGGTTGTTTGCTATTTCATAAGGTAATTTAACCCTTTGCTGTAAAGTAGATGCTTGAGTGTTAGTACTTGCATTCCAAAAAGGATAATCTTTATAATAAGCACCGTTTTGGTCAAGCGCAAGAAGTATAACGTCATTAGGTTTTGCGTTAAAACTTGTTAGGAGGTTTTTTGATGCTTTCCCTAAAATGGAGACGCTTAAAGCTTTACATTTAGAACGGTAACAGGTGTGTCCGCCAACAATTGGAACACCATATGTTTTTGATGCAGTCATCATGCCTTCCCAAACGGCTTTACTGTCATCTGCATCAGATGCATAAATGGTATCTGTAACTGCAATGGGAAGACCTCCCATGGCACATATGTCACTTATATTTACCATAACAGCCGAGTAACCCGCAAACCAAGGATCTTGATTTAAAAAGGGAGTTACAATGCCCTCAGCGGCTAGCAGTAGGTGGCTGCCATCTTTTTGTAAAATGGCTGCGGCATCATCGCCTAAAATCACATCAGAACTAGCTTCAGGGAAGTAAATACTACTCTTAATAGAATTTCCAATATGCTTATAGGTTTGAGCAATGGTTTTCTTGTCTAAGACATCTTTATGTTGTCTTAATGCTTCTACTAAAGTTGTGATATTTTCTAGAGCTGTAACCATGAGTATTTACGCTGCATTTTGAATGGATATTAATGACTTTACATCTTTTACTTTTCCATTGTAGATAGGTGTAGGCGGATATGCTTTAAGGTTGGCTTCCATAAGGTGATGTTTTATACCATGTAGGTCAACCTCATCTATAACATGCCATTGTAATCTTTTAAAAAGTTTTACATTTTGAGTTTGTACATAGGCAGAGAATTTATCACAACCAATGTAGTTTGCCAGAGACACCGCTCTGTATATTAAACCTGCTGCGACAGATAATTCACAAAGAGAAGAGATGCCTTCTGTTTTAAAAAGATTTGGACAGGTATATTTTGAGAACGACCTATATTCTTTAATGACGCCTAATCTGCCTCCAAACCATTCGCGTTTTTTTGATTCGTAAATTCTAACCACACCTACTACTTTATCGGGCGCCCCCAAATAATGGTTAATGGCTATTATAGGTACAGAACAATAATCAAATTTATCATAATCGCTACCTTCAAAAATACCCTGTTCGTTACAAAAAATTGATTTTCTTGTGTTATAGTAAGCATCAAGTTGTGTTTGGTTACTAGGGATATTAATGTCTATGAAGTTTTGTCGTTTATGTTTGTTATCGGTCTCAAAGTAAATCATGACGCATATTTTTTTTCAAATGAAGAGAGTGTAGAACAGGCACCACATTTGGCACAACCAGATTCTAAAGTATTTGAGGTCATACCAGCTTTTACTAATTGTTGTGCTAAAGGGTCTAATATGCTATGCATAAAATCTTTATCGGGGGATTTATGATTTTGTAAAGGCGTATTTCTAACGGGAACAAACGGAACAACAAAGGGGTATACGCCTATGTCTATTAGTTTGTTAGACATGTCTATGATTTCTCTTTCAGTGTCTCCCAATCCAGCAAGTATGTAGGTGCTAACATTACCCTTACCAAATACTCTAACGGCACTTTTAAAGGCTTCAAAGTAAAATGGTATAGAAACTTCAGCTTTACCGGGCATAATTTTATGTCTAACGCGGTCTGAAACGGCTTCCAGATGCATACCTATGGAACTTGCCCCTGCATCTTTTAATTTTGTAAACCAGTTAAAGTCATCTGGTGGTTCACATTGAACTTGTATAGGAATATCTATTGCTTCCTTCACAGCCAGTACACTTTCAAATAAGATTTTGGCACCTCTGTCTGAACTGGAAGGTGTACCTGTAGTCATTATAAATTGCTTAATACCATCTAGCTCTACTGCGGTTTTGGCAACTTCGGCAAGTTGAAAGGGCTTTTTATAAGCAATAGTGGTATCGTAATTTAAAGATTCTCCTATAGCACAGAATTGACAAGACGTGTCTTTATTTTTATATCTCATGCAATTTTGCAAAACGGTTGTCGCCAATACATCTTTACTGTGCAGTCGGGCAATTTTCCAAAAGGGAATACCATCAGAGCTTTTTTCTTTATAGAATTTAGGTTCACCTACAAAGCGAATGGTAGTAATAGTTTCACCGTTTTGCTTTAAAGACGCATAACCCATTTTTGATGGCGTACTAGCCGTAAATGGTGATTTTTTAGCGGCGTTACTATACACAGGTATCATCAAAGTAGAATTAAAAATGGTAACAGCCTTATGGTCTGTGGGACCAGCGCCCCCTTGACGCGAGGTTAAATCTTCAGATTGTTCTAAACGAATACCTTGTGTTTGAATATCATTTAAAAGCGCATAGTTATGCTCCTGTTGTATTAATGTACTGTTCATATTCCTTCTCGTTTAATGGTTTGGATGTATACAATAAACTCTTAGGGTTATTGTCAATGTTCAACGATAGCAATTCTGGTCTTGAATAATGCCCCACAGAGTCCATCATACGTTTTCTTTTGGTTATTAAGCTCATATCCATATCTGCGTATGCTATACCTTCACCTTCAGTGATAACGTCTGAAATAATTTGGCCTTCTGGTGATATTATGGCTGTAAAGCAACCTTTGTCTAAAACATTTTGCATTTTAGGGTCTTCCGTAATTTTTTGTACTTGTTCAGGATACAGGTATCCCGTAGAATTAATGACGAAACACCCAGATTCTAAAGCGTGATGCCTCATAGTCACTTCCATTTGATCAGCAAATATTTGTCCTACCATAGAACCTGGAAATTGGCTGCAGTGAATTTCCTCATGATCGTTCATTAGCGCAAATCTGGCAAGTGGGTTGTAATGCTCCCAACATGCCAGCGCACCAATTCTTCCAATGGTGGTGTCTACGGCTTTTAATCCGCTAGCATCACCTTGACCCCATATCATTCTTTCGTGATATGTAGGTGTAATTTTTCTACGTTTTAATACAAGTTTACCTGTAGTGTCAAAGATTAACTGCGTGTTGTAAAGTGTGCCTTTGTCCCGTTCATTCACTCCCAGTACAACAACAATGGTGTGCTTTTTTGCAAGATTTCCAATGAAGTCAGTATCCTTACTAGGTACCACCACAGCTTCTTCATAGAGCTTTAAATGGTCTTTCTTTATGGTTACCGCTGGTTGTATAAAAGAGAAATAAGGATAGTTTGGTACAAATGTTTCAGGAAAAACAATAATATCTGCATTATTGCTACTCGCTTTCGCAATAGCATCTGCTACTTTTCCAAGCGTACCTAATTTACTATCTAGAACAGGTGATATTTGTACAGCTGCTGCTTTAACTACGGGCTTTTTAAACATTGTATCAGTATTTTAAGTTTACATGGTCCAAGTATGTACAACGAATGCATTTTCATTACGGTGTACTAATTGTATGTCTAACACATCTAAAGGACTAATGGGTTGAATTCCTGGCAGTAGAGAAGGTTCGCCATGTCCATAAAGAGCCTGTAATGCAAATCGGCAGGCGTATATTTTACCACCTTCTTCCATGAATTTGGTTAATCGTGCGGCATAATTTAAATGCCCAGGAAACGCTTCACTACCTAACTTTGGAAACCCTCTTTGAATTCCTAAAGTAACTCCAGGACCGTATAAAAGAATTGAGGTTTCGTAACCTTTGCGTTGTAATCTAGTTGCTGTTAAAATGTTTACTAATCCAATGGAGCCTTCAAAAGCAACTGTGTGAAATGTAACTAATGCTTTTTCTCCTGGTTTGGCTTTAACATCTTCAAATACTTTGTCTTCATAATCCACAAAAAAGTCTCCGTCTTTGTGTATTGGTTTTTCAACTTTTGGCATAATATTTCTGTGTTTTTAATTATGCTACAAATTTATTGTGCCTAAGTATTTTTTATGCAGGACAAAAACAACAAAGCATAGTACAAATTAAACTTTATGCACTTATTTTCAGTTTTTATTGAATAATATTCTACTATTTGTTTAAAAATGAATAAAAAATTTATGCAAATATTGATTTTGTTGAGAATTTTCATATTTTTGATAAATTGGTGTTCAATCATAAAACTACGTATTTAAAATTAAAACTACTTAATTATTAATTTAACACTACGTATTTTTTGAAATTGATAGTTTTAATAAGTGTAAATGAGAATAATGTAAAATAGTAGCCCCTAAGAGGCGCAAAAAACTTCGTAAAAGTATGTCTTCATCTAACTTACCTGTTTTTGAAATCTCAAATTTTGAGGATTATAATGATAGTATCAAATTTGATGACAATTTTTACATAAGAAATTTTAATGATCATGTAAATGAAAATCAATTTATTGAAAAACCTCATGGGCATAATTTTTACCTAATTCTTCTTATTATAAAAGGCGATGGTAAACACATAATTGATTTTTTAGAATATGACGTATTTCCTGGAGCCATGTTTATTGTTTCTCCTGGACAAATCCATCAATGGATGTTATCTAAAGATGTTAATGGTTGTATACTGTTTTTTACTAAAGAGTATTTTTTACATGATTTTGATACTGAGAAGTTGACGCGATTTCCATTTTTTAACTCCACTTTCAGTAAGCCTTTTATAAAACTAAATAAAAAGGAGACTAAGAATATTGAGGCGAAATATGAACTTATTCACAATGAGTATAATCATCGGTCTAATAATTATCAGGAGATGATTCGTATTTACTTAAATGCTATGTTTATAGAGTTATCAAGAGTTTATATAAAAAGTAATCAAAATGGTTATAAATTCAATTATGATATTATTCAACTTAATCGTTTCGAAGCTTTGGTAGATAAATATTTTAAAAGACATAGACCTCTTTCCTGTTATTCAAAGAGAATGAATATTACTGAAAGGCAATTAAGTTATTTATGTAAAAAAACTGTAAACAAAACACCTTCAGAAATTTTGACTTCACGAATTATTCTTGAAGCTAAGAGACTCATAATACATTCTGATTTAACTATTTCTTCAATTGCTAACGAATTGAATTTTAATGATGATAGCTATTTTATCCGTTTGTTTAAAAAAACAACTAAACTTACACCAGAACAGTTCAGGCAGAGTCAAGTAGGTAAAACATAATAACTATCTAATTCATATTAGTTTGGAGAATTATTAAGTGTGTTAATAAACTTGGCAGATAAACATAGTAAACCCGTTAAATTTACACTTAACGGGTTCTTTTTACGTAATGCATTATTTAAAGTAAGACATTAAGTTCACTCTTTTAGTAGCAGATACTGCAATTTCTTCACCATTACTTAGTAAAACGCTTCCAGTTTTACCCTTACGGTAGTATTTTACAATATCATTTACATTAACTAAGTAAGATTTATGAATTCTAACAAAGCTATCTGTACCCAATGTTTCTTCAAAATATTTGAGAGTTTTGCTCACTAAATAGTGCTCTCCACTTCTTAGGTATATTTTGGTGTAATTATCATCAGCTTCGCAATAAACAATATCGGCTTTGTTAATTACTTCAAATCCATCTTGTAAAGGGATTAAAATTTTGCCTTTTAATCCGTTTGTTTGTGGTACTTTAGTTTTATTTTCTTCTTCTTTAGAGTTAATAACTACTAAATAGAATACTTCATTATTATTTTTATTTATTGAAGCACCGTCCAGTGCTTTAATAATATCTTCAAGATTATTTGAATTAACATCTAATACTTGAAGCATATTTTTGTTATGTAAATTTTCCATAGACGTTTATTCACTAGGTTAGTAATTGTTTTCAATAGGGTGTTTGGTTTTAAAAAATTAATTATGATTAGCTCATAAATGAGAGTCAATTATTAGTGTTAATTTTTTATTTAAATGTTACCCTAGAAAACCTAAAAAGTTCAATTTTTAGTTTTTAGCATATTAAAAATGAAACAAATAATGTACTTAAAACTGATTTGGATTGGTAAATAGTTGTTGGTTTAAAAACAATCCAAGCAGTAATAAGTTTTGGATTGTTCCTATAATTTTAATTACGGAAAAATCCGAAATTTAGTTTTTAATAGCATACTAAATTGGAAACTTTTGAGAGAAAAAAGATTAGTCATAATTCTATATTGGTTTAATTTTTACTAAATACAACTTGTACTATAACTCTTAAAGTTGAGTATTATTTTTCAACTTAATGAGCTTATTAACATTAATTTAGAACGAAACCTTTTTATTTTAGGCTCTAATTAACAGAGAAATCTGTTATATCTTTTTCAGTGCAGAATTTATTAGTATTCCAATCAAAAAAGATGCCATTTTTATGGTTTTAGTTCAAAAAAGAGCTTTTAATTACTAGCGCTTTGTAAAAAAGCTCTTAAAAATTATATCGGATTAAAATTGTATTAGAAATAAAAACCCGAGATAGTTCTGGCCTCGAGTTTTTTCTGCATTTTATTTACAGAATAACCGAAGCTTAATGTGCGACGAACAGCCGCAATCAAAAATTTGTATTACGCATTTTGTTATCATGATTTCTATAATATTAGTAGTTTTTTTAATTAATTTGTTACATTTTTTTTACAAAAAAAGCACATTGCCTTTCTTCAAAATTGAATATTATTTTTAATATATTGTATTCATTAACAATAGTTTATGTTTAAATTCTAGTATTTATACATATTTTAACATAAACGTTTATTATACCTCTGTTTTTTTAATTAAAGTTTATTAAAGAAACGTAAAAAAAGATATGTTTTAGCACGCTTTTTAACATTATAATTTACTTCTTTTTAATAAAATAACTTGCCTTCATTTAACTAAAAAACCATCTTTAGATTGTTTTTATAATAAGCTACTAAGCCAACTTTTTTGTGAAACTTTAGTTTGGTTTTGTTGCGTATTTTCAATGACTCTATTTTTATTGTTAGTAATTTTTCTTTTTTTACTAACTCTAGAAATCATATCATCACAGTAATGTATAAAATCATTATTCATACCAAATAGTTTAGCTTCTTGTAGGGCTTCTTCGGCCTGCTCAAATTCTTGTATAGCTTCATATAAGTAAGCTTGATTTAGCTTTATTCCAGCTTTGTCAATACCTTTTACTGTTAAGGCAAAATCAATTAACTTTTGTGCTTCTTTATAATCTTCGTTATTAACTAATAGACTAATAAAATCTGGATAAATAGCCGTATATTTCAAGTTAACAGCCATCGCTTCCTCAAAGAATTCTTTTGCTATTTCATTATCTCCAAGTTGCTCACTATAAACTTTTCCCATTAGGTGTAATGCTTTAACACTTTCTGGGTCAAAAGACAAAGCGTAGTTTAGAGCTTCTACAGCTTTTTCTAATTCATATGGGTAAGCTTCTATAGCTTTAAGTAAATATATATTTGTTAAGTTTTCCATTGTTTTTGCTTTTTAAATACAGATTTCTAACCAAGGTTAACATAACCTAATTCGTTAATTAATATCAAATATTGAATATTTGAGAAATACACGTTTTGTGAATTCTTAAAACCGATTCAGATTTATATTTTTCGATTTTTAATTTCCTTAAAAATGGAAATCTGGAATAAAAATCCGAAACAGTTTCTGTGCTTCGGATTCTTTCAAGGAGTATTAATCTACAGAGAAAGAACGAAGCCTCATGAGTGATTCAATATCACAATACATATTTCCAAAAGGAATATTTTGCTTTAACATGACTTCTTGTTTTTTATCCTGAAATGTCACACTGAGCGCAGTCGAAGTGCATTTCAAGATCTAAATTATTTATTGTTGCAATTATTTATTTAGAATTGCGGTGCAAAGATGAAAACTATTTTTAAGAAAACAAATAAAAATTTTAATTTAATTTATTGATATTCAATTAATTATATAATTTTAGAGCAATAAAATACTAGCCCGCTTTTTAGCAGATATTTGAGTTTATTGGCAAAAGTTTGTTTGTCAGTTGCTTACACTCCAAAGGCTTGTATTTTAGTTTTTAAAATCTTTATTCAATTATTTTCAAAATTTTTCAAAAAAAAACGTCCAAATTTAATTTGGACGCTTCTAAATATGATAGTTTTAATCTTTTTCTACCTATTCATGTTTTTAATTGCATCCACAAAAGTGTCTAAATCAGCTTCATTACTAATTAAAGTAGAAGCTTTATCAATTATATATTTTACGTTTACTGCATGAAACCCTAGTCCAACAGCAATCTTTTTCAAAAGTAAGTCCTCAGGCTCACCATGAATATCATCAACAAGTACCATACGCACCAAATCATATAAACGCTCTAAACGTTCATCATATGAAACAGGCGGATTAATTGGATGTGAATTATAATCCTTTAAAATAGCATTATAATCAAGCTCACTAATATCTAATTTTCTAGCTAGTCTATCTAAAAACGCTTTTTCTTCATCAGTAATAATACCATCTGCCATAGCCACTCTTACAATAGAAGCAAAATGACTTTCGTTACGCTTTTTAAATCCACTATCAAATAAATCTGAAAA
This sequence comes from uncultured Flavobacteriaceae bacterium, assembly GCA_947487895.1. Taxonomy (GTDB): domain Bacteria; phylum Bacteroidota; class Bacteroidia; order Flavobacteriales; family Flavobacteriaceae; genus Seonamhaeicola. Next base: position 234,557 of record CANKYF010000005.1, read on the forward strand.
CGACATAAATTTCTCTTTTTTTAATGCTGCAAACGTACATATTATTTTTCATTTTTTGAAATAAATAAACTTATAATGATATCAGGCTTTTTAGTATGAGTAAGCTTATGTCATTTAGGACTTAGCGAAAAAAAAATTGAAGATTGAATTAGGTAAATCAGATTAGTTTTTAAGTAATTGTATAGGCTTATTATTAATTCCTAAAAGTAGGCCTTTTGCATTATCATCTAGTTGAATTGAAGAGAGGGTTTTAATGTTTTCAGGTATAAAAACACCACTGGATAAAGGTTTTAAAGGTGTGAAATTAAAATTACCCTCGCCTTTTAAAAATAAACCTATAGAGGCATCTGCTCTGGTAGTTTCAATTTCAACATTAAACTTGTTACCGGCAATTATAATATCATCAATACCATCAGCATCAAAGTCATCTATTATTAAGTCTTGTACTGTAGAATATTGTGCTTCAGCAGGGAATGCTTTTGTTTGAAATTTACCGTTATTATTTATTAAAAAAAGTGTTTGAAATATATAGGCTTGATGTTTTTGGGATTCAAGATTTTCATCGTTTAAAATTACCCCTAAACCTGCGTTTGCAAATGCATTATAGGTTTTGAATTTTTTAGATAATCCAGGCAGCTGTTCAGTAGAACATTCTTTGCCTCTTACAGGTACTATTTTGTTTTTATAATTTTTAGCCAGAAAAACATCATTAGTACCATTGCTATCATAATCTGATGCAAACACATAGAATGGATTGTCTTTACTGGCTTTAAACTTATAATTTTCACCTAAATTACCCACTACAAAATCCAGATCGCCATCTAAATCAAGGTCTTTGGTTTTTATGGTATTCCACCAACCATGAGTGGCTTCTAGATTGCTGGTTGTATTTTGTCTAAAAGCCCCATTCTCAAAATTGAAAATTGTAATTGGCATCCATTCACCAACAATTATAAGTTCATTTTTAGAATCTCCATTGGTATCTGCCCAGAGTGCATCTGTAACCATACCAATGTACTCTAATTCCTTAGCTATTTTTTGGGTTACATCTATAAAAGCTCCAGAGTTGTTCTGTAAAATGAAGCTTTTTGGAGCGTTAGGGTATTTGTTAGGTGTTAAACGACCACCAATATATAGGTCTAAATCGCCATCGTTATCATAATCTAATGGCACTATACAGCTAGTGCTTGAATTAATTTTTGGTAGTTTTTCAGAAGTTATAAAATGCCCTTTACCATTATTTAAATATAATCTGTCTTGATATTGAGTTGAGCCTTCTTCAAACTCATTGCCTCCACTAGCTACGTATAAATCTATAAATCCATCACCATTGGCATCAAAAAATAATGCAGCTGTATCTTCTTTAGACTTGTCTATTGATAAAAATTTTTGATTCGTTTTTAAAAAGGTATTGTTTGGTTTTTGAATGTATATTTCACCACTTTGATTTGCCGCTCCACCAACAAAGAAATCTTCATAACCATCATTATTTATATCTGCGACGGTAATACAAGGGCCTTCTGTGGATAATTTATGTGGCAGCAATATTTGCTTTTCAAAATCATTAAAGTCATTTTCTTGATGTTTAAATGGCTTATTGGAAAAAGATGTGTTAGTTATGTTTTTAAATAATGGATTAGATACTATTTTTTTGGATTGTATTGAGATGGCTTTATCATAATCTATATGTAATAGTTGATTACTTTGAATGTCAGTTAAAAAACTGGTTTTTTTATCTGGCCATACTACTTTTATAGAATCTATAGTTTGTATTGTTGCTAGTCCAAAATGTGCTATGGGGTTAACAGATGACAAATACCCTCTAACATTTTTTAATTCATGATATTGAATGCTGTCTTTTGTATAAAGTGTGATTTTAGCTCCTAAACCAGATGTGTTTTTATCAGGGCCATTTAATTTTATATTAATGTAGTTATGTCCTGTTTGCTCTGTTGTGTTTTTATAAACAAAAGCAATATCATTAATGTTATTTACTACAAGGTCTAAATCTCCGTCGTTATCTAAATCTCCAACAGCGGCTCCATTAGAAAAGCTAATAGCATCTAACCCCCAATCTTTGGCTTTATTAGTAAATTTTAAGTTTCCGTTATTTTTATAAATGTAGTTTGATATTTTGTTTTCATTAAACAGGTTGACAATGTGATCTACATTTTCTTTTTTAGAACGTTTCTTCTTTAAATCTGATGTTACATATTCAGAAAATGTTTTAGTAGCGTCTTTATTAAAAATATCACGTCTGTAACCGTTTGAGATAAATAAATCTCTTAATCCATCATTATCAAAATCACTTCCAATACAAGACCAACTCCAGTCTGTTTTATCAACACCTGCTAATTGGCTTATTTCACTAAAAAAGCCGTTGCCATTATTTATCTGTAGCATATTGTGCATGTATTGATAGTGGTTACCCTGTTTTAAAATATTGTAATAGCCTTCTACATTCATAGATGCCATTGTTGTTTTAGAACGTACATAATCTGAAGGTGTCATATCTAGCTCTACTATGTCTTCAAAACCATCATTATTAAAATCAACAACATCAACCCCCATTCCATAAAATGCCACATGATTGGTTAAGGATTGTAAATCTTGATTGAATGTTTTATTACCTGTATTTTTAAAAAAGTAATCGCTTTCAAAATAATCATTGGCAACATATATGTCACTAAAGCCATCATTATTCAGGTCTGAAGTAGAAAGTCCCAAACCATAAGCAAACGTTTGATTTATTCCTGAGGATTGCCCTATTTCTCTATAGGTACCATTAACATTTTCAAAGAGTTTATCTCTGTATAAAGGGCTTTGTTCTTGTTTTCCTTTTTTTATTTCATCATAGGATAGGTAAAATTTTCTAGGACGATTGATTAAATACATATCCAAATCATTATCATTATCCATGTCAAAAAATGAAGCCATCATAGAAAAACCTACATCGTTTATATTAAATGCTGCGGCTTGTTCAGAGAATGTATTGTTTTTATTATTAATATAGAGAAGATTAGCTCTTTCTGAGTTAGAGCCTTTCCATCCACCTTTACAAATGTAGATGTCTAAGTAACCATCACCATTAACATCTGCCATTACTACACCGTTATTCCAGCCAGAGACATGTTTTATTCCAGCAGAGTTAGTAATGTCTTCAAATTTAAAGTTGCCTTTGTTTAAATATAGTTTATTACTTACCTGGTTTCCTGTGAAGAAAATATCTGCAAGACCATCATTGTTGATGTCTCCTATAGCTACCCCACCACCATTGTATGCATAGTTGTAGACTAAAAAAAAGTTGTTTTGGTCTTCTGTAATTTTATTATTAAATGTTATTCCCGTTTCATTGGGGGATACCCTTTTAAATAATGTTTCTTTCTTAACATCTGCAATAACATTTTGTTTACTATCTCTTTTACAATTGTATAGAACCAAGCAAAAACATAGAGGTATAAATACAGGATGCTTTAATATGTTCATGTTTAAAAGTTAGTTAGTCTTATAGCTTATAAAATTGATGTAATCATTATTATTGGCAACTAGTATCATTGGCTTGCCTTTAACAGTAATAAATGCTAAATCTTTAACGTCTTTTGGTGTGTAAAATCCACTATCTAATATTGAAAGTGGCGTAAAGTCTCCTTTACCGTTACCACTTAAAAAGATGCCCGTACCGGCATCATTTCTAGGCGTTTCAATTTCTGAATTATATAGATTGCCAGCTCCAATAATATCTAAATGCCCATCATTATTAAAATCCTTTACCAGAATTTGATTGATACTAGACAATTGAATTTCATTTGGTAATTCATGCAGTATAAATTGTCCGTTTTTATTTTCAATAAATGATGTTGCAAAGGTATTTACCTGATAGTGCAGTGCTTTTTCTAAATCTTCTTCGCCATAAACATCAACTAATGTAGCTTCGGCAAATTCATTATAAGTTTTAAACTTATGTTTTATGGCACTAATTTGTGAAGAGGAACATGAACGTCCACGAACGGGGTATTTTTTACCTTCATTAAAGTAACTTAAGACAATATCGTTTTTATTATTGTTGTCAAAGTCATTGAAATAAATATCGAAAGTTTCATTGTCTGAAGATTTGTATTTATAATTTAATCCTAGATTTCCAGCTATAAAATCTATATCACCATCTTCATCAAAATCACCACTGGTAATACTAAACCACCAGCCAGTTGAGTTTTTCAAGCCTGATTGATTTGAAATTTCAGTGAATTTTTCACCTTGATTATTAGTGAAAACACGAATAGGCATCCATTCACCAACAGCAATTATATCTTGCCAACCATCATTATTAATGTCTTCTAAGCTAATGGCTGTAGTTAATCCTAGCTTATTGAATTCTGGTATTAAAACATTTGTAACATCTAAAAAATTAACTTTTTCTGGGGTACTAACGTTTTCCAGAATATATGTTTTAGAAGGAGAGGGGTAGTTACCTGGTACTAATCTACCACAAACCAAGAGATCTAAATCGCCATCTTTATCAAAATCTAAATTATAAACTCTGGAACCACTTGAAATCATTGTTGGTAGAGCGCCTTTTACATGGATTAAATTTCCTGAACCATCATTTATATATAACCTGTCTTGAAGATGCGTAGAATCAGGTTCAAACTCATTTCCGCCACTAACAATATATAAATCTAAATCACCATCATTATCGGCATCAAACATTAAAGATCCCATGTCTTCTTTTATTATATGGCTATTAAAATCAAATGTTTTTTTATCAAAAGAACCTTTTTCATTTTGATAAAATAAGCCTCCTGTTTGTTTTGAAGCGCCACTTATGTAAAAATCATCAAGCCCATCATTGTTTAGGTCTCCTACTGAAATATAAGGACCATAAGTTGAGGTTTTATGGGGTAATAATATTTCTTTTTTATAGTCATTATACGCATTCTCTTTGTGAATAAATAATGAATCTAAAAAGGTATTTTGAGAATTAAAAATCTGACTATTGGTTATATGTTCTTTTGAAGGAAGTATAGCATCTGCCTCATCATAGTTGATAGTTATTCTTTTATTTGCAGAAACGTTTATTAGTGTTTGGGTTTTACCATCAGGCCAATTAATTTGTAATGTATCTACAGTGTTTTTTTTCCCTAAACCAAAATGAAGTTGAGGTGCCATGGAAGAGATATAACCATGTTCTAAACTTAGTTCTTGAAATTGTTTTTCGCCATTACTAATAAGGGTGCATTTAGTACCTATTCCTTTCTTGTTAAACTTAGTGCCTTTAAATTGTACAGTTAAATAATTATTGTTTTCGATATTATTGTTTTTAAAAATAACTGCTTTATCATCAATATTATTTAGAATAATTTCTAAATCGCCATCATTATCTAAATCAGCATAGGCAACACCGTTTGAAAACCCTTCAAATTGTAGCCCCCAATCTTTATTTATTTTTTTAAAGGTTAAATCTTTTAAGTTTTTAAAGGCAAAATTATCTGTTTTCTCTGATGGCATTTTTAATGAATTTTTTAAACCATCTATTTTTTGATTGCCTCCAAAAGGCTTTTTGTTTTGTTTTATATTATTAAAAAAGTCTGTATTGTTTATTTCTCTTCTGGTTCCGTTTGAAACGTATAAATCTTTCCATCCGTCATTATCTAAATCAGCAAAAATAGGTCCCCAACTCCAGTCTGTACTTGAGGTATTTGAAATTCTGGAAATGTTATTAAATACAGGAGTGTTGTTGTTTAAAACGCCCGCATTTAATTGGAGGCAGTTATGCATATATTGATAGTAAAACCCTGAATTATATGTGTCCCAAAACACTTGAGGATTCATACTAGCCATATTGGCTTTAGAACGCTTGTTAGTAGAGGCATCCATATCTGCTTGAAATATATCCAGGAAGCCATCATTATTAATATCGGCAATATCTGAACCCATACCATAAAGAGCTGTATGTTTTACAGAAGTTTCTATGGTGTTTTTAAAGGTGCCATCTCCGTTGTTTAGATATAAAAAATCTGCACTGGCAAAGTCATTACTAACATAGATGTCTTTTAAACTATCATTATTTAAATCACTAATACTTGCGCTTAAAGACAGGCTGTATGAAAGTAAACCAGCTTCTTTTGTAATGTCTGTAAAGGTAGCATTGCCATTATTTCTATATAAATGATTGGAATGTTTATGTAATGCGTGTCTTATATGTTGTTTAAAAGTTTCAGGGGTAGTTTTAAAAGGTGTAATAGGGTAATTGGCTACGTATAAGTCTAAATCACCATCATTATCGAAATCAAAAAAAGTACTTTGTGTGCTGTGTCCCTTATCTGCGATTCCGTATGCTTCAGCTTGCTCTTTAAAAGTGATGTAACCCTCTTTATTTATACCTTGATTTACCAAAAGTTTGTTAGGACAATTTTGTTGTTTGCCAGAAACACTTAAATAGATATCTAACCAACCATCATTATTAATATCTACTGTTGTGGCACCTAAAAACCAGTCTTTGCTTAAACCTGCATTAGATCTTTCTGTAATATCTTCAAAACTTAAATTACCATTGTTTAAATATAATTTGTTGGTTACCATATTACCTGTAAAATACAGATCTTGTAAGTTGTCATTGTTAAAATCGCCAACAGCAATGCCTCCACCCATGTAAATGTATGGGTAATTGAAATAGTTTAGTGTATCAGATTCTGTAAGTTTATTTATAAATTCAATATTGGAATCTTCAGAACTTAATAATGTGAACTGTTTTTTTTCAATACTGGAATCTTTTGAACAAGACAGAATAAAAAGGAAAATAAGAATGCCAAGCCATTTCATAAAGACATATTTTATAAGAATAAATAAAGATAGAAAATCCTGTAGCGTCAATTGACACTACAGGATCAGCAAATTAACTAAACTATAACAATCTTAAAATGCTATTAGATTTATAAATTAGTGTTTCCTTGCAATTCTATATTAGGTATTGGCAATAAATAAGAATCGCCATCAAACCTTTGTAAATCCAACCACCTGGACTGCTCTCCTGCTAGTTCAACCCATCTTTCGTGTTTTATGGCGTCTAAGATAGCCTGTGTTCCGGACACGCTAATGGCAGGAAGATTAACAGAAGGTCTTGCTCTTACCTGATTTAAATACCCAAGTGCAACTGTTTCAGATCCACCTGAACGAATTTCTGCTTCTGCCTGCATAAGTAGTACATCTGCATAACGAAGTACTCTTGCATTAATACCACTATCTGTTGTTTCTGATTCTCTATTATCCAGGTTTTGGTATTTTCTCCACGCTGGATTATCATCTGGTCCAATTTCACCTGAAATAAAAGTAGAGGCTCCATTATTAAAAGTATTCGTCATAGTGCCATTATCACTATCATCAATAGAATAGAAATTAGCGGCATAACGTGTGTCGTCATCTTCATATTCATCTAAAAGTTCCTGGCTTGGTTTTACATTATACCACCCAGAATACTCCATGGCTCTAAATGATGTTTCAGAATTATCAAGGCCATTTTGATTCCATGAATCTCCACCCCCAGTAGATTCATCAAAAATCACTTCAAAAAGAGATTCGTCATTATGTTCTCCTGCTACAGTAAAATTATCTCTGTAGTTATCAACTAAGTTATATCCAGAAACATTTCCTAAAGCTGTTTTAGCTGCAGCGGCATCACCACTTTGTAATAGTACTTTCCCCAATAATGCCCAAGCTGAACCAGATGTTGGTCTACCTACTTCTTGAGTGCCTTTTGCTGGTAAGTTAGTTGTTGCAAATTGCAAGTCAGTTACAATAGCATTATAAACATCTGCTACAGATGATTTTGGTCTGCCACCTTGTACCACTTCTAAATCTAAGACTAAAGGTATTTCACCATACTTTGCTACTAAATTGAAATAGCAAAGAGCTCTTATAAATCTTGTTTCTCCTAACCTAGCTGCTATTTCAGTATCAGGGATATTCTCAAAATTTTCTTCATTAACAATGACAAAATTACAACGCCCAATAGCTTGATAGTTATGTTGCCAATACTGATTATTACCATTATTTGCTTCATCTACATCTCTATTTATCATTTGTACTTTATCTGCTTCTAAATTTCCAGCAGCATAATTTTCACCTGCTACATTATCATTTATATAATACTGATATCTGGCATAATTACCTACTTCTTGTAAGTAAGTATACGCTGCTGTTACTGCCGATTCTAGTTGTGCACTAGATTTGAAGAATGTCTCAGCTGATAATTGGTTGGGATTTTTTAACTCTATTTCTGATTCATCGCATGAAATTAGAATCCCAATCATCACTGTTAAAACAGTAAAAAAGATTTTAAATTTTTTCATATTGTAAGTTATTCGTTTTATGGGTTAAAAAGCTAATTGTACACCTGCAATAAAAGATCTAGGTTGAGGAAACACACCTCTGTCAATACCTACACCTGCCGCAGGAGATAGTTGTCCGCTGGTTATAGTAGTACTTCCGCCAATTTCAGGATCATAACCAGAGTAGTTAGTAATAGTAAATAAGTTCTGAGCAGTTACATAAACTCTAAACTTAGATAGTGATCCGTTCATGAATGTTGATAATGTTTCGTTAGGTAAACTGTAACCAATGGTAAGGTTTCTTAGTTTCGCATAAGCACCATTTTCTATAAAACGGTCAGAGCGGTTTACGTTTTCAGAATGGTCTGCTGTGAACCTTGGAACAGAAGTGTTTGTATTAGTAGGTGTCCATCTATTTAAAACAGCTGTTCCTGCATTAAACAAACGTGTCATACCCTCTAAGTCATAAATATTGGTATTATATATATCATTACCACTTACTCCACTAAAGAATAAAGTAGCATCGAAATTTTTATAATTAGCTGATAGGTTTATACCATAGGTTAATGTTGGGAATGGATTTCCTATTTTCACATTATCTTCACTATTAATAACACCATCGTTATTTTGATCTACAAAGCGTAGATCTCCTGGAGCTGTATTGGGATGTTGAGTGGCATGATTATCAACTTCAGCTTGAGATTGAAATAATCCATCAGTTTCAAGTCCATAAAAATAAAATAACGACTCTCCTTCTGTAATTCTAGATAAATTTTCATTTTCAAAAGAAGAACTTTCTATAAATGATAGTTCACCTAAGTCGGTTGCCTCATTTTTAGATGTGCCTAAATTAACATTTGCCGACCAACTAAAATCGCTATCTGAATTGTGGTTATAGCCTATATTAAGTTCAAATCCTTTGGTGTTAGTTGAAGCGCCGTTTCTTTGTGTGAATGCAGCTCCTAAACCATCTGATGTTACATTAGGTATAGGTACAATAACATCATCAATATCATTGTTATAATATTCTAAAGATACAGTAAGCGCATTGTTATAAAAACCAGCATCTAACCCTATGTTTGTCATGCTTGCTTCTTCCCATTTTAAATCTGGGTTTGCAGCACCAAAATTAGAAACACCTACATTGTTATTTAATCCAATATATCCATATCGAGGTATTAATCCAGCTTCAAATACATAATCTACAGAGCCATCATTACCAGTTTTACCCCATGAACCTCTTAGCTTTAAGTTACTTATTACACTAGAGTCTTTTAAAAAGTCTTCTTCGCTTAAAACCCAACCAAGAGAAACAGCAGGGAAAGTACCCCATCTATTATTACTACCAAATCGAGAGGATCCATCACGTCTTATAGATGCAGATAATATGTACTTATTATCATAATTGTAATTTACTCTACCTATATATGATATAAGACCGTATTCAAAAAGTTGATTTGTTATTACTCCATTCCCCTGAATTACCGGTACTGCATTGGTTAAAGGGTTTGATGCCTGAGATCTGTTATTTCGTGTTGTAGTCTCGAATTTTTCTAAAACTGCTAAAAGATCCAGATTGTGTACATCATTAAAAACAGTAGAATATGTTAATGAATTTGTGAATGTATTAGAACTAAATGTATTTGTTATTTGATCTAATTGGGCTGCATTTCTTTCATTTATACCCTCATCAAATGAAGGTCTAAAGATATTAGTAGAAGCTGAGGTTCTTTCAAAACCGTATTGAAACTTATATTCAAGATTATCTATAAACTCATATGAAGCATAAAAAGATCCTAATATTTTTGAAACATCAGTTATATTATCGCTTATTGTCTGAACTCTAACAGGGTTTTCTGCATCAGAACCATTATCTAAAGCAGTATCAGTTCCACCAAAACCACCAGGGTTATTTGCGTCAAAAACTGGTGTATAAGGGAGCGATTTTATCACATGTTCTAATAGCGATCTACCACCTGCTTGTTCTTCATTTTTCATTTCAGTATCAGCAATTGCAAGTGTTTCCCCAATTTTTAATTTATTACCTATTTTAAACTCACTGTTGGCTCTTAATGAAGCTCTGTTAAACCCAGTGTTTATTATAATACCTTCTTGATCAATATAACCTGCTGATATGTTAAAAATAGCAGAGTCTGTACCTCCAGACAACCCAATATTAGTGTTATGCATAATGGCATTTTGGAAAATTTCATCTTGCCAGTCTGTATTTAATTCTGTTGATGCTGGGTCTGTGGTATATCTATTAGGAAGCCCATATGTAGCATCTGCAAAATCTCTAAATTGGCTGGAGTTCAAAAGATCTAATTTTCTAGGAACACTCTGAGATGATAAATAAGAATCAAAGGTGACTTTAGTTTTTCCAGCTCTACCTTTTTTAGTTGTAATAATAACAACCCCATTTGATGCCCGTGAACCATAAATTGCTGCCGTTGAAGCATCTTTTAAAACATTGATAGTTTCTATATCGTTTGGATTAATTTCGTTGATCCCTCCAGATACAATACCGTCTATTACATATAATGGTTGGTTATTCCCAAAAGTACCCAGGCCACGAATTTGAACCTGCGGAGCTGTTCCAGGTGAGCCAGCATTGATAATTGTTACACCAGGTGCTTGACCTTGCAAAGCTTGATCTGCCGATATAACAGGTGTTTTGTTAATATCTTCAGATTTTACCGAAGATATAGCCCCTGTTACTAAGCGTCTGGATGTTTTTCCATAACCTACTACAACTACTTCATTTAAAGCACTTGCATCTGAAACAAGTACAACATTAATAGTTGTTTGATTACCAACAGTGATTTCCTGTGTTTCATAACCTACAAAACTGAAAACCAATACAGCATCATTACTAATATTTGTAAGGCTGTAATTCCCGTCAAAATCAGTAACTGCTCCGTTTGAAGTTCCTTTAACTAATACATTAGCACCAGGTAAAGGACCATCGGCGTCTGAAATAGTACCAGTGATATTTTGCCCAAACATAGAGATGCTTAAAATAAAGACCACCAATAAGATTAAATTTTTAAATAATTTTTTTTTCATAAGTTGTTGTTAATTAGTTTATTAAAAATAATTTTTTAATAATCGTATTAAATAGATTAGATTTGTAATAAATTGTGATATTAAAAATCTGCATTATTTAATACTACTTATTTTTTAATTGGTGATACAAAAGTAACATCGAAGTTATCATATATATAATATGATTTTACCAAATATTAATATATATTTTTCACAATATCTTAAAAAACACACCATATGTTAGATAATATACATAGAGAGATCACCCAGCTGACTCCAGAGGATAGTTTTTTAGTCTTTGACCGGGTAAAAGACGATTTTGATTTTCCAATTCATTTCCACCCTGAGTACGAATTGAATTTTATTCAAAATGGAAAAGGAGTAAGAAGAATAGCTGGAGATAGTATTGAAGAAATTGATGATATAGAATTAGTGTTTGTAGGTTCGAATCTGGTTCACGGTTGGGAATTGTATAAATGCCAGAGTAAAAAAATACATGAAATCACTATTCATATAAATTATGATTTGTTAGATGATAAGTTGTTGGCTAGAAATATATTCAAACCAATTAAAGATATGTTTGACAAATCTTCTCATGGTATTTTATTTTCTAAAAAAACATCTATTGAGATGGCCTCAAGGCTTATAAAACTTACTAAAACAGATGGTATTGATTATTATTTAGAGTTTGTTTCCATATTATATGACTTGGCAAATTCAAGAAACCAAAGATTACTTTCTAGTGCTACCACGCAAAAAAAGAGTTTTGAAAACAGCTCTAAAATAAAAAAGGTGTACGATTATATACAAAGCAATTTTGATAAAAAAATATCTCTAGACGAGATTTCTTCCTTAGTTAATATGAGTCCTATGTCTTTTAATAGATTCATTAAAAAGCGGACTGGTAAAACGTTTGTTGTGTATGTAAATAGTACCCGTATAAGTCATGCAAGCAAACTTCTTTTAGAAACAGACTTAAGCGTTGCTGAGATAAGCTTTAAGTGTGGGTTTAATAACATAGCTAACTTCAATCGTATTTTTAAAAAGGAAAAAAACGCGACACCCAGTGAATTTAGAGAAGACTTTAATGCCTGTGTAAGACGGGTTTTATAATATAATAGTGTAGTCTTATTTATTTAAAATAGTATCACTATTTGATTATATAAGATAGTTTGATGAGTGCCGTTATGCATATTTTTGTGAAATAAATTTGCAAAAGGAATTGTTTTTTACGGTTATTTTCTAACCAACATACTGTTTTGTCTTATTTTTCGAGCAAATTTTTAAAATTTGTTTAGCAATCATAATTCAATATTTTGTTTAATACATTGATTAAATAATATTATATATTAATTATATAGTACATGTAAAATGATATAAATATGTGTTTTTTGAATAATTATGTAAAAGAAATGCCTTTGTTATGATTAGAAAATTTAAAGTATATACAATAGTATTAATAATATTTATGGCTTGTAGTGATAATAGAACTGTTGCAAATTCTTCTAAAGAAGATGCTATTAATGTTAAGGTTGATTCTTTGATTCGTATAATGACATTAAAGGAAAAGATTGGACAAATGAATCAATACAATGGGTTTTGGGATGTAACAGGGCCTGTTCCTAATGGTGGGGATGCAGAAATAAAATATGAACATTTAAAAAATGGCTTAGTGGGATCTATGCTTTCAGTAAGAGGTGCCGAAGCGGTTAGAGCAGTACAAAAAATAGTTGTTGAAGAGTCTAGATTGGGCATACCATTAATAATTGGTTTTGATGTTATTCATGGATATAAAACATTAAGTCCTATCCCTCTGGCTGAAGCAGCTAGTTGGGATTTAGAAGCAATAGAAACATCAGCACAAGTTGCCGCAGCTGAAGCATCAGCTGCAGGTATAAACTGGACTTTTGCTCCAATGGTTGATATATCAAGAGATCCTAGATGGGGTAGAGTGATGGAAGGAGCAGGAGAAGATCCGTTTTTAGGTAGTAAAATTGCTAAAGCCAGAGTAAAAGGATTTCAAGGGGAAGATTTATCTGCAGTAAACACCATAGCAGCTTGTGCTAAACATTTTGCAGCTTATGGGTTTTCAGAAGCTGGTAAAGAATATAACACTGTAGATATTGGTACATCTACACTATACAATACTGTATTACCACCATTTAAAGCGGCTGTTGATGCAGACGTTAAAACATTAATGAATGCATTCAATGAGTTAAATGGAGTTCCTGCAACTGCAAATAAATTTCTTTTAAGAGATATATTAAAAGGTAAATGGGGCTTTAATGGATTTGTAATTTCAGATTGGGCCTCTATAAAAGAAATATCGCTTTGGGGACATACAAAAGATGAAAAAGATGCGGCGAAGGTAGCTGCAATAGCGGGTACCGATATGGACATGGAATCTCATATATACGTATCTCAATTAGAAGAATTGGTGAAAGAAGGAATTGTAAAAGAGGACATAATTGATGATGCTGTTCGTAGAATATTAACGGTTAAGTTTGAATTAGGGTTGTTTGATGATCCATATAAGTATTGTGATGAGGTAAGAGAAAAAGAGGTTGTAAATAATAAATCTCATCATGAAGCTGTTTTAGATGTTGCCAAAAAATCTATAGTACTTCTTAAAAATGAAAACCAGTTATTGCCACTAAAAAAAGAAGGGCAAAAAATAGCTTTAATAGGCGCTTTGGCCAGTGATAAAAATAGCCCTTTGGGAAGTTGGAGAATAGCTTCAAAAGATAATACAGGAGTTTCTGTTTTAGAAGGGATGCAAAATTATAAAGGTAATACGCTTATTTATAAAAAAGGAGCTGATGTATCTGTTGGAGAAACACATTTTGTAAATGAATTAACCATAAACGAAACGGATAAAAGTGAGTTTGATGAAGCTGTAGAAGCAGCAAAAAATGCAGATGTAGTTGTTATGGTTTTAGGAGAACATGGCTTTCAGAGTGGAGAAGCCAGAAGTAGAACAGAGATAGATTTACCAGGTGTTCAACAAGAGTTGCTAGAAGAAGTTTATAAAGTAAACAAAAACATAGTATTGGTATTAAATAACGGTAGACCTTTAACTATTAACTGGGCTGATAAACATATTCCAACTATTGTAGAAGCGTGGCAACTTGGAACACAATCAGGTAATGCAATCGCTCAGGTACTTTATGGCGATTATAACCCAAGCGGAAAGTTGCCAATGACATTTCCCAGAAATGTGGGGCAAATACCAATATATTATAACTATAAAAATACAGGAAGACCAGTAGCAGATAAAACGAATCCAAACCTGGTTTTCTGGTCTCATTATAGTGATGTTGAAAATACACCGTTATACCCGTTTGGTCATGGATTAAGTTATACCACTTTTAAATATTCAAACTTGAAGCTTAATAAGACGTCTTTTAAAATGGATGAAGAAGTGCAAGTGTCTGTAGATGTGACTAATACTGGGGAATTTAAAGGTAAAGAGGTGGTGCAGTTATATATTAGAGATTTAGTAGCTAGTACAACCCGTCCTGTAAAAGAGCTAAAAGGTTTTGAATTAATAGAATTTGAAGTAGGAGAAACCAAAACTATAAAGTTTACATTGAATAAAGAGATCTTAGGGTTTTATGATAATGAAGGTAACTTTATTATTGAGTCAGGAGACTTTGTAGTTTTTGTTGGAGGTAGCTCATATACATCATTACATACAAGTTTTGTCTTAAATTAGATTTTAAGAGTTAATTGTTTTGAAAAAGGATGGCTAATAAAGCTATCCTTTTTATTAAACAGTCTTTTAGAGCTCAAAATTTTATTATTGATCTTTGCGTCTAGAGTTCAATTCTAATGTGATTTCATTCATTTTCTTCTGGTTTAATGGGTATGCAAACATTAATCCAGCGGCTATAATTGTAATTATCGCAGGAACCCAGCTCATTAGCATTATAATGCCAGGGATTGCACCACTTATAGTTGAAATATCCTGACCGTTATAATTGAAAGCTCCTAGTATGAATCCAATAATAGCACCAGCTACACCTCCCCCTAATTTAGTTGCAAATGAACCCGCCGAGTAAATAAGCCCTGTGGCCCTTCTTCTGTTTTTCCATTCTGAAAAATCTGCAGCATCACCTAGCATTACAAAGAAAAGAGTAGGGAACATTGCAGAAGCAAATTCAGATACCAATCCAATGATAAAGATGTAAGTTATATCATTTGGTCTGCAAAAAAGAAACAAGGTGTTTACCGCTCCAGAAAAAATTAATGCATATATGAATAGATTACGTTTTCCCAACTTTTTGCTTAAAGGGCTTGTTAGAAAAGCTCCAGCAATAGATGCAAACATTAAGCCTACTAAATAAGAAGCAGACAGTAATTGGTCATTTAGATAATGGGTGAAATAGATTATCGTGATGCCTTGTTTTATAGAGTTATAGACATTGAATAAAAGGCCTATTATCAATAGAATCAACCAGGGCTTGTTAGAAATGAGATCTCTAATATCTTTCCATAAATTGTTTTTTTGATTTTCAGGAGGGGTGACTCTTTCTTTAGTAGAAAAGAAAGTGACTAACATTAGTATGGCAAGTATTGCAGACATGATATACATAGACTTGCTATAACCCCTTTTTTGATCTACAATTAGCAGATTTTCTTTGGTTAAGTTTTTCTCACCTGAGACTATGAAGGAATAAGTATCTCCTTTTTTCATAGTAAAACTTTTACCATTTGTAGCTTCATCTTCGTTATTGTTTTTCCATACAAAAGTGGCTACACCATCTTTAGTTTTAATATTTACATGCTCCACATCTTTAGTGGCCATAACTTCAACATTAAAAGTACCTGCTTTTAATTGAGTTACATTTACAGACGGATCTACATTACCAAAATGTGTCACTAAAAATAGCAAGGCACCTTGTACCAGCATACCACCAGCAAAAGCGCCAACCATTCTGTAGGAGCCTATGCTTGTTCTTTCTTTATCATCTCCAGTCATAACGACCATTAGAGCACCGTAAGGAATATTGTTTGCGGTATACACTAAAGTGAATAGCATATAACTTGCATAGGCGTACAATATTTTACCATCTTCAGATAGTTCAGGAGAGATAAATAATAAAGATAAGGATAACCCTAATGGTATAGCAGTCCATAAAATCCAGGGCCTGAATTTCCCGTATTTCGTTTTTGTACGATCACTAATAATACCCATAATAATATCACTAATACCATCGCTAGATCTAGCAAAAAGCAAAACTAAACCGGCTGTTTCTGGAGTTAAACCAAAAACATCTGTATAAAAAATAAATAAGAAGGTAGCTACACCTCTCCAGGCAATATTAGCGGCACCATCACCTAAGGCATAACCAATTTTTTCTCTAATTGAAAGTTTAATTTTATCAGTCATTCCGTTTAGTTGTAACACACTTTTAAAAGTTTAAGTACTGTTGAATAGACTGTTAAATTAAGTTTTCTTTTGAATATATATTTATACTTTTTTGGTAGAATTAGATATTATTCCAACAAATTTAAAGTTATTCTTGGTTAGGGCTTTAATGTTTTCCAAGTTGTAGGAAGAAAGAACTATATTTGCATTCATTAAAATTTATATATTCTAGTGAGCTCTTCAAACCTCTCGCAAGTATATTCACGGACTTTGCAAGTGCAAAATCTGCAGAATGCTATTGCTCAAACTCAAATAAAAACACATTTAAAAGGCCTTATAGGTTCGTCTTTTTCATATGTCATTTCAAATGTTTTTAAGGAAACCGATAAACCTTTTTTACTGGTTTTTAATGATAAAGAAGAAGCGGCACATTACCTAAATGATTTAGAACAATTGGTTAATGATAAAGATGTACTCTTCTATCCAGGTAGTTACCGTAGGCCTTATCAAATAGAGGAAACAGATAATGCCAATGTATTATTACGTGCTGAGGTTTTAAATAGGATTAACTCACGAAAAAAACCTGCAATTATTGTTACTTATCCCGACGCTCTTTTTGAAAAAGTAGTGACTAGAAGAGAGTTGGAACGTAATACCTTAAAAGTAGCTGTTGGCGATAGTATTTCTATAGATTTTGTAAACGAAGTATTGTTTGAATACCAGTTTAAGCGTGTAGATTTTGTGACAGAACCAGGTGAGTTTTCGGTACGCGGTGGTATAGTAGATGTGTTTTCGTTTTCACATGATGAGCCCTATCGCATAGAATTTTTTGGCGATGAGGTAGATAGCATTAGAACGTTTGATGTAGAGTCTCAGCTATCGGTAGATCAGATTAAAAAAATCAATATCATACCAAATGTTGCCAATAAATTTTTAGAAGAAAGTCGTCAAAGTTTCCTAAAATACATTGCGCAAAAAACGGTAGTGGGCATAAAAAATGCCGATTTATTGTTTTCGAGAATTGACGATTTCTTCGGTAAAGCAGAGGAAGCCTTTAAAAGTTTGTCTTCAGAATTAAAACACGACAAACCTGAAGAACTGTTTTGCAATTCGGTATTACTAAAAAATCAGTTATTAGATTTTTCAATAGTTGAATTTGGGACACAAAGTGTCTTTTGTCATTCAGAGCAGCCTGCACTTAGAAAAGACCAAGTAAGCGAAGAGTCTCATTTGGTGCCTGAGGTTCTCGAAGGCACAACAAGCAATACAGGCACTTCGAGAACCTCAGTGTCCACATTCACTTTCAACACCACCCCACAACCCTCATTTAACAAACAATTCAATTTGTTAATTGAAGATTTAATTACAAATCATAATAAAGGATATATCAACTACATAGCTTGTGTTAGCGAGCAACAAGCTAAACGTTTTCATGATATTTTTGAAGATGTAGATAAAGAGGGTCATCCAAATTTTGAAGAACGTGTTTATTATAAAACCATTGTACAATCGTTACATCAAGGATTTGTAGATCATGAAAACAAAATAGTTTGTTATACAGATCACCAAATATTTGAACGTTATCATAAATTTCAACTTAAAAATGGCTATGCAAAAAAACAAGCCATAACTTTAAAAGAACTCACCAATTTAGATGTAGGTGATTATGTAACCCATATAGATCATGGTATTGGTCGCTTTGGGGGGCTCAAAAAAATTGATGTAGAAGGTAAAAAGCAGGAAGCCATCAAATTGATTTATGGTGAACGTGATGTACTGTATTTAAGCATTCATTCGCTTCATAAAATCACCAAGTATAATGGTAAAGATGGTAAACCGCCAAAGGTTTATAAATTGGGTAGCAACGCTTGGAAAACCTTAAAGCAAAAAACCAAAGCTAGAGTTAAACATATAGCTTTTAACCTTATAAAATTATATGCAAAACGGAAAACACAAAAGGGCTATCAGTACAATCCTGATAGTTATATGCAACATGAGTTAGAAGCTTCTTTTATTTACGAAGATACTCCAGACCAAAGTAAGGCAACTGCCGATATTAAAGCAGATATGGAAAGTGAGCGCCCAATGGATCGCTTAATCTGTGGAGATGTTGGTTTTGGTAAAACAGAAGTGGCCATCCGTGCAGCATTTAAAGCGGTAGATAATGGTAAGCAAGTTGCTATTTTAGTACCAACAACTATTTTAGCGTATCAGCATGCTAGAACTTTTAGAAAGCGATTACAAGATTTTCCTGTGGTTGTAGATTATTTAAACAGATTTAGAACTGCTAAAGAAAAACGTGTCACTTTAGAAGCATTAGCTGATGGAAAAGTAGATATTATTATTGGTACGCATCAGTTAGTTAATAAGAATGTTAATTTTAAAAACTTAGGATTACTTATTGTTGATGAAGAGCAAAAATTTGGTGTAGCCGTTAAAGAGAAATTAAAGACTTTAAAAGAAAATGTAGATGTATTAACACTTACTGCAACACCAATACCGCGTACCCTTCAATTTAGTTTAATGGCGGCAAGAGATTTATCGGTTATTACAACGCCACCACCAAACAGGTATCCAATAGAAAGTCATGTAATAAGATTCAATGAAGAGTCTATTAGAGATGCTGTGAGTTATGAGATTCAACGTGGCGGACAAATATTTTTTATTCATAATCGCATTGAAAATATAAAAGAAGTGGCTGGTATGATTCAGCGTCTGGTACCTGATGCTAAAATAGCGATTGGTCATGGACAAATGGAAGGTAAAAAACTAGAAGAACTCATGTTGGCTTTTATTAATGGAGAGTTTGACGTATTAGTAAGTACTACTATTGTTGAAAGTGGTTTAGATGTACCGAATGCCAATACTATTTTTATTAATAACGCTAATAATTTTGGTTTAAGTGATTTGCATCAAATGAGAGGGCGTGTAGGTAGAAGTAATAAAAAAGCATTCTGTTATTTTATAACACCTGAATATTCTGCAATGACTGAAGATGCGCGTAAACGTATTTCAGCATTAGAACAGTTTACAGAATTAGGTAGCGGATTCAACATTGCTATGAAAGATTTAGAAATTCGTGGTGCTGGAGATTTACTAGGAGGAGAGCAAAGTGGCTTCATTAATGAAATAGGCTTTGATACGTATCAAAAAATATTAAATGAAGCTATTGAAGAACTTAAAGAAAATGAGTTCAAAGACTTGTATAACGAACCTGATGAAGATAAAACATATGTAAAAGATGTAACTATTGATACAGATTTTGAATTACTCTTTCCAGACAGTTACATAAATAATATTGCTGAAAGATTGAGTCTTTATACCAAACTCAATGAATTAAAAACTCAAGAAGAATTAGCAAAATTTGAGAAAGATTTAATGGATAGATTTGGTGAGTTGCCAGCAGAAGTGACCGATTTATTAAATAGTGTCCAAATAAAGTGGATTGCTTCTAAAATAGGATTTGAAAAAATCATCATGAAACAAAATAAATTTGTGGGATATTTTATTAGTGATCAACAAAGCAGCTTCTATCAAAGTTCAGGTTTTACCAAAGTGTTAGGCTATGTACAATCTAATTCTGGTGTATGCAAAATGAAAGAGAAACAAACACGCCAAGGCTTAAGATTATTGCTTACATTTGAAGGAGTTAACTCGGTAGAAAAAGCTTTAACATTATTAAAACCTATTGTGGCTTAATTATTGCCTTATTTAATGAGATGAAACCTATTTTTAAATACCTACTTATTCTATTGCCATCAATTCTTTTGGCACAACACACCATTAAAGGCACATTTTCACCTGCCGAAGAATACAAAATAGCATTACTTTACAAAGTCACACCAACAATTTCTCAATACGTAGCCAATGCTAATGTAAATGAAGATGGTACGTTTGAATTAAAGTTAGATTCTACTGCTGCTAAAGGCATGTATAGATTAGTGTACGCAGTACCTCAAGAAGATTATAATTTTGATATTATATACAACGGAAAAGAAGACGTAGAACTTGAGTTTAATTCTGAAACAGGTGTTACTTTTTTATCATCTGTTGAAAATACGCTATTAACATCCTATACCAATAGTATGTCTAATGTAACACATAGTGTAGGTAATTATTTTAACTCTCAAAGTGAAGATACTCTAGCCTTGTCAAAAATCTTTGATATTCAAAGAGAGACGCAAAGTAATTATGAAGAAGCGGCAAAAGATTTAATGGTTTTAGATTTTATAAAAGCTAACAAACCATATATACCTAATAGTTTTGAAGATGTTAAAACTTACGTAAACAATTTAAAAAACCACTATTTTGATTATGTAGATTTTACCAATGAAACGTTGCAAAGCTCTAATATTTTAGAAGAGAAAATGGTCAACTATGTATTTGGTATGACAGCAGGAGCTAATAATGAAATAGAGAACTACAAAAACAACATTGATATTGTTGCTATAACTATGAAAGATGCCCCCAATGAGGTGAAGCGTATTCTTCTTGTTAGTTTATGGCAGCAAATGGCAGATTTAGGGTATGAAAGTGTGGCAAACTACATTTCTAACAAATATTTAATGGATATTTTAGTTGCTTTAAGCGATCAACAATTAATAAATTCATTATTAACTTTTGAAAATGTTTCCTTAGGAAAAATAGCGCCTGATTTTTCTATTGAAATTGAAAAAGACGGTAAGAAAATTACAAAAAAATTGACAGATTTAAGCGGTTCAGATACATATGTTATTGTATTTTGGAGTAGTACTTGTTCACATTGTTTAGATGAAATTCCGCAGTTGCAAAAATTCATGAAACCTAAAACCAATATAAAAGTGATTGCTGTTGGCTTAGAGGATGAACCTTATAAATGGAAAAATTTAACCTATGAATATCCTGAATTCATTCACGTGTATGGCGAAGGTAAATGGGATAATGAAATAGGCGATAATTATGCTGTTACTGCAACACCTACTTATTATATTCTTGATAAAGACAAAAAAATTATTGCAAAACCTGAGAACTTTGAAGGTTTTAAAAAGTTTTTTGAGGAAGAGTAATATATGTAGGAGTTTTGTCATGCTGAATTTATTTTCAGCATCTTATTATTAAAAAGATTATGAAACAACATCTTGACTGCGCTCAGTACAGTTCATTCAGAAGGAGAACTGATCATTGACATTATTCAAACATATCAGGGTCTTGTCAAAAGGAACTAAAAATTTACCATGAAATTTTAAGAGATTGTTACGTCACTTTGTTCCTCACAATGACGACGTCTCTAATAGAAGGTGACGTCATTCTCAGGGAGGTACGACCGTGAGAATCTCAACGCTCATTTTACATTAGAGAGTGATATTAAAATGAATTTAGAGTAAACAAGTTAAGGATGATACTATCGTATCAAAAATGATAGAAAGCATCTTCTAAATGCTCTATTTTAAAACTTTTACCTTCTTTAACTATTGCAATAATATCAAATCTTACTTCAACATCTAAACCATTAACGTTTACATATTCATCAACAGCTTTTACTAAGTTTTTAATTTGTTTTGGTTTTACAAAGTCTTGTGGATTCCCAAAATCGATTGTAGAGCGGGTTTTAACTTCAATAATGGCAAGGGTGTCTTCTTTTTGGGCTATGATGTCCACTTCAGCTTTATCAAATCGGTAATTACGTTCTACAATATCGTAACTGTTTTTAATTAGGAAATCAACTGCTAATTGTTCTCCTTTTTTACCGAGTTCGTTGTGCTTAGCCATAGAACTAAAATAAACAAAAGTTTGTCATTAGGAAGAAATTTGTATGCTTTAGAAAGTGTTATGATATTTGAAGAGTCATATCGAATAAAGACTATTATATAACAAAGAATAGGGAGAAAATTTTACTAAAAACCCAAAAACTATTGTTTTTGGGTTTTTAGTATATACTATTTAAGTGATTTTACCACTTTTTATTTAAAAACAAAAGTATTTCCTGTTTTTTCTATTTTAAGAACATTAATTTCTGGTCTTTCAGAATCACCACTATTAGATATAGATCCTGTAACTACACGAGCATCATCTCCTCCAGATTGACCTGTAATCGTTAATGCATATTCAGCAGTTTCAGTACCACTAAAATATTCAACATATACACTATATGTACCATCTTCTAATTGAGATGAGAAATCTTCTTGCTCAAATGAATTTTCATTATCAGAGTAAATAACTTCACTATCGTTAGAATTCAATACGAAGAAATCTAAATCAACTTCAGATAGAGGAGTACTAGAACCGTTAACAGTCCAGATTAAATTAATTGAAAGACCTGTAGCGTCTGTAATTCTTTCTGAGCCTGAAGGACCATCTGAGTCAGAATCATCACTACTACAAGATGTAAAAGCTAATGAAACAAATAGAATACATGCATACATTGCTTTTTTGAAAATAAAATTTTTCATAAAGATTTAAGGTTTAATATTAATTAAGCTACAAATCTATATTTATTTTTCTTATGTGCAATTAATTTTATGTATTTTATCTATTTTTTTTACCTTTCGTGGATTTATTTTATGTTTTTTGGTGTAGTTTTTTACTTATATAAAATATTTTTCTATTTGCAGTTTAAAGTGAATTTGATATAATATGTATAAATAGCTAAACTTATCAAATTGGTAATTGCGTTCTACTTTTTTAATCAGCTAATTATGCTTTACCATATAATTTGGTTTACAGGCTTTTTACTTTGGATCTAAAATTAAAACTAGCTTGTTAAAATCAGCGGCACTATTAATTACTGTTCTATAATCTTCATAATATGCAACATCTATAATGTTTTCTCTGTAATGTTCATCTGCAGTAATTTTTAAAATATTATCATTTAATTCATAAAAAGACTTAAAAACTAGTAATTCTTCTCCATTTTTATGATAGGAGTTATCTATGATAATATCATCTAAGTTAGCAATTTGATAGCCATTAGGAATAGTGATGTTTATTGTTCTTAAATAGCTACGTTGAAATTCATTTTCAACTGGTAGTACTCGTTCCTTTTCTTGATAGAGTTCAATTTGTTTACCGATAAGCTCTCCAACTTTAAATAAATACTTTTCCCCAGCTTTTTCTACAAAGGCTTCAGAATTAAAATCTACTACAAATCTAATAGGCTTAATGCCAAATAAATCTGGGTCATCATTATAAACTGCTTTATTAGTAATTGTAACTTCTTTACTTATTTGTTTAGCAAAACCTTCTATTATTTCATCTCTATTTTCTTGCTTTATTAAATTGAAAACCGGTTGGAAGTACATTGCATAATAACCTCCCATAGAGCGGTCAAGTTTGATAATATTGTTAGTTAAATTATTTTCTTCAAAAGACACATCAATTATCATAGCGTCTTCTGTTTTATTTGCAGAAATTGGTTTAATATATTTTATTTTGCCTAAGCCTGATTTAAAATTACCAACCTTTACTTCTTTAATAAAAAGGCCATAATTATCTGTTAGATATGCAGGAGGGTATCCGTATCTTGAATCTTGAGATTCTGGAGACAGGTAAGTTTTATATTTATTGAAATAGATTAAAAAATCAGTTAAGAAATTATTGGCTTCAAAAGCTTTATCAAACTTTAGATTTTGTCTATCACTTGTTATGACTATTTCATGTTTAATATTTAAATACCTTAAAAGAGAAGTGTATAGTTTTAGAATACCCGTTTCATTTGCAATTTTTTTAGATATTACTTGATTTAAATCTTTTAAATTATCATTCCCTCCTTCTGTAATATAAATGTTTGTTTTAATATAGGATTCTATTCTTCTAATAAGACTTTCTTCATTTAATTCTTTACCATCTTTAATCTCATCAATGAATTTTTTAAGTGTTTTATTTATTTTATCTGTGGTTTCAGGATAATAAAAGTTATATATATTTTGAGCAACTTTAGCATAAGAGGAAATATCTTTTATATTACTGTAGGTGTTTCTATCTAATTTGTAAACCACAAATCCCTTAGAGGCATTATAGGCAGAGGTTTCTTCTTTTTGAATACCTTTTAACTCATCTATATTTAATTGCCAATGTAACTTTCCCTTAGTTAATGTATCTTTTTCAACTTGTGGAATATTATTATAAGATTTAAATTTAAAAATTAAATTTTTTGGAGCATATAAATCAAAATCTACATTTTTTTTGTCAAAACTAGATTGAAAAGTTAATTTATTTCCACTGTATCTTGGATAGCGTTTTACAACATAAAAATACTCTATAAAGCTACCTTTATTAACTCCTTCAAATGCAAAGTATTTATAGTTTCTACCAGTTTCTTCATCTTTAGCAGTTAATATTTTGCTATCATCAAGCTCAATAATGTCCCCTTCTTTGGTAATTACTCTTGCTTTATTAATTTTTAGCTCTGAAGTAGAATTATAAGGCAAATAAATTTTGTTGTAAGCTTCTATTTTTTCATCAGAATTTAGCCAGTATACTTTATGTTCTAAAAAGTATTCTATTAAGCCGTTGTCTTCAAAAACAAATTCTGTAGCTATTTTATCTTTTAATGCTATAATAGACTTGTCTAACCCTTCTTCAATGCTATAATTGGGGTTTTTTTCCCAAGTATAGTTTGAATAGAACAAATTATTTTGACCTATGGAAAGTTGTGAAAGAAATATAATAGTAAAAAGTAATTTTAATTTTAACATGTCTTTATTAAGATTTTTTTAGAATAACAACTTCTTTGTAAGCACTAAGTATAGGCTTAATTAGCTCATCTATTTTTTTTTGTTGTTGCGAGTTTAGAGTTAAAAAATTTAGGCTAACATTGTGCGTATACAAAATGGTGTCTTTTTTTGTTATATAACTAATATTACTTGTTAGTAAATTATTAGAAATATTAGTGGTTTCTGGTAGGTATTCTACTTTATACCCTTCTGGAATTTTTAGTGATGTTGTATAGCTAAAATGACTTTTATAATCATATTCAATATCATACTTTCTATCTTTATTCATTTTGTAAGGTAATAGTTCTTTATTAAGATTAAGATTTACATAAATTTCGTTTCCTAGTTTTTTTGCATAATTGTTTATGCTAAAATTATAATCCACTATAAAATGCTTGTCATAATCAAACTTATTTATCTCATTATAATTCTTTATCAAGAACTTATTGTTCCCCTTTCTAAATTGAGAATTGTAATAAGATATTGTTTTTTCATTTGTTGAGGTATATTCTAAATTATCATAACATTCAACTTTTTTATAACCAGAGATGTTAATTTTAGAACTACCAATAATATTTTGATCTTCTAGATAAATAAAAGTAGTATCTATCACTGCATTTTTATGAGCATCAATAACAGGTACTTTTTTAATTATAAAATTTTCACCTTTTGAAATTAAAGCTTCTTTGCCTTGAATGAAAGGCGTAGGGTAATCAATAGGAATAAATCTCCCTGTAGCATCTAAAAAATAAGTGGAATCTTTTTTAGTAGTATAAGATAAAATCATATGATTGTCTACAAGAGGTGTAGGCACTTCATTATAATCATAAGGAATTTTTCGAGTACCAATCCATGTTAAGTCTCCTTTTAAGCCTGCTATTTCAAGCATTTTAAATAAAATACTTGAGTTGTCTTTACAGTCACCATATTTCTTTTTAAAAATATCATTGGCCTGACGTGGAATAAATCCGCCCAAGGCATATTCAAACGCTATATATTTTATGTTTTTTTGTGTCCAGTAATATATGGCTTTTACTTTTTCAAAATCATTAGGTTTATCTTTAGTAAGTCCGTTTACTAAGGTTACAAGTTCTTCATCAACGTTTTCTTTATTAATGTCTTTTACCAAAGAATAATACCATTTATATAAATCTGATACCTTATTAGCTAAAATAACTTCTTCGTTTTTAGTTTTATAAGAGGTTATAATGGGAACTATATGCGGAAATATTTTTTTATAAGTAGGTGTTTTAGGCTCATATTTAAATTTCTTTATGTTTTTTAATTCCCATGTATAGATTATAGTATTTCTTTTTTCTTGTTTATTAAATTTAATATCTAAATCTTGAGTATTAAATTCTTTAAACTTAAAGTTAATATTTTTGTCAGCAACAATGACTATTTTGTTGTTTACTATAGGTGAAAAATCGCCAAAGTAAAACGGACTTAAAAAACGTGGGTTTTTTACTTTTTCTGAATATTCTAAAACAGACTTAGCGCCTTTTTTGAGGTTTGGAAAGATAAAGTTCAAAGACTTTGAGTCATCATAGAAAGAATTATCTAATTCATCTTTTTCTTTGAAATCTGTAACTTCTATTTCCTGATATTTACCATTATTATATGAGTATGTAGAAGCTTCTACCTTTTCAAGTTCAAAAAATGAGGAGAAACGTAAGGAACGTTTGGCGCCAAGACTAGCACCATTATCTAGATATAAATCTTCTTCTAAAAACTTTTGAGTAATATTAATGCCGTCTGAATCTAAATCTATTTTTACAATAGTTTCTTGATTTAGTCTTACTGAGTTAGCATTAGGATATAATTTGCTATAATGTTTATAGTCTTGAGATTCTTGGGCGTGTAAATGGGATGAAATTAATAACCCAAATAATAAAATTTTAGTAAGTCTCTGCCTCATATACGTCTCCATTAAAATAAAGTTCTTTTTTTATCAATTTACCTTTTTCATTATAATACTTGTATTCCCCATCAATAGTATCGTTATGATAGCTTATTTCTTCTTTTTTATTACCATTTTCATAGAATTTAATGACTTTCCCTTGCAATACATCGTATTGATAGTTATAAACTGATTTTTTATTTCCGTTAGGATAGTAATTTGTCATTAATCCGTCATTATCTCCATCAATATAATTTGCTTCACTTTCTAAAGTTCCATCAAAGTAGTACTCCTTATAAGTGTTAATAAACTTGCCATTTAAAAATTCCATTTCTCTAGAAACATTACCGTTAGAGTAATATGCTTTTATTTTACCTGTTTCTTTGGTTATAGGAATCATGGGTAATTCCTTGGCGGTTTTGTCAAAATACGAATATCCTATTAAACGTCCATGATTGTAAAATCTTATAAGTTGTAAGTTGCCTAAATTGTCATAAAATAAGCGCTTACCATGAAGTTTATTGTTGTAATAATTTGTTTCATCAGTTTTTGTTTTACCATCTTTATTGAAGGATAGCCATTTACCTTCAGAATTTCCAAATTCATAAAACTTTTTTTCGCTTACTAATCCGTTTTCATGGTAATATGTTGTTTCTCCATTCTTTTTACCATCCCTATAATGAATTTCTGTTTCTAGGTTTCCATTTTCATAATACCAAGTCCATTTGCCATCAAATTCATTATTATTGTATTTACCTTCTACGGCAATATTTCCATAAAAATCATAACCTTTATATTCACCATGTTTTAATCCGTTTTTATAGGTTAATACAGCATTTGGGTTACCATTACTATAGAGTTTGGTAATGGTATAATCTTTTTTATTAGGAATAAGATTTAGTTTAGTAATTTCTTTACCACTATGGTTAAAATAAGTCTCAGATAATAAATCACCGTATTTATAGAAATACTTGATTGCAAGTTTCCCTTTGGGGCTAAAAGATTCTTGAAAACCGTGTAGTTTTCCTTTGTGATAAAAATTTATTTCTTCTAATGTACCATCTATATAATAAGAACGCCATTCACCATGTGCATTATCATTTTTATACCACCCTTGCCTTTTTAGTTGTCCATTTTTATAAAATAAAGAATAATAACCCGTTACAGTATCGTTTTTATATTGAGTAATAGATTCTATTTCACTGTTGTTATAATAGCTTATATGTTCTCCGTTAGCTTTATTTTCAGTATAAGACCCTTTTCCAGTTAATACACCATTACTTGAGTAAAATTCCCAATTTCCTTCTTTACCTCCTTTTATATTGTATAATCCTTTAGAATATATAATACCATTTGCTGAGTAGCCGGTAAACAGAAATTCTCCACCTTTTTTCTTAGCTTCTTTTAAAATATCACCTTTTTTGTCATAGAATTTATAGGCAATTACTTCTCCTTTTCTATATGTAAATTCAGAAATTAGCTTTCCATCTGTATCATATTCTTTAGATAAATCATTAAGATTACCATTTGCATAATTTTGGGCTATTTTTAAAGTGCCATCTTTATGAAATATTTTCCATGGCCCATTGTAGAAGTTTTCATTGCTTATACCTTCTTCATAAACATTACCATTGTTATAATAGCTTTTATAAACTCCATTTAATTCGCCATTTACATAACTTACTTCTGAAGCTAACTTTTTGTTAAAGTGGTATTTCTTGTCTATACCATGCCTTTTGCCATTTTTAAAAGGTATTTCATTATATAAATCGCTGTTAGAGTAATACTCTTTTGCAATAGAAATAATAGTGTCATTTGAATATGGGATCTCCCACTCAACTAGAGTTTCTCCTACATCAAAATAAGAAGTGTATAAGCCATCTAAAGCACCGTTTTTAAAATATTTTTTTTGAATTAAGGCTCCTTTATTATTATAATATTTATACTCACCATCAAGCTTACCATTATTATAAGTACCTATTGCTTTTGGTTTTCCATTCTCATAAAACGAAGTGTATTCTCCATGTATTTTTCCGTTTTTGTAATTGGCTATTTCATCTACATTGCTATTAGTATGGTACCATGTCCATTTTCCAATTCTATCTCCTGCATCATCATGTGAACCTTCAGACATTAATTGCCCAGATTCTCTAAAAAATTGCCAATACCCTATATTAGTGTTGTTTTTTATTACACCAAGACCTTGAGCATTATAGTCATTGTAAGTAAAAGAAGCTTTTTTTGATTTATCTTTAAAACTAGGAGCGTTTTCACCTATTATAGTATACCACTTTCCATAAAAAGCTTTTCTAAATGAAGTAATTTCTTTTTCTTTTTGTTGAATAATTTTAGAATACTTTTCGTTTTGAATAGAGTGAGATAATGTGTATGTAAAAGGATCAAATAAGTTGTTTTCTGTAATCCATTTAAAAAGAGGTACATATTTTTGATCCCAAAACCCACCATTGCCTTCAAAATCTTTTAGTTGCTCCAATAGAGCATGATTTTGCTTTGTAAGAGATATGTTTATTTTATTACCTGTTTCATATTTTTTATTAAGTGCTATTTTATTTTCTAAGATTAGGTCAATGTCTTCAAAAGCTTCATCATCTTCAGAAATTACTAAATTAGAATTAGGTGTACTTTCGTTTTTTTCTTCAACTAGATTATTTAATGATCTAAGGGTATTATAGGCGCTGTTTTGATTAAATTTTAACAGCAGATATATGTCATAACACATGAGCGCTTGAGCCATTTTTTTTTGTTCATAGCATATGTTACCTAATTGTAAATGTGGGTTGATATAAGTAGGTCTTAAAACTATAGACATTTGATAAGCTTTAACAGCATCTTCTATACGTTTCAAGTTTTCAAGAACTATACCTTTATTATACCACAGTAAGTAATTTTTAGGAAATATTTCTAAACCTTTATTAAATGTTTCTAGTGCTTTTTCATAATCTTCTAAATAATTATAAGCTAATCCTTTATTTATATAAAAAGAACGTTTGGTATTGTGACACCCCATATCTAAACCTTCATTAGTCACACTTATAACTTCTTGATATTTTTCAGAATTTAATAAGTAATAAGATTTTGAAGTTAGTATAGAGCAGTAAGAAGAATCATTCTTATTAATCTTGTTTAAATATTCAAGTGTTTTTACATAATCTTCTTTTTCTGAACTTTCTGCTACTAGTTCTTGTATTTCATCTATATCTATAAAAGGAATTTTGTCTTGCGCATTACTTAAAGACATTAGTAAAAGCAAGAGAGAGAGAGTAAGGGCTTTTTTCATATTAAAATGTTAATTAACCAAATGTAGGAAAAAAGTCTTTGGGTTAGTTGATTTTTAGATCAAAAAATGATTTATCTCTTTTAACTACATGATTAAAGTGAGGAATAGAATAACTCCAAACATGGTGCATGGGGGTTTTTGTTTTTATTTCTCTCAATTCTTCTTTAGATAAACTTTCAATTGATTTATTAAATTGTTCTTGAGAAGCTTTCTCTCTAACCTCTTCGTAAACTGAATTTATAATAGCAGTCATTTCTAAAAACTTACCATAGTTGGATTCTAAATCATACAAACTAAATACAACATTGTTGTTTTCAATCCAAGGTTTAATAATTGTTTTTAATTCTGAAGTTGAGATGACATTGTCTTGATGAAATAGTTGATTTTTTTTGAGGTGGATGAATTTAGACTTTAAGTTTATATCTTCAAACAAAGGATAGTACGGAGTAAAAGGTGGTGGAGGCATTTGACCTCGATTAGTATTGTAACTTGAATGAACAAAACAATGAGAAATTGTTCTATTTAATACCTCATAATCATAGTATAAACCAACGGTGTCATTAAATTTTAAGCTAATATCATTAACTAGATCAATTTGACGATAATTTATCATAGACAAATAGTATAATATATCTTCTAAATGATTCAAAGGTGTGGTATTATCCATTGATAAAACTGTATTTACAATTGAAGAATAATCTTTGCTACTATGACAATTTCTAACAAATACAAAAACAGGCAAATCGCTTACTTTAGCAAACTTATCATTTAGCTGAAGACCGAATTCTTGATTGTCAATTCTCTTTCCAAAATAGATGTAAGTATTTAAATTATTTTTATTTAATTTTTGTGTAAATTGGTTAAGAACTTTAGGTAAGTCAATTTTAATTAGTATATCAGAATTATAAAGAGTATCTACTTCGTCTCTTACAAAATAAATAGAATCATTTATTGATAATGTGTCCTTTTTTACAAAAGCTTTTAGGTTTAAATCGTTAAAACTGAGTTTCCCTTTTTTTGTGTTTAAAGAGTATGAATTAGAATATTCAAAATAGGGATAGTTAAAAGTTATTGAATCATTTTTAATAACAACACTTCTTATTTCTAAAGGATAACTACTTTGTTTTAAATAATAGTTAGACCATCTTCCTTGAAACTTTTCTTTAGAATCACATGAGGCAAGAAATAAAACAGAAGCTAATACTAAGAAGAAATTTTTCATGATGGCTATATTTAAGATTTTAGCTACAATAAATATACCAGGTTAACCTTTATGAAAAAAGAGATTTTATCTTTTAAACTGCTTGATAATGCTTTGTAAAATAGATTAATTAACCTCTTCTTTTTTAAAGAATGATTTTAATTCTTCTTCAAAAGGCAGTTTTTCTGAATCAAAACCAAAAAGCTCAGCAATAATTTTTCCTTCTTGGTTTATTAAAAAGCTATTTGGAATTCCTTTAATACCATAAGTCATAGGTGTTTTTGCATTATTCCCTTTTAGATCAGATATATTAATCCAAGTTATACTGTCCTCTTTTGATGCATCTTCCCAATATTCACGGTTTTTATCTAAAGAAAAACTGACTATTTCTAAGCCTTTAGCATGGTATTTTTTATATAATTCAGCATACTGCTTACTTTGCATTCTACAGGGACCGCAACCAGCCGCCCAAAAGTCTAAAATGGTATACTTGTTTTGTTTAACAATAGAAGCAAGTGTTTTACTTTGGTTTTGTAAATCATTACCCATTATATCTTTAATGAAATCACCTTCTTCTAGTATTTTGTCAATAGCTAAATATGCCTTTATAGATTTGCCGTCATCACACAGTTTCAAGTCTTCATCTAAAGAGTTATAAATACTATTTAATTCTTCTTTAGAAAATTTATCTTTTAAGAATGTTAGATTGAATAAAGCAACCCTATTATTTGGTTGAGTTCTAATAAATTCTAAATCAATATTATTAGTTATACTATCTATAACTCTTAGTTGTTTGGAAAGCTCCTTACTTTGCGTTCCAGAACGAAGTATGTTAACTAAACTATCTCTTTTAGCATAGAAATCTCTTTTTTTTATTAATAGTTTGTATGCAATTTTATTAAGTTCGGAGCCATTAATTTTGGCATACTTAAAATTATTAAAGTCTCCTTCTAAATTTAGTTTTGTGTTTTCTAACCAGAAAAAAACGTACTTAAAAAAGTTTGGATTTTTAGGATCAAACTTGGTTGTTAACATAAATTGCTCAGGTTGTGTTACGTTACCTGTAAATTTAAATTTGCCATTAATTGTATATGTACTATCTATTACTTTATTAAGCTTTGAGCTGTTTAAAAGTAACATTGTACTGTCCTTAATGTTTGTTAATTTACCTTCAATGGTATACTCATGAGTAATTTCATCTTTTGTTTTTGGTTTACATGCAAAAGCAATACAAATGAGTAATATTAAAATACGCTTCATAATTGTTTATAGGTTTTAATGAACACAAAAACTACTTTAAATAAAAAGAATGCTCTTCATACAAATGTTCTGCGTTAAGTTTGTTTAAGTAGATTAAATATTTTTCTGTTTGTTTTTTATGAAGTAATTTGCCGTTAAGCAATAACTTTCTTCCTTTTTGCAGTTTGAAAATTACTTGAGCTGAGTTAAAATTAGAATCAATCAAGTTGTCTTTTTGTAACTCAAAAATTATGTTTTTAATAAAAGAAAGAATTTCGGTTTCTTTTCCTAAATAAGAGTAATAAAATTTAAATATTCCCTTTGAGTATTTAGTTTGATACTTTTGCTGTAATTTTTTGGATACTTTTTTATCATTAAAGTACATGTCTCCAAAAGGTGTGATATGGAGGTTTTTC
The DNA here is from genome assembly GCA_947487895.1 of uncultured Flavobacteriaceae bacterium. Taxonomy (GTDB): domain Bacteria; phylum Bacteroidota; class Bacteroidia; order Flavobacteriales; family Flavobacteriaceae; genus Seonamhaeicola. The sequence goes on from CANKYF010000005.1 coordinate 268,041, forward strand.
ATCAACTCATTAATATCATATTTGTTCTTTTTTATATCGAAATCGGTATATAACTCTTTTATAAATAAGTTACATTCAGATATTAGTTTTTCATTTTTTACGGCCTTGTGTTCTTTGTTTAATACCTTATCTATATATAATATTTCTACTATATCTCCTTTATAAATTTCTTTATATTCAAAATTGGCTTCTAATTCATCATTTCGTAAAATACCGTCTCTATAAAATTCTTGTTCCCCGTTTTTATGAATATGCCATGCCCTATGTGTATCCGGATAGAAAATAATAGCGACGTTATCTTCATTAAAAGTGAATTTGGGGTAGATATCCATTCCTTTTGTAATAGGATTAATAGACAAATTGTTTTTTGTAGAAACCCCAAAACCTAGAATTGTTACCATAACACATAATGATAGTCCGCTTAAAACAATTTGAGAAATAGTTTTTTTATTATGCTTGTGTTGGTAAGACAATGTTAAAAACTTAATTCTTGAAAAAACATTTTTATGCCCAAAATTAAGAGCTAATTTATAATGAAGATTGTATGAATTTTGAAGTGCTTTAGCATAACTCGTTTTTGAGTAACCATAATTAATTACTATAGCATCGCATGAGGTTTCACGTTCATTTTGAATGATGCGAGACATAAATAGTACAAAAGGGTTAAAAAAGAATAGCTTTTTTAAAATAAGTTGTGCAATATTTATTATGTAGTCATAACGTTTAATATGGGTCAACTCATGAAAAAGTATCATTTCTAACTCCACAATTGAAAATCCAGAAATAGCCTGTACTGGTAAAAAAATTATGGGTTTTAAGTGACCAATTGTGAAAGCGTGACTTACATTTTTTGATTTTTTTAAAGAAACTTTCTTCTTTATCCCTAATTTATTTATAAGATTGTTTTTGATAATGTTGATGGAATCATCTGTTACAATTGTTTCTTGAATTGTTGAAATGCTTTTATATTGAAAAAAGAATTTAACGATAAAAAAAACTACACTAATAGACCAAAACCAAAAAATGAATTGACTATTATTAATAATAAACAATTGAATTTTCTCTATAAAATTAAATTCTAACGAAAAGGATGTAAAATAATCAGAAAACACTATGAATTTTGGTTTTAACCACAGCTGATATATAGAATCTTGAGCTGTAGTCAAGATAAATATTGTGGCAAAATAACCAAAATAGAGTACTAATGTTAAGTAATACCTTAATGAAGCATGCTTAACATGAATTATTTTTAATAATACAATTAAAAGCAGCCAAGAAAAACCTCCTAACCAAATAGAGTCTATTAAGGTATTCAATACTATTTGAGATAATGTATCAAGCATTATCTTCCATTTTTTTAATCAGTTCTTTGATTTTTTGTAGTTCTTCGGGATTGGGTTTTGAGTTTCCCAGAAAACTTTGAGCAAAACCAATAGTTGATCCACCAAAGAGGCTTTTTAAAATGTTCTTCATGCTATAATTTTGAGCCTCCTTTTTTTCAAGTATAGGTATATAGATATGTTTTTTACCTTCTTTTCTTCTGTCTAACAGTTTCTTGTCAAACATAATTTGCATGAGTTTTAAAGTGGTGGTATACCCACTTTTTGTTTTTAGAGCATCATGAATTTCTTGAACGGAAGCTTCTTTTAATTCCCAAAGAATGGTTAATATTTCTAGTTCTTTATCTGTATATGGCTTCATGTACGAATTATTTCGTAACAAACATACGAATTAATTCGTAATAAAAAAATGATCTATTAATTTTATATTTTGCGTTTGAGTGATTGGCTGTTTAATGATAAGATTAACGTAACAAAAAAGTTTATCCTTCAGAAGAATTCCTGATAGTCATCGAGATGGCTAAAAGGTATTTTAAATGAAGATTGTTTTTACTTAGACTTCTCTCAGAACAGGCAGTTTTGAATTATATAAGACTTATTTTATTGAATCTACTTCCAACCCAAAGAAAGAGCCATTATTTTCAACTACATGATTAAAGTGAGGAATAGAATAACTCCAGATATGACGCATGGGAATTTTTGTTTTTATTTCTCTCAATTCTTCTTTAGATAAACTTTCTATTGATTTATTAAATTGTTCTTGAGAAGCTTTCTCTCTAACTTCTTCGTATACTGAATTTATAATAGCAGTCATTTCTAAAAACTTACCATAGGTGGATTCTAAATCATACAAACTAAATAGAATATTGCTACTTTCAATCCAAGGTTTTATAATGGTTTTTAATTCTGAAGTTGAGATGATTTTGTCTTGATGACATAATTTGTCTTTTTTTAAGAAAATAAATTTATTTTGTTGATTTTTAATAGTAAAATTTAGATAAGGGGGGAGGTGGAGGCGGAAGAGTAACTAGAGAGTTTAATGATTTTTTATAATCAATATCTTGTTCTCTAATTGGAGGTAGCTTTTTTGTAATTCCTTGATAATTATAAAATAAACCTTCTTTGTGACTGAATGATATATTCATTTTGCTTACAAAAACGATTTTTAACTGATTTATAAGTTTTAATTGAGAAAAGATCTCTTCGAGATAATACATTGGAGTATCTTTATCTATATAAAAATAGTTAATGGGGTGGGGTCTGTGTCTACCTCCACAAGAATGTACTAAAAAAGAGGGTAAATCACTTATATCTGCATATTTATCATTTAGTTGCAGGCTAAATAAATTATTATCCAATCTTTTTCCTAAGTAAACAAAACTGTTAATGTATTTCTCTTTATTTAGAATTGGTAAATTGAGGGTATAAGGCAAATTAATTTTTAAAATAGGTTTATGTCCATATAAGGTATCTAAATCATCTTTTACAAAATTTATGGAGTCATTAAAAGTTAAAGTATCCTTATTAATTGATGCCTTTAGGCTTAAACTGTTAAATTTAAATGAGTCTTTTTGAATTTTTAAGGAATACTTATTGTAGTAATCAAAATATGGGTAATTAAACTCAATCGAGTCATTAGAAATAACGATGTTTCTTGACTCATTATAACCATAATCAGAAAGAAAATAATTAGTCCATCTCCCTTGAAATTTTTCTTTAGAATTACATGAAGCAAGAAATAAAACAGAAGTTAATACTAAGAAAAAATATTTCATGATGGCTATATTTAAGATTTTAGCCACAATAAATATACCAAAATTAAGAGATTCTTCGCTACGCTCTGAATGACATTACCCTCTAAACAAAAAGAAATCATCTTTCATGTGTTCAATCTCAGCATCTTCGTTGGTAATGATATAGTCAATAGCTTGAGATGTGAAATCATCGCCTTTTTCAGTAAGAGAAACAATGTTATTTTCAATAAGAATCATATTGTTTTTTAATGCCAATTCTAAAACCGTTTTACTGCGTACTTTTTGCCAATTGATATGTTCGTTGAGGTGATTTACATGGCGTTCTTCTTCTTCATTATGATTTTTTAAATGTAATAGGAAGGTTAATAAAGAAACTTCGGTGCGTTGTTGTTTCTCTCTGTAAAGTACAGCAATGATTCCTCTGCTGGGAGCAAATAGATAAACTAGTAGAAATATAAGTCCTAACATGGTGGTAATAGAACCGGAAATAGAAGCATCTAACCAATGTGCTACCCAATAGCCTGAAATGGCACTAAAAACTCCAAAACTTATAGCATAAGCGAGCATGCGTTTTAGATTATTTGTAAGCAGATAAGCAGTCGCTGCTGGAGCAATCATGAGAGCAACCACCAGAATAGCGCCAACAGCATCAAAAGCACCAACAGTAGTAATAGATGAAATGCTCATTAGTCCGTAATGCATAATTGCTGGAGAAAATCCTAAAGAAGCAGCTAAACCAGCATCAAAAGTGCTTACTTTTAATTCTTTAAAGAAAGCGAATAAGAGACCAATAGTTACTATTAAAATACAACCGATGACCCATAAAGATTTCGGGCCTAAATCAACGTCAGGCACTATAAACCTATCAAAAGGAGCAAAAGCCAATTCGCCTAAAAGAACAGCATCAACATCTAAATGCACATCATTGGCATTTTTAGCAATCATAATTACCCCAATGCTAAATAGTGCAGGAAATACCAAACCAATAGCGGTATCTTCTTTCACTAATCCTGTCTTCTGAATATATTCTACTAAAATCACCGTGATGATACCTGTAATAGCAGCTAAGAGAATCAACAAAGGTGAGTTGAGGTCATGTGTAATAAAAAAACCAATTACGATACCTGGTAAAATAGAATGACTAATAGCATCACTTATCATTGCCATTTTACGTAGCACTAAAAACGTACCAGGTATAGCACAAGCAATGGCTGCTATACTTGCAATAAGTTGTATTTCTATTTGAGCACTACTCATGTTCTTCAGTTTGATGATTGTACAAATTTGAAGCAGCCTTAAATCCTTCTTTGGTCAAACTCCACATATTACCTTCAAGAGTTACATAGTTTTTATTCACTAGTTTTTGAAGTGTACCTCTGGTAAATCCTTGGAAATTATTCAAAATTTTAATGGTATGCGGATGTGATATGTCTTCATGTGTTTCGGCAATATTGTACATAAACGCCAAAGTCTTATTCAATTTTAAATCACGACGATTTTTAATAAACCTAATTTGTTTGAACAAAAGCCCTCTACTTGGTGAAAATATAAAAGAGACTAATACAAATACACTGGCAATAATTACAATTACGGGGCCAGTTGATAGGTTATTTTGTGTAGCGCTTACTGCGGTTCCAAACACACCCGATAGCGCTCCAAAAATAGCTGATAAAAATACCATTTTGCCTAAACTATTGGTCCATTGTCTTGCAGCGGCAGCAGGAGCTAAGAGCATAGCACTCATTAATACGACACCTACTGTTTGGAGTCCTAAAACTATAGCTAATACTATAAAACTTGTGATTAAAACATCTATAGTTTTGGTGTTGAATCCTAGTGTTTTAGTGAAATCGGCATCAAATAAAAGCATTTTAAATTCTTTCCAGAAGAGAAGTAAAATAATGAGGCAAATACCAGTAACAATAGCCATCATCCAAACATCGCTTTCTACTAAGGTGGCTGCTTGCCCAAATAAGTATTTATCTAAACCTGCCTGATTTGCATTTGGCTGTTTTTGAATGAACGTTAGCAATAACATTCCGAAGCCAAAGAATAATGATAAAATTAACCCTAAAGCTGTGTCTGACTTTAAATGTGTTTTGGTAATAATACCTCTAATCCAAAAGGTGCCAATCAATCCGCTTACTAATGCGCCAAGAAGTAACACATTACTGTCTTTTGCACCAGTGAGTAAAAAGGCAATGGCAATACCTGGTAGTGCCGCATGAGAAATAGCATCACCTAATAAACTTTGTTTTCTGAGTACAGCAAAACTTCCTAGCATACCAGTAACCGCACCTAAAATGGCGGTTCCTAAGGTGATGGTTCTTAGGGTATAGTCTGTAAAGACGAGTTCTATGTATTCTATTATATTCATATATTCCTGCGAAAGCAGGAATCTCTTCCTTTATTCGCGAATCTTTTACTTTTATCCTATTCATTTTTTGCTTGTCCAAAAAACGAACCAAAAAAGGACATTCAAGCCGAGGAATTTTTCATCCCGTTTTTCGGTATGAAAACCGATTTGAAAACTCCGTGTCGAACTCCGTTCTCCTGTTCTCGGAGCTTTTCTTCATCTATTCTACGCCTTGACGATCAATTCTATCGAATTGAATTGGGACTTGACTTTTTGCTATGTTTTTTCCCTTTCCCATTTAGCTTTATAATTTCGAGTAAGCACTGTTTACTGTGACTGCTAACTGGAAACTGTTTTATTCTTGAATACTCACTTTATAATTTATGCCGTAAGTCTTAGTTAGATTATCATCATTAAAGATATCTTTTACCGGTCCTGTAGCTATCTTTTTTACATTTAAAAACGTTACCCAATCGAAATACTCTGGAACTGTTTGTAAATCATGATGTACTACAATAACCGTTTTGCCTGCTTTTCGTAATTCTTTTAAAATATTAATGATGGCGATTTCTGTAGTGGCGTCTACGCCTTGAAAAGGTTCATCCATAAAATAAATAGAGGCATTTTGTACCAATGCACGTGCTAAAAATATACGTTGTTGCTGACCGCCTGATAACTGACTAATTTGCCTGTTTTTAAAAGGGAGCATGCCTACTTTTTCTAAGGCTTCTAAGGCTAATTTCTTTTCTTTTTGCTTGGGGCGTTTTATCCAACCTAAACTACCATATGTTCCCATCATTACTACATCTAAAGCAGTTGTTGGGAAATCCCAATCTACACTACCTTTTTGTGGCACGTAAGCTACTAATTGTCTTTGTTTATCATATGGCTTGTCATAAATACTAACACTGCCCGCAATGGGTTTTAAGATGCCTAAAATAGATTTAATAAGGGTAGATTTTCCAGCGCCATTGGGTCCAACTATTGCCATAAGTATACCTTCTGGGATTTCTAAATCGATATCCCATAGAACGGGTTTGTAGTTATATGCTACGGTTAAATCGTCTATTTTGACGGCAATGTTTCGTTTCATTTCTTTTTATTTGTTTGTTCATTTTTTGCTTGTCCAAAAAACGAACCAAAAAAGGACATTCAAGCCAAGGAATTTTTCATCCCGTTTTTCGGTATGAAAACCGATTTGAAAACTCCGCGTCAAACTGCGTTCTCCTGTTCTCGGAGCTTTTCTTCATCTATTCTGCGCCTTGACGATCAATTTTATCAAATTGATTTAGGTGTTGACTTTCTGCTATTTTCTTTTTATCCAATATCTTTTTCCACCTTCTAAACTCTAAGCTTATCACACAAGAGTAAGCTATTCCTCCCCTTCGGGGAGTCCCGATAGCTATCGGGAAGGAGGGGCAGCTAATGCCTCAACAATAGTATTCACATTATATTCATACATACCAATGTAAGTGCCTTCAATAGTTCCAGTATTTCCTAAGGCATCGGAATACAAAGTACCTCCAATTTTCACTTCATGACCTTTAGACTTTACTGAGGCTTGTAATGCTTCAATAGTACGCTTTGGCACTGAGCTTTCTACAAAAATAGCTTTTACTTTCTTTTCAATAATAAAGTTTGCTAGGTTTTGTACGTCTTGTACTCCGGCTTCGGTTGCTGTTGATAACCCTTGTAAACCAACAACTTCAAATTCAAACGACTTCCCAAAATAATTAAATGCATCATGAGCTGTTACTAAAATACGTTGTTCCCTTGGTAATGTAGAAATCGATGTGTTTAGCTTACTTTTTAATGTTTCTAATTGATTTAAATAGTTTTTACCATTGGCTTCAAAAGTGCTTTTTTGTTCAGGAATTTCTTCTGAAAGTGTTTTTACAACATAGTTTGTTGCTTGCTTCCAGTAATCTATGTTAAACCAAATATGCGGATCATAATTAGATGCAAAATAATCAGAGCCAATTAAAGTGTTTTTATCTAAAACATCTGATACAGCAACGGTTTTTTTGTTTTTCATTTTTTCAAAAACCTCTACAAGTTTGCCTTCTAGATGCAATCCGTTGTAGAAAATCACATCTGCATTCACAAGTTTTGTAACATCTCCTTCACTGGCCTTATACAAATGCGGATCTACACCGCTTCCCATGAGTCCTTGCAAGTTAATTTGATTTCCACCAATGTTCTTCACCAAATCGGTTATCATGGTGGTAGTGGTCACTACATTCAATTTTCCATTGCCTTTCTTTTCATTTTTACAACTGAAAAACAAGCTTAAAATGATTAAAAATAAAAATGTCTTTTTCATTTTATGTCTTTTTAGTTTAGTGTATATCTTAATCCGAAAAATAAGCGCCTACCTTGGTTTGGTGCATATACATATGATGGATCAAACGTTAATGCGTATGGGTTTTCTGCTGTGGGGATAACATCACCATTAGTGTCAAATTCAACATTTTCATCAAACGGGTCATCACTTCTGGCTATGATAAACGGATTTCCTTTATTTGGTGTCCAGTTTAATACATTTTTCACGCCACCATATAATTCAAAATTGTTTAACCCTGTAAAGGTTAATTGTATATTTTGGATGCTCCAAGTTGGGGAATACTCATCTCTTGGATCTAAATCACCAAGAATTGGTAATCGCATTGGTCCGTAAATATTACCTGTGTAGTCTATTTTCAAATTGCTAGGGTAGTGTTTATATGAAAACGACCAAACACCTGTAAAACGTTCAGTTAGAATCTGTCTGGTTTTAATACCATCTTCTTTTTGAGATACATCTTGAAAAGTTGCTCCAACCGAAGCATGTATGCCACTTCCCAAAAGAGCATCAACATTAAAACTAAGCCCTTTAGATGTTGAATTCCCATCTAAATTGCCATAAATAATTTGATTAGGATTAGTGTCATAATCTGGTATAATAGCATTAGTAAAATAGGTAAACCATGCAGACGCATCAAGGGTGAAAATTTGCCCGTTTTTAGTATATAACTTTTTTAAATAATTAAGGTTTACATTATATGATTGTTCAGGTTCTAAAGCGCCTTCAATAATAACATCTCTAGAACCAGTTAATGCTGCATGTTCTTCTGTAAAGAGATTTACTACTCTAAAACCTGTACCAGTATTTAACCTTATAATATCATCTTCTGAAGGTTTAAATCTGTATGCAATTCTAGGAGTAAAGATGGAACCATGTCTATCATCATAATCATATCTAGCCCCTAATAATAAATGGTGTTTTTCTGAAAGTTGTATTTCATCTTGAACAAAAATTGAAGGGATGGTCACTTCATCTGATGTTGAAGTAGCTGGTGTATTATCATTATAAAAATTATAACGTGCAGCTAAACCGAATAGTAGATCATGATTTTTAAGAGGTTTATCCCAAATTAATTGCCCAAAACCAATACGCTGTTTTGCTAAATAAGGAATATTCCCATAGACCGAATTTTGATCGTGGTCTGAATATGAAAACTGAAAGTTAACTTTTTCATTAATAGGGAGTTGGTAGTTTCCAATTAATTCATAACGTGAAGTGTATATGCTTTCGCCATAAACTTCGTTTCCACCTCTAAAAGTTGGATTCCATTGCATTTCGCCTCCCCATCGGTCTTCATAAAAATACCGACCCGCTAAAGAAAATTGACGGTTGTTTTTTCGTTTAAAATCCCATTTTTGAAATACCGAAATACGATCCTGTAATGTAACATCGGTAAAATTATCGTTGTTATTATCTATTGGGTTCGAGTAGTTATAATAATTAATACCTGTTAACATGTTAGCTTTTTTTCCAATATTGGCTTTAAACCCAACATCAATATTTGCTTCTCCCCAATCACTTGCATAACTATCAGCAAACACTAATGGTGCATTTTCAGGTAATTTGGTGATGATATTTATTAAGCCACCAACGGCTTCACTTCCGTAAAGTGAAGATGCGGGGCCTTTAACTATTTCAACTTGTTCTATTAAGGAATTTGGAATTCCTGATAGACCATATACCGTAGATAAACCACTAACTATAGGCATCCCATCTATTAAAACTAGTGTATAGGGCCCTTCCAAACCATTTATATGAATATCTCCCGTATTACAAACATTACAATTAAGTTGAGGTCTCACTCCATTTACGTTTTGCAGTGCTTCAAAAATATTAGGTGTTGGATTCTTTTTGAAAAAAGTAGGGGAATATACTTCTACAGGTACTGGACTTTCTAATCTTGAGACAGCTTTTAAGGTACCGGTAATAATCACTTCATCTAAACTTTGAGATTCTTCTAATTCAAGCTTAACTATAACAACATGCCCTTCAACAGTGATTTGTTTTTCGGTTTTTTTATAACCAGTAAAAGAGGCTACAATGGTATAATCTCCTTCGGGAACATTTTCAATGGTAAAAAAACCCGATTCGTTTGTAGAACTTCCTATTGATGTGCCCTTTAAATACACATTTACATAAGGAAGTGCTTCATTGTTTGAAGAAACTTTCCCTGTAATTTTCTGAGCGAAGCTATTTGATATAATTAATAAATAAAGAATTGAGAATAATTTAATGGTTTTCATTGACATAGATAATACTAGTAAAATCCTGATTTAGTAAAATGGTATTATTATTTATCAGGATTTGGGTCATTTTGTTATTAGTAAATTGTTTAGAAACTACAAGTGTATTTCCGTATTTTAATCCGTTTAGGGCGCAGAAATCAAAAAATTCTTTGTCATCACTCATTAACCTAGAAATGATATAAGTTTTGCCTTCTTCAGCATTTGATAATTGTATAGACGTATCTTTTGTAGTGATTTCTCCTTTGGCGTTTGGGATAGGATCTCCATGCGGGTCAAACTTTGGATTCCCCAAATATTCACTGATTTTATCAGCTAAAAAATTAGAAGTTTGGTGCTCTAGTAATTCAGCTTCTCTATGAATATCATGTAAAGACATATCAAACATTTTAAATAACAAGGCTTCCCAAAGACGATGTTTTCTAATAACCGAAAGTGCCATTTTAGTGCCTTTTTCGGTCAGTTGTAAAGGTTGATATTTTTCATAATTCAACAAATCTTTAGTGGCCAGTTTTTTAGCCATATCTGTAGCAGCAGCATTTGATATGCCTAATTCTTTGGCAATGTTACCTGGTTTGGTATCATTATTATCGCGTTTACCATTTTTATAAATGGCTTTTACAAAGTTTTCAATAGCTACAGACATTTAATTTGCTTTAATTAATTTTTAAGTAAGCTTAAAAATTTTTTCAAATATAGTTAAAAAATAAATAATAGACACAAAAAACCCTTGTAATAGATTGATACAAGGGTTTTTTATAAGTTTTTAAATTATTTTCTTGAATCTATAAAGGCTTTTATAGAAAATATTAAGATTATTTCTATACCAATTGCAAATATTATATATAGCCAATGAACTTTTAACCAAACCCCAAGAATGAGATGATAAAAAATAAATGTTGCAAAAAAAGTAAGACCAATTTTTAAATCTGATTTAAATTGATTTTGGTTGGCTTTGTAATCTAAAAAGTATCCTATTAAAATTAGAATTATAGACACGAAGTTCAATGTAGATTTACTTAAACCTCACCTTCTTCCTAATTTTATTCGGGAATTTTTTAATAAAAGTAAGTGTTAGGTCTTTATAATAACACTCTGCCGCTTCAGACTGAATTTGAATTTGTCCATTAGTTAACGGTTTGCCAGTTTCAGGATTTATAGCATTTTCAACTACCATAACTATTTCACCATTTACTAAATGAACAGCATCGTTACCAATAACGTAAATTTCTAAAAGATTCCATTCTCCGTGAGGTTTATCATGTTCTGATGCTGCTTGAATATAACCCTTGCCTTCTGAATATACTTCAGAAGTAGGATCAAACTTCTTTTCTTTAGAAAAATCACCTCTTATATCTGTTTTTGGTCCAGCAATCTTAGGCGTCATTGCGTTTCCGTCTAAAGGAATAAAATCACCCAAATCATTTTCTTGTACTTGATATTCTAAAGAAGTTTTCCATGTTTTCCAAAAACGACCATGGTCACCGTAGCAATGGTATAAGATGCCGCTGTCTCTTTTAGCGTCTAATCTAGGTTCCCATTTTTTATCACCCCATTTAAACAAAACACTTAAATGATAATTTCCATAAGAAGCTTTAGTTGTTAAACCTCCGTAAATTTCACCTGTAATTTTTAATATAGGCTCGCCGTTTTCAGTAATTACAGTGAAAACGTTTTTAATGTCATTATTAATTCCTAAAGGCGTTCCAGCATGAACATTATCTGATTGGTAAGTGTCTTCTGGTAATCCTTTAATGGTAGAATGCGGAATGCCATTCCACTTTTCAAAATGGCTTAAAGTTTCATCAATTAATTTGAACGATTTCTGTGCATAAATATTGAAGCTTAATAAAAAAGCTGAAAGGATTAATAGCCTATGACTCATTTGGTTGTTGGATTTGTGTTTAGATTGTATAAATGTAAACACTAAAGCTAATTAATCAAAAATAAAAGAGGTTTAATGACAATCACAGTTGGAATCTGATCCGCAACCTTTGTTAGATTTGAGTTTTTTAGGTAGAAATTTTTTAACCAAAAATACTACTGCCAGAATCACTGTTGCAAGTACTAGTATATTTTGAATGCTATTATTCATAGTTTTTTGGTCGAGAGTTGTATCCCAAATTTACGATAGTTTCACAACTTTTTAAAAATTATATTAGTGACAAGACTTCTCGATAGTTCCACTGAGTTTAATCGAAGTGCAATTCCTCATACTTCGGAATCACTCAAAGTGACAACAAAATCATTTCAAAAACTGAAACGCAATTAACGCTACCACATAAGCTATTGTTGTCATAGAAAATAACTGAATGATAGGCCATTTCCAGCTATTAGTTTCTCGTTTTACTATGGCAAGGGTACTCATACATTGCATAGCAAAGGCATAAAATAATAACAAAGAAATACCTGTGGCTAGTGTAAACACTTTTGAGCCATCCGGATAAACTTCAGCAGCCATTTTATTTTTAATGGTATCTTCATCTTCTTTTTCGCCAGCACTTCCAACACTATATATGGTGGCTAATGTACCAACAAAAACTTCGCGAGCTGCAAAAGAGGTTACTAGACCAATACCAATTTTCCAGTCGTAACCTAGAGGTTTTATTACGGGTTCAATGGTTTTACCAATAATACCTATGTAACTATTTTCTAATTTATAAGATGCAATTTTATCTTCTAATTCTGTTTCTGAGATTGAAGGGTTTTCTGTTTTAACAATGCTTTCAGCATTTTTAAAATCATCACCAGGTCCGTAAGATGCTAATACCCATAAAACAATAGATATGGCCAATATTATTTTTCCCGCTTCAAGTATAAACGTTTTAGTTTTTTCAATAACAGTAAGTGCTACATTTTTAAATAAAGGCACCTTGTAACTAGGCATTTCTATAACAAAATAAGACTTGCTTTTAATCTTTAAGATTTTATTTAATATATATGCTGAAGCTATTGCAGCAACAAAACCTATAATATAAAGTCCCATTAAGGTAAGCGCTTTGTAACTCATCCCTAAAAAGCTGCCTTCTGGTATTACCAAAGCAATGATGATGACGTAAACTGGTAATCTAGCTGAACATGTAGTAAAGGGTGTAACCAAAATGGTGATGAGGCGTTCTTTCCAGTTTTCAATATTTCTAGCTGCCATTACTGCAGGGACTGCACAGGCGTTTCCTGAAATAAGAGGCACCACACTTTTACCGCTTAAACCAAAACGACGCATCACTCTATCCATTAAAAATACCACGCGACTCATGTAGCCACTCTCTTCTAAAAGCGCAATAAATAGAAATAGAAAAGAAATTGGAGGAATAAATACCATAATACCACCAATACCAGCAATAATTCCGTCTGATAATAAATTGGTAAAAGCTCCAGGTGGCAACGTGTTTTTTACCCAATCTGAAAGAGAAGCGAAACTTTCATCAATAAGATCTGTTGGATATGTTGCCCAATCATAAACTGCTTGAAACATTAAGAATAAAACGATAAAGAAGATGATATAGCCCCAAACTTTGTGTGTTAATATTCTATCTAGTTTTATACGTAAATCTGTAGCTTGGGAAAGGTCTATGGTTTGTCCTTTTTTTAGCACATTGTTAATGAACTGATAGCGTTTTATGGTTTCTTTTTGCTGTAAACGTTTTAAGTCTGTATTACTTTTAGTTTTAAAGTCCCGATAGCTATCGGGAGCAACAGCATCAATTTCTTGTCTGCTTGTTTTTCCAAAGTTGACATCTTGAGTAATAACTAACCAAAGCTTATAAAGTAATTGACTTGGAAACGCTTTCTGCAGATTTTCAAAATACGAAATATCTATATCTGTTGTATTTAAGCAAGGTTTGGCAGGTATAGATTTATAACTGGTGATAAGTTCTTTTAAGTTATCAATACCCTGGTTTTTACGTGTGCTTACTAATGCAATTTTAGTGTTTAACTCCTTTTCTAGAACATCAATATCTAAAGAAATACCCTTTTTAGACATTCTATCGGCCATATTAATCACTAGAAGCGTAGGGATTTCTAAATCTTTAATTTGTGTAAAGATTAAAAGATTTCGTTTTAAATTCTCTACATCTGTAACTACAACTGCTATATCTGGAAAATCTTTATCATTTTTATTAAGCAATAACTCAATAACAACATTTTCATCTATAGAAGAGGCGTTTAAACTATAGGTTCCCGGTAAATCAATAATGTGGGCTTTAAAGCCTCTAGCTAATTTGCAAACACCTTGCTTTTTATCAACAGTAATGCCTGGATAATTTCCAACCTTTTGGTTTAAACCTGTTAAAGCATTAAATACCGAAGTCTTTCCTGTGTTTGGATTTCCTATTAAAGCTACATTAATCTGCTTACTCATTAGTCACTTTTTCAATTAAAATATGACCTGCGGTTTCTTTTCTAATAGCTAAATGAGACCCGCTAATGTTTAAATACACAGGATCTGCATAATGAGCTACCTGAACGAGCTCTACCTCATTACCAGGTAAACAGCCCATTTCAAGAAGTTTTAGTGGAATTTCAGATGAAGAAACATCTGTAATAATACCTTTTTCACCACGTTTTAAATCTGCTAATGTATCTTGCAAGCTTATTTAGATTGATTTTAAAGAGGCAAAAGTAAACTAAAAGTTTAGAATTTTAAAAGTTTAAGGTTTAAAGTTTAGTAGTAAATAGTTTATCGTTGCGTCATGAATGACTTTATGGCTATTGTCTATATTCTTTTTTTAAATGGGAAATATCGTTTAATAATTTTTCTATATCCTCTGGGTTTGTGCCATCGTAAAACCCACGTATTTGACGTTTTTTGTCAATAAGCATAAAGTTTTCGGTATGTACCATATCGAAAGGGCCTCCGTCACCATCATCTTTTACCGCTAAATAACTTTTTCTAGCCAGTTTGTAGATTTCTTTTTTATCGCCGGTAACTAAGTTCCATTTAGAATCAATAACACCTTTTTCTATAGCATAGCGTTTTAGTTGCGCAACCGTATCAATTTCTGGTGTTACAGAATGAGATAATAACATGACTTCATCATCATTTATAATTTCCTTTTGAATGTTTACCATATTCTTGGTCATTATAGGGCATATGGTAGGGCACGTAGTAAAAAAGAAATCGGCTACATAGATTTTATTTTTATAATCGTTTTGGGTAATCGTTTTTCCATTCTGATTGATAAGAGAAAAATCTGCAATTTTATGGTATTTCTTTACATGCTGAATAGTGCTATCAACTAATGAAGGATCTACATTTGCTGGGCGATAGATATCTAAAGGTTGGTAAACGTTAATTGTATTATAAATTAGTGCAATAATAATAACAGAGATTACACCAAAAATGATAGCAAAAACCTTATAACCTTTAAAGAAATTGAGCATAAAAAATTTATAAAATAAATTACTGCAAAAATACAATGAAATTGTAACATGTTGAGTAATAGTAATCACTTAAATTATTGTTAAATAGAAGTACAAAGCACAAATGTCTTTTTATACTTGGTTTAAAAGATTACTTTTGTGCGATTACTAAAATTTTGATTGAATATATATGGAGTTCATTATAAAAATATCTCAGTTTCTATTGAGTTTATCACTACTAATTGTTTTACATGAGTTAGGGCATTTTTTGCCAGCAAAAGCTTTTAAAACAAGGGTAGAGAAATTTTACCTGTTTTTTGATGTTAAGTTTTCTTTATTTAAAAAGAAAATAGGTGAAACTGTTTACGGTATTGGTTGGTTGCCATTAGGCGGTTATGTTAAGATATCTGGTATGATAGACGAAAGCATGGATACAGAGCAAATGGCACAAGAGCCGCAACCTTGGGAATTCCGTTCTAAACCTGCATGGCAGCGTTTAATTATAATGCTTGGAGGAGTTACTGTTAACTTTATTTTGGCAATTCTTATTTACGTGGGGATGAGCTACTTTTATGGAGATAGATTTTTGCCAAATGAAAATATTAAAGACGGTCTCTTAATTGAAAATGTAGTAGCTAATAAAGCAGGCCTTTTAACTGGGGATAAAATTATTGCGGTAGATGGTGAGAAAATAAATAACTTCTCTGAGATTTCTGAAAAAGTATTATTTGGTAAAGAAATTACAATAGAAAGAGAAGGTCAACAATCTAATATTATTTTTCCAGAAGATTTTTTAGCGCAACTAATAGATTCTAAAGAACGAAAGTTTATTGATTTAAGAGAGCCTTTTATTATAGTTGAAGTTCCAGATACGTCATTTAATAAAAACAGTGGATTGAGAAAAGGAGATATTGTTATAGCATTGAATGATTATAAAACTAAATATGCTGATGAGGTAAAATTAGCGTTAGAAAAATTTAAGGGACAAAAAATAAACGCGAAGGTTTTGAGAGATGAATCAGAGTTAAATATTCCTTTAGTTATTAGTGAAGAAGCTAAACTAGGTTTAGTATATGCAGCCAGTTCAACATCGGAAACTTTAGAATCCTTAGGCTACTATAAATTTGATACTAAAGAATATGGTTTTTTTGAGTCCTTTCCAGTGGGTTTAAATAAGGCTAAAGATAAACTAGTTTCTTATTGGGATCAATTAGGAGCCATTTTCACACCAAGTACAGGAGCATATAAAGGAGTTGGCGGATTTAAGGCTATTTATGACATTTTTCCTAATATATGGAGTTGGCAAGCGTTTTGGAGTATAACAGCCTTTTTATCCATAATGTTAGGAGTTTTAAACTTGTTACCAATACCAGCGTTAGATGGAGGACATGTAATGTTTTTATTATACGAAATGATATCTGGAAGAAAGCCAGGAGACAAGTTTATGGAGTACGCACAAATGGTTGGTTTCTTCATTTTGATTGCATTAGTTCTCTTTGCAAATGGTAATGATATTTATAAAGCAATTTTTGGATAAATTTTTTTTAAAAATATATTGTAACAATTAAAAAATAATATATATTTGCACTCGCTAAAAAGAAATAGCAACCTTCCTCAGTAGCTCAGTTGGTTAGAGCATCTGACTGTTAATCAGAGGGTCGTTGGTTCGAGCCCAACCTGAGGAGCAAAACAAAACCTGTCACGAAAGTGATGGGTTTTTTTGTGGAATTTTGTTGAGTGAGAAAGGATAATGGACATAGCTGTGTTTTTTAGACCTTATAAAGGTCTATTTTGGATCAATCCTAAATGTTGTGTTTAAGCAAAAATTTGCGTTAGTCTAAAGAGAAAGAACTCTGTGTTTTTGACACCTCTAAACTGCCTTCTAAAAGCTTTTATTTTGGCATTGAAGGATTCAGCAGAAGCATTAGTACTTCTATTGATAAAATAATTTAGAATAGCCCTATAGTTCAGTGTTATAGTATTTGCAATGGTATTGAAGGCTCTAAGCCCAGTTTTTTCCACGTCCTTATACCAGTGTGCTAACTTAGTATATGCAGTTTGTATGGAAGTAGCCGTATTGAATATAC